>NZ_CP158165.1:5436573-6040637 GCF_040254265.1 Kribbella sp. HUAS MG21
CCGCAGCGAGAACGCGCGGCGGCGGCGCGAGGACAGCGTCGCGGCAATGGCCGGACCGGAGGAGTTGGTTGCCCCAGGCGCCGATGTCGACGAGGCGCCGGACACCGACGACACGCTGACCTTGCTGTTCCTGTGCTGTCATCCGGCGGTGACGCCCGCCTCGCAGGTGGCGCTGACGCTGCGGGCGGTCGGCGGTCTGACCACGGCGGAGATCGCCCGGGCGTTCATGGTGCCGGAGGCAACGATGGCGCCGCGGATCAGCCGGGCGAAGAAGAGCATCAAGGCGGCCGGCAGCCGGTTCGCGATGCCGCCCGAGGAGGAGCGCGCGGACCGGCTCCGCGTCGTCCTGCAGGTGCTCTACCTGATCTTCAACGAGGGCTACACGGCCAGCTCGGGCGAACAGTTGCAGCGCGTCGAGCTCACGGCCGAGGCGATCCGGCTGGCCCGGATGCTGCGCACCGCGCTGCCGGACGACGGCGAGGTCGCCGGGCTGCTCGCGTTGATGCTGCTGACCGACTCGCGCCGTGCCGCGCGGACGACGCCCGACGGCGGGCTGGTGCCGATCGACGAGCAGGACCGGTCACTGTGGGACCGCGCGCAGATCACCGAGGGCGCCGACCTGATCCTGCACACGCTGCAGCAGGGGGACGTGGGGCCGTACCAGCTCCAGGCCGCGATCGCCGCCGTGCACGCGGAGGCGCCGAGTGCGGAGGAGACGGACTGGCGGCAGATCCACGCGCTGTACCTGGTGCTGGAGAAGCTCGCGCCGAACCCGATGGTCACGCTCAACCGCGCGATCGCCCTCGCCCAGGTCGAGGGACCGCAGGCCGGCCTCGACCTGCTGGTGACCATCGAGAACGACAAGAACATCACCGAGACTCATCGTCTCGACGCCGTTCGCGCACACCTCTACGAGCGCGCCGGCGACGCCGCCAAGGCCCACGAGCACTACCTGACCGCGGCCCGCCGTACGACGAGCCTCCCGGAGCAGCGGTACTTGCAGGCGAAGGCCGACGCGATCACGGGATGAGCCGGTAGAACCGGAAGTACGTCGTCTGGAACGGGAGCACCTGCGTCTCCCGGAACCCTGCCTCGGTGGCGTACCGGCGGAGCGTCGCCGGCCGCATCACCGCGCCGGTCGCCGCCGTCTCCGGATCACCCATCGCGCTCGGCAGGCAGGACATCAGGCTCCAGCCGTAGTGGTAGCGCTCCACCTCGGAGGCGGGCGCGGTGAACTCGTCCTCGACGAGCTCGTCCGCGATCAGCACCGTCCCGCCGGGCGCCAGCATCTGCCGCGCGGTGCGCAGCGCCTCGACCGGCCGCGGCATGTCGTGCAGCGCCTCGAGGATCGTCACCAGGTCGAACTGCCCGCGCTGGGCGGCCACGTCCGCGACCGCGAAGCTGACCCGGTCCGACAGCCCGGCCTCTGCCGCATGCTGGGTGCCGGCGGCGATCGCGGCCTCGTCGAGGTCGACGCCCTGCACGGTGATCCGCGGGTACGCCCGGGCCATCGCGATCGAGGACCAGCCGGTGCCGCAGGCGAAGTCCGCGACCCGGGCCGGCGGATCGGCGCGCAGCCGCTCGTTTATCTCCGGAATGGCGGGCAGCCACTCCTTGCCCAGCAGGTTCAGATAGCTCGCCCGGTTGGGATCCGCGCGTCCCTCGGGTCCCCAGGGCAGCGGCGGGGGTGCGCCGCCGGTCCGGTACGCCTCGACCAGCTCGGGCAGCATCCGCGCGGCCCGTGCGAGCTCGACGCCCTTGTAGCCGTGGTAGTTGGCGTCGTCCGGCTCGGCGAGGACCGGGACGTACTCCGGCGGCAGCGTGTACCGCCGTTCGGTGGGCGCCGCCGTGGTGTCGTCGACGTCGAGCAGCTCGCTGACCGCGTGGTGCTCGAGCCACTCGCGGATGTAACGCTCCGCCGTACCGGTCCGCTCCGCCAGCTCGACGGATGTCGCGGGGCCGTGCTCGGCGAGCGCCTTGTACAGGCCGAGGCGTTCGCCGAGGTAGACGGCGTACAGCTCGAGGGCCGCGCCGGCGTTCCGGAAGAGCCGCTCTACGAGTGCGTTGGTCCGGTCCATGGGTTGGATCGTAATGTCGAGGCAGGCGTGACCTGAGTTGTAACTTCGGTTTACAGTGACTGTATGAGCCTTCAGGAGCGGACCAGGCGGGACGCGATCGGGGTCGGCGTCGCGCTGCTGAACAAGCTGGCGCGATCCCGGGCGATCGACCGGTTCGGGTTGCGGAAGCCGGCCGAGCGGGCGGTGTTCGAGGCGACCAAGACCGGATTCCGGACGGCGGGCGCGCTGTCGCGGCGGTTCACCGCGGCGTCGAAGCTGACCGCGCCGTCCCGGCTGCCGGCGGCGCGGCGGACCGGACGGTTCGACCTGACGCCGACCGAGGACCAGGAGCTGATGGTCGGCGTCGTCCGCGAGTTCGCCGACGAGGTGCTGCGTCCCGCTGCCGCCGCCGCGGACACCGCGTGTACGACGGACGCGAAGGTGCTGGAGTCGTCGGCGGAGCTCGGCCTGAGCCTCATCGAGGTGCCCGAGGAGCTCGGCGGTATCGTCACCGAGCGCTCCGCGATGACCGGCGTACTCGTGGCCGAAGCGCTCGCGTACGGCGACATGGGACAGGCGGTCGCGTGCCTGGCGCCGTCCGCGGTGAGTACGGCGATCTCGTTGTGGGGCGACGAGACGCAGCAGGCGACGTACCTGCCGGCCTTCACCGGGTCGTCGGTGCCTGCGGCCGCGCTGGCGCTGCTGGAGCCGCATGTGCTGTTCGATCCCTTCGAGCTGCGGACGCGGTCCACGGGCGGGCTGCTGAACGGTGTGAAGTCGCTGGTGCCGCGGGCGGCCGAGGCGGAGCTGTTCGTGATCGGCGCGCAGACCGATGCGGGGCCGCAGTTGTTCGTGGTCGAGCCGGATCATCCGGGTGTGACGATCGAGGCCGAGCCGTCGATGGGCCTGCGCGCCGCGTCGCTGAGCCGGGTGATCCTGACCGACGTCCCGGCGACGCCGCTCGGGTCGGTCGAGGACTACGCCGAGTGCGTGCGGTTGTCGCGGCTCGGGTGGTGCGCGCTGGCGCTGGGGACCGCGCGGGCGGTGCTCGACTACGTCACGCCGTACGTGAACACCCGGGAGGCGTTCGGTGAGCCGATCAGTCACCGGCAGTCGGTGGCGTTCATGGTGGCGAACATCGGCATCGAGCTGGAGGGGATGAAGCTGGTCACGTACCGGGCAGGGTCGCGTGCCACCCAAGGGCTTCCGTACGCCCGGGAGGTCGCGCTGGCGCGGCGGCTCTGTGCCGAGAAGGGCATGCAGATCGGGACGGACGGCGTACAGCTGCTCGGCGGGCACGGGTTCGTGAAGGAGCATCCGGTGGAGCGGTGGTACCGCGACCTGCGGGCGATCGGCGTAATGGAAGGTGCGGTGCTCGTATGATCAACCTCGAGGTGCCGTCGAAGTTCCGGGCCTTCGTCAACCAGGCGCACCAGGTCGCCGCCGAGATGCTCCGGCCGAACTCGCGGCGCTACGACCTGGCCGAGCACGAGTACCCGGTCGAGCTCGACATGCTGGCCGCGATGGTCGACGGATTGGGTGCCTCGGGCACCAGTTCCGGGGCCGGCGCGTCCGGCGTACGACGTACCGCCGCCGCTGAGGACGGTGTCGTCAACGGGTCGAACCTGTCGTCGGTGCTGTCGATCATGGAGATGTGCTGGGGCGACGTCGGGCTGCTGCTGTCGATGCCGCGGCAGGGCCTCGGGAACTCCGCGATCGCCTCCGTGGCGTCGGACGAGCAGCTCAAGCGCTTCGAGGGCGTGTGGGCCGCGATGGCGATCACCGAGCCCGGGTGCGGCTCGGACTCGGCCAACATCCAGACCACCGCGCGACTGGACGGCGACCACTACGTGCTGGACGGCGAGAAGATCTTCGTCACCGCGGGCGGCCGCTGCGACGCGGTCGTCGTCTGGGCCACCCTCGACAAGTCCCTCGGGCGGGCGGCGATCAAGTCGTTCGTGGTCATGAAGGACACGCCCGGCATGACGGTCGAACGCCTGGAGAACAAGCTCGGCATCCGCGCCTCCGACACGGCCACCATCCGCTTCGAGAACTGCCGCGTCCCCCGCGAGAACCTGCTCGGCACGGCGGACATCGACAAGGGCTTCGCCGGGGTGATGCAGACCTTCGACAACACGCGCCCTCTGGTCGCCGCGATGGCCGTGGGCTGCGCCCGCGCGTCCCTGGAACTCACGCGCGACCTGCTGACCGAGGCCGGCATCCAGGTCGACTACGACCGCCCCACCCACCGCCAGCCCGCGGCCGCCGCGACATTCCTGTCCATGGAAGCCGACTGGGAGGCTGCCTACCTCCTCACCCTCCAAGCCGCCTGGATGGCCGACAACTCGCACCCCAACTCCCTCCAAGCCTCCATGGCCAAGGCCAAGGCCGGCCGAGTCGCCAACGACATCACCCTCCGCTGCGTAGAACTGACCAGCACCCTCGGCTACTCCGAACACGAACTCCTCGAAAAGTGGTCGAGAGACTCGAAGATCCTCGACATCTTCGAAGGCACCCAACAGATCCAGCAGTTGATCGTCGCCCGCCGCTTGCTGGGAAAGACCTCCGCCGAGCTGAAGTAGCCTTGATTGAAAGGCCGAGTCCTGCGAAACAACAACCTGGGTCGTCTTCTCGCCGCCGGCGAACGGCTTCCTCACCCGCGCTCACGGTCCGACGTACCCCTTCTTGTAGATCGGCCCCTTCACTTCGAGAACGGATCGCCGAGGAAGCCGCCGTACTCATTCGGCAGCACCTCAGTCATGGCGCGTACCGGCGCTCCCGGGAGGGTCACACGCTCGTGTGCCCCCCCCCGGGGAGGCGCCTTCAGCCGACCTTTTTCAGGTCCACCTTGTCCAGGACGAACTTGTACGAATCCGCTTGCGGGTTGCGCGAGACCACTCGGAACTCCAGCAGGTTCGGTCCACGGTCGAGATGAATCATGCCGAAGCCGGACTGGTAGTACTGCTGCGTCGTGCCGAACTCGTCCCGCGGCCCGCCGGATGCTTTTCCGTCGACGTACAGCTGCACCATCCCGTGACCAGTGGCCCGCTTCAAGGTCGCGCTGACGTCGTACACCCCGGGAGTCGGCGTGTCGACCGCGTACCGCACCGACGATCCGACGGAGTTGGCATCCAGCACGGTCGCGGCGCCTCCACTGGCCTGTGGGTCCTCGATGATCCTATGCGGTGTCCCTGGCGAAGCCGTCGCCGGAAGTTTCTCGGCCTCGTGGCTGACGGCCTTGAGGTCGGCCACCGCCTGCGAGATCGAGATCCGATACGCTCCTTGGCCCGGCAACGACGGAAGTGGCACGGTGACCCTGTCTCCCTTGACCCGGAAGTCGGCGTCGGTCACCTGGACAGGTTCGGTGACCGTGCCGGTGTTGGGAATGGCTGAAACGGTCAGGTGGATCTTGCCGTTGCGTACGAGGTACGGCGCCGCGTCGAGGTTCTCCAGGCTCAGGTCGATCTCCTTGCCGGCGGTCTCGTGATTGCCCACGAGGAAGGTTGCGCGTTTCATCGAGGCATCGGCGGCGCCGAAACCGTCCAGCCCGGCGCCGGCGGTTTCACCAACTCGCCGACCTGTCATTTCCCGGTAAGTGTTGTAGTTCCACCACACACCTCTCGGCAGGTCTGCCGAACGGGCTGTTGCGTTGCCGAGAGTCGCACGGAAGTTGGGATCCTCCCCTCTCCATTCCCAAGCGGAGTACAAGGCGTAGGCGAGGCCGTTGTCGGTCGAGCGCTCCAGGCGGGCCAGCCAGGCAGCGTTGTCGCCGACGTTGTAGGGCGCCGAGTTTCCGTAGCCGCCGCCCTGGTATTCCGTGACGGCCAACGGCATCGGCTCGATGCCGTTGTCGATCATCCATTGCTTGATGCGAGCCGTGTTGGTCTCGACGTCGCTGGGCACCGATGAGAGCTCGTGCCAGGTCAGGAGATCGGGCAGGCAATCGTTGGTCCTGCAGTAGTTCAAGAACTCGGTGAGGCGTACGAAGTTGAACCCGTACATCTCAGGACCCTGAATCTTGATGTCGGGAGAGATCGCTTTGAGCGTGTCGTGAGCCACGTCGAACGTCTGGAGGAATCGGCTGTACGGACGAGCGCTGGTGGTCCACTGGAGGTTGGGTTCGTTCCATGCGATCCAGGAATCGACGTCATAGCCACGCTCAACCGACTCCGCATACACGTTCTTCACGATGTTCCGCCAGGTCTCCCAATCACCCCCGTCCCCTGGCCAATAGGTGTTCAGTGGATTTGTCGGGTCCGCGCGGTAGTAGTACAGACCGACCATCGTGTCCGCACCGGTTGCCTCGACTCTTGCGTGCGTCGCGGGATCGTAGAGACTCGGTAGGTTTGGGTGGTGATCCGCACCGCGGATCGCGGTCACCTTGACGCCGTCCACCAGGTACTGCGCGGGTGACGTGGCACTGATTCCGTGGAGAAAACCGCTGGCCGCATGCTGTACGGGGCCTTCGTCGACGGCGAAGTCCACGCGGAACGTCGCTTGTGCTGCTGCGGCGGGGGTTGCCGGGAGAAGACAGCCGGCAAGAACTGACATCGCCACCGTCAGGGCAGCCACAGATCTTCGGGCATTCATCACGCTCGCCTCGATTCGGAGGGGTGCCTCGGCCGATGTCTGCAGCCGAGGAGCTCGGCGCGGCGGATCAACCGCCGGAAAGTGATGGATCACTTTCTGGCGCCGGACGTTAGTGACCGATCACTTTTCTGTCAACGGTTCGGCACGCAGCTCGGACGGCTCCGGTGTTACGCCCCGGACCGCGTCGGGTGCGGCGCCGGCCCGACCGATTCGCGGATGATGATGCGGTTGATCGGGCCGTGCGTGCTTTCCGGCGGCTCGTCACCACGGACAGCGGCGATGAGCTTGTGGATCGCTTCGCGACCCAATGCTTCGCGATCGACCGCGACGGTCGACAGCGATGGGGTCGAATAGCGGCCCATGTCGAAGTCGTCCCAGCCGAAGACGCTGATGTCGTCGGGAACTCGCCAGCCCCGCTCGAGCGCCGCGCGGATGGCGCCCATCGCGGCATAGTCGTTGGCTGCCAGCACAGCGGTGACCCTCGAAGTGGCCAGCAGTGATTGGATGGCGTCGTACCCGGACCGGCCCGTCCAGTCGCCGTCCGCGACACCGTCTGACCTGAGCCCGAGCTCCTTGATGGTGGTTTCGTAGACCAGCTTCCGGCTGCGGGCCGACGCGTAGGTCTGTGGACCGGCGATGTGGAAGAAGTGCTGATGTCCGAGCGATGCCAGATATTCGATGATGTCTCGGACCACTGAGGCGTCCGCGAGTTCGCCTTGGGTGTGCATCTGGTCGTCGTAGTCAGCAGTGGTCACGACCGGAATGGGGGACCGCGCTGGGTCCAGGGGAAGTGGGCTGAGCGAGAGGATGCCCTCGAAGCCCCCGCTGATGGCGAGTTCCAGCACCCGGTCAGCCCGGACCCGGGCATCGCCGACGATAGTCACGACTTCCAGGCGGTATCCCTCGTCCTGAGCGATGGCGGACAGGGTGCCGAGCAGATCGGAATGCGTCAGGTTGGGCGTGGAAGGCAGGATCGTGGCGAGCCGGCCACTGCGTTTTGCGCGCATCGAGCGGGCCACAAGGTTCGGCCGGTAGTTCAGCTCGGAGACGACGGCCTCGATCTTCTGCCGGGTGGCCGGCTTGAGCCCTTCGATCCGGGTGAAGTAGCGGGACACCGTCTGATGGGACACGCCGGCCCGGCGCGCCACCTCGCGGATCGTAATGCGTTGGTCGCCGGCGCCGGCCATCCAGAGTCCTCCCGAGTAGTCGGTTGCCAATGTAGCTGACGAACCGTTGACAGGAAAGTGACCGGTCACTAACGTCCGGCTCAGAAAGTGATCAGTCACTTTTTGCCACCTCATCGAGGTTCGGCCCCTTTGTGAGCCAGGGAGTCCCGACGTGTCTGACCCTGTCCGAGTAGCCGTCGTCGGAGCCGGCGCGATCGCGAGAGCGTGCCATCTGCCGGCCCTGCGATCGATGGCTGCCGCCGTCGAGGTCGTCGCGCTGTGCGATGTCGATCTCGAGGCCGCGCGTCGGTTGGCCGACGAGTGGAACATTCCGCGGCACTACGCCGGCATCGACCAACTGCTGGCCGACGCGTCGCCCGACCTGGTGATCGTGTCCACGCCACCGTCGGCGCACCGTGCGCCGGTGACAGCTGCGCTCGATGCGGGAGCGTGGGTGTGGTGCGAGAAACCGCCGGCGTTGTCATTGGCGGAGTACGACGACATCGCGCTGCATGAGCGGGCGGGCGGGCCTTATGTGAGTTACGTCTTCCAGCACCGCTTCGGCTCGGCGGCGCGACGGCTTCGAGAGCTGATCGCCACAGGGACGCTCGGCAGTCCGCTCGTTGCCTTGTGCAACACTCTCTGGTACCGGTCGCACGAGTACTTCGAAGTGCCGTGGCGCGGGCGCTGGGACACCGAGGGCGGCGGGCCCACGATGGGTCATGGGATCCATCAGATCGATCTGATGCTCTCACTGCTCGGCGACTGGAACGAGGTGGTGGCGGCTGCCGCGACGCTCGACCGCAAGACCGAGACGGAGGATGTCTCGTTCGCGATCGTGAGATTCGAGTCCGGCGCGATCGCGTCGGTGACGAACAGTCTCCTCTCGCCGCGAGAGACCAGCTCACTGCGGTTCGACTTCACCCACGCGACTGTCGAGGTCGAACACCTGTACGGCTACAACAACGCGAACTGGCGGTGGACGCCTTCGGCTTCAGCCGATCCGGTCGCAGCCGCTGCTTGGCAGCCGACCGAGGACGTAGCCAGTTCTCATGCGGCTCAGCTGCGGCGGTTGCTCGACAATTACCGGCGCGGGGAACGTCCTGAGGCCAGTGGCGCCGACGGCCGGCGAGTGCTCGAGTTCGTCGCCGGGCTCTACCAGTCGGCCTTCGAGGGTCGGCCCGTTCGACGATCGGAGCTCGGCTCCTCGAACCCCTTCTACCGATCCATGGCCGGTGGCTCCGCCGCCGAGTTCACCGACCTGCTCAAGCTGACCAAGGGAGAAGCGCATGTCCAGTACTGACGTTCTGTCCGTTCGGGAGGACGACAAGACGCTCAGCATCAGCTACGGAGCCAGCGAACTCGGTCGGTACGTCTTCCTCCACGACGACGCGCAGTACGAGGCGCCGAAGCCGTACCTGCACCCGGTCCGCAGCCTCAGCGGAGAGGTACTGACGAGCTTCCGCCCCTGGGACCACCGGTGGCACAAGGGACTGCAGATGACCTGGTCCCACGTGTCCGGGCAGAACTTCTGGGGCGGCCCAACGTTCTCACCCGAACACGGCTATCGGAACGCCGGAAACGTCGGCCGGATCGACCACTCCGGCTTCACCGACGTCAGCTGCACCGGTGACCAGGTCGTCGTCGACGAAGAGCTGTCCTGGATCACCGCCACCGGTGAGACCTGGATCCACGAACGTCGGCGGCACACGTTCGGTGACGTCGACCGTTCTCGGGGCCTGTGGTCCTTGACCTTCGACACCGAGCTGCGGAATGTCGCCGGACGATCGCTCGACTTCGGCAGCCCGACGACCCACGGACGCCCGCAAGCCGGGTACACCGGGCTGTTCTGGCGTGGACCGCGTTCCTGGACCGGCGGCCGGGTGCTGCGGCCGGCGCGGGCCGGCGACGACGACATGATGGGGCGTACCGCGCCATGGATTGCGTACGCCTCCGAGTACGACGAGCGGGACGGGGGTGGGACAGTTCTGGCGGTCGCGGGCAATTCGAGTGCGCCGGTGCCGCTCAAGTGGTTCGTTCGCCGCGAGCCGTTCGCGTGCATCGCGCCGTCGCCGTCGTTCGACGAGGAGATCGTCCTGGCGGATAACCAGACGCTGGTGCTGCGGCACAGGTTCGTGTTCATCGACCGGCTGTGCGATCAGGACGAGCTTGAAGCATTGGGCGAGGAGTTCGCGCTATGACCACCATCCGCGGCGTTCAACGCGCACCTGACGATACGGTCCGCGACGAGGCTCGGGAAGCACCGCGAATCAACATCTCCCTGTTCACCCGGCTTCGACGCGACTACCCGGTACTGCTGCTCGCAGTTCCGGGCATGCTCGTGATCCTCGCGTTCCAGTACTACCCGCTACTCGGCAACATCATCGCGTTTCAGGACTACCAACCGTATCTGGGCATCAGTAAGAGCCTGTGGACCGGGTTGGACAACTTCAAGATCATCGTCGAGGGTGATCCGGCGTTCCTGAACGCGGTCAAGAACACGCTGATACTGACCGCCATCCAGACGATCATCGTCTTCCCGGCACCGATTGTCGTTGCCATCGTGTTGCACAGCCTCTTGTCGAACCGGCTGCGGCAGCTCGTGCAGACGATCATCTACCTGCCGCACTTCATGTCCTGGGTCATTGTGGTCGCGGTGTTCCAGCAGGTCCTGGGCGGGACCGGAATGTTCAACAACTGGCTGCGCTCTCACGGGTACGACCCGCTGCACATCATCGGGAACGTCGAGGTCTTCCGTGCACTGCTCACGTCCCAGGTGCTGTGGAAGGACACGGGGTGGGCGACGATCCTCTTCCTGGCGGTGCTCTCGCAGATCGACCGGGCACTGTACGAGGCGTCCGCGGTGGACGGCGCCGGCCGTTGGCGGCAGACCTGGCACGTGACGCTTCCTGGCCTCAAACCGATCATCATCCTTCTGCTCATCCTCAAGCTCGGCGACTCACTGACGGTCGGCTTCGAGCAGATCATCCTGCAGCAGCAGGCCGTCGGCATCGACGCCAGTGAGGTGCTCGACACCTACGTCTACAACAACGGGATCATCGGCGGGAACTGGGGCGTGGCCGCCGCGGTCGGCCTGGTCAAGAGCGTCGTCGCGCTGGCGCTGGTGCTCGCCGCCAACAAGATCGCGCACCGCTTCGGCGAGGAAGGGGTCTACCGAGGATGAACCACTCCACAGCTCGCGCTCCGAAGCGCCAACGCACGATGATCGACGGGATGCCGAGACCAGGGCTGCCGGAACGCATCGCCAAAGCAGTCTTCCTGAGCGCCATCTGCGCACTGGTCGTCTTCCCCTTCATCGGTGTCATCTCGACGAGCCTCGCGCCGGCAGCGGAGGTGACGAAGGCCGGCGGCTTCGTGATGTTCCCGACCGAAGGGATCGACCTGGCGGCGTACCGTTCGATCCTGGCGGGTGGGACGGTGACACAGGCACTCGTGGTGAGCGCCTTCATCACCGCGGTCGGCACCGCGATGGCGCTGATACTGACCTGCACGCTCGGCTGGGCTCTGAGCCGCCGCGGGACGGTCGGCAACCGGCCCTTGCTGCTGCTCGTCCTGATCAGCCTGCTGTTCAACCCCGGGCTGATCCCGTCCTATCTGGTCGTCCAGCAGTTCGGCCTGCTGGACAGTCTGTGGGCGGTGATCGTCCCAGTGTGTGTCAGTGCGTTCAACGTCATCGTCGTCCGCGCCTACTTCGTTGGACTGCCCGCCGAGATCATCGACTCGGCGCGTATCGACGGCGCCTCGGAATGGAAACTCTTCTGGCACATCGGGATGCCGTTGTCCAAGGCGGTGGTTGCTGTCATCGGACTCTTCTACGGCGTCGGTTACTGGAACAGCTTCTTCAGCGCGATGTTGTACATCGACGACAGCAGCAAATGGCCGCTGCAACTGGTGCTGCGCACCTACGTCGTGAACGGAGTGGAACTCGGCGGGCAGGACCTCGGTGTCGGCAGCGAGGCGCTTCCTCCGCAGACGTCGATCCAGATGGCAATCCTGATGATCTCGATCATTCCGATTCTGTGTGTCTATCCATTCATCCAGCGCCACTTCGCCAAGGGCGTGCTGACCGGCGCCGTCAAGGGCTGATCCTGAGAAGAGAGGTACCACCATGAATGTCTACGATGCGCGCCTGCTGAACCGCAGGACCGTACTGGCCGGCAGCGCGGCACTGGGCCTGGCCGGCGCGGTCGGTTGTTCCAACGACGGCCGCGGCGGCGGTGGCGCGAACAACGACGAGGCGTCCCGCTCCAAGATTCGGCCCGCCTATGTCCGCTACACCGGGGTGGAGCCCGACCTGGCCGGAGCCGAGTACAACATCCCGGACGCCTTCCGTCGCTATCCGGCGAATCCGGTCAAGGCGATATCGGAGCCGCCTGGTGACGGCAAACCGATCCACGCGACGACGTACACGAACACCCCGATCCCGCCGAAGCTCGAGCAGAACCGGTTCTGGCAGGAGTTCAACAAGCAGGTGGGATCTCCGGTATCGGTGAGTCTCACACCATCGGTCGACTACACGCAGAAGTTCGCCACTGCGGTCGCCGGCGACCGGCTCGGGGACATCTTCATGGTCGGCGGGGTTCCCCAGATCCCGCAGTTGCTGGCGGCAAAGGCAACCGATCTGACTCCCCATCTGTCCGGCGACAACATCAAGAAGTATCCCTTCCTCGCGAATCTTCCCGAGGTCGCCTGGAACTCGGGCATCTTCGACGGCAAGATCTACGGCATCCCGATTCCCCGTGGGGCGATCAGCTCCAACGTCCTCTACAGCCGGGCAGACATCCTCGAGGCGGCGGGGCTAAAGGCCGAGGTGAAGAGCGCGGACGACTTCGTGGAGCTGTGCAAGGGCCTCACGGACCGCAAGCAGAATCGTTTCGCGCTGGCCGCTGCGCCGACTCAGTTCGTGCGGAACATGTTCGACATGCCGCACACCTGGGCCGAGAAGGATGGCTCGCTGGTCAGCTACCTGGAGCACGAGGCACACGAGGAGGTCTTCGAGATCCTCCGTCAGCTATGGAAGTCGGGCTACATCCACCCGGACGCCTACTCCGGTCAGAACCAGGACCTGAAGACCCGGTTCGCAAATGGGTCCAGCCCGCTGGTCCTGGACACCTTCAGTGCTTGGCCGACGTACCTGCAAACCATGACTGACAAGCAGGCCAGGATCGCGATCATCGATCCGCCGAAGCACGACGGCTCGGGCCAGGGGCGAACCTGGCTCGGCGCGCCGACGATCGGCGTCACTGCCATCAGCAAGAAGTCCGAAGATCGAGTCGAGACGCTGCTGAAGTACCTGAACTACCTCGCGGCGCCGTTCGGGACGCAGGAATATCTCTTCCGGAAGTTCGGCATCAGGGACGTCGACCACGTCCTGACCGGCGGCAATCCGGTCCTGACCAAGACGGGATTCAGCGAACTCCAGCTAGGCCTGATGTACCAGGCCGACTCGCCCTGGACGATCTTCCTGCCCGAGAAGGACGGCAGCAGCGAAGCACAGTTCAACGCCATGAAGAGCGTCTGCCCGACCGCGATCGCCAACCCGGCCGCCGGTCTGTACTCCGAGACCAACGTGCGCAAGGGTCCGCAGCTCACCGACGCCATCAACCAGGTGACCGACGACATCGTCCAGGGCCGCAAGCCGGTGTCAGCCTGGTCCGACGCCGTCAAGAAGTGGAAGAGCGACGGAGGCGACCAGATCGCCGACGAACTCACTCAAGCCCTCAAGTCATCACGATGAGCGCAACACCTGCTCAACCGAACGACCAGGTCGAGCAGGTGGCTGATGGCGCACAGGCAAAGACCACATCGCGTCGGTGAGTCCGTGATCCGCCCGCCACTCGAACCCGCGAGTCAACCGAACTCGTGGCAGTCCCGACCTCACCGTGTCGACCTGGCGGCCGACGCAGGTCAGGGTGCGAGTCCACCGGCGCCCACGGACTCCTCGCTCCGCTCACTCGCGGGAGGCGTCGGTCTACGCTTCGGGACCGCCGTGAAGGCACGGCTGCTTCCAGAGCCTTCGCCGTACCTCGACATCGTGGCCAACCAGTTCTCGACCGTGACGGCTGAGAACGAGATGAAGTGGGCGCTGACCGAGCCGGTGCAGGGCCAACACACCTGGGCCGCCGCGGACCGCCTTGTCGACTTCGCCGAGCAGAATCACCAGGTCGTGCGTGGCCACACCTTGGTCTGGCACAACCAGCTTCCGAAATGGGTCACGTCCCAACCGTGGACGCCCGCAGAACTGCGAGCGATCCTGAAGAAGCACATCACCGACGAGGTCACGCACTTCCGGGGCAGGATCTGGGCCTGGGACGTCGTCAACGAGGCTTTCAACGGCGACGGGACGCTCCGCGACACCATGTGGCTCCGAGCTCTGGGCCCGGACTACATCGCCGACGCGTTCCGGTGGGCACACCAAGCCGACCCGAAAGCCAAACTTTTCTACAACGACTGCAACATCGAAGGCATCAACGCCAAAAGCACCGCCGTCCTTGCCCTCGTCACAAAGCTCCGCGCCGAAGGTGTGCCCATCCACGGCGTCGGACTCCAGACCCACCTCGGCACACAGTACGACTTTCCGCACACCATGCAGGACAACCTGGAACGCTTCGCAGCCCTGGACGTCGACCTGGCGATCACCGAGGCCGACGTACGCGTCCCACTTCCGGTCGACGGAGACGACGAAGCCCGGCAGGTCGACGCCTATCAACGCGCGCTTCGAGCCTGCCTCGCCGTCAGCCGCTGCGTTTCCTACACCGTGTGGGGCGTCGGCGACAGCTACTCCTGGGTCCCCGGGACCTTCCCCGGACAGGGCTGGCCGTTGCTCTACGACGACCAGTTGAAGCCCAAGGCGGCCTACCGAGCCGTCCAGCACGACCTCTCCGAGGCACCCAACTGGGCACCTCACCGAAGCGGCCGCGGCGCCGGCCGAGGCTGACAACCCTCATGCCCGAGCAACAGCGGAGCACTCGCACCGAGCGGTGTGCGCTGTGCATCAAGGCGGAGACTTCGGCGATGTCGCCGTACTCGTCGATGTTGCCGCGATCGAGAGCGACCTCGCGATGTCCGATGGAGTGCCGTGAGCGACCTGCGGCAGGTCGGCGAAGACCGGTACGCCGTCGTGCCGGTCGGCGAGGATCTCGAGTGCGCGGGTGAGCCAGGTCCGCGCCTGGCCGGTCAGCCGGGCCGCGGTCGCCAGGGCGTCGCAGGGGGCGAGGACGTTCAGGTTTCCGCGGCCGTTTGCCAGTTCGATGACCTGGCCGCCGAGGGCTTCGACGAGGTCGCGGTTGTCGGGTTTCAAGTTGCCGAGGATCAGCGGCTGTACGCCGTACCCTGCCAGGCCGAGCGCCATCCGGCGTCCGCCGAGCGGTCTGCTCAACTGGCCGCTCCTGGCGTTGAGCACCGGCGAGATCCTGGACATCTTCGAAGGCACCCAACAAATCCAGCAGCTGATCGTGGCGCGACGGCTACTGGGCAAGAGCTCTGCTGAGCTCAAATAGCCGTGCTTCGTGATCGTGGCATTTCCGGCCGGCAGGATCAGGATTTGCGGATGGTTCGGGTCAGGTGGCCGAAGGTGACCGAGCGGTCTGGGGAGTGGAAGAGGTCTTGGCAGGTGGTGAGGGTGATGGTCGCGGTGGTCGGCGTCTGGTGTGGCTTGCCGGGGACGGGGTCGAGGACCCAGGTCGCGGAGGGCGTGACGGTGAGGTCTCGGGGCGAGTTGTCGAGGGTGTAGGTGTAGATGGCGTCCGCGGTTTCGACGATCACCTGGTCGCCTTTCCGCAGGTCGAGCAGCTTGCGGAACGGTGAGCCGTGGGTCACCCGGTGGCCGGCGATGGCGAAGTTGCCTGGCCGGCCGGGGAGCTGCGTTTGTGGATAGTGTCCGATGCCGCGGGCCAGGTCGTCCTTGTCGACCCCTTGGACGATGGGCTTCTGCCAGTCGGTGCCGAACTTCGGGATTCGCAGCAGCGCGAACGGCGCCCCAGTCGACGGCTTGACCTGGGCGGGCGCCTTCCACTGCTCACGCAGTACCTTCTCGGCCTCGGCCATGTTGTGGTTCGCCGTGAGTCCGGTGCCGAAGTACTGCCAGCCGACCCACCCGAGCAACCCGAGACCCAGTACCGTCAAGATGATCCCAAGTCCCCGCAACACGCCACGCATGCGTTTCTGTCCTCGTACCTTCCGCTGATCTGGAGCGTGCCATGGTCACGCTCCAGATCGCTGTGTGCTCCTAGGGCTGGACGGTGAAGGTGTAGGTCTTCTGGCCGGTGGTGATGGCGGTGCCGCCGCTGGTGGTGGCGGTGACTTCGAAGACGGCGGTGTAGGTCCCCGCCGCCTCGAACGCCCAGTTGGCGTGCGCGTGCGTGTTGACGGCGAGCGAACGCGAGTCGGGCAGGCCGTTGCCGCTGTCGAACCACACCGTCGGCGAGCCGAGCGAGTTGGTGGTGTAGACGCTCACGTCGGCCGGGCCGCTGACGGACACGAGCTTGACGGTGACGGCGTTACCCGACAGCACGCCGCTCGGCACACCCTCGGTACCGAACCCGGGCCAGACGATGCCGCTCTTCTGGGTCTGCGGCAGGATCCACACCGGCGATCCCGGCGTACCCAGGAAGGCGTACGCCGAACTCGACGGCACCGTGGTCCTGCTCGCCGAAACGGCGTTCAGTACGACGTCCGACGGCTGCCGGTCGACGGCCGGGGAGACCGTGCCGTCGAGCAGGTCGAGGGTCAGCGCGGACCCGGTCCAGTCGACGTCGATCGCGTCGACGTGGCCAGCAGAGATGGTCGTCGCGGCGTGCGCCGGGCCGACCGTGAGGACAGCTGCCAGGACACCGGCGATCAGGCTGCCGGCCAGCCGCCCGGCCTTCACGGCTGCACCTTGAAGGTGTAGGTCTCGAGCGGGGAGTAGACAGTCTTGCCGCTGGCGGCCAGGGTGCCCTTGGCCCGGACCCAGACCTTGTAGGTGCCGGGCGCTTCGAAGCCCCAGTTGACGTGCTCGTGCCCACCGGCCGTGGTCGTGGTGCGGTCCGGCAGCCCGTCGCCGCTGTCGACCCGAACGGTCGGCACGCCGAAGGCGTCCTGGGTGAAGATGCTGAAGTCCGCCGGTCCGCGGACGCCGACGACGTCGAGCTGCAGGGTGTCGTTGACGAAGAGGCCCGGCTCGACCTCCTCGGCCGCGATGCCCGCGAACAGCAGTTCGGGGTTCTGCACCTGCGGCAGTACCCAGACCGGATCACCAGGCGCGCCGAGGAACGCGTACGCCGGGTCGTCCGGGACGGTGGTCTTGGCGGCGGGCTTGGCGACCAGCTGCACCTCGGAGGGGTCGTACTCCGTATCGGTGGCGTCGTCGTGGATGTGCAGGTTCAGTGCGCCGTTCTCGTAGGCGAGGCCGAACGCGTCGACGTGACCTTCGTCGATGACCACTTGCGAAACGGCTGCGGCCGGTGTGGCCACGCCGGTCAGCGCCAGGACTGCCAGCAGCGGCAGTGCCAAGCGATATGGCTTACGCATGAAGTTCCCTTTCAGGTTGGGACGGAACCACCCGAGCCGCCGCTGTGCCGCGGCGGGAGAGCAGGCCGTGCCGGGGCGCGAACACCCAGCACGTGACGAACACCGCGGTGGCGGTGAGGACGATCAACCCGCCGGCGGCGAGGTTGAACGCGTAGGACAGGTAGAGGCCGGTGAGACCGGACAGCGCGCCGATCGCCGGTGCGATCAGCATCATCACGCCGATCCGGTCGGTCAGCAGCCGGGCGCAGGCGGCCGGGGTGATCAGCAGCGCCAGGACGAGCACGTTGCCGACGGCCTGGATCGAGATCACGATCGCCACCGTGACCATCGCGTACAGCGCGAGGTCGAGCCCGAAGATCGGCAGGCCGACCGACCGCGCGGTCTCGCGGTCGAGCCCGACCGTGACGAACTCCTTGTGCAGCGCCGCGGTGACCAGCAGCAGGACGGCGCCCGCGGCGGCGACCGTGATCACGTCGGCGTTGCCGATCCCGAGCACCGAACCGAACAGGAAGGACTCGAGCGAACCGCCGTACCCGGGCGCCGTGCTCATCACCACGATGCCGAGGCCGAACGCGGCCGCGAAGAAGACGCCGATCACGGTGTCCTCCTTGAGCCGCCGGTTCTGCGAGACGACCGCGATCGCGAGCGCGGTGCCGAGGCCCGCGACGACGCCGCCGAGCACCAGGCTGGTCTTGAGCACGAACGCGATCGCGATCCCCGGGAACACCGAGTGCGCGACCGCGTCGCCGATGAACGCCATCCCGCGGAGCGCCACGTGGCTGCCGATGACACCGCAGACCACGCCGGACATCAGGACGACGAGGAACGCGCGCTGCATGAACACGTGCGTCCAGGGCTCGGTGAAGAACTCGATCATCGGGCCACTCCCAGGCTGTGCAGGAGCTGCTCCGAGCGCGCGACGCCGAACGCCCGCAGCCAGACGGCCGGATCGCGCAGCTCGTCGGGCGGACCGTCGGCGACGACCGTCCGATTGAGCAGACACAGCCGGCTGCAGGTGTCCGCCGCGGCCGGGAGGTCGTGGGTCGTCATCAGGATCGCGGTGCCTTCGGCGGTCAGCTCGCGGAACAGCCGCGTGAGGATCTCCTGCGTGGGTACGTCGAGACCGGTGAACGGCTCGTCGAGCAGCAACAGGCGCGGACGCAACGCGAGCGCGCGAGCCACCAGAACTCGTTGCCGTTGGCCACCGGACAGCTCACCGATGGGCCGCGCGGCGAGGTCGGTGAGATCGACGCGCTGCAAAGCTTCGAGTACGGCGTCGTGGTCGGCGGTGCCCGGTCGGCGCAGCCAGCCGATGCGATGGGTACGGCCGGTCAGCACCGCGGTCCGGACCTGGACCGGGTAGTCCCAGACGAACTCGTGCCGCTGCGGGACGTACCCGATCGTGCCGCGAGCCTGCGCCGGTGTTTTGCCGTCGATCGTGATGGTGCCGGCGCGCGCCGGGATCAATCCCAGCAGCGCACGGAGCAGCGTGGTCTTGCCGGCGCCGTTGGGGCCGATCAGTCCGACGTGCTCGGAGCTGTCGACTCTGAGGTCGACATCGTGGAGCACCTCGCGGCCGGCGAGCTCGACGGCGAGGCCGGTCACCTGCAGGACGGTCATCGGCGTCTCCTGACGATCGTGAGTACGGCGAGTACGGCGAGCAGGCCGGCGCAGCCGACGATCCACGGCAGCTTGCTGGGCGCTTCGGCGGTTGTTGTTGTGTTGTTAGTTGGTGTCGCCTGGCCGGCGGTGAACGCGGTCCGGGCGTCTCCGTCGCCGGCGTAGATGCGTAGCGTCCGGCGGTCGGTTACGTGCTGGCCGTCGGTGAGCTCGGCGGTCATCGCGACGTCCAGCAGATAGGTGCCTGGGGCATCGAAGGTCCAGTTGCCATGGACGTGGGTGTTGACGTCGACCCCGGTCTGCTGCGGGAACGGCTTGCGGCTGTCGAAGACCGGCGACGGCTTGCCGAAGTCCGAGTTCAGGAACAGCGTGAACGTTCCCGGACCTCGCACGCCCTCGAGCGACCAGGTCACGTCGCGGGCGACCCGCGACGCCACCTGCGGATCCTGGGTGTTCCAGCCCGGCCAGACCACCCCGTCCTGCTGGACCTGCGGGATCACCCAGACCTTCTGGCCTGCCTTGCCGAGGAACGCGTACGCGGGATCGCTCGGGACCGCGACCTGCGACCTGGCCGTCGCCTGCAGGACGACGTTCTCCACCGGCCGCCAGACGGCGGGGTCGACGGTGTCGTCGCGCAGCTGCAGCGTCCAGGTGCCGTCGACGAACCGTGGCCCGAGGTCGACATGGCCGTTGCTGATGACAACTTGGTCGGTCGGTGCCGGTGTGGCCACCGGCGCGAGTACCAGGAGCAGGGCGGCGAGTAGTTTCATCGGGGTGCTCCCAGGCAGCGCTGCAGTTCCTCGGCGTTGTGGCGCATCATCGCGACGTACGAGCGGGCGTGCTCGTCGAACGTGTCGCCGTACAGCGAGCACACCTGGACGCCCTGGTCGCGCGCGACCTGGATCAGTACCGAGGCGCGCTGCGCGAGGTTCGGCTCGGTGAACACTGCCGGGACCTTCAGGTTGCGAATCGTGTCGGACAGCTTGCGGACCTGCTCGACGCTCGGCTCCTGGGCCGGATTCGGTACCACGAAGCCGGCGACCGTCATGCCGTACGCCGAGGCGAGATAGCCGAACGCGTCGTGCGTGGTGATGAGTTGCCGGCGGGCGGCGGGGATCGTGGTGAGCGTCGCGCGGACGTACTGGTCGAGGTCGTCGAGTTCGCGCAGGTAGGCCGCGGTGTTGGCGTCGTACGTCGGCTTGCCGTCGGGGTCCGCGCTGATCAGCGTGTCGCGCATCAGCTGGACGTAGGCCTTGGCGTTGGCGACGTCCTCCCACAGATGCGGGTCGATCTCGCCGTGGACGTGCTTGCCGAGGACGGCCTGCGGGAGTTGATGGATCTGCGTGCCGGGCTTGCCGAGGAAACTGAACCGCTGGTCGTCGGGGACCGGGACCAGGGCCTTGTTCGGTACGTCGATGACGACCTGACCGGCCGGTACCTTGGCCTGCTCGGCGCCGACCTTCTTCGTGTCGGAGTACGCATAGACCTGGCCTGCGTCGAGGTCGACGGTCAGGTCGGTGTGGCCGTCGGCCAGGACGGTCGCGGGACCCCCGTTCGCGGGCTTGACCGTGTGCGGTTCGACGCCGACGGCGAAGGTGAAGGTGCCCTCGCCGAGCGGCTTCCCGTCGAGGCTGCCCTTCAGCGTGAGCCGGTAGACGCCGGGTTGGGTGAAGGCCCAGTTCAGGTGCGTGTGCGCGGCCGGCGGCAAGGTCGTCGTGTCGGTGCGGTCGAGTCCGTCGGCCGAGTCGAAGTACTTGTCGGGTTTGCCCAACGACTCGGTCAGGTACGCGATCAGATGGCCGGGGCCCTCGAGCTTGGTGGCGGCGAGTTCGATCGACGAGGTGCGGGTCGCACCGCGGGCCTTGCCGTTGCCGCGGACCCGCAGGCCGAGCCAGAGGACCTCGAGGCCGATGTTCTCCACCAGCGGGATGACGTTGGCGCCGTACGACTCGGCGGCCTCGGCGAGCGAGACATTCGGTGCGTCGTCGTCCGCGTTGGCGTCGATGGTCTTGATCAGTGCCTGCGGTTCGAGGAGCAGGTGGTTGGTGAACGTCACGTCGGCCTTCGCGACGCGCTTGGCGTCGGCCGGGGTGGGTTCGTACGAGTGCGGGTCGCCGCCGGCCGGGACCAGCGACGACGCGGCGACGCGGTCGCCGCCGACGTGCTGGGCGAGGTCGGCGAGGATCTCGGTCGTGGTGACGACGTTGAGCCGGCCGCCGCCGTCGGCCGCGGAGGCCGAGCAGCCGGTGAGGAGGAGCGCTGCTGCACAGAGGGCGGCGATCACGGGACGCTTCATCGTTCGCTCCGACGGGTGGCGGTGACCAGGACGACGCCGAGGACGAGGACGACGGCGGCGGCCACGATCCAGCCGATGCCGAGCCGGCCACCGGTCATGGCCAGCTTGCAGTCGCTGGTCGAGAAGGTCCCAGCGCTTGTCTCTGTAGCTGTCGTGGTGGGTGCCGCGGCGAGTGAGCGGGCGCCGCCGGTGCTGCCGACGACGAACGTCAGGGTCGCGGTGTCCGTGGACTTCTTGCCGTTGGCAAGGGTTGCGGTGTGGGTGAAGGTGGCGCGGTACGTGCCCGCCTTGGTGAACGCCCAGTTGCCGTGCGCATGGGTACCGAGCGGGACCCGGAAGGTGTCGGGCAGGCCGTCGGCGGAGTTGAAGACGACCTTCGGCTGGCCGAACGAGTCGAACTCGAACACCGCGAGTGCTCCCGGACCGGTCAGCTTGTCGAGGCGCCAGTCGACGCCACCGCCGTACACCTGGGTCGCCGTCATCTCCTCGGTGTTCCAGCCGAGCCATACCACGCCCGACTTCTGCGTCTGCGGGATCTGCCAGATCGGTGTACCGGCTGCGCCCAGGAAGCCGAAGGCTCCGCCGGGGGCCGTCGTGCTGGCGGCCGAGGTGAGCCGGACGGTGACCGCCGCGGGATCGCGCCAGACCGGGGCGCCGGTCCGGGTGCCGTCCTTCAGACGCGAGGTGAGGTTGCCGCCTTCCAGCCGTACGGCGTAGTCCGCGTGGCCGTCGGTGAGGGTGGTGCCGGCCTGCGTCGGTGCCGTGGTCGTCGCTGCCGGGGTCGTGCTGGTCGGCTGCGTCGTGGCCGGTCGAGTCGTGGTCGGGGAGGGCGCGGTGACGCACGGACGCAGGGACGGCGTGGGGCGCGGGCGGTCGGCCGAGGTCGGCGCGGTCGTCGGTCCAGTGGTTGGTGGAGCGGTGGTCGTCGGTTGGTGGGTGGGAGTCGCGGTCGGGGGCGGTCCGGGAGTGGTGGGCGTGGCGGTCGGTGTCGTGGTCGGTGTGGGGCCGCCGGGGCAGAGGGCGGCCAGGTCGTTGCCTACGACAACGGGAAGGGTGGCGGTGTCGCTGAGGCGCGCGCCGGACTTGGTCGTCGCGGAGTACGTGAAGGTGAGTTTGTACAGGCCGAGCTTCGTGAAGGCCCAGTTGCCGTGGGCATGGGTCGGTCCGGCGAGGCTGATCGCCTGCGGCAGGGGCTTGGCGCTGTCGAAGGAGATCAGCGGCTGACCGAACTGGTCGAACTGGTAGACCGCCAGCTTGCCCGGCCCGGCCACCTTGTCGAGTGACCAGCTGACCGGTCCGCTGAGGGTCGAGTAGTCGACGGACTCGGTGTTCCAGCCGGCCCAGAGCAGATCGGTCGCCTGGGTCTGCGGGATCTGCCAGACGGTCGCCCCGGCCGGTCCGAGGAAGCGGTACGACGCCGACGGAGGGACGACCTCGTCCGCGGACGGTTTGACCTGGAACGCGACGGTTCCGGGGTCGCGCCAGACCGTCGTACCGGTGGTGCCGTCCTTCACCTGGAAGCGCAGGTCGCCATCGACCGTCCGCGCGGCGACGTCGACGTGGCCGGCGGACAGGACCGCGGTGACGCACGTTGGGGGAGGAGTGGTTGGAGTGCTCGACGGCGAAGTGGCCGGAGGACTCGTGGGCCGGGTGGTCGGCGGGCTGGTCGGCGGCGTGGTGGGCGGTGTCGACGTTGGGGGCGTAGTCGGTGGTGTCGTGGGTGGGGTGGTGGTCGGGGGTTCGTACGGGCCTACGACGAAGGTGTAGACGACCGGGCCCGAGGTGACCGCCGTACCGCCGGGCGTGACGGCCGAGGCCTGGAACGTGAGCTTGTAGGTGCCGAGTGCGCTGAACGACCAGTTCGCGTGCACGTGCCGGCCGATGGGCTGGTGCACGGTCTTGTACGCCGGATCGACCGAGCTGAACAGCCTCGGCACCGCGCCGGTGAACTCGTCGTAGTTGAAGAAGACCTCGACCGCGCCGGGTCCCTCGGCGTTCACGAGCGTCAGGTCGACGACGTCGTCGCGCAGCTGGCCGGCCGCGATGGTCTCGGTGTCCCAGCCGGGCCAGATGAGTTCCGGATCCTGCGACTCCGGGGCGATCCAGACCGGGTCGCCCGGCTTGCCGAGGAACGCGAACGCCGGCGCGTCCGGCAGTTCGACCCGGGCCGATCCGCGGTCCTCCAGGTTGAACACCAGTCCGGCCGGATCCGCCTCCCGGTAGTCACCGACCCCGATCCGGCTCGCGAGCTTCAGCGAACTCCCGTCGTACGTCGTGTGCAGCACGTCGGCGTGCACAGCACGCAGTACCTCGGGCGTCGCGGCCCCGGCGGACCAGGGGATCAGCAACGGCAGGCAGCCGAGCAGCAGGCAGAGGGCAGCAGGAAGCAGGCGGATCCTGACGTGAGTGGCGGTCACGACCGGAACTCTATCTGAACTGACAATCATTTTCATCAGCTTCGACGTCTCGAAGCCCGAACGGCAGGGAAAACTCGACGTCCCAAGGTCCGCAACGGGCCTGGTGCTCGCTCGCCGGCTGCGCTCGAGGGCCAGTTCGCGTTGTCCGACGCTACGGTGGTGATCGAGAACGGCGGCGGGTACGACGACGTACCTCGGCACAGCGAAGACGACGAGGGTTGTCTGCGCACTGGCAACAGGGGGAGTCATGTGTTGGATTCGGCGGTTTGTTGTCGCCGTTGTGTTCGTCGCGGTGGCAGGTTGTGGCGTTGCCGAGCAAGGTGGTGGGGCGCAGCCTGGCTCGGCGGGAGGTTCAGCAAGTCAGGGGGCGGATCCATCGGGAAGTACTTCGCCGGCGAGCCCGTTGCCGAGCGTTGTGACACCGTCTGCACCCACCACCACGGCATCGCTGACACAGGCGCCGAAGGTGACGTCCGGGATCGTGCCTGACGTTGTGGGCGTCAACCATCAGTTGGCTCAGGACACGATGCAAGCCGCGGGCTTCTACAACTTGGCCGAGGAAGACGCCAGCGGTCAGGGACGGCTGCTGATCGTCGACCGCAATTGGGTCGTGGTCTCCCAACAGCCCAAGGCGGGCACTCGGGCCCCGGCCGACACGACGATCATTCTGCGCTCGAAGAAGATGGGCGAGTAAGGACCAGTTCGCGGACGCGCTCAGTCCGTCGGGTCGCGAGAACGTCGGTCATCGCCGAGTGCTGATGAGAAGCGAACGCCAGGTCAGAGGCCACATTCGGGACCACCAAGCGTTCGGGACGGTAAGCACCACCGAGATTTCGGACACCGAGCGAGGCTGCGGACCGGACAGGACGCCTGTGTGGGACGGCCTGTCCGATACCGAAGTGTGGGACTAGCTGTGTACGGCCGGTTGGTTGTCGCGTCGGGTCTTGAGGAGGCTGGCGGCTGTTGTGACGGTGAGGACGGTGACGATGACGCCGAGGGAGAGCCAGTTGCTGATCTCGGGGACCCAGGTGACGTGCTCGCCGCCGTTGATGAACGGGAGTTCGTTCTCGTGCAGGGCGTGGAGGACGAGCTTCACGCCGATGAAGCCCAGGATGACCGCGAGGCCGTACGAGAGGTAGACGAGCTTCTCCACCAGGCTGCCGAGCAGGAAGTACAGCTGGCGCAGGCCCATCAGCGCGAACGCGTTGGCGGCGAACACCAGGTACGCGTCCTGGGTGATGCCGAAGATCGCCGGGATCGAGTCGACCGCGAACACCAGGTCGGCGCCGCCGATCGCGACGATGACGATGAACATGGGCGTCAGCCAGCGGCGTCCGTCGCGCTTGACGGTCAGCCGCGATCCGACGTACTCGTCCGTCACCGGGAACACCCGGCGGACAAGCCGGACGACGCCGCCGTTCGGGTCGTACTCGTCGTCGCCGGACTGCTTGAACGCGAACTTCCACGCGGTGTAGATGAGGATTCCGCCGAACAACCAGAAGATCCAGCTGAACCGCTGGACGGCCTGCGCGCCGACGCCGATGAAGACGCCGCGCATCACCAGAGCGAGCACGATGCCGATCAGCAGCACCCGGTGCTGATGGACCGCCGGTACGGCGAAGTTCGCCATGATCAGCATGAAGATGAACAGGTTGTCGACGCTCAGCGAGTACTCGGTGATGTACCCGGTGGCGAAGCCGGCCGCGTGCTCACTGCCGCCGAAGATCCAGACCCCGACGCCGAACACCACGGCGCAACCGATGTAGAACGCGACCCACGCGGCCGCTTCCCGCACGGAGACCTGGTGCGGTTTCCGGTCCACCACGATCAGGTCGAGCAGGACGAGAGCTGTCAGCACGGCCAGGGTCAGGACCCAGACCCAGACAGGCACAGACAGAGCTGGGGGCATTTGTGTGCTCCTCCGACTAGGCGTTGAACGTCTGTCGGAGGTCTTCTCCGCCCGCACCGCGGACCGACCACGCCGGGCCCCGGACACCGGAGCCGTAATGACGACGCAGTCGCGAAGGAGTACTCCCCTCCACCATCTGCCGCCAATTCTACAGGTGCGACAAGCTCGCGTCAGCCGCAGTCGGCAACGTCACAGCGGCGCTCCCGACAGGAAGCGTGCCGGGGTACGTCGCATGACCTGGTCCACGAGATCGGGACCCAGGTGCTGCTCCAGGCGGGGAAGGAACCGGCGGCCGAGCACGTCCATGCCCGGGCCGCCGCCGTACGCGCGCAGCATGGAACGGCGGCCGACGTCGGTGCCGAGGCAGACCTGCCCGGCGAGGCCCGCGGCGGCCATGCCCTCGAGGAGGTCCAGGATGCGGGAGTCGGGACCGTACTTGATCCGGCCGATGGTGTCGTAGACGAGGTAGGCGCCGCGGGACGCGAGTTCGCCGTGGAGTCCCAGGTCGGGGTTGCGGTCCAGGTGGCAGAGCATGACGCGCGAGGTCGCGTCGAGCCGGTCGAGAATCTCGTGGCCGAGCGTCCCGGTCTCCGTGTGGACCGCGATCGGCACGCCGGTGCGGCGGCCCGCTTCGGCGCCGGCGTCGAACCAGCGCGCCTCGTCGGAGGTGATGCGCTGGTAGGAGGCGCCGAGCTTGACGATGCCGGCCCGGACGGTCGTCGGCACCGGCCGCGGTCCGGCCCAGTCGCGATCGTCCATCCCGACCGTCAGATCCGTGAGCAGCACGTCGAGAAGGTCGTCCGCGGAGACCTCGCGCGCCCAGTGCCAGGCCGGATAGTGCGCCGAGCGGTGGTAGCCGGTCGCAGCCACGACATGCACACCGGCATCGGCGGACAACTGGGCCAGCGCGGCCGGCCGGCGTCCCAGACCGACCGGGGTCAGGTCGACGATGGTGGAGATCCCGCCGGCACGTACGGCGGCGGCCTCGGCGGTGGACTTCTCCGGATCCCAGAACTCGTCGCCGGCCAGTGCCGGGGTCCGGAGGAACAGATGCTCGTGCGCGTCGACGTACCCGAGCTCCGCGCCGGGAACCGGGCCGCGGACCGTCATCACCTCAGCCATGTCACCCATGTCACCGCGCCAGCGCGATGTGGAAGACGAACTCGTCTCCGGCGTACCGGGTCTGGGTCTTCTCCAGCGGATGCCCCTCCTGGTTGACGATCAGCCGCTCCTCGACCAGCAGCGCGGTGCCCGGCGCGACCTCGAGCAGCTCCGCGTCCTCCGGCCCGGCGTTGACCGCGACCAAGGTCCCCGACGCGCTGGTCGGCTGCTCGCCGAGCGCTCGCAGCGCGTCGTGCAGGGACGAGTGCTCGAGGTCCTCGGTGAGTACGGCGCTGCAGGACATCGGCAGGACGACGTCCTCGATCGCGATCGGCTTGCCGTCCGCGAGCCGGAGCCGGCGGACGTGGACCACCTTCGACCCCGGCGGGAGGTGCAGCGCGGCAGCCTCGTCGTTGCTGCCGGTGCGGATCCCGGCGGTGAGGATCCGGGAGCCGGCGACCGCGCCGCGGCGGTCCATCTCCTCGGTGAACGACCGGAGCCGGGCCATGTCGCGATGGACCTTCGGCTCGGCGACGAACGTGCCGACCCCGGGCACCCGGTAGATGAGCCCTTCGTCGGCGAGCCGTTGCGCGGCCTGCCGGACGGTCATCCGGCTGACGTCGAACAACGCGGTCAGCTCGGCGTCGGACTCGATCGCGTCGCCTGGGCGGAGGCCGGCGATCCGGCTGCGCAGGTGGCGCTCGACGGCCTGGTGTCTGGGGATCGATCGGGGAGTCACGCGGATAGTCTAGACAGGCTGACCCGGAGCGCAAGCACCTCTTGACGAACGCAATCCAGGCGGCCTACGGTCACCTGTCTAGACAGGCTGTACAACAGGAGGCGCAGATGCTCGGCATCGACATCGGAGGCACCCGGACCAAATGGGTCCAGTGGTCACCGGAGTACGGCGTGCTGGACCACGGCGAGCTCGCCACGCCCCGAGACCTCCGGGCCGTCGTCGAGCTGACCGTCGCCCTCATCCGCGACGCGGACGTCGCGGCCGCCGGCATCGCCGTACCCGGGTGTCTCTCGGACGACCTGCGCCGGATCGAGTTGCTGCCGAACCTGCCGGGACCGTGGGCGGACCTACCGTTCGCGGACGAGGTGGAGACCCGGACCGGCGTACCCGTCCGGCTCGTCAACGATGCAAGGGCATTTGCCACGGCCGAGCTGCGGATGGGCGCGGCGCGCGGCGTCGACGACGCACTGTTCGTGACGATCGGCACGGGGATCGGCGGTGCGCTCGCGCTGAACGGCGAGGTCGTCCGGGCGCGCGGTGACGCGGTCGGCGAGCTGGGGCACATGATCTGCCGGCCCGACGGTACGGCGTGTGGCTGCGGCGCGCGCGGTTGTCTGGAAACGGTCGCCGGCGGCTGGGCGCTGGTCGCGCAGGTCCGGGCGCGCGGCGGGCGAGCGGAGACCCCCGAGGACGTGGTCCGGTCGACCGGTCAGGTCGAGCGGGACGTGCTCGACGACGCGGGCCGCGCACTCGGCCTGGTGCTGAGCAACGTCGTCGCCTACACGGGCGTGACGACCGTGGTGATCGGCGGTGGTGTCGCGCCGGCCTTCGCCTACCTGCGCCCGGCCGTCGAAGCCGAACTCGTGCACCGCGCCCGGCTGACCGGCCCGGTCGACCTCAGGCTCGCACACCTCGGACCAACCGCCGGCGCACTCGGCGCCGCGATCATCACAGGAGCTGACAGATGAGCTGGATCGCCGCGGCCTTGCCGGTGCTGGACGAAGTACGGCGGACGCAGGACGACGCCATGGAGCAGGCCGCCGTCCTCGCGGCGAAGTCGATCGCGGGCGACGGTGTGGTCTACGCGTTCGGGACCGGACACTCGCGGATGCCGGTCGAGGAGATCTTCCCGCGGTACGGCTCGTTCCCCGGTTTCCACCCGATCGTCGAACTGTCGATGACCTTCCACAACCAGGTGGTCGGTGCGAACGGGCAGCGGCAGGCGATGTTCATCGAGCGGATGCCGGGGCTGGCCGACCAGATCCTCGCCAACTTCCGGCTCCGGCCGGTCGACAGCCTGCTCGTGTTCAGCGTCAGCGGCCTGAACGCGGTACCGATCGAGATGGCCGCCGGCGCGCGGCGCGCCGGGCTGCCGGTGATCGCGGTGACGTCGCTCGCCGAGACCCGGGCGGCCGAGCCGCGGCACCCGAGCGGCACCAGACTGACCGACCACGCGGACGTGGTGATCGACCTCTGCTCGCCGGTCGGCGACGCGTTGTGCCGGGTCGACGGCGTGGCCGAGCCGATCGGTCCGGTCAGCACGTTCACGGCCGTTGCCGTCGTCAACGAGATCAAGGTCCGTACGGCGCGGATCCTGGCCGCCGACGGGATCGTCCCGCCGGTGATCACCAGTTCCCGGCTGGTCGGCGACGACCGCAGTACGGAGCTGTTCGAGGCGGCGTACGACGAGTTCGCGCGGCGCGCGGCCGGCACTCTGCGGGCGGAGCGGTGAGTGCGCCGCGCGTGCTGGTCGCCGGCTCGGAGGGCGGTATCGGCAGCGCCTGCGTGGACACGATCCGCGCCGCGGGCGGTGCGGTGTACGGCGTCGACGCCGGGACGATCGACATCACGCAACCAGGCGGCGCGGAGCGGGCCGTCAACCAGGCGTACGACGTCCTCGGCGGACTCGACGGGGTCGTGCACGCGATCGGCATGTCCGGGCGCCGGCTCGGCGACGGAACGATCGGCGACTGCACCGACGAGGCCTGGGCCGAGGTCCACCGGGTCAACCACGAGTCGGTGTTCCGGTTGCTGAGGGCATCGATCCCGAAGCTGACAGGTGGCGGCTCGATCGTCGTCATCGGATCGGCCCTGGCGACTTCGCTCCACCGGGACTTCCGCACGGTCGCCTACGCGAGTGCCAAGGGTGCGCTGATCCCGCTGGTCCGGTCGGCCGCATACGACGCCGCGCCCGCCGGGGTCCGGGTGAACCTGGTCGCGGCCGGGCTGGTCGACACCCCGATGGCGCGCCGCGCGCTCGGCTCCGCCGAGATCAGCCGCCGGCTGCCCGAGCTGATGCCGCTCGGCGGAGTGGCCTGCACACCGCGGGAGATCGCGGACGTCGTGTCCTGGCTGTTGTCGCCGGCGTCCCGGCGGACGACCGGAGCAGTGATCCCTGTCGACGGAGGGTGGCACCTCAGGTGATGTGGAGTGGCGATGTCGTCGTTGTCGGAGGTGGCTCGGCCGGTTGTGCCGCGGCGGTTGCTGCGGCGCGGGCGGGCGCGCGGACGCTGCTGATCGAGGCCACCGGCTTTCTCGGCGGGACCGGGGCGGCAGTGCTGGACACCTTCTACGGGTTCTACGCTCCAGGTCGCGCCGATCGCGTGGTCGGCGGGATCGGCTGGGAGCTCTGCGAGCGGCTGTTCGCGTGGGACCAGGCATTCGAGCGGCCGAACACGTACGGCGCGGGCACCGGCGTCACCTACGAACCCGAAGCACTGAAGCTGGCGTGGGACGAGCTGACCGCGGAGCCGGGCCTCCAAACGTTGCTGCACGCAACGGTCACCGACGTGCTCATGGAGGCTGGGCGGATCACCGGGGTGGTCGTCGAGACCAAAGCCGGCCGCGGCCGGATCCTGGCGCAGGTGCTCGTGGACGCAACGGGTGACGCTGAGCTGGCCTGGCGCGCCGGAGCGGCCTTGGAACGGCCCGACGGCGAGCAGCGTGTGCAGCCGCTGACCGCGACGTTCCGGCTGGGCAACGTCGACCTCGCGGCCACGCCGACCAAGGAGCTGCACCGGTTGATGCGAGAGGCCGCGGCGGAGTTCGGCCTGCCGCGGACCGAGGGATCGGCGCACCGCACCGTGCTGCCGAACGTCGTGCACACGAACATGACCCGCGTCAGCGACGTGAACCCGCTCGACCCGTGGCAGCTGTCGGAGGCCGAACGCGAGGGCCGACGCCAGGTGCGCGACTACGTGCGGTTCCTGAAGGAGCGCGTGCCCGGCTACGCGGAGGCGTACCTGCTCGGCGTCTCGACGCGGATCGGAGTCCGGGAGAGCCGGCGCCTCGTCGGCCGGTACGTGCTGACCCGCGCCGACGTCCTCACCGCCCGGCGGTTCCCCGACGAGATCGCGCAGTGCGGTGCGCCGATCGAGGACCACGCCGCGGGCTCGTCGACGATCTGGAAGTACGTCGGCGGTGCCGGGGACCCGACCGGATCGACGTACGGCGTTCCGTACCGGTGTCTGCTGCCGCGCGAGGTGACCGGCCTGCTGGTCGCCGGCCGCTGCCTGTCCGCGACCCACGACGCGCACGCGTCCGTCCGGTCGATGGCACAGTGCATGGCCATGGGGCAGGCGGCGGGCACGGCGGCCGCCATCGCGGTCGCGTCCGGCCGGCCGCCTGCCGACCTCGACGTGGAGGTGCTCCGGGACGAGCTACGGAAGAACGGAGCCCTGCTCTAGGTCGTGGGAATCCACACCCGCATGGCGTGCGGGCCACGATTCGCCCAGGCGTAGTAGGGGATCAGTGTGATCGGTACCGCTCGTCCAGCAGCCCGACCGGCGGTGTAGAGACTGTATGGCGAGTCCTGACCGGAGATGGCCAGTCCTGTCGTGCGGAGGACCGTCACGCCGTCGAGCAGCTCAGGGCGCGGCTCCGCCTCCACAGGCGCGGTGGGGTCGATCCGGAGGTCCTCGACGGTAGCCACCTGGTCAGGCTGTTCGACGGCGTACACCAGTGGCCCGCGAGCCACCGCGACGCAGCCGCGCGTAGCGTCCAAGTACTCACCGGACACCACCAGCCGCGGGTCCATCGGCAGTTCCAGGACAACCCGTTCGCCGACGCGGAACACCTTGCGCAGCCTGGCATAACCGGTGTCGACAGGCCGATGGTCGAGAGTCGCGCCGGCAGCCCACTCAGGGACCCGCAGCGCGAGCTCGACCTCGTGCTCCGGCGCCTCCCGCACCGTCACCGTGACGCGGCCGTCCCACGGATAGTCGGTCTGTACGTCGACAGCGAACGAGCCGGCGCGATGCGATCCGGTGGCGTACTGGTGGAGCTGCAGCCCTTCTTCGTCGCCCGTCGCCAAGTACGCCGGAACGCTCGCGAGCATGCGCATCACGTTCGGCGGGCAGCACGCGCAGTTGAACCACGGCTGCCGGCCATGCGCCGGCGAGCGCTGCACGTCACCCCGAGCACCGGTCCGCCGATGCAGCGTGTTGACGTAGAAGTACTCCGCCCCGGTGAGCGAGACCCCGGGCAGTACGGCGTTGTAGAGGATCAGCTCCATCTGGTCGGCGTACAAGGGATCGCCGGTCGCGAGCAGCAACCGCCATGCCCACTGCAGAGCGCCGATCGCGGCACACGTCTCGGCGTACGCGCGGTCCGGCGGCAGCTCGTACACGTCGCCGAACGCCTCACCGTCCCAGCGGGACCCGACCGCCCCCGTGACGTGCTGCTTCCGCAGGCGCATCGCGTCGTACTGGCGGCGCACCGCGTCCAGCAGGTCCGCGTCCCCGGTCTCGATCGCGACGTCCGTGGCGCCGGCCGCGAAGTACACCGCGCGGACCGCGTGCCCCTCCACGGTGTCCGCGATCCGCACCGGTACCCGGTCCGCGTAGTGCGCCGGATTGCCGTAGTGCGACGGGTCGAACCCCGGCTTCGTGGCACGTCCCTGTCCGCGGGCCTCGACGAAGTACGCTGCGAGCTCCAGGTAGCTCGGCTCGCCGGTCTGCCGGTACAACTCGACCAGACCCAGCTCGACCGCCGGATGCCCGTCGAGCTCGCGGCGCCCGTCCGGGCCGAACGTCGCGACGAGCTGGTCCGCGAACCGGGTCGCGACGTCCAGCAGGTCGGTGTTCCCGGTGGCGCGGGCATCAGCCATCGCGGCCTGGAAGAGATGGCCGGCACAGTACAACTCGTGGCTCATCCACAGCCGGTCGTACCGCTTCTCGCCGCGCACCTGGATCGCCGAGTTGAGGTACCCGTCGTCGCCTTGCGCGGCGGCGACCGTACGGCGCACCTGCTGCACGCCCGGCGACTCGTCCCGCTCCCAGGCCGCCGCCTCCAGCCACTTGTACACGTCGGAGTCCCGGAAGCTGCCGCCGGTGGCCACCCCGGCCGCGTCGCCGGCGGCGATCTCCAGGTTGCGAATGTTGCCTGCATCAACCAAGCGCTGATGCCCCACCGGGATCGCGGCGCGGTTCGCCGCCATCCGGCGGTGCCAGAACCCTCCTGTCACCCGGTTGTCCGGCAGCGGCCGCAGTACGACGGCCGCCGCCGGCCCGGGCAGCACCGGTGCGATCATGCCGGCTGCCTCCGGAAGCGCACGGCGTCCGCGATCACGACGTTGCTCGCCGCGTCGCTGAGTTCGACGTACCCGTCGATCCCCGCCTCGAACCGGAACGTGCCGAGCGAGACCCATTCGCCGGTCCGGAGCTCGGGGACACCACGCTGCGTCTGGTCGACCGCGACCGGCGTGACACCGTCGGCGTGGTGGACGACGTACGTCGCATCGGTCGCGCGGTTGGTCCCGGCCGAGAACGACGCGAGCACCTCGTACCGGTCGCCGCCGGGCAACGCCGGCCGCCAGCGTGCGACGTTCGCGCCGGTGCCCTTGGCGTGCGAGGTGTAGTTGAAGCCGTAGTAGCCCGGTACGCCGCGGCTGCTCGGCCAGGTGCCGACCACCGAGAAGCCGAGGTCGCCGCCGTTGTCGACGGTCACCTCCTCGCGGACGTCGGGCGAGTGCGCGGACCGGACCATGCTCAGCTCGTCGAGCGACATCGTCGTACCGCCGCCGCGCCCGGCGCCGGCGGAGGTGAAGCGGATCGTGTGCCGGCCCGCCTGCAACCGCAGCCGGCCGAGCAGCGCGACGGCGTACCCGTCGAGGCGGAAGGTGGTGAAGTCGAAGCTCGAGTTGCGCAGCGGGCGGCCGTCCACCGTGACGGTCACCAGGCCGCCACTGGACGAGCGGTGGTAGCGCAGCCAGAGCTCGTACTCGGCGTCGCTGCCCGCGGTGACGGAGTACTCGATGAAGTCGCCGGCGGCGTCGGGAGTGAAGACCGCGCGGGCGCCGCGGCGGGCGGTGGGTTCACGGACGACGGCGACCGTGCCACCGGAACGACGTGCGGCCGGAGCGGTGTTGCCGAGGTCGAAGCTCCGTTCGGACAGCTGCGGGCCGGTCGCGAGGCTGTCACGGCCCTGCGTCAGCCACTCGAGGTTGAAGCGGGCCACGGATACCCGGCGCGGGCTGCCGTCGAGTTCGCCGTCGCAGCCGTAGAGCAGGACGATCGTGCCGTCCGAGAGGTGCGCGAGGTCGGAGTAGTACGAGCGTCCCGGGTTCACGGTCCGGCTGTAGCGGAACGAGTACCCCTCGTCGTAGCTGACCGACACGGTCATGTTCCAGCGCATCGGTGCGTCGGGCCGGCTGAACACCATCCGGCCGCCGGGGTAGTTGATGAGGCTGTTGTCGCAGCCGTTGAACAGGCCCGCGTTGAAGTCGAGCGTGGACTCCGACCAGGTCTCACCGCCGTCCGAGCTGACGGCGATGCCGCGCGGCCAGTCCTGGCCGGAGCCGGGCCGGCTGTTCATCACGACCGTGCCGTCGGAGCGTTGCACCAGCCTGGCCTCGCCGAGCGCAGGCAGGTCGGTGCGCATCGGCACTTCGCCGCCGGCCTGCCAGGTGCGGCCGTGGTCGTCGCTGTAGATGGTCGAGACGCCGTAGTTGCGCTGGGCGGCCGGTACGCCGGTGATGATCGTGCGGTGCGAGACCGTGAGGACCAGGCGGCCTGACGCGAGCTGGATGCCGTGCCCCGGGCCGGGTCCGTGCATCGCCCAGTTGTACGGGAAGTGGTCGAACATCCCGGCGAGGCTGCGGCGCTCGCTCCAGGTCGCGCCGCCGTCGGTGCTGGAGATGACGTACACGGTGCTCGAGTCGGCCGAGCAGCTGGTGTTCTCGGGCAGCTGCTCGCAGAGGTTGTGGAACAGGAACACCTCGCCGGTGCTCCGGTCGACCACGAACGTTGGGTTGGCCCACGTTTCGCGGTCGACCGCGACGGCGACCGCCTGGGTCGCGGTCCAGGTCTGTCCGCCGTCCGTGCTGCGGCGGATCAGCAGGTCGTGCGGTCCGGCGTCGCACGTCTCGTGACGGCCTTCGGTGCAGGCGATGATCGTGTCGTCCGGCAGCACGACGAGGCCGTAGACGAAGTAGCTGGCGAGTGGGTCGACCGCCGAGTCCCACAGTGTGGTCTCGGCGAAGTACGGCGCGCGCGGACTGCCGGTGGCGCCGTCCGGAGTGACGCCATGGGAGGCCGCGAGTGCGGGCGAGGGAAGGGCTGCCGCGGCGGTGCCGGCGGCGAGACCGAGGGTGAAGTTCCGGCGACTGATCGACATGCGTTCGCTCCTAGGCGTCCGTGACCGGGATTGGCCGGACGTTATCCACGATCGCCGCCGGGCGCCAGATGCTAATGGGTATTAGCTTTTTGATCGACGAGTTTCGCGACATGCTGTTGACACACGGCGGATCCGAGGGCGAAACTCGGCGACCACAGGTGCTAGCTCGTATTAGCAGGAGTGATGCGGATGAGTCCCGGACCGGCGCGGCGCCCGACGCAGGCCGACATCGCCCGGCTGGCCGGTGTCAGCCAGGCCACGGTGTCGCTGGTGCTGAACGAGCGTGATTCCGGCGTCCGGATCAGCCCGGCCACGCGGGACCGCGTGCTGGCGGTGATGCGCGAGTGGGGGTACGTCGCCAACGCCTCGGCGCGGTCGCTGGCCGGCGGCCGGAACAAGATCCTCGGCGTCTACACGTTCGAGGCGGTGTTCCCGACCACGAGCATGGACTTCTACTTCCCGTTCCTGCTCGGGATGGAGCAGGAGGCCGCCGAGCTCGGCTACGACCTGCTGCTGTTCACCAGCACCGAAGGCGAGCGGCAGATGTTCCGCGACGGGTCGACCCGGCTGTCGCTGGCCGACGGGGCGCTGCTGCTCGGCCGCAACCCGCGGAGCGAGGAGATCGAGCAGTTGCGCGACTCCGGCTACCCGTTCGTGTACGTCGGCCACCAGGAGGTGCCGGGGGCGCCGGTGTCGTACGTCGCGGCGGACTACGCCGGTGCGACCGAGCAGCTGACCGAGCGCCTGTACGGACTCGGCCACGAACGCGTCGCCTACGCGCGGCTCGGTGACGGCGACGCGCAGCCGAGCCGCGATCGCGAACGGGGCTTCCGGCAAGGACGACGGCAGATGGCGCCGGTCTGGACGCTCGAGTCCCTCGACGAGGTCGAAGGACTGGTCACCGAGATCCGGCACGGCGGGATCACCGCGCTGGTGGCCGAGCAGGTGCTGCTCGCCGAGGAGATCGAGCGGCAAGGGGTGTCGATTCCCGGCGAGCTGAGTGTGGTCGTGCTCGGCGACTCGATCGGCGCCCGGCGGCACGACACCGCCTGGACCGGCCTGGTGGTGCCGCGCGAGGAGATGGGACGCCGCGCCACTCGGTTGCTGGTCGGCCAGCTGGAGAGCCCGGAGACCACCGCGAAGAACGAGAGCGTCGAGTGCCCGCTCACCGACGGCACGACCGTCGGTCCGCCACGGAGTGCAGCATGATCAGGGTCGTCGTCAAGCGGCTGCTCGTCGGGGTGCTGGTGATGTGGGGTGCGGCCTCGCTGATCTTCGTGATCGTCCGGGTCGCGCCCGGTGATCCGGCCACGCTGATGCTCGGACCGGACGCACCTCCGGAACAGGTCCGGGAACTGACCGCGAGACTCGGTCTCGACCAGCCGCTGCCGCTGCAGTACCTGAACTACCTCGGCGACGTCGTCCGGCTGGAGTTCGGCGACTCGTACCTGTTCAACCGGCCGGCGATGGCCGAGGTCCTCGAGCGGATGCCGGCCACCGCCGAGCTGATGCTCGTCTCGACCGCGATCGCGGTGATCGCCGGCCTCGTGCTCGGCTTGATCGCCGGCGGACGGCCGGGTGGTGCCGTCGACCGGGTGGTGTCCGCGGGCACCATCGCGCTGCAGTCGTTCCCCACGTTCTGGACCGGGATCATGTTGATCCTGCTGTTCGCGCTGGCCCTGCGGCTGCTGCCGAGCGCCGGAGCCGGAACGCCCGCGCACCTGGTGCTTCCGGCCGTGACCCTGGCGCTGCCATTCACCGCGACGGTCGCGCGACTGACCCGGACCAGCGTCGCCGAGACCATGCACGAGCAGTACATCCAGACCGCGCGGTCCAAAGGCCTCACCGAACGCCAGGTGCTGCTCGGCCACGCGCTGCGGAACTCGCTGATCCCGGTCGTGACGATCGTCGGCCTGCACATGGGCGGCTTGATGGGCGGCGCGGTCGTCGTCGAGAACGTGTTCGCCTGGCCCGGCGTCGGCACGCTCGTCGTCGAGTCCGTGGCCAACCGGGACTACACGGTGGTTCAGGCGGCCACGTTCCTGGTCGCCGGCATCGTGATGGCGTTCAACCTCGCCGCCGACCTCGTCTACTCCCAGCTCGATCCCCGCATCCGCCTGGACGGTGCCTCGTGACCGCATCCCTGACGACGGCCTCCGTGGCCGATGCAAAAGATCAGCCGGCCGCCGTACGACGTCGTACCGCTGCCCGGCGCTGGCTGAGCCGCGTGCCGTACGTCGTACTCGCCGGCTACGCGGCCGTTGCGCTCGTCGGGCCGCTGCTGATCGACTACAACCCGGTGCAGGCCGATCTCGCGAACCGGCTGTTGAAGCCAGGGGCGCAGCTGTCGTCCGGCGGCACCGCGTGGCTCGGCACCGACGGGCTCGGTCGCGACGTCTTCGCCCAGCTCGTGTACGGCGCCCGGACGTCGGTGCTGATCGGGATCTCGACGGTCGTCGTCTCGGCCGTCGTCGGTACGGCGATCGGCGTCACCGCGGGTTACTTCCGCGGCTGGCTGGACACCGTGCTGTCCCGCGGTATCGACATCCTGCTCGCATTCCCCGCGATCCTGCTGGCCATCGTGATCGCGGGATCCTTCCAGCGCAGCGTCGTCGTGGTGGTCGGCGCGTTGTCGGCCACCGCCTGGATCTCCTTCGCCCGCGTGACCAGGGGTACGGCGCTCTCGGTGCGCGAACGCGCCTGGGTGGACGCGGCGCGGGTGCTCGGGGTACGGCGGAGGTCCATCCTGGTCCGGCACGTGCTGCCGTTCGCGGCCGGACCGGTGGTCGCGCTGGCCACGCTCGAGTTCGCGCTCGTCGTGCTGGCCGAGGCCGGGCTCAGCTTCCTCGGGATCGGCCTGCCGAGTTCGGCGGTGTCCTGGGGCCAGACCATTGCCAACGGCAAACAGTATCTCGCCACCGCCTGGTGGATCTCCGCGCTGCCAGGCATCGCGCTGTCGCTGCTGATCGTGAACATCGGGATCCTCGGCGATCAGCTCACCGCCCGCTTCGGTCGCGGCGGGCTCAGATGACATCCATCGATCGACCCCGGCAGACAGGAACCATGCCATGACCAGATCCCCTGCCCGGCTCGCGGGCCTCGTGCTCGCGGCGACACTCGCGTTCACCGGATGCAGCACCACCAGCGGCGGTGGCGGCGGCACCGCGAAGTCCGAGGTCACCGTCGCCGGCACCTACCCGATCCAGAACCTCGACCCGGCCAGTCCGCAGGGCGGCGGCAACACCGGCACCCAGCTGGTCGCGCAGGAGCTGTTCAGCCGGCTCGTCCGGCCGCGCCAGGACGGTACCGTCGAGGGCGACCTCGCCACCGAGTGGAAGGCGAACAGCACCGCCTCGGAGTACACCTTCACGTTACGCAAGGACGTGAAGTTCAGCGACGGCTCGCCGCTCACCGCGAAGGACGTGGTCGCGTCCTTCCAGCGGCTGCTCGACCTGAAGAGCACGAACGCGGCCAACTTCACCGACTACACGATGACCGCGCCGTCGGACACCGAGGTGGTGCTGAAGGCGCCGAAGCCGGACGCGGCGCTGCCGCGCAAGCTGGCGATCTTCTACGTCATCCCGGCCAAGGTCACTGGTGAGGACCCTGACTTCTTCAAGAGCCCGGTCGGCTCGGGGCCGTTCAAGCTGGACAAGTTCGATCCGTCCGGCTCGGTCTCTCTGGTTCCGAACCCGGAGTACTACGGCGGCGCGCCGAAGCTCGAGCGGGTGACGTTCCGGACGATGCCGGAGCTCGCCGCCCGGATGACCGCGCTGCGCACCGGTGAGGCGGACCTGATCTGGGGTATCCCGGACGATCAGCTGTCGCAGGTGCAGAGCGACTCCAACCTGACCGTCGAGACCGTGCAGAGCACCGCGGTGTTCACCATGTGGTTCAACTCGTCGATCCCCGCGCTGAAGGACGCGAAGATCCGGCGGGCGCTGTGGCAGGCGGTCGACTTCCCGACCATCATCAAGCAGCTCTATCCGCAGACCGGCAGTGTCGCCGACGCCCCGGTCTCCGCGAACACGCTGGGGTACGCCAAGCAGCAGCCGGTGAGCCACGACCCGGCGGCCGCCAAGGCAGCGCTGACCGCGGCCGGCTTCGACTTCAGCAAGAAGCTCCGGCTGCAGTTCGCGAACGCCGAGTTTCGGCCGTTCAACCAGGCGGTCGTCTCGGACCTGCAGAAGATCGGCGTCCAGGTGGACCTGCTGGAGAAGGAGCAGGCCGTGTTCACCAAGGATCTGCTCGCGCTCAACTGGGACATCAACTTCCAGCAGCTGTCCAATCCGACGTACGACGCCGCGAACACGCTCGGCCGGCTGTACACCTGCAAGGCCAAGCGCAACGGCTACTGCAACCCGGAGCTGGACAAGCTGCTCGCCGCGGCGGCCGCGACGCCGGACGAGAAGGAGCGGACCCGGCTGTACGGCGAGGCGAGCGCGATCATCTGGTCCGACGCGGTCGGCATGTTCCCGATGGCCGTGAAGTACGCGTACGCGTGGAACAAGCGGCTCAGCGGGTTCACACCCGACCCGGCCGGCCTGCCGGACCTCGCCAAGGTGCAGGTCGGCACCTCATGACGGTTCCCGAGGCCGCGCTCGACGTGTCCGGGCTGGTCGTCGACCTGCCCGGGCGCGAAGGGCCGGTGCGCGTCGTCGACGACGTGTCGTTCACCATCACCCCGGCCACCACGGTCGGCCTGATCGGTGAGTCGGGCAGCGGGAAGACGATGACCGCGAACGCGGTGATCGACCTGCTGCCCGCGGGCGCCCGGACCGGCGGCACGTTGCGCTGGCAGGGGGAGGACCTGCTGCGGGCGTCGCGGACGCGGCGCCGGGCGGTGCGCGGGCACGAGATCGCGATGATCTTCCAGGATCCGCTGGCCGCGCTGAACCCGACGCAGACCGTCGGCCGCCAGGTCGGCGAGATCCTCCGTCGCGCCGGCCGCCCGTCCGACCAGGTACGGCGCCGCGTGATCGAGCTGCTCGACCGCGCCGGCATCCCGGAACCGGCGGCGCGGCTGCGCAACTATCCGCACGAGTTCTCCGGCGGCATGCGGCAGCGCGCGATGATCGCGCTGGCGCTCGCCGGCAGCCCGGCGCTGCTGCTGGCCGACGAGCCGACGACCGCGCTCGACGTCACCGTGCAGGCCCGGATCCTGCGGCTGCTCCGCGACATCCAGGAGGACGAAGGTCTGGCGATGCTGCTGGTCAGCCACGACCTGCGGGTCGTCAACCATGTCGCCCACCAGGTCGTGGTCATGTACGCCGGTCGTGTCGCCGAACGCGGACCCACGACGAAGGTGCTGAGCAAGCCGGCGCATCCCTACACGCGTGCGCTCGTGGACAGCGTTCCCGCCGTACGCACTCGTACGGCGCTCGCGCATCCGCTGCCGGGAACGCCCGCGACACCGGCGAACCGGCCGGCCGGGTGTGCGTTCCACCCGCGCTGCCCGCTGGCGCGGGACGTGTGCCGTACGGAGCAGCCGGCAGTCCGGGAGTTCGGCTCCGGTCGCTGGTCCGCGTGTCACTTCGCCGAGGAGCTGGTGGGCTGATGCTCGAAGTGCGTGACCTCGAGGTGGGCTTCGGCAGGTCCCGGCGGCGGTTCAAGGCGGTCGACGGCGTCAGCTTGACGGTCGGCCCGGACGAGACGGTCGGCCTGGTCGGTGAGTCCGGATCCGGCAAAACGACGGTGGCCAGGGTGATCGTCGGTCTGGTGAAGCCAGACGCGGGCGAGGTGCTGTTCGACGGTGCACCGCTCGGGCCGGTCGGACGGCGCCCGGCCGCGCTGCAGCGCGCCGTACAGATGGTGTTCCAGGATCCGCGGTCGTCGCTCAATCCCCGGATGACCGTCGCGGCGGTGATCGAGGAGGCGTGGCGGACGCACCCGGAGGCCGCGCCGTCCGGGGACCGGGAGGCCGCGTTGCATCGGCTGCTGGACGACGTCGGGCTCGATCCGTCGGTGTCCCGGCATCGTGCCTCCGAGCTGTCCGGCGGCCAGTGCCAGCGGGTCAGCATCGCGCGGGCGCTGGCCGTCAAACCGCGGCTGCTGGTCTGCGACGAGGCGGTATCCGCGCTCGACGTGTCCGTGCAGGCGCAGATCCTGCGGTTGCTGGTCGACCTCCAGCAACGGCACCACCTGTCGATGTTGTTCATCTCGCACGACCTCGGCGTCGTCCACCAGATCGCGGACCGGATCGCCGTGATGCGCCGCGGGGTCCTGGTCGAGGAAGGCGCGGCCACCGACGTCCTGGGCGCTCCACAGCACGAGTACACCCGCAGCCTGCTCGACGCAGCGCTCGAACTCACGAAGGAATCATGACCGACGCTTACGCTCGCCTGCAGACGGATCTGGCCCGTGGCTGGAACACCTGGGACACGCGCAGTGTGCTGACCCAGGTCCTGCTGCCCGACGCACTGGGGCTGTCGTTCGGCCTGAAGGAGTACTACCGCGGTACGTCGTTGCGCACGGCACAGATCGGCCGCCGGACCGAGGGCGCGGAGACCGTCACCCTCGGCCCGCACGCGTACGACGGGAGCTACACCGAGACCACGGTCAGCTGGGCAGGTATCACGATCCGGGTCCGGACGGCCCATGCCGACGGCGATCTCGTCGTGTTGGTGACCCCAACAGCCAACCAGCGGAAGAGTGCACTGCTGACCGTTGCCGTCGGCTACTTGTGGAACCGGGCGGGCACGGTCAGCCGGTCCGGTGACCGGATCACGGCCACCGGTCCGCACGGCAGCGTCGACGTGTTCGCGACCGCGCCGCTCGTCGACGATCCGTACGTCGACATCGACGGGCCGTATCTCGCGGTCGAGCTGACCGGTGCCGTCGGTGTCAGCACCGGGCGGCGCCGCGACCTGGCCGAGATCGCGCGGATCGTGGACGCGGCGTCGGCGCCGTACGGTCAGCAGGATCCGCATCAGGACATCGTCCGGGACGCGATCTCGTGGAACACGATCTACGAGCCGTCGCAGTCGCGCGTGGTGACCACGGTGAGCCGGCTGTGGAACGTCGGCAAGCGCGGTGGGTACGCGCTGTTCTGCTGGGACGCGTTCTTCAACGCGTTGCTGGCGGCGGTGTCGAGTAAGGAGCTCGCCTACGTCAACACGGTCGAGATGCTCCGCGCGATCACCCCGGACGGCTTCGTCCCGAACGTCGAGCAGGGCACCGGGCGGAAGACGTACGACGGTTCGCAGCCGCCCGTGGGCTCGATGGTCGTGCTCGAGTTGTACCGCCGGTTCGGCGAGCGGTGGTTCCTCACCGAGACGTTCGACGCGTTGCTGTCCTGGAACCGGTGGTGGTGGCGCGTCCGCCGCGACGGCGAGCTGCTCTGCGCCGGGTCGACGTACTTCGATCCGGAATTCCCGTCACCGCAGGACATTCCGCGGATCCACCAGCACTTCGGCGCGACCTGCGAGTCCGGATGGGACGGCCATCCGGTCTTCGACGACGTGCCGTTCGACCAGGCGAAGAGCCTGCTGGCGGCGCATGACGTCGGGCTGAACAGCCTGTACGCCGCCGACTGCGAGGCACTGGCGGAACTCGCGGACATCCTCGGCGAGACCGCGGCCGCAGCCGAGTTGCGCGAGCGGCGCGAAGTCGTCGTACGGGCGATGGAGTCGTTGTGGGACGAGACCCGAGGGATCTATCGCAGCCGCCGCACGGACACCGGGCTGCTGACCGAACGGCTGTCGACGATGAGCTTCTATCCGCTGCTCGCGGGCGTCGGCGTGGGCGAGCGGGCGGCCCGGATGGTGACCGAGCACCTGCTGCCCGACGACGCGTTCGGCGGCGAGTGGATCCTGCCGACGTCGCCGCGGTACGAGCACATCGAGCTCAAGGAGACGAGCTACTGGGAGTACCGCGCGTGGCCGCCGGTGAACTTCCTGGTCTACCTCGGCCTGCTGCGCGCGGGCGAGAAGGACGCGGCCGCCTGGCTGGCCGACGGCAGTGGCCGGCTTGTGCTGAAGGAGTGGAACGAGCACCGGCACGTGCACGAGAACTACTCCAGCATCCACGGCGGCGCGTGCGACAAGCCGAACAGCGAGCCGTTCCAGACCTGGGGCGCGTTGCTCAGCCTGATCGTCCTGATGGAACGCGGCGACGTGAACTTCTTTGCCGATCTTTCCGACTTTGCTGATCCCTCTGACAAGGAGAGTGGCGCGGTATGACGACAGCCGAGGCCGATGTTCTGATCGTCGGCGGCGGGATGGGCGGGGTCGCCGCGGCGCTGGCAGCGTTGCGCCGCGGCCGGACCGTGCTGCTCACCGAGGAGACCGATTGGCTCGGCGGACAGTTGACCAGCCAGGGGGTGCCGCCGGACGAGCATCCGTGGATCGAGCAGTTCGGGGCGACCCGCTCGTACCGGAAGCTGCGGGACGCGATCCGCGACCACTACCGCAGGTGGTACCCGCTGACCGCGGAGGCGCTGGCGGTCGCGGACCTGAACCCGGGGCAGGGGACCGTCAGCCGGCTGTGCCACGAGCCGCGGGTCGCGGCAGCGGTGCTGGCGGCGATGGTCGGGCCGTACGTCGCCGCGGGACGGCTGGCGATTCGCTATCTGCACCGCCCGGTGGCGGCTGAGGCCGATGGTGATCGGGTGACGTCGGTGACGTTCGCCGGTCCGGACGACGAGTTGTTTCACGCGCGAGCGCCGTACGTGCTGGACGCGACCGAGTTGGGCGACGTGCTCGAGCTGGCGGGCATCGAGCACGTCACCGGCTTCGAGTCCGCGGCGGAGACCGGCGAGCCGAGTGCACCGGCGCAGGCGCAGCCGGACAACATGCAGGCGTTCTCGTGGGTGTTCGCGGTCGAGCATCGGGCGGGGGAGGACCACACGATCGACCGCCCGGACCAGTACGGGTTCTGGCGTGAGTACCGGCCGCCGTTCTGGCCGGGGCCGCTGCTCGGGCTGCTGTCGCCGGATCCGCGGACGCTGGCGCCGGTGCAACGCACGTTCGTGCCGAACGCGTCGTCGGGGCCGGTGGTCGCCGACCAGAGCCTCGGGCCCGGCGACGAGGACCTGTGGGTCTTCCGCCGAATCGTCAGCCGGGTGCTGTTCCGGCCCGGGTTCGCGGCCAGCGACGTCACAATCGTCAACTGGCCGATGATCGACTACCTGCCTGGTCCGCTGATCGGCGTCTCGGACGACGAGCGAGCCAAGCATCTCGAAGGAGCCCGGAGCCAGGCCCTGAGCATGTTGTACTGGCTGCAGACCGAGGCGCCGCGCCCCGACGGCGGTACCGGCTGGGCGGGGCTGAGGTTGCGGCCGGACGTGATGGGCAGCGCGGACGGCCTGGCGAAAGCGCCGTACATCCGGGAGTCCCGCCGGATCCGCGCACGCCGGACGATCGTCGAGCACGACCTGTCGCTGGCCGTGCGTGGTGAACGCGGCGCCGTGGCGTATCCGGACAGCGTCGGGATCGGGATGTACCGGATCGACCTGCACCCGTCGACGGGCGGGGACAACTACATCGACGTGGCCAGTTGCCCGTTCCAGATCCCGCTCGGCGCGTTGCTGCCGGTCCGGGTCCGCAACGTCCTTGCCGCCGGCAAGAACCTTGGTACGACGCACATCACCAACGGGTGCTACCGCCTGCATCCGGTCGAATGGAACGTCGGCGAGGCGTCCGGTGCGCTGGCGGCGTACTGCCTGGAGAACGACGTCGAACCGGCGCAGGTCCACGAGGATCCCGCCGTACTCGAGCGGTTCCAGAAGGAGCTGGTCGCCGACGGCTTCGAGCTGGCCTGGCCGCGGGTCCGGGGGTACTGATGCTCGACGGGGTCGTCGTACCGTTGGTCACTCCAATGTCCGAGCCGGGCGTCCCGTCGGCGGCGGCCGCCGAGCCGCTGCTGAGCGCGATGGCCGCTTGCGGCGTCCGGCGGTTGATGCTGCTCGGCAGCAACGGGGAAGGACCGCTGATCCCGTACGACGTGACGGGGGCGTACGTCGGCGGCGTGGTCGAGCGATGGCGTGCGCTCGTACCTGACGGCGTGATCATGGTGAACGTGACGGCGGCCGGAACCCAGGAAGCCGGTCGCCGCGCGGCGGACGCCGCGGCCGCGGGGGCCGACGCGTTGGTGTCGAGTCCGCCGACGTTCTTCCGGCATCGCGACGACGAGGTGGTCGCGCACTTCGCGGCGCTCGGCGTTCACGGGCTGCCGGTGGTGGCGTACAACACGCCGCGCTCCACGCCGCTCAACCGGTCGATCGTGGAGGGCTTGCTCGAGCTGCCGCACCTGATCGGCGTCAAGGATTCCTCCGGGGACCCGGCCACGCTGGCGCTGCTGATCTCGGCGGCACGGCCCGGATTCCAGGTGAGCCAGGGAGACGAGCACCACCTCACCGACGCACTCCGCGCCGGCGCCCACGGCATCACCCCCGGCATCGCGAACCTGGCGCCCCGGCTGGCGCTCGACCTGTTCACCACCCGCGACGACCAGGCCCAGCAAGCAGTCAACGCGCTGACCGCGATCCACCAGATACGCCCCGGCGTACCAGCCGTCAAAGCCATCCTCCACACCCGCGGCCTCTGCCCACCCCACACCTCCCCACCCCTGGCCCCCTGCACACCCACAGAACTCCACAACCTCCTCGAAACGGTCGCTCCCGCAGAGCACTATCTGATCCAACCCGCCACAGCCCGGCCGCGGAGTTAGTGACGGTCGCGCGCGCCTGCTCCGGTGGTGGTTACGCTCCTTCGCGGCGTTCGGGTGCCATCCTGCGGTGCCGGACCAGACTTGGCTGGAGGAGTTTCCCCTGATGCGTAAATCCATCGTGGCCGCCGCGACGGCGCTGACGGTTGTGGCGGCCGGTGTCGTCGCCGGTGTCGCCGTGACCGCCCGGTCGGCGACCGCGGCACTCAGCGATGTTCCGGCGGACTGCAGCGTCTTCACGGCGGCGTACCGCTCCGACGGACAGCGTCTGACCTACGAGTACTCCGCCGGCCGGACCAGCACCAAGGCCTACACCAACGACCGGCTCCCGTGGGTACCGTCGGCGTTTCAGCAGCTGGGCGGGGCCGGTAGCGACACCAGTTTCCGCACCACCGAGTTCGCGGCGCATCCGACCAGCGGCTGGCTGTTCAAGGTGAGCCGCCAGGGCCAGCTGAACAGCGACGGCGCCTGGACGGTCGTGGCGAGCAGTGCCACCCAACTCGTGAACGACTTCGGCAGCACCAGGATCCTCGCGTACGGCTACCCGTACCTGTACCGCGTCTCGGGCAGCTCCCTGTACCGCTACACGGTGGGCGCGACCGACGGCGTACCGAGGTCGCGAGTGCGGCTGGCCGGTTCGGCCTGGGACACCCTCAACACGTTCACCTACGAGCGCACCGAGGGGACGGGAGACGCGGCCGTCGACGTGCTGATCGGTACCAAGGCCAACGGTGAGCTCAAGGAATGGCGGATCAAGCGGACCACCCCGACCAGTGCGATCTCGTCGACGGTGCTGAAGCCCGCCTACTGGGCCAAGTTCAGCAGCCTCAGCACCGGCTACTGCCAGGACCACCCGGGTGGCCGGCCGCTGCTCGGCATCACCACGGCCGGCGCCGCCTCGGTGCACTTCGACGCCAACCAGAAGGACCGCAGCGGCGCCGACATCAAGGGCGGTTCCCTGGGTTCGCTCGGCTGGACCGCCAAGGCCTACGGCCAGTAGCCGATTCCACTTTCCCTGCAGGAGATTCTTTTGAAGCGCAAATCCATCCTGGCCGCCGCTACAGCGCTGGCTGTTGTCGCGGCCGGTGTTATCACCGGAGTGGCCGTGACCGCGAGGTCGGCGAGCGCGGCACTCAGCGACGTACCGAAGGACTGCAGTATCTCCACGAGTGCTTACCGGTCCGACGGGCAGCGTCTGCTCTATCGCTACGCGGGCGGGACGACCAGTACCCGGCAGATCGCCGGGGACAAGCTCGGTTGGGTGCCGACCGCACTCGATACGTTCCTTTCGTCCGGGAGTTCGGCCTCGTTCATGGACAGCAGCCTGGCCACGCATCCGACCGATGGCTACGTCTACTACATCAAGCGTTCCGCCGAGCAGGTCGACGGCGCGTGGAGGATCACGTCGCTCACCGTCACCCGCGTACGGTCCGGGTTCGCCGGGACCCGGGCCATCACGATGGCTTGGACGGCGGCATCGCCGTACTTCTATCGCCTCGCGGGCAACTACCTGTACCGCCACACGCTCACCTTCGTCGACGGTCAGCCCCAGATCTCGGCGGGCGTGCAGCTGCCCGGCAGTACGTGGAACACGGTCAACACCTTGAAGTACCAGCGCACCGTGGGAACCGGAAGCGCGGCGGTGGACGTGCTGATCGGCACCAAGGCAAACGGCGAACTCAAGCAGTGGCGCATCAACTACGCCAGCCCGGCGACGTACAGCTCGCTCGTCCTGCGCGCGAGCGGCTGGGGGTCCTTCACCAGCATCAACGCCTGGGCAGCTTGTGACGAGCACCCGCGGGGCCGTGTGCTGCTGGGGATCAAGGCAACCGGTGCGGCATCGGTGCACTTCGATGCCGACCAGTACGACGGCGACGGCTCCGACATCAAGGGCGGCTCCCTCGGCCTCCTCGGCTGGACCGCCAAGGCCTACTAGTCCGTCGTACGACGGAGACGCCCTGGCTACTGGCGCAGGGCGTCTCCTCTGATGGTGCGGACGTAGATCCACGAGGATTTTTGTGGGGTGCTCAGATCGGGCAGGTGGCGATCCCGCTGACCGCGCGGTGACCGCGCTGGGTGCGGGCACCGCGGGCACCTCGTTGCTGCAGACCGCCCTCACGTTGCCGTTCGTGCTCCTCGGACTGCCGGTCGGTGCCTGGCTCGACCGGATGCGGAGAAGGCCCGTCATGATCGCCGCCGATCTCGTGCGGGCGGCGGCGCTGCTGACCGTCCCCATCGCTGCACAGGCTCACGATGCTCCACCTGCTGGCGGTTGTGGTCGTCGTCGGTGTGGCAACGATCTAGTTCGACCTGGGCACTCAAAGCTTCGTCAAGGACATCGCAACCGGGCCGCACCTGGTGCGTACCAATGCCAGGCTGGCGACGATCACCCAGGCAGCGCTGATCTGCGCACCACCCCTGGCCGGCTGGGCCGCCGGGCTCCTCAGCGCGCCGACGGTCCTGCTGGTGATGGCCGCCGGGTACCTGTGGTCCGCAGTCTGGCTGTCCACGATCACCAGTTCCGAGTACGCCGCGACGTACGCCGACCAGTCACCGCGTTCGCTGCTGCGGGAGATCCGCGAGGGACTGGCCTTCGTCGCGCGGGAGCCGGTACTGCGGACCGTGGCCACCGCGGGTTCGATGGTGAACATCGGGATCGCCGGGGCGATGACCTTGCTGCCGGTGCTGACGTTGAAGCACCTCGGCTGGAGCCAGGGGCAGTTCGGCACGTTCCTCGGTGCCGGTGGTGTCGGCGGGCTCATCGGCGCACTGTCAGCGGTTCGACTCGCCACCGCGTGGGGCGCCGGCCGGGCGGTCCTGGTGGTCGGGATCGCCGTCGGACCGCTGGCCTTCGCGCTGCCACTCCTCGGGCGACCGGTGCCGGGCGTGGTGGCCGCGGTCGGGTGGGGGCTGGTCCTGTTCAAGGTCGGCTTCGACTCGGTCCTGATGATGACCTTCCGCCAGCAGGTCACACCGGCCGGTCTGCTCGCTCGGGTCAACGGCGTGATGCGCGTGGCGTTCACCGGCGCCGTCGTACTTGGAGCAGCCGCCGCCGGAACACTCGCTGCCACACTCGGCATCCGCTGGGCACTGGCGGCCGCCGCGACCTGCCTGGCCTGCGTATGGATCCCGATCGCACTGTCACCACTGCGGCGCATGAGCATCCTCAGCCGATGAGGGTGTGACCTTCCGCGACCAGTCGTCGCGTCGGAGACCGCGCGCGACGGATGGCTGTTGACTTAGCTTGCCGGTGAGCGGACGGCTTCCCCGAGCCTCGGGTACGTGGCGAGGCGGACGATCGGGGTGCGGGCCATGACCGGCACGATTGCCGCAGACACCAACGCCACCACCAGGAGCGCCGAGCGGGATCCGAGCGCCGCAGAGAGCAGCCCGCCGAGCAGGCCGCCGAGGGCGCCGCCGCCGAACAGCAGCGTGCGGAACACCGACGTCATCCGGCCCATCATGCGCTGCGAGGTGAGACCTTGCCGGGTACTGACGATGACCACGTTCGCCACGCCGAGCCCCAGATAGGTCACCAAGAACGACAAGGTGACAGCGGCAACGATCACAACCCGGGAACCTTCCGCCACCGGGATGATCAGCGGCCCGAGAAGCACCGCCGACTGGGCGACCAGATAGACCTTGCCGACCCGGAATCGCCGGGTAACCCACCCGGACAACAGCGCGCCGACGAGACCGCCGACCGAGGCCGCGGAGAAGACAGCGCCGAGGACCGCCGGCGGCAGCCCGAGATCCGTGGATCCATAGATGAGGAACATCGTCCACGTCGAGACCATCGAGAGATTGCAGCAGAACCCGATGAGCGCGAGCGCGCGCAGGATCGGATTCCCGAAGACCCACCGCAACCCCTCGCGCAGTTCCTCCACTGCACGCCGGCGTTCTGTGGACGCGTGCCTCTCCGGCACCCGGATCCGGCTGAGCGTCAGAACCGATACGAGGTAGGACACGGCGTCTACCGCGAGCGCGATAGGCGCTCCCACCGCCGACACCAGGAGTCCTGCGGCACCTGGCCCGACGACATCGGTCGCCGAGGAGGTGGCGCTCAGCTTGGCTGTGGCCTCCGGATAACGCGCCGGATCGCGAACGATCGACGGCACGAACGACATCCAGCTGACGTCGAACATCACCGACGCCAGCCCGATCACCGCCGCGAGCACCAGGAGCGCGGGCAGCGTCAGCAGACCGAAGGCATACAGGACCGGGAGCGCGGCCACGCTGATCAGCCGCACCAGATTGGCGCCGATCATGACCCGGCGGCGGCTCACCCGGTCGACCCAGACCCCGAACACGAGAGCGAGGAACAGGTACGGCGCCAACTGGACGAAGCGCAGTACGCCCACCTCCCCGTCGTCGGCGCCCAGCACCTCGATCGCCGTGAGCGGCAGGGCGAGGGTCGAGACCTGGGCGCCGAGTAGCGAGACGGTCTCCCCGGTCCAGAAGAGCCGGAAGTCCCGGTGTGCCGAGAGGCTCTGCTTCACTTCGCGCTCCCGGCCAGCTCGCCGACGACGCCGGTCACCTTCTCCACCTCGTCGAGGGTGTTGTAGTAGTGCGGCGAGAACCGGATGCACCAGTCGACCTGCTTGTCACCGAAGTCGTACTGCGCGAACTCCCGGAAGCTGAGCGCCGAGTTGATGCCGGCGGCATCGAGCGCCTGCTTGAACGCAGCCGGCTCCCATCCGTCGATTCCGGCCGTGACGAGCGCGCATCGAGTCGTCCCGTGGTCGAGAGTGCGAACGCCCGGGATCCGGCTCAGCCCGTCGCGGAGGACCTGCCCGAGCATCGTCGTACGCCGGGAGATCTTGTCGATGCCGATTCCGCGTGCGTACCTCGCGGCCGCGGCGGATCCGAGGAGCGTCGCGTAGGAGAATTCCCAGTCCTCGAACCGGGCGGCCGTCGCCATCGGGGTGTAGGCGTCGGGGCTCGACCAGCGGGCGCCGTACATGTCGATGAACAACGGCTCCATGCCGGACTGCAGGACCCGGTCGGAGACGTACAGGAAACCTGTCCCGCGAGGGCCGCGGAGGAACTTCCGGCAGGTCGAGGTGAGGAAGTCGCAGCCGATCTCGGAGACGTCGACGGGCAGTTGGCCGACCGACTGGCAGGCGTCGACGAGATAGAGCAGGTCGAGTTCGCGAGCGTGGCGGCCGATCGCCGCGACGTCCTGTACCAGTCCGGAATTGGTGGGTACGTGGGTCGCGGCGACGAGCCTCGGCCGCAGTTTCCGCATGAGGCCGGCCATCGCCTCGACGTCCACGCCGCCCTCCGGGGCGTCCGGGGCGTGCTCGATCCGGACACCGAGTCGCTTGCGCAAGGAGAGAAACGCAATCTGGTTCGAGATGAAGTCGTTCCGGGTGGTCAGGATGACGTCCCCGCGTTCGAACGGGACGGCGGACAAGGCCGTGGAATAGGCGTGCGTAGCGCTGCTGGCGAAGGCGATGTTGTCCGGGGCGCTCCCGATCAAGGCGCCGACCTCGTCGTAGAAGCCGCGGATTGCCTCTGTTCGCAAGGCGGAGGCCTCGTAGCCTCCGATCTGCGCCTCGAGTTCGAGGTGATCTTCGACGGCGGCGAGCACGGGGACGGCGATCAGGCCGCAACCCGCGTTGTTGAAGTGGATCCGGTTGTCCGCGCCGGGGGTGTCGCTCCGCAGAGCGGACAGAAGCGCTTCTGAGAAGCGGTCAGTAACGCTATTCTTATCTCTCATGCAACAGAGTAGCACTCAGGAGACGTTGGAGCGTTCGCTGCGCGATCTCGCGACAGGTCTTGAGCCGGGCGCACGGATGCCGACGGTGCGTGAGTTGGTCGAGCTGCACGGGGTCAGTCCAGTGACCGTGAGCAAGGCGGTTGCGCGACTCGTCTCGCAAGGTGTGCTGACCACCAGACCGGGGAGCGGCACGTACGTCGCGCCCCGATCCGCACAGCGCCAGGCTCCTCCCGACACGGCGTGGCAGACGCTGGCACTGGCCGACCGCCAGATCGATCTGAGCGCGCTTCGCACCGGGCCGCTGGCTGCACCCGGCTCGGGAACGATCAGGCTCGACGGTGGCTATCTGCATCGATCGCTGCAACCGGCCAAGGCGCTCGCCGGCGCGCTCGCGCGGGCGTCCCGTCGGCCGGACGCCTGGGACAGGGCGCCAGCCGCGGGCCTGTCCTCGCTGCGCAGCTACTTCGCCTCCGACACCGACGCCGACGTGAGTGTCGAGGACGTCCTCGTCACCTCCGGCGGTCAGAGTGCGCTGTCGCTGGTGTTCCGCGCCATCGGCGCTCCCGGCGACGCCGTCCTCGTGGAGTCGCCCACCTACCCCGGAGCGCTGGCGGCGATCGCGGCCGCCAACCTGCGTCCGGTCCCGGTCCCGATCGGTCCGGACGGTGTCGATCCGGCCGACGTCCAACGAGCCTTCGAGCACAGCGGCGCGCGGCTTTTCTACTGCCAGCCGACATTCCACAATCCGACCGGAGCGATCGTGCCGCCCGCGCAGCGAGCGAGGATCGTCGAGGTCGCGCGCGCCGCCGGCGCCTTCGTGGTCGAGGACGACTTCGCCCGGCACCTCGGGCACGGCGACGCCCTGGCCCCGAGCCTGCTGGCCCAGGATCCGTACGGCGCCGTCGTACAGCTCACGTCGCTGACCAAGCCCGCCGCGCCGAGCCTGCGCGTCGGCGCGATCATCGCCCGGGGCCCGATCGCCGAACGCCTGCAGGCGGCTCGGCGCGTCGACGACTTCTTCGTCAGCCGGCCACTCCAGGAAGCCGCCGTCGAACTCGTCAGCTCACCAGCCTGGTCCACCCACCTGAAAACCCTGCCGCGCCGGCTCGAACAGCGGCGCACCACACTGATCGACGCGCTCCGCGACCAGCTACCGACCTGGAACCCCGTGACCGACCCGCGCGGCGGCCTCCACCTCTGGTACCGCCTGCCACCCGGCATCACAGCCGAGGAAGTCGAACATCGGGCCGCCGCGCGTGGCGTCGTCGTCGACGGGGGCCGCCGCTACTTCCCCGCAGAACCTCCGGCCGCCCACATACGCCTGTCAATCGCCGGCACCGCGGATCTCCCAGCGTTGAAGCTTGCGGTCGACGCCCTGGCACAGGCCATCACCGCAGCACCGGGCGCCGATCAGGAGGTCAACGGCTGATACCGGCTCAGAGGTTTGCTGCCGAGAGCCGTGTCTCCCAATGTTTCAGCTCGGCTTGCAGGTTCCGCAGTACACCGGGCTCCTGATCCGCGACATCCCGCAGTTCGAACGGATCGGTCGAGAGGTCGAACAGCTGGGTGTGTGCAGGCTCGGCGAGCAGTTTCCACCGGCCGGCACGGACCATCCGGCGCACGCCCGACTGGGTCACCTCGTTCACCGTGTCGACGGCGAGCCGACCGTCCGCTTCGCGTCGTACACCCGGGGTCCTGTCACCGAGATCTTCCGCGCGGTACGGCGTACCCACGCCTTGCTCGACGTAGATGCTTCCGAAGTCGGCGGTCTCCTCGCCCTTCAGTACAGGCAGCAGGCTGCGCCCTTGCACACCCTCCGGGATCTTCTCGCCGATCAGCTCGCACAGCGTCGGGAACACGTCCGCGATCGAGACGTGCGCGGTACGGCCTGAGGAGCCGCGCCGGCGCCGTGGAACACCAGCGGTATCCGCGCCAGCACGTCGGGCAGCCCGGGACCCTTGCGCATCAGTCCGTACTCACCCGCGAAGTCCCCGTGATCGGCGAGCGCCACGACGAGGGTGTCGGTGAGCCGTCCGGTCGTCTCGAGGTGATCGACCAGCCGGGCGACCTGGTCGTCGACGAGACGCAGCATCCCGACGTAGTTGGCGCGGGCCCGTGCCAGGACGTCCGGGTCGGCTTCGCCCGCGAGCTCGGCCAGTCGGCCGGCGTACTGCCAGGGGAGGTCGCGATCGGCCAGTACGTCGAAGGATGTCGCGGCCGGCGGCACGGTCTCGGGTGTGTAGGTGGAGAAGTACGGCTCGGGCAACTGGTACGGCACATGAGGTTCGGGGATCGAGAGCCAGAGGAACGAGCGCTCGTCGGCGGCGGCGGTGTCGAGCCAGCGAATCGCCTCGTCCACCAGCCGCACCGGCAGCTGGTGCCGCAGCGGGTACGGCGTCGCGGTCGTCGTCGTACCGGGATGGGCGCGCAGCCAGTCGTCGAACTCGCGGTCAGCGCCGGTCGCGGCGGTCCGCGGCAGGCGGCCGTAGTGGCTGTACTCGACCCAGTGATCGAGCCGCTCAGCGGTCAGGTGCGAGTGGTTCTTGCCCACCAGCGCGGTCCGGAAACCGGCGGCGTCCAGTACGTCGATCAGGTCGGTGCAACGCTCCGGGTCGGCGTACCCGGTGTTGCCGTGGATCCCGTGGCCACTCGGGAAACGCCCGGTCAGCAGGCTGATCCGGGCCGGCACGCAGAGCGGACTCGTCGTGTAGGCGCGATCGAACCAGCGGCCGTTCGCGGCGAGCCGGTCGAGCGCCGGCGTGCAGTCGACCGCGAATCCTTCGCGCGCCGTCAGGTCCGCCCGGTGCTGGTCGGTCATGATCACGACGATGTTCCGGGGTGCCTGATCAGCCATGCTCGTGGTCTCCCGCGGTGCTCTCCCGGACCACGAGGTGGAAGCCGGCGACGAACTCCCGCGGCGCCGTCGGCTGCTCGGACGTCAGGCGATCGGCGAGCAGGCGGACGGCGGTCTCGGCGATGTGCTGCTTGTCGGGCGCGACCGACGTCAGACTCGGCCGGCTGAACCGGCTCTCCGCGATGTCGTCGATGCCGACCACGGCGACCTCGGCCGGGACCTCGACGCCGTGGTCGTGCAGCGCGCGGAGCGCGCCGTGGGCAAGCAGGTCGTTCGAGCAGAACAGGGCGTCCGGGCGCCGGCTGAGCGACATCAGACGAGCGACGGCCTCGGCGCCGTCCTGGTGGCGCCAGCGCCGGCGCGGTACGACGAGTCGCGCCGACGGTCGCAGGCCCGCGTCGAGCAGCGCGTCGCGGTACCCCTGGAACCGGCCGCGGGTCACGGCGTCCTCGCTCTCCCCGGCACCGATCGACGCGATCCGCTTCCGGCCGAGGTCGATGAGGTGCTCGGTCGCCGCCCGGGCCGCCGCGTAACTGTCGATCGCGACCCGGTCGGCGATCTTGGTCAGCCGCTCACCCAGCAGGACCATCGGCGTGGTGTCGGTGCGCGCGGCGAAGTCCTCGGCGGTCAGCCGGCGGGGAACGAACAGCAGGCCGTCGATCAGATGCGAGCGAATCCCTTGCAGGACAAGCCGTTCACGATCCGGGTCCGACTCGGTCTGATCGATCAGGACGGTCCAGCCATGGGCCTCCGCCTCCTTCACGACCAGTTCTGCCAGCTCGGCGAAGTACGGGTTGGCGATCTCCGGCACGGCGAGCGCGATGACGCCCGACCGGCCGCGGCGGAGGCTGCGCGCGGACACGTTCGGCCGGTAGCCGAGCTCCACGATCACCTGCTCCACCCGGGCCCGGGTGGCGACGCCGACCCGGCCGGTGCCGTTGACCACGTTGGACACCGTCTTGATCGAGACCCCCGCGCGCTCGGCGACATCCTTCAGGCTCGCAGCCACTGGCACCTCCTTCTCGCGATGGTCCGACGATACAACGTGAGATCACGCCGGCCCGCCATCCTCTGTACAGCGACGCGCGGTTCCTGGTACAACGCTGTACCAAGATTCCACCGAGGAGGACCCGATGATCAGCAGGCGAGGTTTTCTGGGCGCGTCGGCCGGCGCGGCGCTCGGCGCGCTCACCGCGAGTGCCTGTAGCACGGCACCCAGCGGCGGCCAGGCCGCCGGTGCGAAGACGTTGCGCTGCTGGGATCACTTCCAGCCGCGGGCGGACCTGCACAAGAAGCTGTTCGCGGACTTCCAGAAGTCGTCCGGGGTGGCCGTGGAATACACGGTCTACAACCCCAACCAGCAAGGGCAGGCGCTGCAACTGGCCTTCGGCAGCAAGCAACTGCCGGACGTGTTCACCACGGCCGGTGTGCAGTTGCCGCACGCACGGCTGCGCAAGGAGGGCTGGCTGGCGCCGATCGAGATCGAGAAGGAGGCGCTGTCGGCGATGCCCGCGGACGTCTTCCTGAACGGCTTCACCCACTTCGAGGACAAGCTCTACTCGCTTCCGTTGGTCAATTTCCGGCAGTATTCGACGCTGACGTGGTACAACGTGGAACTGGCGACGAAGGCGGGCCTGGACCCGGAGCGGGACCTGGCCACCTGGGACGGCTTCCGTCAGGCCGCGCGCAAGATCGAGGCCGCGGGCGGCGACGGGATCTCGGGCTGGATCGCACCGCTGCAGTTCGCGCCCCGGCTCGGCGAGCACGTGACCGAGCTGTCGATGGCGGCCGGCGGTGTCGGGGCAGTGGACCCCAGGACCGGTGAGTACGGCCACGCCCGCGACCCGTTCGTGCACGCGATCGAGTTCCTGGTCTCGCTGAAGAAGGACGGCCTGCTGTTCCCGGCGTCGACGTCCCTGGACGCGCGGACCTCCCGCGCTCGCTGGTCGACGGGTGTCGCCGGGCTGTTCTTCGACGGTCCGTGGAACATCGGAGTCGTCAACGACCAGTTCAAGTCGTTCCTGGACAAGGTCGGCGTAGCGCCGATCCCGACCTCCGAGGCCGGGCGCGAGGCGATCCTGTACGCGTCGCCGAAGGCCGGCGACTACTGCGTCGCCGCGACCTCGCAGCACCAGGACCAGGCTGCCGAGCTGGTGAAGCTGTTCACCTCCGAGGAGGTGATGCTGGCCGAGACCGAGCAGATGGACGGCATGCCGGTGAACCTCGACCTGGTCGACAAGGCGAAGGTGCACCCGACGTACAAGACCGCGGCCGGCATCTTCCGCCGCCAGGTGCGGCTGCGTCCGGCCGCCGAGGTGCGCAACCCGGGTGCCAGCGACGTGGTCGCGGAGATGAAGCAGATCGAGCCGAACCTGGGCGGCATCGTCCAGGGGGTCCTGAGCGGCCAGCTCAAGGACGTCCGGAAGGCGCTGAAGGAGTACGACGCGAAACTCACCGCCGAGCGGGACCGCGCGGTCAAGGCAGTCGCGGCCAAGGGCGTCGAGGTCACGGCCGACGACTGGGCGTTCGCGAACTGGACGCCGGGCCAGGACTACGGCCGCGACAAGTACAAGACCTCATAAGGATTGGGAGACCCGTGGCAGTCACCGCCGTGCCCGAGGCGCCGGCCGAGCGCCGGACCCGCCGGGCAGACCGTCCACCGAAAGGCAGCCGGCAGGGCCGCAACCAGCTGTGGGTCTGGTTGTTCCTCACCCCGACCGTCGTCCTGTACGGCGTCTACACCGTCTACCCGATCATCGCGAGTTACTGGTACTCGTTCGTCGAGTGGAACGGGTTCGACGCCGACAAGACCTGGGTCGGGCTGGCGAACTACAAGGCGGTGCTGGCCGACCCGCTGTTCTGGAACTCGTTCAAGATCACCGTGCTGTTCATGGTGGCCGTCGTACCGCTGAAGGTGCTGCTCACGCTGCTGCTCGCGCTGGTGCTGAACTCGCCGAAGCTGCCGCTGCGCACGCTGTTCCGGACCGCGTTCTTCCTGCCGGTGGTGACCACGACGGCGATCGTCGGGGTGGTCATGCAGTTCGTGTTCGACCCCGCTTCGGGTCCGGTGAACGTCGTACTGCGCGAACTGGGGCTGGTTGCCGACGGCATCAACTTCCTCGGTGATCCGAAGACGGCGCTGTGGACCGTGGTCGGGGTGTACATCTGGAAGTGGTTCGGGGTCACGTTGATCTACTGGCTGGCCGCGCTGCAGACGGTTCCGGACGAGGTCTACGAGGCCGCGGCGATCGACGGCGCGGGACCGTGGAAACTCCTGCACCACATCACCCTGCCGCTGCTGAAGCCGTTCGCGGTGATCATCACGCTGCTCACGCTGGAGAGCACGCTGAAGGTGTTCGACCTGATGCTGACCATGACCAACGGCGGGCCGTTCTACGCCACCGAGGTGGTCGAGATCTACATCTACCGCTGGGCGTTCGCGGCCACCGTCCCGCAACTCGGCTTCGCCTCCGCGGCCGCGGTGGTGTTCGGCCTGTTCGTCGGGCTCGTCGGCCTGCTCCAGCTGGCCGGGATCCGGGCCGTTCGCAAGACAAGGAGTGATCGATGAGTGTCGCCGACGAGGTGCTGAGCGCGCGGCGCGGTGCGGGCAACAACCGCTGGAGCACCGCCCGCCTGCTGCGCAGGCTGCCGTGGTGGATCGCCGCCGCGGTGATCGGGATCGGCGGACTGCTGTGGATCTATCCCTTCCTGTGGATGGTCGGCGCGTCGCTGAAGAACCCGCTGGAGGTCTTCACCGCCGGACTGTCGTTACTTCCGGAGAAGGCCGAGTGGTCCAACTACAGCCGTGCGTGGAGTGACGCCGGCTTCGGCAAGTACCTGATCAACACGGTGATCGTCACCGTGACCACCGTGATCCTGGTGGTACTGCGCTGTGCGATGGCCGGCTACGTGCTGGCCAGGCAGACCTTCTTCGGCCGCAAGGTCGTGATGGTGGTGCTGATCGCAACCCTGTTCGTGCCGACCGGGTACACGATCATCCCGGTCGTCGAGATCTCCGAGCAGCTCGGCCTACTGAACTCGCTGACCGGCATGGTGCTCGCGCTGTCCGGTGGTGCGCATGTGGCGTCGATCCTGCTCTACCTGGGCTACTTCCGGCAGCTGCCGCGCGAGCTCGAGGAGTCGGCCGTCATCGACGGTGCCGGGTTCTTCAACATCTTCGCCCGGATCATGCTGCCGCTGGCCAACCCGGTCACCGCGACGGTCACGCTGCTCACCTTCCTGGGCACCTGGAACGCGTTCTTCCTCCCGCTGGTGTTCAGCTTCTCCAGGCCGGACCTGCGCACCCTGAGCGTCGGCATGCTGGCGTTCGTCGGCGAGAACTCGACCGACTGGTCCGGCATGGCAGCGGCCGCGAGCATCTCGCTGCTGCCGGTGGTCGTCCTCTTCATACTTCTCCAACGCTACTTCGTCGAAGGAATCGCAGGAGCCGTCAAGTCATGACCATCCCCAGTGAACCCGCGCGTCCGAACATCCTGCTGATCTGCACCGACCAGCAGCGGTACGACGCGGTGCGGGCCTACGGCAACGACCACGTCCAGACCCCGAACCTCGACCGGCTGGCCCGCGACGGCGTACTGTTCGAGAACTGCTACGTGCAGAACCCGGTCTGCGCACCGTCGCGCGCCACGCTGATGACGTCGCGCTATCCGCACGCGCACGGGTTGTGGGCCAACGGCGTCCAACTCCCGGACCAGGAGCAGTTCTTCACGAAAGCCCTGGCCGACGACGGGTACGACTGCGGCCTGGTCGGCAAGCTGCACCTGTCGGCCTGCAAGGACGGTCGCCTGGAGCCGCGGCACGACGACGGGTTCCGGGTCTTCCGCTGGGCGCATGACCCGTACCCGGGGTCATCGGAGAACCAGTACCACCGGTGGCTCCGGGCGAAGTATCCCGAGTTGTACGACCAGGCGCTCGAAGGCGGCGGGTTCGACAACCTGCCAACGGAAGCGCACTACAGCCGGTGGGTCGGCAACGAGACGGTCGACTTCCTCCGCTCGGCCCGGGACCGGACGAAGCCGTTCTGCTTCATCGCGAACTTCTTCGATCCGCACCACGGCTTCGGCGCTCCGAAGGAGTACCTCGATCGCTACGTGGCCGATGACCTGCCCCGCCCGGTCACCCGGGACGGCGAGCTCGCGGGCAAGCCGCCGATTCTGACGGAAGCTTCGAAGGAGTCGTACGCCGGCCACGCGCGCGGCTACACGACGTACACCGAGGACGAACTCCAGCAGACCAAGGCGGCGTACTACGCGATGGTGAGCCTGGTCGACGACGAGGTCGGGCGGATCCTGGACGCGCTCGAGGCCGAAGGGCTCGCCGGCAACACGATCGTCGTGTTCACCAGCGACCACGGCGAGATGCTCGGCGATCACCAGCTGATGCTCAAGGGCCCGATGATGTACGAGTGCGCCGTCCGGGTGCCGCTCATCGTGCGGTGGCCCGGACAGCTGCCGGCCGGGGAGCGCCGCAGCGAGCTGGTGCAGTGGATCGACCTGGCGCCGACGTTCCTGGACGCTGCCGGGGTGCCGCCGCTGCCGCACGGTCAGGGGACCAGCTTATTGCCGTTGGCCCGAGGTGACGAGGACGCCGTACCGCGGGGCTGGGCGCTGTGCGAGTACCGCAACAGCGGGCATCCGTACGACCCGGCCGTCCACACCACGATGCTGCGCGCCGACCGGTGGAAGCTCGTCGTGTATCACGGCGCGCCGGCGACCGATCGCGAGCGCACCGGCGAGCTGTACGACCTGGTAGCGGATCCCGACGAGCTCGACAACCTCTGGGATGCGCCCGGCCACCGCGAGGTGCGGTTCGCGTTGCAGGAGCAACTGCTCGACGTTCTGGTCGCCACCGAAGACCGCAGCCAGCTCCGGCTGGACCACTACTGACGAAAGGGCTGGACACTTCTATGACGACCTATCCGCGGCCGCAGCTGGTGCGCGACGTCTGGACCGATCTGTGCGGCGAGTGGCGGTTCGCGTTCGACGACGACGACCGCGGGCTGCTCGAACGGTGGTGGGAATCCGCCGACGCGTTCGACCGGTCGATCATCGTGCCGTTCCCGCCGGAGTCGAAGGCGTCCGGCGTGCACGAGCCGGGCTATCACCCGGTGGTCTGGTACCGCAGGACCTTCGCGGCGAACCCGGCCGCGGGCGAGCGCACGTTGCTGCACTTCGGCGCGGTGGACTACCGGGCGAAGGTGTGGGTCAACGGCGTACCGGTCGGCGAGCACGAAGGTGGGCACACGCCGTTCACGCTGGATGTGACCGACACGCTCGACACGGCACTGGCCGAGCAGGTGGTCGTCGTCTGCGCGGAGGATCGTCCGCTGGACGTCAGCCAGCCTCGCGGCAAGCAGGACTGGCTGCCGGAACCGCACGCGATCTGGTATCACCGTACGTCGGGTATCTGGCAGCCGGTCTGGACGGAGACGGTGCCGGTGCTGCACGTCACCGATCTCACCTGGACGCCGGAGATCCACGCGGCTCGGGTGCGCCTGACGGTCCGGCTGAGCGCGGTGCCGTCGACACCGGTGACGCTGCGCCTCGGTCTGCGGCTGGGTGACGAAGTACTCGTGGAGCAGTCCGTGCGGGTCACCGACGCGGTCAGCGAGCACGAGATCGCCGTACCGGCGCTCCGCAACGGGCAGCACCGGGGCCGCCTGCTGTGGACACCGTCGTCTCCGACGTTGATCGACGCCGATGTCGCTGTCCTGGACGGCGACCGCGTCGTGGACGAAGTGGCCGGCTACCTCGGCCTGCGAAGCGCGGGCGTCGGAGACGGCCGGTTCCTGCTGAACGGGCACCCGTACTTCCTGCGCCTCGTCCTCGGGCAGAACTACTGGCCGCAGTCGCACCTGGCCGCGCCGAGCGACGATGCCCTCCGCCGCGAGGTCGAGCTGATCAAGGCGCTGGGCTTCAACGGCGTACGGATCCATCAGAAGGTCGAAGACCCGCGGTTCCTGTACTGGTGTGACCGGCTCGGGCTGCTCGTCTGGGGCGAGATGGCCAACGCCTTCCAGTTCTCCGTGCAGGCCGTCGAGCGGCTGACCCGCGAATGGCTGGACGTCGTACGGCGGGACGCCAGTCATCCGTGCGTGGTGACCTGGGTGCCGCTGAACGAGAGCTGGGGCGTGCAGGACATCGCCGTCCGCGAGGACCAGCAGCACTATGCGACCGCGCTGTACCACCTGACGAAGGCGATCGACCCGTCCCGGCCGGTGATCTCCAACGACGGCTGGGAGCACACCGAGAGCGACATCTGGGGCGTGCACGACTACGCGCCGACCGGGGAGAGCCTGCGTGAGCGGTACGGCGCGGCGGAAGCGGTCCGGCGTACCTTGCACGAGGGGAGTCCCGGTCGTCGGCGGGTCCTGCTCGGCGACCCGGTCTACCGAGGTCAGCCAGTGGTGCTGACCGAGTTCGGCGGGCTGAGCTACACGCCGTCGGCGGGGGAGAAGTGGTTCGGGTACGGCACGGTCGAGTCCGCCGACGAGCTGCGTGACCGGCTGGCCGAGCTCGTCGACGCACTCGTCGACAGTCCCCAGGTGGCCGGCTTCTGCTACACGCAGCTCACCGACACCGAGCAGGAGCGCAACGGCCTGCTGACCGAGGACCGTGAGCCCAAGCTCCCGCTGGACGTGATCCACGAGATCCTCACCCGCCCGGCGCGTTCCATCCCGTCCGAACTGGTCGACGCCCAGCGCACCCGCGCGAGGTCCGCGGCCGGCCACCAGCACCCCTGACCTGTCCGTCCCTTCACTCCTCCGGAGGCAACCGTGGCACCACCATCCGCCCACTCGTCCCGTAGTACGTCGTCCCGCTCGTCCCGCTCGTCCCGCTCGTCCCGCTCGTCCCGCTCGTCCCGCCGTACCGCCGTCCGGCCGCACCGCCAGGCCAAGCTGGCCGCCCTGGCCGCCGCACTGCTCCTGGCTGTCGGTCTGACGGCCGCCGTCCCGCCCTCCCCGGTAGCAGCGGAGCCGGCGGTGCCGCAGCCGGTGCTCGACCCAGCCGCCGACCCAGGCTTGCTGCAGGCCGAAGGCCGGTACTGGGCCTACGCGACCGGCGGCCTCACAAAAGTTGCCTCGGCCCCCACACCGCAGGGCCCGTGGACGACAGGTCCGGACGCCCTGACCCGTTGGCCGGGCTGGGCATCCGGCGCGGGAGCGGTATGGGCTCCCGACGTACTGCGGACCGCCGACGGCTACGTGCTGTACGTCGCCGCGATCGCCAAGGGCTTCGCGGGCCAGCGCTGCATCGGTGCCGCGGTCTCGCAGCACCCGGGCGGCCCGTACGAACCGGTCGACCGTCCGCTGATCTGCCCGATCCTCGACGGCGAGGATCCGGTCGCCGACCGCCCGAACCAGACCTCCGGCGTGATCGACCCGGCGCCGTTCGTCGACACCGACGGCCGCACCTACCTCCTGTACAAGACCCAGAAGACGCCGGGCACGCTGCGCATGGTCGAGCTCACGGCCGACGGTCTCCACGTCGCGCCGGGAGCCGTGAGCCGGGAGCTGTGGCGCCAGCACGACAGCATCGAGAACCCGGTCATGGTCAAGCGTGGCGACTGGTACGTCCTGCTGGCGTCGGCCAACTGGTACGACCAATGCCGCTACGCCACCGTCTGGCGCCGATCCAAAGACTTGTGGTCGTTCGCCGACAAGCCCGAACACACCCTGCTCGACCAGGCGAACACCGGCCTCTGCGGTCCGGGCGGCGCCGACGTCGTGATCGGTTCCGACGAACCGAGCCGCATCTTCCTCCACGGCTGGGTCTGCCCACCCGACAACGGCCCCTGCCCCTACGAAGGCCTGGTCACCGACCCGAACAAGCGCCGCGTCATGTACGCCGCCGTTCTGACCTGGGGAGACGACGACGCCACGCCGACCGTCCCCGCCTTCCTCCGCCCGATCACCTGACGCGCTCTGATGTGTCTGCGGAATAATTTCGGCCGGGGTGTCGATTCGGTGGTCCGCCGGTCGACCTAGGCGCGAGAGCGGTCCGGTCGGGACCGTCCCAGTGGAGGAGAAGCAGGATGAAGTACATGCTGATCATGCGCGCCACCGACGAGGCGATGGCTGCGGCGGCGGATCTGGACTTCGCCGAGATCATGGAGTCGATGGGCCGGTTCAACGCCGAGATGATCAACGCCGGTGTGCTGGTCGCGGCCGAAGGCCTGGACGACGCCGCGGACGGGGTCGTGGTGGACTACTCCGGTGAGACGCCGGTGGTGACCGACGGTCCGTACGGCGAGACCAAGGAGCTGTTCGGCGGCTACTGGATCCTCGACGTGGCCTCGAAGGAGGAGGCCGTGGAATGGGCCAAGCGGGCGCCGCTGGCCGGGCCGGGGATGAAGGCGGAGATCCGCCGGGTGTCCAGCATCGACGAGTTTCCGCAGGACAACGAGTGGATCCAGAAGGAGCGGGCCTGGCGCGAGGCGACCGGCCAGCTCTAGCGGTGCAGCGCCGGCAGGAGGTACGACGCCGTACCGGTGCGGCACGTACCTCCTGCGCCGTTGTCCTGTCCGTGGAGTGGGAGCTGGAGTGCGGGTGAACGAGGGTAGGCAGGCGGTCGAGACGGTCTGGCGGATGGAATCGGCGCGGATCGTGGGCGCGCTGGCCCGGCTGACCGGTGACCTGGCGCTCGCCGAGGACCTGGCGCAGGAGGCGATGGCCGAGGCCCTCGTGACGTGGTCTCGGGAGGGGCCGCCGCGGCACCCGGTGGGCTGGTTGCTCACGGTCGGGCGGCGACGCGCGATCGATGCGTTCCGGCGCCGGTCGAAGTTGGACGAGCGGTACGCGACTCTGGCCCACGAGCTGACCGAGGGCGGAGCGTCGTCCGGTGGCCCCGCCGTGGGCACCGGCCCGGACGAGCTGTTGTGGGACCCGGACCGGATCGACGACGACATCTTGTCGCTGGTGTTCGTCTCGTGCCACCCGGTCTTGAGTCGGGAGGCGCAGGTCGCGTTGACGCTGCGGGTGGTGGGCGGCCTCACCAGTGACGAGATCGCCCGGGCGTTCCTGATCCCGACCGCGACCGTGCAGGCCCGGATCACGCGGGCGAAGAAGACACTGGCAGCGGCGCAGATCCCGTTCGGTCTGCCGCCCCGGGAAGAGTGGCGGGAGAGGCTCGGATCCGTGCTGAGTGTGGTGTACCTGATCTTCACCGAGGGCGCGTCCGCGTCGTCGGGGTCGGAGCTGATCCGGGTGGACCTCGCGCACGAGGCTCTCCGGATGGCGCGGGTGCTCACCCGGTTGTTGCCGGACGAGCCGGAGATCTTCGGGCTGCTCGCGCTGCTGGAGCTGACCTCCGCCCGGTTCCCGGCCCGGACCGGACCTGACGGCGACCCGATCCTGCTCGAGGACCAGGACCGCCGCCGCTGGGACCGCACCGCGATCCGCCGCGGCCGCGCCGCCCTGGCCACCGCGGGCAAGGTCGGCCGCGGACTCGGCGCGTACGGCGTCCAGGCAGCGATCGCCGAATGCCATGCCGTCGCGCCGTCCGTCCCGGAAACCGACTGGGCACAGATCGTCCTGCTGTACGACGCCCTCAATCGCCTGGCGCCGTCCCCGATCGTCGCGCTCAACCGCGCCGTTGCCGTCTCGATGGCATCCGGCCCCGCCGCCGGCCTGGCCGAAACGGACAAGCTCCTCGACGACAGCCTGCTCCGTACCTCCCACCACCTCCCGACCGTCCGCGGCGAACTATTCACCCGGCTAGGCCACACCGAGAAAGCCCGCGCCGAACTCACCCGCGCCGTAGAGCTGTGCCAGAACACCCGCGAACGCAAAATCCTGACCCGCAAACTCGACAACCTCGTCTAGGCGGTGGAGCTCAGTGGTTTGTGTACAAAGGATGAGCTGCGGCGAGTACGGCGACCCGCTGGCGTAGGGCAGTCAGGTCAACGTCGGCGGGGGCCGTCAGGGCCTCGGCGATGATGTCGGCGACCTCGGCGAATGCCGCCGCACCGAAGCCTCGCGTCGCGAGCGCCGGCGTGCCGATTCTGAGGCCTGACGTCACCATGGGTGGGCGCGGATCGAACGGGACCGCGTTGCGGTTGACGGTGATGTCGATCGAGGCCAGACGGTCCTCCGCCTGTTGCCCGTCGAGGACGCAGTCGCGCAGGTCGACGAGCACCAGATGGACGTCGGTGCCACCCGACACCACCGAGATGCCGTGCTTGGCGACGTCATCGCGGACCAGCCGCTCGGCCAGGATCCGCGCACCGGACACGACGCGTTCCTGCCGTTCGCGGAACTCCTCCGAGGCGGCGATCTTGAACGCGACGGCTTTCCCCGCGATCACGTGCTCGAGCGGTCCGCCCTGCTGGCCTGGGAAGACGGCGGAGTTGAGCTTCTTCGCCAGGTCGGCGTCGTTGGTCAGGATGATCCCGCCACGCGGGCCGGCCAGCGTCTTGTGCGTGGTCGACGTCGTGACGTGCGCATGTGGCATCGGCGACGGGTGGAGGCCCGCCGCGACAAGCCCGGCGAAGTGCGACATGTCGACCATCAGGTACGCGCCCACCGTATCGGCGATCCTCCGGAACTCCGCGAAGTCCAGGTGCCGCGCGTAGGCCGACCAGCCCGCCACGATCAGCTTGGGTCGGTGCTCGTGCGCCAGTCGCTCGACCTCGGCCATGTCGATCCGGTGGTCGTCGGCGCGGACCTGGTACGGAATCACGTCGTACAGGCGCCCGGAGAAGTTGATCCGCATCCCGTGGGTGAGATGGCCGCCGTGCGCCAGGCTCAACCCCATGATGGTGTCGCCGGGACGGATCAGCGCGTGCATCACCGCCGCGTTCGCCTGGGCGCCCGAGTGGGGCTGGACATTTGCGTACGCCGCATTGAACAGCGCCTTCGCCCGGTCGATGGCCAGCTGCTCGATCACGTCGACGTGCTCGCAGCCGCCGTAGTACCGGCGGCCCGGGTAGCCCTCGGCGTACTTGTTGGTGAGCACCGAACCCTGCGCCTGCATGACCGCGGCCGCGGTGTGGTTCTCCGACGCGATCATCTCCAGTCCGTCGCGCTGCCGGGTCAGCTCCGCGGCGATGCCGGCCGCGATCTCGGGGTCGAGATCGGGGAGCTGGGCGTCCAGGCTGGGTGAGACGATCTGCTGGAAGGCGTTCACAGCTCGCCGCCGTGCTTGGCGGCGTACTCCTCGGCCGACAACAGCGGGCCGTCCTCGGTGTCCTTCAGCTTGAACAACCAGGTGCCGTACGGGTCCGCGTTGATCGCCGCCGGGTCCTCGACCGCGGCCGGGTTGACCTCGACGATCTCGCCGGAGACGGGGGAGTACAGGTCCGACACGGACTTGGTCGACTCCACCTCGCCACAGGTGTCGCCGGCGGCCACGGTGGCACCGACCTCGGGAAGTTCGACGTACACGATGTCGCCGAGCGCGTCCGTGGCGATCGCGGAGATGCCGACGGTGACCACGCCGCCGTCCTCGCGGGCGACCCACTCGTGCTCGTCGGAGTACTGCAGTCCAGCGACTACTCTCGGCATGGCCGTCCTCACTTCTGACGTCGGTAGAAGGGCAGGGTGGTGACTTCGAAGGGTTCTGGCGTGCCGCGGAGATCGACCTGCAGCGCGGTTCCGGGCTCGGCGTACTGCGCGTCGACGTACGCGAGCGCGACCGGTACGCCGAGGGTCGGGCTCGGCTGGCCGGAGGTCACCTCGCCGACGACGACACCGTCCTTGAGCACCGGGTAGTGGCTGCGCGGTGCGCGCCGCCCGGCGCCGGTCAGGCCGACGAGTCGGCGCGCCGGACCCGCGTCCTTGCGCGCCTCCAGCGCGGCTCGGCCGACGAAGTCTTCCTTGCTGAAAGCAACAACCCCGCCGAGACCGGCCGCGAACGGGTCACCCTCGCGCGAGAGTTCGTTGCCGTAGAGCGGCATCCCCGCTTCCAGGCGCAGCGAGTCGCGGGCCGCCAGACCGGCCGGAGTGAGCTCGCCCTCGGCGGCCGCGGCTTCGATCGCGCGCCAGACCTGGACGGCGACGTCGTTGCCGACGAAGATCTCGAAGCCGTCCTCGCCGGTGTAGCCGGTGCGCGCGACCAGCAGGTCCAGGCCGGTCACCGTGACCTCGACCGCGGCGTAGTACTTGAGAGTGGTCAGACGGTCCTGCTGGTCGGCCGGGATCAGCCGGAGCAGGATCTGCTCGGCCCTGGGGCCTTGTACGGCGATCAGCGAGGTCCGCGCGGAGGCGTCGTCGATCGTCACCTGAAAGCTCTGCGCGCGCTCGGTGAACGCGGCAGCCACGGTCTCCGCGTTACCGGCGTTCGGTACGACGAGGAACCGGTCGGCACTGCGCCGGTAGGCGATCAGGTCGTCGATCACGCCGCCGTCCGCGGCGCAGATCAGCGAGTACTTCGCCTTGCCGACGGCCATCGCCGACAGTTTGCCGACCAGCGCGTGGTCGAGGAACGCCGCGGCGTCCGGCCCGGTGACCCAGAGCTCGCCCATGTGCGACAGGTCGAACAACCCGGCGGATCGCCGTACGGCGTGGTGCTCGGCGAGCTCGGAGCGGTACTTCAGCGGCATCTGCCAGCCGCCGAAATCGGTGAAACTCGCACCGAGCCGCTCGTGTTCGGAACGCAGGGCGGTGTACTTCGCGGGCATGAGGAACTCCAGCATCCGGGTGGCGCGCGCCACGAGATCGGGGTTCCTCCCCGCTCTGTCTCGGACCTGAGAGATTCCGCGCGGCCGGTGGGCCCGCGCTTGCACCGTCGGTGAGCCGGACGACCGGCTGCTTTCCAGAGTTGCCTGACCGCGGCGGTACGGGGGCCTGAGAGATTCCCGGGGAGGATTTGCTCCTACGGCACCTGCCTGGCGACAGGATTCTCCCGCCGCGGATCATCAGCGTGTTCGGTTGTGGGTACTACGCGTCGCACCCTAAGTGCATCCCGCCACCCGCACAAGTCCAGGCATGTCAGGCGGTGCGGTGGATGCCGGGGATCGCGTTGTACACCTCGAAGGAGGCCGCGGTGAAGACCGGGTCGTCGTGGCGGGAGACCTTGTCGACGGCGCGGACGTCTGCGTGCAGGCGGTCGGCGTCGAGGTCGCAGAGGATGTAGCCGCAGTGCAGGTCGGCCCATTTCAGGGACGGGTTGACGCGGCGGCGGACCTGGCGGGCCTCGTTCGCGGCGGGATTGAAGTCCTGCGCGCTGGTGATCGACGTACTGGTCATCTCGGCGCCGATGACGCGGGAGGTCGGGTCGGTGGTGTCGGCCGAGATATCGGAGACGTAGCTGCAGTGCACGTCGCCGGAGAGTACGACGAAGTTCGACGACGTGCCGCGTGCCTGGGAGTCGGCGACGGTGTCGAACAGCCGCTGCTGGCCGGCCTGGTAGCCGTCCCACGTGCCGGGGGAGAAGGTGGCCGGGGCTTCCGGGTCGGCGGCGGTGTTGAGCCGCGCCATCAGGATCTGCTGCGCCACCAGGTTCCAGCGGACCTGCTCGGCGCCGAACCCGGCCGTGAACCAGCGCTCCTGCTCCGCGCCGAGGATCTCGCGGGCCGGGTCGCGCCGTGGTCCCTGGTCGGCGGCGGCTCCGCCGGTGACCTGCGGATCGCGGTACTGGCGGGTGTCGAGGACGTCGAGCTGGGCCAGCCGGCCGTGCCGGAACCGCCGGTACAGGCGGGCGTCGGCGCCGCGCGGAGGCTGCGGCCAGCACAGCGGCTGGAACTCCCAGTACGCCCGGTACGCCGCCGCGCGGCGGTCGAGGTTCGGCGTACCGGACTCGTAGTCGTTGGCGACTTCGTGGTCGTCCCAGGACAGGATCCAGGGCATCGCGCTGTGGGCGGCGAGGAGGTCGGGATCCGTGCGGTACAACGCGTAGCGCAGCCGGTACTGGTCGAGGGTGACCGTGGTGGGGACGACCTCGGCGGGCAGATTCGGGTCGATGCGGCGGCCGACGGCCAGCTGCTGGACCGGGTACTCGTACAGGTAGTCGCCGACGAACAGCATCAGGTCGGCGTCCTGGGCGACGGCGTCGGCCATCGTCTGGAAGTACCCGGCGCGCCAGTTCTGGCAGGAGGCGACCGCGAAGCGCAGCGGACGCATCGAGTGGCTCGGCGGCATCGTGCGCGTCCGGCCGACCTCGCTGACGTGACCGCCGGCACGGAAGCGGTACCAGTACACCCGGCCCGGGCGCAGGCCGCGGACGTCGACGTGCACCGTGTGGGAGGTGTCCGGGCTGGTCGTCGTCGTACCGGAGCGGACCACGCGGTGGAAGCGCTCGTCCTCGGCGACCTGCCAGTCGACGCCGACCCGGGCGCCCTCGTCGAGCCCGCCGTTCGGCAGCAGCGGCGCCGGCGCGATCCGCGTCCAGATCACCACCGCGTCCTGCACCGGGTCGCCGGAGGCGACACCCTGCGTGAACGGGTACGGCAGTACGCCGCCACTCCTGGCTGTTGCGGGCTGCGGCATCGCGAGGCTGAACGCGAGCCCGGCGGCGCTGCCGCCGGCCAGGGTGAGGAACCGACGGCGATCGAACTCGGGCAGTGTCCGGAACGAAGTCCTGGCAGTCATGACGCGGGACGCTAACAGCCCAACGACCGCAGGAGAAGATCTTGTAACGCAATCCGCCGTTAAAATCTCAAGACCGAGTGGTGAATTGAAGGCCTGGTTTCGGGGTGGTTCGGGTGGGGCACTGGGGCGGCCGGTGGCCACGGTTGGTGGCGCGGTCTTCAAGGGTTCATCGCGCCACCCCGCGGTCATCCTGTACTGCGTCCCGCATGCCGGCGGGTACCGGAGAAGCGCCGCCGGCTGGTGTCGCACGCGGCGACCGGCTGGTGGTGGCGGCCGGAGGTGGCGCGATGACGGATCCGTGGACGTACCCGCAGGAGAGGTACTACGACAAGTGGTGGGAAGGGCCGGTGCCGCCGGGGCATCCGAGTGATCGCGAGATCAAGTCGATCGTCGTCGATCGGCTCAAGGAGAACCCGCACACCAAGGACGACGACATCCGCGTCGACGTCAAACAGGCCGTGGTCATCCTCGGCGGCGAGGTGTCGTCCTGGCTGGCCAAGCGAGCCGCCGGTGACGACGCCTGGGACACGCCCGGTGTGGTCGACGTCAGCAACCAGCTGAAACCACGGCAGTCGCCCTGAGTCGTTCCGCACGCGTTGATCAGTCGGGCATGTGACGCGGCGACTTGGGTACACGCCGGCTGATCAACTCCCGATCAGCAGGAGGCAGCGATGCTTGCCCTGGTCATCGATCCTGAGACCATCCCACCGGCGCCGCCGGACCCGAACGCGCCACCGGTACCACCGACCCCGACCCGGCCGGAACCGACCGAACCACCGGAACCCACCGAGCCCCCACCGCCGCCCACCGAGCCCGCCCCGATCTGACCGCCCGCCGCACCGGTCAGACCGGCCGCCTTGGCGAGTCGGCGTCGATCTGACCGGTCGGCCGCATGGGCGGGGTCGGCGCCGGGTACCGGATCTTGTCGGCGGCCGTTTCGCTCAGGAGGGTTCGGCCATGGGGCAGGCCAGGGATTCATCGCATGAGCAGAGCCACGCGGCGGGGCCTCGGCTGGCGCTCTACGAGATCTTCTGGCGGGTGATCTGCGGCCTGCTCGTCACGGTGGCCGTCGCGGCGGCGGCCGTCCTGCTGCCCGGCGCGATCCTGGGCGTGGTCGGCGTCGGCGTCGTACTCACCGGAGCGACCGCGGCAGCGGCCTACGGAGCTGACGAGAACTCGCCTCCCACCAACTCGCGGGCGGGAACCGTCGGCAACGCCATGGCAGGCGCCGCCGTGGTCGGCCTCGCCCTCGGGCTCAGCACCGTGCTCAGTCCCGCAGTACTCGCGCTGGCGATCCTGCTGGCCGTCATCTCACCGCGTGCGATCCGCTGGTACTGCGTCAAGCTCGGCGCGAGGTCCCCGGCAGGTAGACCAGAGGAAGCGGACCGGGCGATCGGCGAGCTGTGCCGCGAGTGGCACGAGAGCTACGAGGCGTTGCAACAGGCAACAACACCGACCGCGCGGCTGCGCATCGTGATGGCCCGGCAACGCTGCCTCGACGAACTCGAACGGCGCGACCCCGAAGGACTCCAGGCCTGGCTCAGCTCAACAGCCAGCGCCGCCGGCGACCCACGCCGCTTCCTCGGCAACCCTTAGCCTGCCAACCGTACGGCGGTCAAAGCGTGAGGCGGGTGAGTCGCTTCCTGGCGGGGGTGAGGGACTTCGGTCGATGGCTTGTGTCCTGCCAGGCGTCGCCGTGCTGTTCGATGCGTTCTGGGAGGGTGCGGAGGGTGAACTGGCCGGGAGTGAGGCGGTCGTCCTCGAGTTCGGTCCAGGCCAAAGGGGTCGCGACGGTGGCGGTGTCGCGGGCGCGGACGGAATACGGAGCGACGGCGGTCTGCGCGTAGGCGTTGCGCATCACGTCGAGGTACAACCGGCCGCCGCGCTGGTTCTTGCGTTGCTCGGTGGTGTACCGATCGGGGTAGCGGGCGACGAGAACACGCGCGACGTCGGTCGCGAACTCCCGCACCTCGTCGAAGGCTGCCTTCCGGTCGAGGCGGACGTGGACGTGCAAGCCCTTGCTGCCGGTGGTCTTGACGAACGGACGGAGCCCGAGCTCCGTGAGCAGGTCACGGACTGCAAGCGCCGCGTGCCGGGCGGCGGCGAAGCCGTCCGGTGGGTCGAGGTCGAAGATCAGCTGATCGGGGTGTTGCGGCCGGTCCGCGCGCGCCAGCCATGCGTGCGGGGTGATGCAGGCCTGGTTGGCGAGGTACACCAGGGCGGCCGCGCTGTTGACGACCGCGTGCCGGACCCGGTCGCGGCCGCTGACCTTCGGCACCGACGCCGCGTCAATCCACTCCGGGAAGTAGTCGGGCATGTGCTGCTGGAAGACCTTGTCACCGCCGAGACCGTCCGGGAACCGCTCCAGGGCGAGCGGCCGCCCACGCAGGTGCGGCACCATGAGTTGCGCCACCGACCGGTAGTAGTCGATCAGCTCACCCTTGGTGATGCCGGCCTCCGGGAACAACACCTTGTCGAGCCGCGACACCTCGACAGTCCGCCGACCGACCCGCACTCGCTGACCCGCGCTCACCGCGGCACCTCCCGTACGACGTCATGGGCCGGCTTGTCCTCCCGCAGCCCCTCGAACCGCGGGTGCCGCAGCCGGCCGTCCCGCGTCCACTCGGTGAACGTCACCTGCCCGACGAGCTCGGGTTTCACCCAATGCACGCCCTGCCGCGGCAGCTTGCCGTCGGCGAACTCGGGTTCGTCCAGCTCGAGCGGATCCAGCAGCTTCCGCAAACGCAGCAGCATCTCCCGGTTGTACCCGGTCCCGACTTTCCCGGCGTACCGGAAACGGTCCCGCTCGTAGTACCCGACCAGCAGTGCCCCGAGCCCGACCCGGCTGCCCTTCGGGTCGGTGTAACCGCCGATCACGAACTCCTGCTCGCGCACACACTTGAACTTCAGCCAGTCACCAGACCGCCCGTGAACGTACGACGCGTCTGCGCGTTTCGCGATCACGCCTTCCCAGCCGCGCCCGCAGGCATGCCGCCAGTACGCCTCGCCTTCGCTGACTCGGTGCGGGGTGTAGCGCAGCGAACCGCCGTACCGCAGCAACCGGCGAAGGAGCGCCTTGCGATGCCGCAGTTCGAGGCCGGTCAGATCATGGCCGTCGAGATGCAGCAGGTCGAACAGGTAGTAGAACACCCGGATCCCCGTCCGGCGAGCAGTCTGTGGGTCGTGGACCTGCATGCGGCCCTGCAACTTCGCGAAGCTCGTGCGGCTGCCGTCGAAGGCGACGATCTCGCCGTCGGCGACGAACTCGCCGGCCGACTGCTCGGCCAGCGCATCCACCACCTCGGGGTAGTGGTCGTTCAGGTGCTTGCGGTTGCGCGACAGCAGCTGGATGTTGTTGCCGCGGCGGATGGCGAGGCAGCGGATGCCGTCGAGTTTGCGTTCGAAGATCCACTCGGGATCGGAGAAGCGGTCTTCGGTGAGCACAGCCAGCATGGGGTTGCTCCAGCCGGGCCGGGGTGCGCTGCGGAGCTTGCTGTGGGCTTGCTGCGGCAGACGGTCGAGCAGGTTGTTCATCGCGCCTCCTCGGCGACCTGTTCGACCGTTCGGCCGGACACCACCGACTCCGGTTGGGTCTTGACCGGCTTGCGGCGGCGGTCGGCGCCCTCGTCGTCCATCTTCACCAGCATCCAGCGGGACCGCTCACCCTTGCCGACCCTGGTCAGCGCGTAACCGCCGGTGAGCTTCTCACCATCCAGCCAGACCTTCACATGACCCGTCCGGAGGCCGTCCGCCTCCAGCCGGAAGTCGTAGTGCAGGCTCGACGCGTCGTGCTTCTGTACGACGAAACGCGGTGAGCGCGCCGATCGCCTGCCGCGCCGGCCGCGCGGTTCCGGCGTACGACGAAGGTCCCGCTTGCGCTCGTACTCCTGCAGCTTGCGCACCGCACTTCTCCTCTCCGCCGGAGCCTCACCCGTCCCGGTACCCAGCTGGGACCTTCCTGCACAGCGAGACCGCCGGGGATCGGGAGTGGTTGACACCTCGCCCGCGGCGGAATTAACTTCAGCTTGAAGAAATAATTACCTGCGGGCTGCAGGAAACTGTCCCGGACGACGACCACGGTGAGGTGGACGGGTGGCGCGCCGCTTGAACGTGCTGGTCGTGATGGCCGACGAACAGAGCTGGAACACGATGGGCTGCACCGGCAACCCGGCTGCGCGGACGCCGGAGCTCGATGCCCTGGCGGGGGAGTCGACGGTGTTCGACGCGTGTTACACGCCGTTCCCGCTCTGCTGCCCGGCGCGGACCAGTCTGTGGACCGGGCTGATGCCCCGGCACCACGGAGTACTCGGCAACTGGCGTCCGATCGAGCCGGAACTGCGCGCGGCGGGGTTCGCGCGGTCGTTCGCGGGCGCCGGCTACCACACGCACTACAACGGGAAATGGCACGTTCCCGGTACGACGCCCGCCCGGATGGGCTGGGCGACCAGCAGCGCGATCCCCGCCGTACTGAACGGCCAGGACCGCGGCCGCTACATCGAGGAGTACCGGGCCTGGGCGGCAGAGAAGGGCTACGTCTTCGACCCGAAGCACATCGAGAACCTGACCGCGCAGGACATCGCCGCCCTCGCCGAGCGGCCGTACACGACGTCGAGCCTTCCGCTCGAGGACTACCTCGAGACCTGGCAGTGCGACCGGTTCCTGGAGAACCTCGACCAGCGTCCGGCGGACACGCCCTGGCTGGCCGTCTGCTCTTTCAACGCGCCGCACTTCCCGATGTCGGTCCCGAGCCCGTACGACCGCCTCATCGACCGCGACAAGGTACGGCTGCCCGAAAGCAACGCCACCGGCACGGCGGGAAAGCCGCGTGAGGTGCGGGAGTCGCACTTCGCGCGGGACTTCGAGCACCTCACCGAGCAGGACTGGGTCGAGGTCACGAGCCACTACCTCGGCCTGTGCGCACTCGTCGACGCGCAGTTCGGGCGGATCCGCCGGTACCTGGAGGACGCGGGGGAGTGGGACCGGACGGTGGTCGTGTTCACCTCGGACCACGGGGACATGATGGGTGCGCACCGGTTGATGGAGAAGGGCCACTGGCTGCACTACGAGGAGGCTCTCCGGGTTCCGCTGATCGTGCGGCATCCGGACGGCCTGCAGTCCCGGAACGCCAACTTCGTGTCGTTGTGCGACATCGGGCCGACCTTGTGCGAGGTGGCCGGCGTGCCGTGGCACGAACCGCACGACGGCCGATCGTTCGCCGCCATGCTCGGCGACGCGTCGGCCGCGCCGATCCGCGACCACGTGACGGCCGAGACGATGCTGCACGACGGTCGCCCGGGCGGCGACGGTTCGCCGTTCCACGCGCGGGACTGGCAGTGGCCCAGGGACAGCCTCAACGTCTCCGTCCGGACCGCCGCCCATCGGTACGTCTTCCGCTCCCACGACGAGGCCGAGCTGTACGACCTGGTCGCCGACCCTCACGAACAACGCAACATCGCGCCCGCTCCCGAGGCGGCGGCAGTGGCCGCCCGGCTGGCCGGGCTGGCCGCCGACGAGGTCGCGGACGTGCTACCGGACGCCGCGCACCTGATCCGCGCTCCCTTTGCATCGACAGCGAAAGGCACATCATGACGTCGTTCCCAGGTCCTCAGGTCTCCCGGCGCTCGCTGCTGCACCTCGGGGCGGCGGCAGCGGGCGCCGCCGCGCTGACCTCCTGCTCGCGCGGACTCGGCGGCTCGTCGTCGAGTGGCGGTGGCGACGCCACCAGGACGCTGGAGTTCATGTTCTGGGGCGAGGGCGACCAGAACAAGAAGCTGATCGCGGCGCTCGACCTCTACCAGAAGTCGGAGGGTGCCTCGAAGGTCAATCCGCAGTACTCCGGCTTCTCCGGGTACTACGACAAGCTCGCGACCCGGGTGGCCGGCGGCAACCCGCCCGACGTGTTCCAGATCCACCTGCCGTACCTGATGGAGTACGTCAAGCGCCAGGCGGTGCAGCCGCTGGACCAGTACAAGGACGACCTCGGCCTCGGCGCGATGCCGGAGTACGTGGCGACCACCACCCAGGCCGACGGCAAGTACTACTTCGCCCTGCTCGGCGCCGCGACCCAGCCCGCGATCATCGTCAACACGACCAAGCTGAAGGCGCTCGGGCTCGCCGCACCGGGCACCGACTGGACCATCGACCAGTACAAGGCGACGATGGCCGAGGTCTGGGGCAAGAGCGGTCACAAGCTCGCCGGTACGGCGGATCTCGGCGGTAGCCCGATCGCGCTCGAGTCCTTCCTGCGCGGCCGCGGCAAGGCGCTGTTCGGTGAAGGGAGCGCGCTCGGGTTCGGCGAGGACGACCTGGCCGCATGGCTGCAACTGTGGCAGGACCTGCGCGGCAACGGATCCGCCGTACCGATGGCCGTCACCGCGGCCGCGAGTGGGTTCCAGAACGACCCGGTGACGGTCGGCAAGGCGGCGTACACCGGTACGGCGACCTCGCGCGGACTGCCGTCGATGCAGAGCCTGACGAAGGACGCGCTGAGCCTGGGCACGTTCCCGTCCGGTGGCCCGGGTTCGCAGCCCGGGACGAACATCATTCCGGCGGGCTGGTTCGCGATCTCGCCGAAGTCGAAGAACATCGACGGCGCTGTCTCGATGCTGAAGTTCCTGACCAGCAACGCCGAGGCCGCGAACCTGATGGGACTGGCCCGTGGTGTGCCGATTCCCGAGGACATCCGGACGACGGTCAGCAAGTCCGCGACCGGCCTGAACAAGCTGGTGCTGGAGAACTACGCGCTCGTCGCGGCGCAGGGCCCGGCGGCGTTGCAGATGTACCCGCCCGGGGCGAGCAAGCTGTTGCAGACGTCGCTGCCGAACGTGAACCAGGTCGTCGGGTTCGGCAAGAGCACCGTTCCGCAGGCGGTCGCGAAGTTCTTCTCCGACGCCAAGTCCGCGCTCAAGTGAGCCCAACGATCCGCGGCGGGCGGGGACGGGTCCGCTACCAGAACGGCTGGGCGCTCGCCTTCCTGGCGCCGTGGCTGATCGGTTTCCTGGCGTTCACCGCCGGTCCGATGCTGATGTCGCTGTACCTCGCCTTCACCGACTACGACCTGTTGTCCGCGCCGCGGTGGATCGGCGGCGGCAACTTCGGCCGGATGTTCGGCGACGACCCACTGTTCCTGCAGTCGCTCAAGGTGACCGCGATCTACGTCGCCGTCGGTACGCCGCTCAGCCTGTGTTTCGCGCTCGCGGTCGCGGTCGTGCTCAATCGCGGGCTGCGCGGCCTCGACTTCTACCGGTCCGCGATCTACCTGCCGTCGCTGTTCGGCGGCAGCGTCGCGATCGCGGTGCTGTGGCGGAAGGTCTTCAACGGCGACGGCCTGGTGAACCAGATCCTGGCGCTCGTCGGGATCCAGGGACCGTCGTGGATCTCGGAGCCGCACACCGCGCTCGGAACGCTGATCGCCCTCGAGGTGTGGCAGTTCGGCGCCCCGATGGTGATCTTCCTGGCGGGGCTCCGGCAGATCCCGCGGGAGTTCTACGAGGCCGCGCAGGTGGACGGCGCGAGCCGGAACCGGCAGTTCTGGAGCATCACGATGCCGCTGCTCAGCCCGATCCTGTTCTTCAACCTCACGCTGCAGCTGATCCGGTCGTTCCAGGCGTTCGCGCCGGCCTTCATCATCAGCGACGGCTCGGGCGGACCGGCCGACTCCACGCTCTTCTACTCCCTGTACCTCTACCAGGAGGGCTTCGTGAACTTCGACATGGGCTACGCCGCGGCGATGGCCTGGATGCTCGTCCTGCTGGCGGGCGCGATCGTCGCGGTGAACTTCTTCTTCAGCAAGTTCTGGGTGCACTATGAGAACTGAGCGGAAGCGCCTGCTCGCGCACTTCGCGCTGATCGTCGTCACGCTGGTGATGCTCTATCCGCTGATCTGGATGGTGGCGAGCTCGTTCAAGCCGACCGACGAGATCTTCTCCCAGCCCGGACTGGTCCCCCGGCAGTTCGAGCCGTCGAACTACGCCGAGGGCTGGCAGGGGGTGTCGACCGCCTTCAGCATCTTCATCGAGAACTCGCTGTTCATCTCGGTGGCCGCGATCGTCGGCAACGTCGTCTCCTGCAGCCTCGCGGCGTACGCCTTCGCCCGGCTGAACTTCATCGGCCGCCGGATCGCCTACGCGACGATGCTGGCGACCTTGATGCTGCCGACGCACGTCACGCTGGTGCCGCAGTACATCCTGTTCAACAAGCTGGGCTGGGTGAACACGTTCTATCCGCTGTTCGTGCCGCACTTCTTCGCGGTCGACGCGTTCTTCGTGCTGCTGATGGTGCAGTTCATCCGGTCGTTGCCGCGGGAGCTGGACGAGGCCGCGCGGCTGGACGGGTGCTCGCCGTGGAAGACGTACCGCTACATCGTGTTCCCGCTGCTGCGGCCGGCGCTGGTCACCACGATCATCTTCACGTTCATCTGGACGTACAACGACTTCTTCAAGCAGCTCATCTACCTCAACGACGTCCAGCTGTTCACTGTCCCGCTGGGACTGCGCCAGTTCCTCGACTCGACGGGTGACTCGGCCTGGGGACCGATGCTTGCCATGAGCACCCTTGCGCTCGTGCCGCCGCTGGTCCTGTTCGTCACCTTCCAGCGGCAGATCGTCGACGGCGTCGCGACGTCGGGTCTGAAGGGATGAGCGCCACGCCCCCGACCACGCCCCCGACCACGCACCGCACACCATCGCCACGAGAGACCGAGGTACCGATGCCGACAGCGCGACCGAACGTCCTGATCATCCTGGCCGACGACATGGGGTACTCCGACCTCGGTTGCTACGGCGGCGAGATCGGTACGCCGAACATCGACGGTCTCGGCGCGCGCGGCGTCCGGCTGACGAACTTCTACAACACCGCCCGCTGCAGCCCGTCGCGCGCGTCGTTGCTGACCGGCCTGCATCCGCATCAGACCGGGGTCGCCGAGCTGGTGAACAACGACGGCCCCGGCGGCTACCCCGGCAGCCTGAACGGCCGGTGTGTGACGCTGGCCGAGAGCTTCCGGGCGGCCGGCTACCACACGCACCTGACCGGCAAGTGGCACCTCTCGAACGAGCGCGAGCACCCGGACCACACGTGGCCCACACGCCGCGGCTTCGAGCGCTTCTGGGGCACGATCAGCGGAGCGGGCAGCTACTTCCAGCCCACCACGCTCCATGACGGCGAAACGCCCGTACCGCTGTCCGAGCTCGGGCCGGACTTCTACTACACCGACGAGATCGGCGCGCACGCCGCGGCGGCGATCCGGGACGCGGCAGGCGACGACCGTCCGTTCTTCGGGTACGTCGCGTTCACCGCGCCGCACTGGCCGCTGCATGCGAAGACGTCGGACCTGGTCGAGACCCGGGGGATGTTCGACGAGGGCTGGGACGTCCTGCGCACCCGGCGCTGGCAGCGCCAGCTCGACGCCGGGATCTGCGCGGCGGACGCGACGCTCGACCGCCGCGATCCGGAGGTCCCGGCGTGGGAGGACGAGCCCGAGCAGAAGTGGCAGCTGGAGCGGATGGAGGCGTACGCCGCCCAGCTCCGGGCGATGGATCGTGCGGTCGGCGCGATCCTGACCGCCCTCGACGAGACGGGGCAGCGCGAGAACACGATCGTGCTCTTCCTCTCGGACAACGGCGGCTGCGCGGAGGAGCTGCGCAGCGACCCCGAAGGCGTGGAGCGCTTCCGGCAGCACCATCTGATCATTCCGCCGAGCGCTCCGGACGGGACGCCGATGAAGGTCGGCAACTCACCCGACATCCGGCCGGGAACCGCCGACACCTACACGAGCTACGGCATCGCCTGGGCGAACCTGTCGAACACGCCCTTCCGGCTGTACAAGCGCTGGGTTCACGAAGGCGGCATCGCGACGCCGCTGATCGTGTCCTGGCCCGCCGGCGGCCTGGCCGGTGGTGTCGTCGATGCGCCGCACCAGCTGACCGACATCGCTCCGACGTTGCTCGAAGCAACCGGTGTTCCGGTGCCGGTCGAGCGCGCCGGGGAACGGACGACAGCCTTGCCAGGGGTGAGCATGCTCGATCTCCTCCGCGGCGGGGACGCGGTCGAACACGACCTGTTCTGGGAGCACATCGGGAACGCCGCGATCCGGTCCGGCCGGTGGAAGCTCGTCCGGGAGTACCAGGGCCCGTGGGAGCTGTACGACCTCGCAGTGGACCGCAGCGAGACCAACGATCTCGCCGCCGAGCATCCGGCGCTGGTCGAGGACCTGGCCGGACGGTGGCAGGCCTGGGCGGACGAGGTCGGTGTGATTCCGTACGGCGCCGTGCTGACCGCGCGCGCCGCGATGCCCGTCCAGCCCGCCTGACCGTCGGCGTCAGGAGATGGCGTGGGCGGTCAGCGCCGGGACGAACGCCTCGGGGGAGCGGTAGACGGCGTCCAGCATGACCGCTCCGGCGGCGATGCCCAACGCGTACGGGCCGAACGCACTCGGCAGGATCCGCGCGCCGGCGTCGCCGCCGGGGTCGGCGGCGAGTTCCTTCAGGGCGGCGTCGCGGAGGGCGGCCACGTTGTCGACCGGGGCGCTGATCCCGCCGCCGATCACGACCAGCTCGGGATCGAGGATCCGGATCAGCGCGGCGGTGGCCTTGCCGGCGACCGCGGCTCGCTCCTGGAGGAGGCGCCGGGCGCGCGCGTCGCCGGACCCGGCGAGCGCGAAGACGTCGTACACCTCGTCGTCCTCGCCGATCAGGCCGGCCGCCCGGGCGCGACGGGCGACCTCGAGGTCCCCGGCGACGACGGCGAAACAACTCCGGCTGCCGCAGACGCAGGCCTCGCTGGACCGGCCGGGGACCGGCACGTGGTCCAGCCCGCCCGCGGCCGAGTGCGCTCCGCGGTACGGCGAGCCGTTGAAGACGAACCCGGCGCCGACGACGTTGCCGACGAACAGGTGGATGAAGTTGTCGACCCCGGCCGCGGCGCCGAACCAGTGTTCGGCCAGCGCGAGGGCCCGCACCTGCGAGTCGATCAGGACCGGCAGGCCGGTCGCTTCGCCGAGCGCCGTGGTCAGCGGCGCCTGCTGCCAGCCCAGCACAGGCTGGCTCCGCACAGTGCCTGCGGAGCCGTCGACCCACCCGCCGGTACTGGCGCCGATCCCGAGGATCGTCAGGCCGGTCCCGCCGGAGAGCTTCCGCACCGAACGGGCGGCGCTGCGGACCAGCGGCTCGAGCCGTGTCGTGCGTTCGGTCGTGTGCACCTCCGCGACGATCTGCCCGCGCAGGTCGATCACGCAGGCGTTCACCCGGCGCAGGCCGAAGTGCACGCCGATCACGCCGTACGTCGACGGGTCAACGGCGACGGGGACCTTCGGGCGGCCCTTGCCCCGCAGCGCCGGCTCGGCCACCTCGACGAGCAGGCCGGCGCGGACGAGCGCGCCGGTCAGCCTCGTCACCGAGCCGGTGGACATCCCGATGGTCGCGGCGAGATCGGTGCGGGCCGTCGGGCCCGACCGCATCAGCTCGCGCATGATCGTCGAGTAGTTCTGCTGGCGGATGTCGCCGAGCTGGCTCGAACGCGACCTGCCCGGCTCGCTCGTCCCCGTGGGCTCGTTCATGTCCCCGGTTCTAACACTGGTCGTCGCGTCGGTCCAACTACGGCGTTGACACCGGTGCCGCCACTATTTATCTTCAAGTCGGAGATAAATGGATCGTCGAAGGGATCCGGCGTGATGGGCCAGCAGGCGACGTTCAGGCTGCGCGGCACGGTCAACGGGACGATCCGTCCGGAGATCTACGGGCAGTTCCTGTCCCGCCGCCGGTGGGTCGCGGACGAGGGCCTGCACCATCCGGCACATCCCGACGCGGACGGCTCGGGGCTCCGTCGTACGGTCCTCGCGGCGGTCGAGCAGCTCGGCGCGTCCGTCGTTCGCTGGCCGGGCGGCTGTACCGGGACGTCGTACGACTGGCGGCGCGGGGTGGGGCCGGCGGAGCAGCGCGAGCGGACGACCGACTGGCATTTCGGGTACGACGTCGGCAACGGGTTCGGGACCGCGGAGTTCGTCGCCTTCTGCCGGCGGATCGGCGCCGAGCCGCAGCTCAACCTGACGACCGGCACCGGGTCGTTGCGCGAGGCGCTCGCCTGGGTGGAGTACTGCAACGGCGCGGGCGACTCGGAGTGGGCGAACCTTCGCCGCTCGCACGGCCACGAGGAGCCGTTCGACGTCCGCTACTGGCAGATCGGGAACGAGGAGTGGGGGAGCTGGGAGCTCGGTCAGGTGGGGCCGCAGGAGAACGCCGTCCGGTGCCGTGAGTGGGCGAAGGCGATCAAGCGGCTCGACCCGAGCCTGAAGGTGCTCGCGGTCGGCTGTTACGAGCCGAAGCAGGCGGTCGACTGGAACCTCGCCCTGCTCCGCGAGGCCTGGGAACACATCGACTTCCTGACGTTGCACACCTACTGGCCGTTCGATCCGAACGCCGACGGCGGCGACTACGAGCGCGTGCTCAGCGGGCCGTACCGGACCGAGGCCGCGATCGAGGCGATCCAAGGTCTCGTCGACCTGGTGGCCCGGGAGAAGCCCGGTACGCCGAAGCCGATGCTGGCGTTCACCGAGTGGAACTGTGCGGACGAGACCCGGTTCGAGATGAGCCCGCAGTGGCGTCCGGCCGATACGCGGTACCGGACCGTCGACGCGCTCGCGGTGGCCTCGTTCCTGAACGTCATGCAGCGCCGGTGCGCGAGCGTCGGCCTCGCGAACTTCGCGCAGACGATCAACGTCGTCGGAGCCTTGGTCGTCACGGACGAGCAAGTGGTTCACGAGACCGTCTACTGGCCGCTTTGGTTGCAGCGCCACCACAGCGGCAGTGTCTCGCTGGCAGGCGACGTCGGTTGCGGCACGGTCACCGGCGAGACGCTCGAGCGCAGGCCCGTCGAGATCCCGGCGATCGACGTGAGCGCCTCCGCGGATCCCGGTGGGTCGACGGTCTGGCTGTCGGTGGTGAACCGGGACCGGCGAAGCGCCGTCCGCCTGGTCGTGGACCTCGGCCGACTCCTGGCGACGAACGTCGTCCGCATCCACCAGGTGCACACCGACGATCCACTGGACAGGAACACCCTGGCAGATCCTGGCCGGGTGGTTGCGCGATCGGACGAGGTCAAGCTGGACGAGGACGTCGCCGTCGAGCTACCCGCGAGCTCGTACACGATCATCGAACTGACGACGACCTCGCCGGTGATGAGCTGATGGCGGATCGCCGCGGTGCTCGGTGCTCAGGGCAACGAATGCATAGTGACGCGATCAGGAGAAATCGAAGGACAGCAGCGTGATGCTGTGCGGTGGGAAGTCGTAGGTCCGGTCCGGGACGTCGACGACGCCTCGGTCGCGGAGTGCGACCCGGTCGGGTGCGCTGAGGGTGTTGGACGCGAGTACGTCGTCGACGTCGGCGCCCAGGTCCTTCACCGCGGCCCGCGCCGGTAGCCCGTCGCTGCGGCCGTCGACTGTGAACCGGGCCGTGATCGGCGCGTCCCGGTGCCGGTTGATCACCGCGACCTTGACCGACGTACCGTCCTGAGTCGCGGTCACGTCGAGGTCGGGGATCGTTGCCGACCGCGCCTGGTACTCGCCGTGGTGGTCCCGTTCGTCGCCTTGCCGCACGGCCGCGAGGCGGGCCGACGACCGGACGTCGACGTCGAGCGCGACCGGCCCGAGGTGGTTCTGGTACAGGTCCCAGACGTGGTACGTCGCCGCCCGCACCGCACCACCCGGCCGCGCGACGACGACGCCGTTGGCGTTGAGCAGGTTGACCGTGTTGGCCATCGTGACCGGCACGTCGAGCCCGGCGGCGCGGTGCAGGGCGTGGAAGACGCCGGCGTAGAACAGGGCGTCGGCCAGCGTCCGCGGGCTCCAGCGGTTGACTCGCCGTCGCTGATCCGTCGGTACGCCGTCCACGTCGCGCGGCGCCGTACCGCCGTCCTCGGAGGGGAGCGGGTCGGGCCAGGCCTCCGGCTCGACGTGGCGGATGTTCCACTCGTCGAGCGCCAGTCCGAGCGGTCGTTCCCGGCCGTACCGCGCCGCGAGCCCGGACACCAGCGCGGAGTACTCCTGGATCCGGCTCTCGAAGTACTGCGACTGGGCGACGATCGCGTCGTACTCCGCGGCGCCGTCGACGAGCTGGGTGGTGGAGCCGTACAGGTGGAACGACAGGTAGTCGATGCGGTCGCCGACGGCCTTCAGCACCTCCTCGGTCCAGCCCTGGCGGTCGTCGGTCAGGCCGACCGCGACGAACTTCAGCGACGGGTCCACGGCGTGCATGAACTGTGCGTGCTCGCGCGCGTCGGCCGCGTAGGCGGCGGCAGGGCGGTACCCCATCTGCCACTGGCCGTACACCTCGTTGCCGAGGCCCCAGTACTTCACGCCGTACGGCTCGGCGTGACCGTTGCGGGCGCGCTGCCGGGTGTATTCGGTGTCGCCGCCGTAGTTGGTGTACTCCACCCAACGCACCGCCTCGTCGACGTCGCGGCAGCTGTGCCCGAGGTACGGCGCGGTGCCGACCTCGTTGCACCAGGCAAGGAACTCGTCGGTGCCGAACCGGTTCGACTCCTCCTCGCCCCAGGCGAGCTCGAGTCGCCGCGGGCGCCGGTCCCGCGGGCCGATCCCGTCCTCCCAGTGGTACGGCGACGTGAAGTTGCCGCCCGGCCAGCGGACGACCGGCAGCCCGAGCTCACGGCACAGCTTGATCACGTCGCCGCGGAGCCCGTTGCGGGCACCGGGTCCGTCGTACGACAGCGGCGATCCCTCGTCGAAGACGCCGCCCTCGATGTTGCCGAAGAAGGCCGACTCGAGGAAATGGCCGTAGATCATCGGATCGATCGGGGCCGTCGAGGTACGCCGGATGTCGATGGAAGCCGTGCTGGTCACGAAATCTCCTGGGCGTCGGTGTCGTGGGTCGGGTAGCCCGCCAGTACGGGGGAGCGGCGGAGGACCAGGGCGATCCCGCCGCGGGCGGCGTCGTCGTGGCCGAGTGCGGCGGGCTCGATCCGGAGGCCGTGCCGGACCTCGGTGTGGGTGTGGCGTAGCACCGCCTCGCGCAGTGGATCGAGCAGGTCCGCGCCGGCCTGCGCCAGCTCGCCGCCGACCACCACGGTCTCCGGGTTGACGGTGTTGCAAGCGGCGGCCAGGACCGTGCCGATCCTCGTACCGGCCGTCGAGATCACCGAACGTACGGCGGGATCGCCCGCGGCCAGCCGGTGCAGGACGTCGTCGAAACGGCGTACGCCGCACTGCTCGAGGATCGCGTCCACCGAGACGTAGCGCTCCAGGCAACCTCGGCCGCCACAGGCGCACAAGGGGCCGTCCGCGTCGACGGCGATGTGGCCGAGCTCGCCGGCCGCGCCGCCCGCACCCGAGAAGAGGTGACCGCCGAGCACCAGGCCGCCGCCCACGCCGTACGAGAGCCGCAGGTACAACACGTTGGCGAGGCCCGCGCCGGCTCCCCAGATCGCTTCGCCGAGGGCGGCGAGCCGGGTGTTGTTGTCGACGTACACCGGGACGCCGAAGCGTTCGGTGAGACCGTCGCGGACCAGCTGGATCCTGGTCGCGCGGCTCGGCCGGCGATGTCCACCGGTCTCGGACACGGGGCCTACGACGCCGACTCCGATCCCGGCGAGGGCGGCCAGCGAGAGCCGATTGGCAGTAGCCAGGTCGTCCACGAGTTCGAGTGCGAGCTCCAACCGTCTCGGCCACGTCGTGCGTTCGGCGCAGGTGACGCCGCCGGACGCGACGATCTCGTGCGCGACGTTGGCGACCGTGACCTGGACGAGCCGGTGACCGAGATCCATGCCGAGCGCCAGGCCGCCCTTCGGGTTCAGGGTCAGCACGGTCACCGGCCGGCCGCGTCCCCGCTGCCCGTCGCCGCCGCTCGCGGTCTCCGTGAGAACATCCGCCGCCAGCAGGTCCTGCACGATCGACGAAAGGGTCGCGCGCGACAACCCGGTCCGCTCGGTGAGCTGCGCCCGCGTCAGCTCTCCTTGGGCCCGCAGGACCGCCAGCACCCGCTCCTGATTGCTCTCCCGCAACAGGCGCAGCGGTCCGGCGGATTCCTTGGCCACGCCCGACTCTGACCTGCGGCCCGCTTTTCTGTCAAGGCCTCAGAATTAATCGCCGAGCTTGTGGTCGCTGGGGAGGTTTCGGGTTTCCACCAGACGTTGGGCGACGGTGTGGAGTTTGGTGTTCGTTTCTTGCGAGTAGCGGCGGAGTACTTCGAAGGCCCGGTCGCCGTCGAGGCCGTAGCGTTCCATCAGGATGCCCATCGCCAGGCCGACCAGCTTGCGTGCGTCGACCGCGCGCAGCAGGTCTTCCTCCTTCCGGCTGGAGCTGATCGCGACGGTGGCGTGCCGGGCGACGATGCGGCCGATCGGTTCGGCGTCGATGTCACTGAACGCGTGCGGCTTGACGGCGTACAGCGACAGCACGCCGAGATTGTGGCCGCCGGCAAGCATCGGCAGGTGCAGGACGCTGCCGATGCCGCAGGCAACTGCTTCCGTGCGCCAGTGCGGCCGGCCGGCGGCGAGCGCGACGTCGGCCACGTAGACGGGGCGGCCGCCGGTCAGCACGTCGAGTGCGGGCCCGGTGCCGCTCTCGATCTGCCAGCGGTACAGGCGCTCGACGCGCGCGTCGGTGACCGCGCCGATCACCGGCGACCCGTTCGGCCCGGCAGGCCCGGCCAGCAGGACGCCGGCGTAGTCGCAGCCGACCATCGGCAAGGCGGACTGGACGACTGCCTCGACGGTCTCGTCCAGATTCGTCGCGCTGTGCAGTGCCAGCGCGAGCTCGGCAAACATTTCGGCGCGCGTGACGCCACGATCGTCCGGCATGTCGACTCCAACCACGGGTGGTACTGGCCACCCACGCTGCCGGAGTGCTGCCCACCGCCATGATGCCACATCCCGGCGCCACGGCCACTCGGCCCGCCGCCGGGACGTACCGCGGTCTCCGTTTCACCGCACCGGGCCGGGGGAACCGGAAGGGTGTTCCACATCGCCGCGGCGGACGGCGAGGAACGGGGCGCGGCGGTGGCGTTGAGCAGCCAGCGCCCGTCGCGCCCCGGGAACTCTCCGCTCCCAGCCACGACGGTGGTGCACAATGAGCTCAGCCGTCGGCGCTCTGCCGACGCTGTAGCTCGTGGGGGGGCGCACATGGAGCTGTCCGAGGTGACCGACCTGATGTCGACGGTCGCCGAATCGCTGCGCGCTCCGGTGAACCCGGACGAAGGCCTGGCCCAGATCACCGCCAGCGCGGCGGACACGATCTCCGGGGTGCGGCACGCCAGCATCTCGGTGACCACCAAGGACGGCAGCATCCGGACGCTGGCGCCGACGAGCAGCCTGGCGGTCGCGGCCGACGAACTGCAGTACGAACTCGGCGAAGGGCCCTGCGTCCGTGCGGCTCTGGGCGAGCCGGTGGTCCGGGTCGACGACATCGCCACCGACACCAGGTGGCCGTTGTACGGCCCGAAGGCCGCGGCCCTCGGACTCCGGGCGCAACTGTCGTTCCAGTTCCGCGCCGACCCCGACGTGCGCGGCGCCCTCAACCTGTACGCCGACGAGCCGGACGTGTTCGACGCCGACGCGCAGTTCATCGCCGCGATGTTCGCCGACTGGACCGCGGTCCTGCTGGGCTGGCACAAGCAGGAGGTCTCGCTGTCGGAGGCACTGGAGACCCGCAACCTGATCGGTACGGCGATCGGCATCCTGATGGAGCGGTACAAACTCGACCACGACCGCGCCTTCGCGTTCCTGGTCCGGCTCTCCTCGAGCGGCAACGTCAAGCTCCGCGACATCGCCGCGGGCGTCGTCGCCGACGCCCGCAAGAACGCCGAATAGCAACCCGCCCGTTCTCCCGAAGGAGCGTAGGCTGCGGGGTGGGGTTGGGAGGCGTGATGAATCAGGGACTGCTGAATTCGTTGAGCGACGCCGAGCGGCTGCTGGTGGCCGAGACCGAACGGGCGGCGTTGCAAGGCCTGGACGAGGACGCGCTGCTGGAACTGCACCAGCGGGTCCGCCGGGCGCGGACGAAGTACGTGAAGAACTATCGGCGTGGGGCGAGCGCCGCGGTCGCTCCGGCCGGCGGGCGGGGGTTGTCGTACGCGCGCAGCCAGCGCGATCGCGACAAGGCGGAGTTGTTCGAGTCGGTGCTGGCGCGAGTCAGCCGGGAAGTGGCGACGGCCGCCCGGCGAGCCTCGACGGAACTGCGCAGCGAACGGCTTGCCGCGGCGCGCGCCGCCAGGTCGGCGCCCTCGAACGCCGCCGGCGCCAAGACGCAGGCACAGGCATCAAGCGTGGCTGTCGGCCCCGGCAGCGAGCCCAGGGTCCGGACGGCCAAGACAACCGGTGGCCTGAAGAAGGATGCGTCGTCGCGCGCCGCCGGAGCCCGTCGGCAGGCCCGGCGGGACGCCCGCTGAGGGTGACCTCACCTGGTTCGGGTGATCTCAGGGGTTGCCTGCCTCCGGTCTGATGGTGCCTCGGCGGCGGGAGGTGGGAGATGCGCGGCGCACGCGGGCGACCGATGCGGCGACGCGGGCCGGGCAACCTCGCCGTACTCGCCGTCGCGCTCGTCGTGGTCGGTCTGGTCTACGCCGTGCTGGTACCAGGGAGCGCGACCGGGGCGGACGGCCCGCAGTCGCAACAGATCGAGGAAGGCCGGCGGCTGTTCGCGGTCGGTTGCTCGAGCTGTCACGGCCTCAACGCCGAGGGCGGGACGAACGGCGAGGGCCACGCGGCCGGGCCTTCATTGATCGGGGTCGGGGCGGCCGCGGTCGACTTCCAGGTCGGCACCGGTCGGATGCCGGCCGCGCAGCCCGGCGCCCAGGTGCCGCAGAAGCCGCCCGCCTACTCCGAGGAGGAGATCGCGGCACTCGCGGCGTACGTCGCGTCGCTCGCTCCCGGCCCCGCGGTGCCGCCCTCGGAGTCGTACGACGTCAGCAAGGTGACGCAGGAGGAGATCGTCCGGGGCGGTGAGCTGTTCCGGACCAATTGCACGGCTTGCCACAACTTCGCCGGGCGCGGCGGTGCGCTCCCGCACGGTCGATATGCGCCGTCGCTGATGGACTCGTCGCCGCGGCACATGTACCAGGCGATGCTGACCGGTCCGCAGCAGATGCCGGTCTTCTCCGACGCCGTCCTGCTGCCCGAGGACAAGCGCGCCGTGATCGCGTACATCGTCGCGCTGCAGGAGTCCGAGGATCCGGGTGGCTTGCCGCTCGGCCGGCTCGGCCCGGTGTCCGAGGGCCTGTGGGGCTGGCTGGCCGGCATCGGCCTGCTGGTGCTGGTCGCGGTGTGGATCGGTGCCAAGGTGCCCCGGACCGGACGCGGACGGTCACCTCGAGGGGAGTGACGAAAGGGCTGTCACTGCAACGTTTGACACGGAATCGGCACGGTCGGGCCCCTGCCGCGCCTCGTGGAAACCCGTTAGTCTCGGTTTCGGGGCACGGAGTCAAGACCACGGCGCAGTCGGTCAAGTTCACGTGAGGTCGGCCAGGGGAGGGGCGACGGATGTGACTACCCCGACCTCTGGACGAGCTCACCGGGAGGCCGATCACCCGAACACGGGCGGGATCCCCCGGCCTCCGTTGACGCTGGTGACGCGGGGCCGGCTGCACGCGGCGCTCGACCTCGGGATCCGTTCGTCGCTCACGCTGCTGGTCGCGCCCGCGGGCACCGGCAAGACCGTGCTGCTCTCGGACTGGGTGGCGCGCCGACGGCGGACCGGGGACGCGGTGCTGTGGGTTCCGGGGCACGCGCCGGAGGCGCTGGACCGCGCACTCCGGGCGCCCGATCGGGCGGAGCCGCCGGTTCCGATCGTCGTCGACGACGCGCACCTGCTCCCGAAGGAGATCGTGGCGGAACTGGCGCACGTGCTGCGGCACTCTCCGGAGACGGTACGGGTCCTGCTCGCCAGCCGCTACGACCTGCCGTTGCCCGTCCCGGAACTCGAGCTGCGCGGCCTGGCGCTGACCTTGCGAGCGGGGGATCTGCGCTTCACCGACGCCGAGGCGACGGAGCTCGTCCGGGCGCATGCCAAGACGGCCACGGCCGAGGACGTGCAGCTGTTCCAGCGGCGGACGGCCGGCTGGGCCGCGGCCTTGGTCCTCGCGGCACGGGCCCTGGCCGCGTCCGGCGATGCCGTGTGGCCGCTGGTCACTCAGCGCCCGGTCCTCGATCTGCTGCTCGGAGAGACGTTGAGCACCTTGGACGAGCGGGTCCAGGCGATGCTGCTGAGCACGTTCGGCGCCAAGGACCTGACCGATCGGCTGGCCGCGATGCTCAGCGGCGACGGCGAGGCAGGCGCGATGCTGGCGGACCTCGCCGGCAACGGCCTCCTGGTGACGGCGTACGCCGACGGCGCCGACGGCGAGCCCGTGTACCGCTATCACCCGCTGCTCGTCGAGTTGCTGCGCCGCCGTACGGCCGCCGACCGGGACGAGGCACAGCTGGTCGTGGCGGCACAGCACCGATCGGCCTTGTACTACGAGAACCGTGGCGAGGGCGGCACCGCGCTGCGCAGTGCGCTGGGCGCCGACGACCCCGCACTGGTCGCCCGGATCCTGCTCGTCCACGGCCCGGAGCTGCTCGCCGCCGGCGACCTGGCACCGATGGCCGCGGGATTCGAGGCACTGCCGGACCACGACCTCGGCGACCACCCGCACCTGCTCGGCGTCCGTGGACTGCTCCGCCGGGTCAGCGGTGACGTCGCCGGTGCGGTGCTCGACGCGGCGTCGGCAGACCAGGTGCTGGTCGCGGCGGACCACCGGTCCGCGGTCCCGGAGGACGACGCCCTGGAAGCCGACGCGACGTTGCTCCACCTGTGGGAGTCGCGCTACGGCTGGCACGACGTACGGGCCGCGATCTCCCGGGCGCGGGCGCTGCTCACCTTCGATCCGGCCGCCGACCGGCGCCGGCACCGCGCTGTCCTCGGCGCCGAGCGCCTGGCCTGGCTGCTGATCGAACTCGCGGCGGCCGAGATCTGGGCCGACGAGCTCGACGACGCGCTCGGCCACCTCGACGAGGCGGTCGTCACAGCGCGAATGGCCGGCCATCCGCGGCTGATCGCGGGGTGCCTCGCGCATCGTGCGGTCGTCCAGCACCTCTGGGGCCAGGAGCGGAGCGCAGCACAGTCGGCCCAGGCCGCTCTCGACGCGGGCGGGGACGACGAGCTGCCGCAGGAGTACGCCGTCCGCGCAGGCCTGGTGCTGGGCTTCGCAGCGCTCGGCGAACTGGACCTGGACACCGCCTGGCACTGGTACGAGCGCGTCGCCGATGCGGATGTCGCCGACTCGGACACGGTCATCGCGGGCCTGCGCGTGGTGCTGCACGGTGTGCTGCTCATCGAGTCCGGCCGGCTCGAGGACGCGATGACCGCGCTCACCGCCGATCTCGCGTCTGCCGGAGCCCTGCCGTCCTTCCTGTCACGTGACCTGGCACTGCTGCGGCTCCGGCTGGCCGGGCTGCTCGGGGACCAGAGCGGGATCGAGACGCAGATCGCGGAGCTCGACCGGACCGGCAACGCGTCGGAAGCGACGCTGATCCGGGCGATGCTCACGATCTGCGGCGGCGATCCGCAGGAGACCGCGGCGATGATCGACGAGGCGCTGAAGACCGACACGCATCCGCCGCTCGCGTCCGCTGCGGCGGGATTCCGGACCGCGCTGCTCGCCGGTGCGGCCGGTCAGCCCGCGGTCGAGGCGTCGTTGATGGACACGCTGCACCGCGTTGCTCCGCAGCGCATGCTGCACGTGCTGATCCCGGCCGCGCACGAGCCGGCCTTCCTCGACGAACTGCGCAGGCACGTCGGCGGCCCGAATCCGCATCCGTTCGCGTCGTTCGCGCTCGAGAAGCTGTCCAGGCACGAGTCCTCCGCTGCCGGGCCGGGCGGAACCGCGTCGCCGGCCCGGCGGCATCCGACGGCCGCCCCGCCACGGCGCCTCGAGGCGACGGTCAACGGCGCCCGGATCCGGCTCACGGCGCGGGAGGCCGAAGTGCTCGACCAGCTCGCGCTCGGCAACTCCTACAGCGAGATCGGTCAGGCGCTGTTCATCACGGAGAACACCGTCAAGACGCACCTGATGTCGCTGTACCGCAAGCTGGGCGTCGAGAAGCGGTCCGCCGCGCTCCGGGTCGCCCGCGCGGCAGGCCTCGTCATCCCCCGCAGCGGGTGATCGGGCCGCGGTCTCGCGCACCGCTCGGCCGGTCGTGATCCGGCGCGGCCGCCGTCACCCTAATCGGAGGAGGTCGGTCGCGCGCCCGATTGATGGGATGAGGCGTTACGCACAGGTGTGACGCGCCATTCCCGGGAGGAATCCGACATGACCCATCTGGTAGTGCTCGGTCTGGACAGCCGCGAGGACGCCGAGCGCGTACTCCGGCTGACCGACGAGCTGGCCAAGCAGGAGTTGCTGCAGCGCGACGACGCCGCGATCGCCTACAAGGACGACCGGGGCAAGGTCCGGATCCAGCAGACGATGAACCTGACCGGAGCCGGGGCTGCCGGCGGCGCCCTCTGGGGGACGTTGATCGGCCTGCTCTTCCTGAACCCGCTTGCGGGCCTCGCGGTCGGCGCGGCCAGTGGCGCCGTCGCCGGCAAGCTCACCGACATCGGGATCAGCGACCAGCTGATCAAGGAGGTCGGCCGGGAGTTGCAGGAAGGGCACGCCGCCGTCTTCCTGCTGGCCCGCTCGGCGACCGTGGACCGGGTCGTCGAGGCGCTCAAACCACTCGGGCCGACCGTCCTCCAGTCGAACCTGAGCAGGGAGCGCGAGGAAGAGCTCGTCCAGGCACTGCAGGCCTGATCCGCCTCCGGAGGAGATCTCGTGAACACCATCCCGGACGACTTCGATCCGATCCCGTCGACGCGGTACCGGCCGGCGATCGGTGTCGGCACCTTGAAACAGGCGATGACCGAGGCGGACGCACTCGCCGTACCGGTGGTCGCGGGTTCCGAGCCACCCGAGGAACTCGGCATCGACGCCGACGGGCTGGCGTCGGCGGGCTTCACCGCGCAGCGCGGCCAGACACTCGTCCGGCCCGCGGACGCGCCGGTACGGGTCGCCGTCGGCGTCGGCGCGTCCGGCCGGCTCGACGTGACGCTGGTGCGTGACCTGGCCGCGGAGTTCGCCCGGGCGGTCCCGTGGCACAGGCGGCTCGCGGTCGAGATCCCGCCCCGGGAGGCCGGGATCTCGCCCGCCGACTTCGCGCAGGCCGCGACCGAGGGCGTGCTGCTGGCCCGCTGGCGGTACTTCGTCGGCCGCGGAGCCGGGGAGCCGCTGCTCGAGTCGCTCCTGATCGTGGCAGCCGACGAGGACGCCGACGTCGTCGCGCCCGCGGTCGAGCGCGGCCGGGTGATCGCCGCGGCGTACTGCCTCGGGCGGGACCTGGCCAACTGCCCGGCCACCACGCTGTCCGCGTCCCGGATGGCCGAGGTCGCGCTCGAGGTCGGCGCGGCGGCCGGACTCCAGGTGGAGGTCTTCGACAAGGAGCAGCTGATCGAGCTGGGCTGCGGAGGCCTGCTGGGCGTCAACCGCGGCAGCGTGGAACCGCCGCGGATGATCAGGCTCCGCTACGAGCCCGACCATCCGACCGGCCGGATCGCCTTCATCGGGAAAGGCGTGATGTACGACTCCGGCGGCATCAGCCTGAAGCCCAGCGACGAGTCGCACGCCCAGATGAAGAACGACATGACCGGCGCCGCCGCCGTGCTCGCGTCGATGACGGCGCTCCGGGCCCTGTACTGCCCGACGGCCGTCACCGGCTACCTGATGTGCACCGACAACATGCCGTCCGGGTCGGCGATGAAGCTCGGCGACGTACTGCGGATGCGCAACGGCAAGACCGTCGAGGTCCTGAACACCGACGCCGAAGGCCGGCTGGTGATGGCGGACGCCCTGGCACTGGCGGCCGAGGAGCCGGTCGACGCGATCGTCGACATCGCGACCCTGACCGGCGCGTGCCTGCGGACGTTCGGCGTCGAGATCGCCGGCGTGATGGGCAACGACGCGGCCGTCGTGGCGCAGCTGAAGCGGGCCGGCGAGGCGACCGACGAACTGGTCTGGGAGTTGCCCCTGCACCGGCCGTACCGCGCGCAACTCGACTCGGCGATCGCCGACCTGACGAACATGGGCGGGGTCAACGCGGGATCGATCACGGCCGCCCTCTTCCTCGAGGAGTTCGTCGACGGCGTGCCGTGGGCGCACGTCGACATCGCCGGTACGGCGCAACTCCCGGAGGTCCGGACCTGGCGGAACAAGGGCGCCACCGGGGCCGGGACCAAGCTGCTGATCGAGTTCGCCCGCGCGTTCACCCGTCCCGCGGCAGCGTCATGAATGCCAAGACGGCCGACGAGAAGGACCACAAGCCGGGGTTCATGCAGCGGATGCTCGACGGGATCGAACGCGTCGGCAACAAGGTCCCGCACCCGGCGCTGATCTTCCTGGCGCTGATCGTCCTGGTGATCGCGCTGTCGCAGATCCTGTCCTGGGCCGGGGCCAGTGTCACCACGGAGGTCGCCGAACCGGCGACCGTGGAGGTGGCGCCGGAGTACCCGCAGGGGACGAGTGTCCCGGGCAACGACGCCCCGCCGGCCCCGGCGATCCCGGACTACGAGCTGCACGAGGAAACCATCACCGCGGAGAGCCTGCTGACCGGCGACGGGATCCGGTTCATCTTCACCACCGCCGTGCAGAACTTCAACGACTTCGGAGTGGTCGCGGTCATCCTGGTGGCGATGATCGGGGTCGGGGTCGCCGAGGAGGCCGGCCTGATCGCCGCGCTGATCCGCAAGATGGTGAAGGTCGCCCCGAAGAGCCTGATCACGTTCATCATCGTGCTGCTCGGCGGCATCTCGAGTGTCGCCTCGGACGCCGGCTACCTGGTCCTGATCCCGCTGGGCGCGGCCGCGTTCGCGTCACTCGGGCGGCACCCGCTGGCCGGCATCGCGGCGGCGTACGCCGGGGTCAGCGCGGCGTTCTTCGTGAACGTCCTGATCACTCCGGCGGACGGCATCATCACCGAGGTGACGAACGAGACGATCGCGCTGGTCGCCCCCGACGTCCAGCTGAACGTCACGCACAACTTCTTCTTCAGCATCGCCGCGACGCTGTTCTGCGCGGTGGTGATGACGATCGTCACCGAGCGACTGCTGGAGCCGCGGCTCGGCAGGTACGACCCGGCGGAGGCGCCGGCCGACGCGCCGGCCGACCACCAGCCCACCGACGAGGAGCTGCGCCTGGAGTCCCGCGGACTGCGCTGGTCGGTGTACTACCTGCTGGTGGCCGTCGCGATCGTGTCGGCGCTGACCTTCATCCCGGGGGCGCCGCTGCGGAACCCGGACACCGGCGAGATCTTCGGGTCCTCGCCGTTCATGAGCAGCCTGCTCTTCATCATCTCGATGCTGTTCCTCGCGGCGGGCCTCGGGTACGGGCGCGGCGCGAAGTCGCTGACCGGCAGCACGAACGTGATCAACGCGATCGTCAAGACCTTCAACGGTCTCGGCGGGCTGATCTTCCTGATGCTGCTGATCGCGCAGTTCATCGCGTACTTCAACTACACGAACATGTCGACGCTGGCCGCGACCGGCCTGGCCGACCTGCTCGAGCGGGCCGACATCGGCGCGCTGCCGCTGCTGATCGGATTCATCCTGCTGGTGTTCGTGATCGACCTGATCATGCCCGGCGTGATCCCGAAGTGGGCGATCCTGGCGCCGATCTTCATCCCGTTGTTCTTCCGGCTCGGCATCGCGCCGCAGACCGTGGTGGCGGCGTACCGGGTCGGAGACGGGCCCGCCAACGTGATCACGCCGCTGATGGTCTACCTGCCGTTCATCGTGCTGGTCAGCCAGCGGTACCGGAAGAAGGCCGGGATGGGCACGGTGGTCTCGATGATGCTGCCGTACACCGGGATCGTGCTCGTCACGTGGGCGCTGTTCTACGTCGCGTGGTACCTGATCGGGATCCCGTGGGGCCCCGACGCGCCGGTCCACCGCCCGTAGGCAGGGTGGCCGCGGACCATGGACGACGGAACGCTCAGCTTGGTCATCCTCGGGCTCACCGTCGCGGTCTTCGTCTGGAACCGGCTGCCCGTGGATGTGGTCGCCCTGCTCGCGGCAGTGGCGCTGTGGGCGACCGGCGTGCTGGGCTTCACCGAGGTCCTCGCGGGCTTCGGCGACCCGGTGGTGATCTTCATCGCCGCCCTGTTCGTGGTCAGCGAGGGCATCGACTCGACCGGGGTCACCGCCTGGGCAGGACAAGCGATCGTGAGGTACGCCGGAACGACGCGGACCCGGTTGTTGATCGCGGTCACCGGCCTGTGCGCGGTCCTGTCCGCGTTGATCACGCTGAACGGCGCCGTCGCCGCGCTGCTGCCGCTGGTGGTGATGCTCGCGGTGCGGATCGGCGAGCCGCCGTCGCGGATGCTGATGCCGCTGACGTTCGCGGGAAGTGCCGGATCGCTGCTGATGCTGACCGGTACGCCGGTCAACATCATCGTCTCCGAAGCAGCTGCCGACGCGGGCGAGGGCGGGTTCGCCTTCTTCTCGTTCGCGCTCGTCGGGGTGCCGCTGGTCGTCGGCACCATCGCCGTCTCGGTGCTGCTCGGGCCGCGCCTGCTGCCGGCGGCACGACCCGCACATCCCGCGGTGGACCTCGCACTGCATGCCGAGACGCTGGACGTCCATTACGCGCTTGCCGACGGGTTCTACCGGCTGCGTGTCCGCAAGCTGTCACCCCTGGTCGGCCGTGGAGTGCGTGACCTCGACCTCACGCCGTACCCCGGGGTGTCGATCGTCGGCGTACAGGACGGCGACGGGCAGTACCGCGTCGACGCAGCCCTCGCCGTTGACGACGTACTCGTGGTGACCGGGCCGACCGAGCAGGTACGGCGCCTCACCGCTGACACCCGGCTGACCGTGAGTACGACGCCTGCCGGCGCCGACGACCTGATCGGCCGTGAGGCGGGGGTCGTCGAGGCGGTGGTCCCACCGCGCTCGTCGCTGGTCGGCGAGACGGTGTTCCCCGGGATGCACCGCGGACCGGACCTGGTGATCGTCGCCGTGCAGCGGATGGGCAAGGACCGCGGCAACAAGCCGACCCAGCTGGCTGAAGGGGACGCGTTGCTGGTGCACGGCGCCTGGTCGGCGCTGGACGAGCTCACGCGTGACCGGGACGTGCTGCTGGTGGACTCGCCGGAGCTGGTACGGCGCCAGGCGGTGCCTTGGGGACCCAAAGCCTCGACCGCCGTCGCGATCCTGGCGGCGATGGTCGTGCTGCTCGCGACCGGCGCGGTGCCGCCGGCGATGGCAGGACTGCTGGCCGCGCTGGCGATGGTGCTGACCCGGGTCGTGCGGCCCGCTCAGGCGTACCGCGCGATCTCCTGGCAGATCGTCGTACTGATCGGCGGCCTGATCCCGTTGTCGGCCGCGATCGGATCCAGCGGCGGCGCCGACCGGATCGCGGACCTGATCATCGACGCGATCGGCCCGGGCCACCCGTACTTGTTGCTGCTGGCACTGTTCGGCCTCACCGCGCTGCTGGGTCAGGTCGTGAGCAACACCGCGACAGTGCTGATCGTGGCGCCGATCGCGGTGGCCGCCGCCCAGGGAACCGGTACGTCGGTGCAGCCGGTGCTGATGCTCGTCGCGGTAGCGGGTGCGGCCGCCTTGCTGACCCCGATCTCCACGCCCGCGAACATGATGATCATGAGCCCGGCGGGCTACCGGTTCGGCGACTACTGGAAGCTCGGTCTGCCGATCATGGCGTGGTGGTTGCTCACGGCATTGACCGTCATCCCGCTGGTCTGGTCGTTCTGAGATGGCTGACCGGTACGTCTCCACCGGCGGCCTGCCGTCCCCGGCGGCGGTCGGCGACCTGGTGCGGACGGCGTACGAACGGTTCGCCGGTGTGCACGACGGGACGGTGAGCGAGGTCTATCCGGCGCTGGCCGACGCCGACCCGGAAGCGTTCGGCGTCTGTGTGGTGGCGACGGACGGGAGGTCGTTCGAGGCGGGGGAGTCGCGGCGGCCGTTCACGATCATGAGCGTCGCCAAGCCGTTCGTGTTCGCGCTGGTGTGTCAGGCGGTCGGTGCCGGCGCCGTCCGGACGCTCGTCGGCGTGAACGCGACCGGGCTGCCGTTCAACTCGGTGAAGGCGGTCGAGCAGTCGGCGGCGGGGCGGACCAATCCGATGGTGAAGGCTGGGGCGATCGCGACGACCAGCCTGGTCCCGGGCGCTTCCGTGGACGAGCGGTGGCAGTTCATCGCCGACGGGCTGAGCCGGTTCGCGGGCCGCCGGCTCACGCTGGACACGACCGTGCTGACCTCGGCGCTGGCGACGAACCACCGGAACCGCGCGGTCGCGGCCCTGCTTAGGAGCATGGACGGCCTGGCCGGCGACCCGGCCGCGGCGACCGAGCTCTACACCCGGCAGAGCTGCTTGTCGGTCACTGCGGCCGACCTGGCGGCGATGGGGGCGACGCTCGCGGACGGCGGTGTGTGTCCGACCACCCGGCAGCGGGTCGTGGACGCCGACGTGGCGCGGATGACGCTCGGGGTGATGACGATCGCCGGGTTGTACGAGCTTTCCGGGGACTGGCTGCTCGATGTCGGTGTGCCGGGCAAGAGCGGCATCGGCGGCGGCATGGTGACCGTCTCGCCCGGCAAGGGTGCCCTGGGGACGTTCGGTCCCCGACTGGATGCGGCGGGCAACAGTGTGCGTGGGCGGCTGGCCGCGGAGTTCTTGTCGCGGCAGCTCGGCCTGGACCTGCTGGCATCCGTTCCGGTTCGCTAGCGGTTACTGCGCCGCGGCCAGCGTGAGCGTGGCGTCGCCCGCCGTGCCCGCGCGTTGGTATCTCAGCTCGATCGTGTCTCCGGCCGCGCGGGTGAGCGTCGCCACGACGATCTGTTCGCTGCTGACCGCGGGCTTGCCGTCGATCTCCGTGATGACGTCACCCTTGCGCAGGCCCGCCTTCGCGGCGGGGCCCTCGGCCGCGAGGACGAACAGGCCGGCCGGTGCGCCGGTGGCCTTCGCGACCGCGGGCGGAATCTCCTGCACCTGCAGGCCGGTCGTCGGATGCCCCGGCTTGCCGGTGGCGATCAGCTGGTCGGCGATCGGCTTGGCCAGGTCGATCGGGATCGCGAAGCCGAGGCCGACGCTGCCGCCGCCGCCCACCCCGACCGCGTTCGGCACGGTGGCGATCGCGGCGTTGACGCCGACGAGCCGCCCGGCGCAGTCCACCAGGGCGCCGCCGCTGTTGCCGGGGTTGATCGCGGCGTCGGTCTGGATCGCGCCGACCAGGTGATGGGTCACGCCGTCGCCCGGCACCGGAACGTACCGGTCGAGCGCGCTGACGATGCCGGAGGTGACGGTGCTGCTGAGGCCGAGCGGGGCACCGAGCGCGACCACCGGCTGGCCGACCTCGAGGTCTGCCGACGACCCGAGCCCGATCGTCGGGAAGCCCTCGGCGCCGTCGGCGGCCTTGAGGACCGCCAGGTCGGTACTGGGATCGCGGCCGACGATCGTCGCGGCCGAGGTGGAACCGTCGCTGTACTGGACGGAGACCGTGCCGCCGCCCGCCGCGACCGAGATGACGTGGTCGTTGGTCAGGATGTAGCCGCCCTGCCGGATGACCTGGCCGGACCCGGTGCCCGCCTGCGCGCCGCGCTGCGCCGAGATCGTGACGACCGCCGGCAGGACCTGTTCCGCCACCGGCACTGCCGCGCACATCGCCGTACCGCGATCCGCCGGGCTGCCGGCTGCCGAGGCCGTGGAATCGCCGCGCCGGGCCAGGACGAAGATCAGGACGGTGACGAGCGCGCCGACGACCAGGCCGGCCAGGGCGGGCACCAGCTGCCGGCGCCCGAGCCGGGGGAGGCTGCGAGCCGGCTCGGGTGCGGGCGCCGGTGGTGGACTGCCGGCCTGGACCATCTCGACCTCCGCTGCTCCCGCTCAGGATTCGGAGCGCGCCGGTGGCAGGTCGTGCTCCAGGCCCTTCTCGCCGTTGTGAGCATAGGTTCGCGGCGCGCCCGGTAGTTCCCCTGATCCGGGTGACCGCCGCGTGCTCCTGTCGAAGTACAGGTACGCCACGGCCGCGGCCGCGACCGGCATCGCCACCGCGAAGAGGATCGACGACACCACGTTGATCAGCGTCGGCGACCAGTCGGTCGCCAGCAGCAGCACGATGCCCGCGATCGGCCCGGCGGCCAGGCCGAGTCCGACGACGATCGCCAGCGGTACGGCGGTCCGCCACCACCTGCCACTGACCAGCTCACGGCTGCGGCGGAGCGCCGTACCGCCGGAGAGGTTCTCGGCGACCAGGGCCTGGACGACGAACGCGCGGCTGACGGCGTAGTAGATCGCCAGCGGGATCGTGGCGACGAAGATCGTCAGCACGAACAGCACCACGACGTACTGAGTGGCGACGCGGACGAGCGGTCCGCGGATCGACACCACGTGCAGCAGCGCGGCCGAGGCCGTGACCGGGACTCCGCGGTCCAACTGGTCGAGGGTCCGGATCACCGCCGCCAGGAGCACGGTGTACGTCGCGATGGTGAGGATCGTGATCGCGAGCGCGAGCAGTGACGCCCAGAAGCCGGTCGCGTTCTCGGTCGGTGCGCCGAGGTCGGCCGGTGCGTCCCGGCGCTCCGCCTGGAGCCGCGCCAGGGTCACCGTGACCAGACTCAGCACGGCGAACGCCGCGGCGAACCCGCCGAACAGCGCCGGTCGGCGGCGGAACAGCTGGATCGCGGCCGCCACTGATTGGCCCCAGGCCCGCTCGCTGCGCGCGGGAAGCGGGACGGCGTCGGACCAGCGTGTTCGGCTCGCGGCGAGCCACACGAGTGCTGCCGCGGCGGCGAGCAGCAGGCCGAGCAGCCACGTCCGGTCGAGGGTTTCGCGGAGCAGGTTCGACCCGGTGGCGACGGCGGTGCAGAAGGCGTCGGTGCTGCTCGGGCCCAGCAGCGTGCCGGCCGGTACCACGGTGCTGTCGTCGCGCCAGGTCGCCTCGGCGTCCTGGATGGGAGCGGTCCACGACGCCTTCATGTTCGGCCCCGTCGGACCGTCGAAGAACGACCGCTGCCGCTCACCCCACCGGCCTTGGAACGCCAGCCACGGATACTCCTGGAGGTAGTCCGCCGACCGCATCGGGACATACGCGACCCGTGGCCTGATCGGGGGCAGCGGGTCGGTCGTGTCGTCACAGCCCAGCCCCTCGGAGCCGCGCCCGAGGTACAGCCGCCGGCCGAACTTGTTCGCGTGCGACCCCGCCGCCGGGTAGACGACCGGATGTGTCCCGTCGACGAGCTCGAGCTTGGCATCCCCCCAGCGCGCCCGCTCGGCCCCGCCGTGCTGGCTGTAGCCGACGGCGGTCGGTTCCGTGGCCAGGGCCGCTTCCGGGGTGGCGGCGTCGAACACGAGCCGGATCGACTCCCAGTCTCCTTCGTGCGTGTTGTTGTAGTCGTTGAAGACGTAGAAGAACCAGTACTCGAGCGACAGCTGCTCCGGGAACGCCGGATCCGCGGCCACGTGTGCGTAGACGGTCGCCGGGTGGTCGGCGTTGATCCGTGCCGACCAGTCGGCGTAGTCGCAGCCAGGGCGCAGCGGGTCGCCCGGGAAGTCGAGGAAGTGCCCGGGGTAGCGGCGCCCGAGATCGCTGTCCGCGGGCTGGATCTTGATCAGGTCCGGCGGCCGCCACGGACCCCGCAGCGCGACCTCCTGGTTGCCGAGCACCGCCTGCACGTCCGTCGGCCGGAACTGCTCGCCGGTGCAGGACGACGTCTCCTGCTGCATCCTGACGACCGGGGCGTAACGCTCGGCCAGTCGCCGGGCCGCCGCGTCGTCCGGTCCTTCCGCTGCCAGCGCCGTACCGGAGACGGACAGCGCGATCAGGGTCATCAGGGCGAAGGTCACTGCCCTCCGGACGGATGCCGTCATGGCGCCCAGCATGCGCGGACGACGGCGATCGCACACCATCCCGCACCGGCCGTTCCGGACCTCGGCCGGGTCACCCGGTTCGGGTGATCCGCAGTACGTCTCAGGCCTCGTGGGTACGGCGCCACACGACGATCGTGAGCAGTCCGACGAGCACGGGCACGAACTGCACCGCGACCCGCCACACGATCAGCCCCGCCATCAACGCCGTCGCCTCGACCTCGCTGTGCTCGGACACGAAGGTCACGTACGTCGCCTCGAGCACGCCGGCGCCCATCAAGGGCAGGCCGGTCAGCGGATAGACGACCATGAAGCTGCAGGCGAGGAGGACGACGTCGGAGCGGTCCAGCTCGGCGCCGACGAAGGCCATGCAGAGGACGATCAGCCCGGCCTCGACGAGGACCAGGGCGAGCAGGTCGAGGATGGTGAGCCGTCCGCGGCGTCGCATGGTGCCCGCGCTGTGTGCCTGAAACGACACCAGCAGCTCCGCCCAGGCGTCGGGTCCCTTCGTGGTGGGCCGTACCCGGCGCAGCAGGCCGCCGATCAGCCGGCCGACCGCGGCGGCGGTGCGCTCGGCCCGTAAGGCGTAGAGCAGGCCGCCGAGCAGTGCCGCGGCCCCGGCGCCGAAGACCAGCGCCGACCATCCGAACGGTGCGTAGAAGGTGCCGGCGGCCCAGAACAACACGAACCCCAGGAACGGTGCGGCGAGCCTGGCGACGTAGAACAGCAAGGTACTGAGCGTCAGGCCCGACGCGGCGTTCGTGGGGTCGATCTGCCACGAGCGCAGCATGGCCAGCCGGATCATCACGTCGCCCGGCGACGGGGCGAGCGTCGCGACGGCGGTGGCCGCCACGTCGTTGACCATCGCGCGGCCGGCGCTCAGGCCGGGTATGAGCAGCGCGAGTGGTGCCGCGCTGACGAAGCGTCGTACCGCCATCACGACCAGGAGCACCGCGATCTGCCAGACCGCCAGATGGGTGAGGGCGTACCCCACCTCGGACCAGTCCACCCCGCGGAGCAGCCGCAGCAGCAACCAGACGACGACCACGATGAGTGCGATGCGCACGGTCCGCAGCAACGGCTTCGGAAGCCGCCGTCGGTCATGGGTCGGCGTCGGCGTCGACGCGGGGTCGGCCACGCTGCCCAGCCTGCTGATCCGGCGCGCCGCGGCCATCCCACGATCCGGGGGAGACGAGTTCCGCCCCGGCCTCGTCGCCCGGGAAGGGGGATGTTCCGCGCGTCCGGATCCAGGAGAGTCACCGTGAAAGGGGCGTTGCCATGGGCCATTACGTCATTCGCGTACAAGGCAGCTTGTCGCGCGACCTGACGGACGCGTTCCCGTCGCTGAGCGTCGATCCGGAGCCCGCGCAGACCGTGCTGCACGGCTACCTGGCCGACCAGGCCGCGCTCGCCGGCATCCTCAACCACCTCGACACGCTCGGCATCAGCATCCTCGAGGTCCTGCAGGTCCCGGCCCCGCCGTCCCCGGACCGCGAGTGAGTGCCGACTTGTGGCCGGTGGTGGGCGCGGTCCTCCCGCAAGCGCTGGCGATCGCGCTGAGCCCGGTGCCGCTCGTGTGCGTCCTGCTGACGTTGATGACGCCGCGTCCGGTGCGCGCCGCGCTCTGTGTCGCCGTCGGCTGGTACGGCGCGCTGGCGATCGCCACGGCGTTGGTCGTCGTACTCACCGACACGGTCGCCGACTACAGCGCGGAAACGGCTCGCGACGGTGTCGATGTCATCCGGTTGGCGGTCGGAGCCTTGTTCGCCGTACTGGCGGTCCGGTACTGGCGTGCGCGGCCGGCACCCGGTGCGCCGCCGAAGCGCCCGCGTCTGCTCGACCGGATCTCCACGCTCTCCGCCGCCGGCCTCGTCGTCACCGGCAGTGTTGCCGCGTTGGCGAATCTGAAGAACCTCCCGCTGATCCTCAGCGCCGGCAGCTACCTCGGCGCCGCGAACCTCGCGCCCGGACCGGCAACTGCGGCAACAGCCGCCTTCGTGACCGCGGCGTCCGCGTCCGTCCTGCTCCCGATCCCGATCGTGCTGCTCGTCGGCGTCGCCAGGATCACCCCGGCGCTGAAAGCGCTGGAATCCTGGCTACTCACCAACCTCAACCTCATCACCGCAACCATCCTCCTGCTCCTCGCCATCATCCTGATCACCCAGGCCTTCTAGTCCGACCGGTCGGCGGTGTCGCTGGTGCTGAACGACCGCGCCCGCGGCCGGATCCGGGCCCACCCGGAGCCGGAGATCGTCACGGCCTGTTCGAACGCCAGGACGACATCGCCACCACGGCGTACTGGTACCAACTCCAGACGGCTACGCCGTTCCCGGCCCTGCCGCCGGCTCCTGACCGTTGGCCCCGCTGACCCTGCCGGCCGCCGCGCGGAGTGCTGTGTCGAAGCCGTCCAGGTCCAGGGTGTCAGAGGAGTTGTCGAGGGTGAGGTGGGTGGCGCCGGACCAGTTGCAGGTGGTGGCTTGGGTTGTTGCCCAGAACTGGTCCCAGTGGGCGAGTTTCCAGGTGTCGCGGGCATAGCCGCGGCGGGCCACGCGGTCCTGGACGAGCGGGCCCGCCGCGGTGACGTGTACTACGACCAGGCTGGCGTCGGGCCAGTCGGCGGTTGCTTCCAGCAAATAGTCCCCGTCGGCGAAGAAGCGGCCGAACGGCGCGTCCAGTACGACGGACCGGCCGACGCCGAGGTTGTCGGCGCAGAGGCGGAGCAGGGTCGCGTACTCGAGTGGCAGGATGGTCGACAGGTAGTACTCGTTGTGGTCGCGGTCGTTCCGGTCGGAGCCGTTCTGCTCGAGCAGGAGCTCGGTGAACGCGGTCGCGACGGTGTCCTTGTCCAGGTACGCGGCGTCGTAACGCCGGGCCAGCTGCCGGCTCACGGTGGACTTCCCGGAGCCGGCCGGCCCGATCACGAAGAAGACGGTGGGAGTCACGCGGTGGCACGTTCCTTCACGAACACACCGTACGACGTCGCGCCGACGAGCAGCAGGACCCCGCCGACGACGAAGACCAGACCGTAGTTGTTGCCGGTGGCATCGAGGATGAACCCGGTGACGGTCGGCGCCAGCGCGGCGCCGAGGAAGCCACCGAAGTTCTGGATGGCGCCGAGCGACGCGACCTGCTCGGGTTTCGCCAGGTCCGACGCGAGGGTCCAGATCACGCCGATCGGGATCTGCGCCGCGAAGTACCCGACGCACAGCAGCGCGATGCTCAGTACGTCGCTGCGTACGAACGCGACCGGCAGCACCGCGGCCGCGGCGAGCACCGCGCCGCCGACGATCGGGATCTTCCGCGCGGTCAGGGTCCGGACGCCGCGCTTGATCGCCGCCGCGGACAGCAGGCCGCCGGCGAGGACGCCGACGATGCCGCAGAGGAACGGCAGGGCGCCGATCCAGCCGGTCTTGGTCAGGCTGAAGCCGCGGCTGGTGTGCAGGTAGCCGGGCAGCCAGGTCAGGTACACCCAGACGGTGTAGAAGATGCCGAAGGCGCCGATCACCATGAACCAGGTGTTGGCCTGCTTGAGCAGCGAGCCCCAGGAGCCCTTCGTGGCCTGCCGTTCCTCGGCGGCTTCCTCGCCGAGGCTCTTGATCGCGGCCTCCTCGGCGGGCGTCGGGTTGCGGTAGAGCTTCACCCAGACCGCGACCACGATCAGGCCGAAGGCGCCGACCACGATGAACATGCCCTGCCAGCTCATCGTCAGCATCAGGAACGTCAGCAGCGGCGGTGCGATCGCGTTGGCGATCTGGGAGCCGGTGTTGATCAGCGACAACGGCAGCGACCGCTCGTCCTTGTGGAACCAGCGCTGCGAGACCTTGAGCCCGGAGGTGAAGAACGGCGACTCCGCGATGCCGAGCGCCACGCGGGCGGCGTACAGGAAGGAGAAGCTGCGGGCGAAGCCGGTGACGATCGTGACGACGGACCACAGGCCGGCGGCCCACGCGTACATCGCCTTGGCGCCGAACCGGTCCACCAGGTACCCGGCCGGTAGGTTGGCGAGCGCGTACGGCCAGGCGAACGCGGACAGCAGCACGCCCATCTGGATCGTACTGAGGCCGAGATCCGCCGCGATCGTCGTGTTCGCGACGCCGAGCGTGCCCCGGTCGAGGTAGTTGACGACGCCGCCGACGACCAGCAGGGCGATGAACAGCCACCGCACGCGGGTCGGTCGTGCGGGTGCGGCCGGGGCGGTCCCCGGCGCCGCCTGGGCTTGAAGGGTCGAGTCCTGCATGATGCGCTCCTAGGGCGACTGTAGCGAGGGGTTTACGGGGTGCGCGCCCCGAATCGGGCTGGTGGGGTGGGTTTGCGAACAGCACTGTCGACGGCGGCGAGGAAGGTCTTGGCGGCGATCGTCACCGGCTCGTAGTCACCCGGCGCGTGCCCGGCCTTGGTGACGAAGCTGCCGACGCCGACCGCGGAGACCCCGGCGGCGAACCACTCGCCGACGTTCTCCGGGGTCACCCCGCCGGTGGGCGCGACCGGGATGTGCGCGAGCGGCGCCAGCACCGACTTCACGTACTGCGGTCCGAGCACCTCGGCCGGGAACAACTTGACCAGGTCCGCGCCGGCCTCGGCCGTGTTGACGATCTCGGTGGGCGTGAACGCGCCGCTGATCGAGACGGCCTGGTAGCGGTTCGCGACCGCGAGCATCTCCGGATTGAGGTTCGGGCTGACCAGGAGTTGCGCGCCGGCCTGGATCGCGGCGTACGCCGACTGCGCGTCGAGCACGGTACCGGCGCCGACCACCACCTCGGGGTGTTCGGTGGCGAGCCGCTCGATGATCCGCAGGGCGTTCGGGACGGAGTAGGTGATCTCCAGCGCCCGGATGCCGCCCGCGATGGCCGCCGTGGCGACCTGGTAGGCCTCCTCGGCGTCGTCGAGCCGGACGATCAGGACCACGCCGGTGTCGGCGATCGCCTGAAGTCGTTGCAACTTTGTGAACATGGTTTCACAGATTATTTCAGCGATTCACATCGGTCAACAGTTGATGTGAAGATCTGTTAAGTTCTGATCAACGCGTTCGGGGAGGGCGGCGATGGAGAGCACGGGACCACTGATTCCGGAGCAGCGGCACCAGCGGGTGCTGCAGCTGCTGCGGCGGGACGGCGTACTGAGCACGCGGGCGCTGACCGAGCACCTCGGTGTCTCGCACATGACCGTACGGCGGGACATCGCGGCGCTGGAGGAGTCCGGACAGGTCGTCTCGGTCCAGGGCGGCGTCCGGCTCGCCGGCACCGCCGGGCAGGTCCCGCCGCAGGAACGCCGGCAGCGCGCCGTGCTCGAGCTACCGCGGAAGCGCGCGATCGCCGCCGCGGCCGCCGAGCTGGTCACCGACGGCATGGTGATCTACCTGGACGCCGGTACGACGTGCGAGTCCGTGGTCGCGTACCTCGCCGGGCGGCGCGACCTCACGGTGGTGACGAACGACTTCTACGCGGTGACCGCGCTGTTCGACGTACCGGACGTCGAGGTGATCCACACCGGGGGAGCGGTCGACAAGGCGAGTGCGTCGAGCAGTGGTCGGCTCGCGGCGGCGACGCTGTCCGCGATCAACCTGGACCTGTTCTTCCTCAGCACCGGCGCGTGGAGCGTCTCGCGCGGGGTCAGCGCGCCGACCCTCGACAAGGTCGAGCTCAAGCGGGCCGCGATGGCCTCGGCCTCGACGACGGTGCTGCTCGCCGACAGTACGAAGTACGGCACCGCGTCGAAGTTCCAGGTCGCGCCGCTCGTCGAGCTCGACCTGGTGGTCAGCGACACCGATCTCCCCGGCGACACCCGCAAGCGCGTCGAGGATCTCGGTGTCGAACTGCGCCTCGCCTCTGCTACTTGATCCCTGCCAGCCGGACGCCGTTGACGATGTACCGCTGGAAGATCAGGACCAGCACGATCGTCGGCAGCGCCGCCAGGGTCGAACCGGCCATCAGCATGCCCCACTCGTTGCCGCGCGCGGACCGGAACGTCGCGAGGTACTGCATGATCTGGGTCAGGTCGGGGTTCGACACCACCAGCACCGGCCAGACGTACGAGTTCCAGTAGGCGAGGAACGAGGCGATGCCGACCACGACGAACGGCCCGAGCGACTGCGGGACGAAGATCTGCAGGAAGATCTGCCAGCGGGTCGCGCCGTCGATCAGCGCGGCCTCCTCCACCGCGGCCGGCATGTTGAGGTAGAACTGCCGCAGGAAGAACATCTGCGCGCTCGACGCCACTCCCGGGATGATCAGCACCGCCAGGGTGTCGAGCATGCCGAGCTTGCTGACGACGACGAACGACGTCAGCAGGATCGCCATCGCCGGCACGAACATCGGCGTGATGCAGACGATCCACCACAGCGGCTTGCCGGCGAAGTCGAGCCGGGCGAACGCGTACGCCGCCATCGCGTTCACCACCAGGCTCGCGACGGTGAAGATCACCGCGCCGGCGAACGTGATCGCCATCGCCCGCACGAACGGCGGGTCCGCGAGGATCAGCCGGTAGTTCTCGAGCTGCCACACGTCGGGGAAGAACTGGAACGGGCTGCGCAGCACCTCGGCCTGGCTCTTGAACCCGGAGATCGCCATCCACGCGAGCGGGAAGAGCGCGGTCACGGCGATGCCGGCGACGAGCAGGTAGGACACGAGCCGGCGGGGGGCGTACCAGGAACGATTCATCGGGGTCCTTCTGGTTCTGGTGCGCGTCAGGCGTCCGACGACTTCTCGGAGCTGACGACGCGGAAGATGATGACGGAGATGGTGCCGATCACGAGGAACAGCAGCAGCGCCGCCGTCAGCGAGTAGCTCGTCGCGTACGGCGTACCGTCGCGGAAGCTGTTGAAGATGTACAGGTTCGGTGTGTTGGTCGCGTTCACCGGGCCGCCGTTCGTCATGACGAGCGGCAGCTGGAACTCCTGGATCGTCAGCGTCACGCCGGTGACGAGCAGGAACAGGATGACGTTGCGCAGCGACGGGATCGTGATGTACCAGGTGCGCTGCCAGAAGTTCGCGCCGTCGAGCTGGGCCGACTCGAAGTAGCTCTCCGGGATGTCGAGGATGCCGGCCAGCATGATCAGCGTCGAGACGCCGAAGCCGAGCCAGACCGCCGGTACCGCCACGGCCGGCAGCGCGGTCGTCGCCGTGTTGAGCCACGCGAGCGGGCCCTGGCCGAACAGCCCGATGAACCAGTTCGCGAAGCCCTCGTCCTGGTAGATGAAGACGAAGATGATCGCGGCGACCACGCTGGACACCACGGCCGGCACGTACACGGTCGTCTTCATGAACGCCGCCATCCGCTTCGACAGCGTCGCGATGAAGCTCGCCAGCAGCAGCGCGAGCACCAGGATCGTCGGCACGACCATCAAAGCCAGCTTGAGCCCGACGAACAGCGAGTCGTAGAAGTCGGGGTCGGTGAGCACGAACGTGTAGAAGTCCAGCCCGACGAACTCTGCGTCCTTGTAGAAGCTGATCTCGAAGAAGCTGAGGTAGAACGCGTAGGCCAGCGGCCAGAGGACGAAGATCCCGAGCAGGACGACCATCGGGGTGATCATCAGGTACGCCGTCCGGTGCGCGCGCAGGTGCCGCGGCACCTGCTCCCCGACCTTCGCGGTACGCCGCCGCTGCCTGCGCGACGGCGTACCGCTCGGACCGGTCACATCGGCGGCCTTGCCGGTCGGCTTGGCGGATGTGTCGAGCATCGTCGGTCAGCCCTTCGGTGCCGTGCCCTTGAGGCGCTGCTGCTTGATGACGCGGTCGATCGCGTCGCTCGCCTTCTGGGTCGCGGCCGGGATGTCGGACTTGCCCTTCATGACGGACTCGATGGCCGTCGCGAAGGCGAGCGAGATGTCGAACGGGTACGCCGGCTCGGCCTTGCCGGTCGCGACGACCTTCTCGCTGATGATCTTCATGAACGGGTCCGACGTCGCGGCCGGGTCGTTGGCGAGCGCCTGGTCGACCGAAGTACGGACCGTGTACTTCGAGAACCCGCTCTGGCGGAAGAAGTCGGCCATGATCGCCGGGTCGCCCGCCAGCAGGTACTCGATGAACTTCGCCGCGGCCTCCTTGCGCTTCGACTTGGAGTCGACCGTGAGCGTCCAGCCGCCCAGCGTCGCCGTCGGCTTGCTGGCATCGCCGTCGATTGACGGGAAGGGCGCGACCGCGGTGTTCTTGATCAGCGCCGGGAAGCTCTGCTTCAGCTGGCCTACCGCCCAGGAGCCGTTCGCCATCATCGCCACCTGGCCCTGGCCGTACGGCGTGGCGTCGGGGTAGCCGACCTTCGGCTGCTGCGGAATCCAGCCCTTCTGGAACAGGGTCTGGTAGAACTCGAAGAGCTTCGTGTAGCACGGGTCCTTCGCGTTGGCGGCGGACCAGTCGTCGTTGATCGGCAGGTGGCCGCACGCGTTGTACTGCAGGCCCCAGCTCGACCAGCCGAGGTCGGGCGCGACGGACGCGATCGTCATCCCCTTGACCTTGCCCTTCGTCAGCTTCTCGGCCCAGGTGAGCAGCTCGTCCCAGGTCTTGGGCGGTGCGTTCGGGTCGAGACCCGCGGCCTTGACGAGGTCGGTGCGGTAGTACAGCACGGTCGAGGGCTCGACGAGCATCGGGTACGCGTAATGCTTGCCGTCGACCTTGACGAAGCCGGCGACGTTCTCCTTGATGTCGCTCCAGGCCTTGTCAGGCAGCAGTCCGTCGAGCTCGGCGAACTGGCCGTTCGCGACGCCGGCCGGGATGCCGCCGTAGTTCGTCGTCGCGACATCGGGCTGCGTGCCCGCGGCCTGCGCGGCCTTCAGTTTCTGCTGCCAGGTGTCACCCGGCACGACCTGGTACTTCACCTTCACCGCGGTCTGCGACGCGTTGAACTTGTCGACGTGTGCCTTGAACCACTTCTGCTGGTACGGCTCGAACTGCTGCTGCCAGAAGGTGATCTCGGCCGTCCCGCCGCTGTCCCCGGAGCCACCCGAACTCCCCGAGTCCGAGTTGCACCCCGCAACGACCAGCGACCCGGCCGCCGCCGCTGCCACGACGAGAACCCTCAGTCTCCGTAAACGCATGTCCCTACTCCTTCTGCGATCTGTGAGTCCGCGGCGGTCAGGAACCAGCGCTCGACGTTGCTCACGCGACGGAGTGTGGCAGAAATCGATTTCCCAGACAATGTCTCGGCAACGATCAATCGAGGTCGTTACCGGTCAGATCGCGTCGACGGAGATCGGCGGACGATGCCGCAGGACGAGGGCCCCGACGGCGTCTGCGACCGGGGCACGGTCTCCGAGAGGAGCGGAGTACCGAGCATGGCGGACCGGCGGATCAGTCCTCTGCGATGTATCCGGTGGCCGGGTCGACCATCGACAGGAAGCCGCGGATGTTCCTCTCGTGCTCCTCGTCGGACCCAGCCACCGGACTCACCGCGAACCCGTAGCCCGCATTAGGCCCACTGACCCAGTCGTACTGCGTCCCACCGCCGCCCGACCAAACCTCGAACACCTCGCCGTCGACGTGGAGCCTCCGCGCGACCCCCACGCGCTCCGGCTCCGGTGCGATGCCGGGAACGGCACCGTCGTGCTCACCCATGTCCCAATCGTAGTGACGTCTGCCGGTCAGAACGCGCGGACGGCTGGGGGGAGGCCGGGGAAGTCGGCGGACTCGCTGACGGCGGCCCATTTCTGGACGGCGTCGAGGTCGCGTTGGTAGACGCGGGTGAGGTTGCGGACGGCTTCGGCTCCGAGCGGGAGGCGTAGGGGTGCGTCGGGGTGTCCGAGCATGTCGCGGATCGCGCGGGCGGCGCGGTTGGGGTCGCCTTCCTGGATGCCGTCGGCCTCGGCCATGTTCGCGCGGACGGCGCCGATGACGTCGTCGTACGTCGTGTTCTGCTCGGCGGTGTTGAGTACGTCGGCCGCGTTGAACCCGGTGCGGAACCGGCTCGGCTCGACGATCAGTACCTGAATGCCGAACGGTCTGACCTCGCCGGCGAGCGCCTCGGACCAGCCTTCGAGGGCGAACTTGCCGGCCGAGTAGCTGCCCACAGCGGGGAACGACATCCGCCCGCCCTGACTGCTCATCTGCACGATCGCGCCAGCGCGGTTCTCCCGCAGGTGCGGCAGCACCGCCCGGACGTAAGCGGCCGGACCGAACAGGTGCTGCTCGAGCATGTCGCGCAGCTCGGCGTCCGTGACCTCCTCGGCGGCGCCGACCTGCCCGGCGCCGGCGTTGTTGACCAGTACGTCGATCCGCCCGAAGATCTCCAGCGCGCGCTGTACGACGCCCGCCGCCGCGGAGATGTCCCGTACGTCGTGCTCGAGCGCAAGGAGCTGGTCGCCGTACCGCGCCTTGAGGTCGTCGAACTTCTCGATCCGCCGCCCGGTGCCGACGACCCGCTCGCCGGCGCTCAGGGCGGCCTCGGCCAGCGCCAGTCCAAGACCCGAACTCGCGCCGGTGATGATCCACGTCGGATGGTGTGCTGTGTTCATGCGTTTCTCCTATGTCAAGCCGCGGCCGCGAGTGTGGTCGCGGTGTTGGTTGTGGGGTTGTTCTTGAGGGTGTTGAACACAACGCGGGCGAGTCGTCGTTTGAGGCAGCGCAGGGCTTCGGTTTTGGTGTCGCCGGCGGCGAGGCGTTTGTCGTAGTAGGCGCGGCCGAGACCGCCGCGACGGATCTGGGTGATTGCGATGCGATGCAAGGCGGCATTGAGTTGCCGGTTGCCGGATCTGTTGACGCGGACCCGGCCTTTGGTGCGGCCGGACCAGACCGGGATCGGCGCGACGCCGGCGTGCATGGCGTACTTCGCTTCGTGCGGGAACCGGGCAATCCCGGCGGTCTCGCCGACGATCTTGGCCGCGGTCAGCGCGCCGCAGCCCTCCAGTTCGAGCAGCGCCGGGGCCTGGACAGCCGCCAGAGCGGCGATCTCCTGTTCCAGCCCGTTGACCCGCACGGTCACCGCGTCGATGTCGGCGAGCAACTCGCGGGCCAGACGCGCATCGATTCCGTCCAGATGATCGGGCAGGCCGGCCAGGAACTCCATGAGCTCACCACGGGTCGCGGCCCGCTTCAGCGACTTCGGCGCCGGGTCGATACCAGGATCGATCCGGTGCAGGTGCCAGCGGAGCCGGTTGATCACCTGGGTGCGCTGGGCGACCAGGTCGTCGCGGTGATCGACCAGCAGCTTCACTTCCCGCGACGACTCGTCATGCGACGCTTCGGGCAACCCCGGTTCACGCAGTACCGCCCGTGCCACCGCGAGCGCGTCGATCGGGTCGGACTTACCCCGCGTGCGGGCAGTACGGCGTTGCTCGGCCATCATCTTCGGCGGCACCCGCACCACAACCTGCCCGGCATCCAGCAGGTCGATCTCCAACCGCGCGGACAGATGCCGGCAATCCTCGATACCCCACTTCACCTCGGCACCAGCACCAGCACCAGCACCAGCACCAGCACCAGTCTGGCCGGCCCCGAACTCACGCTGAACCCACCGAACCGCCTTGTCATGACCGGCCGCGTCAGCCTTCACCGTGACCTCGCCGAGCTTGCGCCCGGCATCATCGACCGCGACGAACGTGTGCGTCCGCTTGTGCACATCGGCACCAACAACAACCATGGTGGTTGCCTCCTTCACTCAGATGCGAGGGACGGTTGGACCGGCCGGCGGACACATCTCAGTCGGGGGCGGTGCCACGCTCCTATCAAGTCACGCCGGCCGGCTCCTTCACACCCGGCATCGGCAAAACGCATGCTCGCCAGACCCACAGGCCGGCACCGACGCTATGAGCCAGACACCAGGTGCTCAGGATCCAACCACCGCGCGAGCGGCAGCATCACCCTGACACTGACCGCGACGCTAGGCCTTCGAGCGCGCTCCAAGGCAAGCGGTCTAGGCTGACGGGGTGGCGACCGACGAGTTGATGGCCAGGGCGCTGGCCGCGATCGGTGACGACGGCACCGTTTCGGTGGAGGCGATCCACCGGCTCGCGGACCTGGCCGACGTCCCCGAGTCGATGACGATCGCCGAGGTGTCCGAGTACCTCGACATCTCGCCGCACACTCTGCGGTACTACGAGCGCGCGGGACTCGTCGACGTACCCCGCGACGGCACCGGCTACCGGGTGTACGACGCGTCGGCGATCCGGCGGCTGGTGTTCATCACCCGGATGCGACTGTCCGGGATGGCGATGCGCGACCTGCAGCACTACGTCGAGCTGGCCGACGCGGGGGAGAGCACGGTGCCCGAGCGCCTCGACATGCTGCTCGAACACCGCGACACGCTCCGCCGCCGCATCCGCGAGCTGACCCTCTCGCTGGTCGCGACGGAGTTCAAGATCGCGACGTACGGCGGCGAAACCGGCCCGGACGTCACGGGAAAGGACCGGCGCTAGCTCTCGTGTTCGAGCGGGGTGTCCTGATGTTGTTCGAGGAGGTGCAGGACGGGGACGCCGAGGTGGCGGCGGGCTTGGGCGGACCAGTCGACGTGGAGTAGTTCGGCGATGACGTGGGGCCGGGTGAGTACGACGACTTCTTGGCCGTCGACGCGTGGGATGTAGTCGACGAGTTCGTCGACCGGGCGGAGGTGTGTGATGGTGCCCTCTGCCTCGAGGTTGAAGGAGCGTAGTCGGCCGGTACTGCGTTCCAGTGCCGCGGTCGCGCGGGCGTCCACGGCGCGCTGCGCTTCGTCGCCTGCCTTGCGCAACTCCTCGTCCGAGCGGACCGAGTACCGCTGGCTCGCCATCCCGAACAGCTCCGTACCGGCGAGGCCCGCCAGCGTCGCCTCGACCTGCGCCTTCGCGTCCTCACACGGAATCACCACGTGGAACCGGACAGGATCCGGCGCGTCGGCGTACAACTGCACCAGCCGCTCCGCGTCCGGCACACTCAGCTCGTCCTCGACCAGGACCACGACGTCGTACACGGGAATCACCTACCAGCACCAGTATCCATCGCGACGGGCGTCACACCGGTTCCATCTATACGCTGCCGTATAAGACGTCGTACGCTCCATCTATACGGCATCGTATGGATGGAGTGGGACGATGAGGATCGCGAAGTCGGAGCACACGGCGCGGCCGTGGCGGATTCACGAGATCACCCGGGACTTCACGCTCGAGGACGTCTGGCGGTTGCCGACGCCGGGTGGGCCGGACGGGCTGCAGCTCTTCGTTGCCGATGTCACCGGTACGACGGATCCGTCGGTGAACTGGGCGTGGCCGGCTCGGGCGTTGTGGAAGCTCCGGTGGAAGCTCGGTGCGTGGTTCGGGTGGGACGATCCGGAGCACGGGCTGAAGGCGCGGGTGCCCACCCTGCGCGACCGGCTGCCGGACGACCTGCGCGACGGGCCGTCGGGGCCGGAGTTCGCCGGGCTGCCGTTCGCGCCGCTGTACCAGTTGCACGACGAGTGGGCGGCCGAGATGGCCAACCGGACGGTGCACGGGGTGATGCACATCGGGTGGGTGCCGGACGGGGACGGCCGGTACCACGCCCAGATGGCGGTGCTGGTCCGGCCGAACGGGTTCTTCGGGCGCCTGTACATGGCGGCGATCGCGCCGTTCCGCTACTGGATCGTGTACCCGCAACTCATGCGCGCGATGGAACGCGAATGGCGTGCCGTCGCGGACGGTGCTCCTGCCTGACGACGAGCTGACCAAGCGCCTCAAGGGGCTCGTAGTCCCGCTCTCGGACGCGACGAACCTGTTGCGTCTGTGGATCGACTTCACCACCAGCCACGACCTACGGCTACCTGGCCATCGCGCACGCCGACCTGCTGACCGATTCGCCGTACCTCCTCGTGATCGGCGCCGCCTACCTCGTCACGATGCTCCTCACCAGCCTCCGCAACTGGTTCGCCGTACCCACCACAGGCCTCACCCTCGCAAACCTCCTCTACCTCACCGGCGCTCTACTTAGCCTGGTGTGATCGGTCGAGGATGAGGTCGGCGGCTCGGGCCAGTACTTCGGGTCTGGTGCGGTTGCCGTGTTCGACGGCCAGGAAGTGGGCGCCGATGGCTACGCAGAAGGCGATCAGGCTGCGGGCCTCTACCTCGTCGGGGTCGGTGCAGAAGGTGCCGATCATTTCGCGGAGGAGGTCCATGCGGCGGTTGTCGACGCGGCGCAGGCGGGTTGCCACGGCTTCGTCGCGGCGGGCCCAGTCGCGGATCGCCAGGTCGATCGGGAGCAGCCGGTCGTCGGAGAACGTGAGCATGCCGGCGCGGTGGATCTTGGTCTTCGGGTCGCCGCCCTCGGACTCGACGCGGGCGATCACGTCGTCGACGCTCTCGCGCTCCCAGGTGTCCAGCATCGCCTGCAGCAGCGCCTCGCGATCGGCGAAGAACCCGTAGAACCCGCCTTTCGTCACCCCCAGCCGCTTGGCCAGCGCCTCGATCCGTACGGCGTCCGGCCCGCCGGTGGCCAGCGTCCGCAGCCCTTCCTCGATCCACCGGTCCCGCGGCGTCCGCGTCGGAGCGACCATCCCGCACCTGCCTTCCTCGCAGCGATATACGCTACCGTACAATTGAAGGTCAAGAACCCGGACGGGCTTCGGGGAACAGCGCGAGTTCGGCGTGGTCGAGGGCTCGGCGTACGGCGCCCGCCACCACGGCGTGGTCCCCGAGGGTGGACGCGACGATCCGCGGCGGCGTGCCGGTGAGCGCGGCGACGTCACGGCGCAACGACTCGATCAGGACGTCGCCGGCCTGGGCGACCGCGCCGCCGATCACGACGAGGTCGGGGTCGAGCAGCGTGTTCAGCAACGTGATGACCCGCGCGATCCGTGTCGTGACCTGGTCGACGACGGCGACGGCCGCGGGGTCACCGGCCTCGGCCGCGGCGAAGACGAGTTCGGCCCGGATCTTGCCGGGGTCGCTGCCGGCCGCGCTCGCCAGCGCACCGGTCTTCCGGCGGCGCGTCGCCACGGCCTTGGCGCCGTACGCCTTGGCCAGCCGGGCGATGCCGTCGGTGTTGCCCACACCCTCCACGAGGTTGAGGAACTCGAGCTCGCCGGCGCCGCCGTGCCCGCCGCGGATCAGCCGCCCGCCGAGGAACAGGCCGGAGCCGAGCCGCTCACCGGCGAGCAGCTCGATGACGTTGTCGACGCCCTGGGCCGCGCCGCGCCAGCGCTCGGCGAGTACGGCGAGATTCGCGTCGTTCTCGACCAGCACGGGCGCGTCGAAGCCCTCGCCTACCGCGGTGCGGAGGTCGAGCTTGGCGAGCCCCGGAAGGTACTCCTCCTTGGCCACGACGTGTCCGTCGTCGCCGACCGGCCCGGGAACGGCCAGCGTGATCGCGAGGACCGACGACCGCGGCAGCTCCGCGAGCTCGAGCGCCGCGTCGACGGCGCGGCGGAGTTCGGCGATCCGCGCCTTGGCGCCGATGTCCTCGCGCCCGAAGTTCCGGGTGTTCTCGGCGACCTGGTTGCCGCGCAGGTCCGCGAGCACCGCGGTGACCTTGTTCTGACCGAGGTCGATTCCGATCACGAACCCGGCGCGCGCGTTGAACTCGTACTGCCGCGCCCGCCGTCCCGGGCCGGCGCCCCGCTCGGGCGGCCGGTGCTCGAGCTCGTGGATCCAGCCCTCGCTGATCAGGTGGTCGCAGACCGTGTGCACCGTCGGCCGGGAGAGGCCCGTCGCCGTCATCAGTTCCGTCCCGGTCGCGGGGCCGGTCGAGCGCAGTGCGTCGAGGATCGCGGCCGCGTTCAGCCGGCGCAGCAACGGCGAGGTCGTCGCCGGCTCGCGATTGTTCACCTGTCACCTCTTGACCTGGTCGGAACGGAACGCAAGACTACAGCAACCCATTTAATTAATGCCTCTAATCAAACTGACGCTCCAAGACTGAGGAGTACGACGATGAGACGAACGGGCGCACTCGCGACGGCCGCCGTCCTGGCCGCCGCCCTGGTGGCGTGCGGTACCGGCGGCGCGGGCTCCGGAGGGCAGGCCGAATCGGCCGCGGGGGAGAAGCTCGCGCCGGGCCAGCAGGTGTCCGGGACGATCACCTTCTGGCACGCCTACAGCGCGGGCGGCACCGAGGTGAAAACCCTGGAGAAACAGGTGATTCCGGCGTTCGAGAAGGCGCATCCCGGCGTCAAGGTCAAGCCGGTCACGGTCCAGTACGACCAGCTGCACCAGAAGCTCGTGACCGCCGCGGCCGGCCAGAGCCTGCCCGACGTGGTCCGCTCGGACATCATCTGGGTCCCCGAGCTGGCCAAGCTCGGCGTACTGCTGCCGCTCAGCGACGTGCTTCCGGACTTCAAGGAGCTCGCCGAGCAGACGTACGACGGTCCGCTCGCGACGAACCTGTACCGCGGGAAGTACTACGGCCTCCCGCTCGACACCAACACGAAGGTCATGCTCTACAACCCGAACGCCCTGCAGGCCGCGGGAGTGACCGAGCCGCCGAAGACACTGGACGAGTTGCGGACCGCGGGTCCGAAGCTTGCGGCGAAGAACGCGTACATCCTCGCCGAGGGCGACACCGGCGGCTGGAATCTGCTGCCGTACATCTGGTCGAACGGCGGCGAGATCACCGACAAGGACGTGACCAAGTCCGACGGCTACCTGAACGGCGAGAAGTCCGTGCAGGCCGTGCAACTGCTGGCCGATCTCTACAAGGAGAAGGCGCTGCCGAAGCTCATCCTGGGTGGCAGCGGCGGAACGCCGACCGCCGAGGGACTGGCCAAGGGCACGTACGCGACGATCATGGACGGGCCGTGGACCTACCCGCCGCTGCAGAAGCAGTTCCCGAAGTTCCAGATGAAGGCCGCGCCGTTCCCGAGCGGTTCGGCGGGCAGCATCAGCGTCGTCGGCGGTGAGGACGTGGTGATCACGACCGCGTCGAAGAACAAGGCGGCGGCGGCCGAGTTCGCTCGCTTCCTCCTCAGCCCCGAGGCGCAGAAGATGATGGCGGCCACCGGCCAGCTCTCGGTGCTGAAGTCGCTGAGCGGCGAGATGACGAAGATCGAGCCGTACTACGAGCCGTACATGGAGCAGCTCAAGACCGCTCGGCCGCGGCCGCCGACACCGGCGTGGACCAAGATCGACGACATCCTGCGCAAGCAGGTGCAGCTGGCGATCCGCGGTGACAAGCCGGTGCAGAAGGCGCTCGACGACGCGGTCGCGCAGATCGACCCGCTGCTGGCCAGGGGCTGATCCATGGCGACCCTGACAGTTCCGCGGGAGTCGCGGACGTCCGGCCGACCGGGTGTCGCACCGCGTCGGCCGGGTGGTCGCCGCTTCGAGCTGACGCCGTACCTGTTCCTGCTGCCCGGGATGGCGTTGTTCTGCGTGATCGTGGCCTATCCGCTGGGCCGGTCGTTGCAGATCAGCTTCTACGACTGGGCCGTGGTGCCGACGCAGGTGAGCCGGTTCATCGGCTTCGACAACTACGTTCGGGGCCTTCAGGACAGCCAGTTTTGGTTGAGTCTGGCCAACGTCGGGGTGTACCTGGTGATCACCGTGCCGGGCCAGGTCGTCATCGGGATGCTGATCGCAGTACTGCTGGACAGCAAGTTGCCTGGCCGCACGCTGTTCCGGGTGCTGTTCTACCTGCCGGTGGTGACCAGTTGGGTCGTCGTGGCATTGCTGTTCAAGTACCTCTTCACGACGGACGGCGGTGCGATCAACTGGGTGTTGCACGACACGCTGCACCTGGTCGACCACAACATCGCCTGGCTGCAGGGCCGCTGGACCGGGCTGATGGCCGTGAGCATCCTCGGGATCTGGAAAGGCGTCGGCTGGGCGATGGTCATCTTCCTGGCCGCGTTGTCCGGGGTGAGCGCGGACCTGAAGGAAGCCGCGGCGCTGGACGGCGCGAACGCCTGGCACCGGTTCCTCAACGTGTCCCTGCCGGCGATCCGCAAGACGCTGCTGTTCGTCGTCGTACTGCTGATCATCGGCGGCTTCAACGTGTTCATCTCGGTGCTGCTGATGACGAACGGCGGTCCGGCGGGCGGGACCGAGGTGCCGCTGACGTACATGTACAAGCAAGCGTTCGGGTTCCTCGACTTCGGCTACGCGTCGGCGTTGTCGTTCCTGCTCGCGATCGCGATCGCGGTGGTGTCGTTCGTGCAGTTCCGGTTGTTCCGCGAGGACTCGGGGGAGCGGCGATGAGGCCCGCGCGGTGGTCGATCGCGGCCCGGCTCGCGCTGGTCGCGGTCGGCGGCATCGTGATGGTGCTGCCGTTCCTGTACATGCTCGGTACGTCGTTCAAGCCGCACGCGTTCCTGTTCGAGCTGCCGCCGCGGCTGGTCCCGGAGGATCCGACGACGGCGAACTACGCGACGGCGTGGACCGGCAACGACTTCGGCCGGTACTTCCTGAACTCGGCGTACGTCGCGATCGCCACCACGGTCGCCGTCCTGACGGTGTCGTCGATGATGGCCTACGCGTTCGCCCGGTTCGACTTCGTCGGCAAGCGGCTCGGGTTCGGTGTGTTGATGGCCGGGCTGATGATCCCGGGCATCATCACGATCGTCCCGCAGTTCGTGCTGGCCACGAACCTGCGGCTGCTGAACTCGTTGAACGGCCTCGTGCTGTTCTACACCGGCGCCGGTGTCGCCTTCACCACGTTCCTGCTGCGCGGATTCTTCGAACGCGTGCCGCGGGCCCTGGACGAGGCGATGACGATCGACGGCGCCGGTCCGGTCCGCAAGTTCCTCCGGCTCTACCTGCCGCTGGCCCGCCCGGCGCTCGCGACGGCCGCGATCTTCTCGTTCCTCGGTGCCTGGGACGAGTTCGTCTGGGCGCTGACCGTGATCGACAACCCGGACAAGCGCACGCTGCCGATCGCGATCGCCGCGTTCCAGGGCCAGCACGGCACCGAGTGGGGCCTGGTGTTCGCGGCCTCCACGATCGCCGTGATTCCCGTCATCCTCGTCTATGTCGCCGGCCAGCGGCAGTTCGTCTCCGGGCTGGCCGCCGGCGCCGTGAAGGACTGATCCGATGCCAGAACTCCTGCCGACCAAGGTCAGCTACACGCCCGGTGAACCGGTCAAGGTCGAGGTCCGCGGCCTCGAAGCGCCAGCCGCCGCCACTGTGTACCACCTCGGCGATCCGGTGACCACCGTGGAGGTGGTTGCCGACGGCATCGTCGACTTCGGCCCGCTGGACCCGGGCGGGTACGGCGTCGAGCTCGGCGCGTCGCGCACCGCGGTCGAGGTGACCGGCGACCGACGCGCCGGCCTGCGGTACGGCTTCGTCGCGGACTACCGGCCGGATCGCGACCTCGACGCGGTGACCGACAATCTCCGTCGCCTGCATCTGACCGCCGTCCAGTTCTACGACTGGGCGTACCGGCACGCCGACCTGCTCGGCGGCGGTGACAGGTACGACGACGCGCTCGGCCAACCGGTGTCGCTGGACACGGTGGCCTCGCTGGTGAAGGCGTGCCACCAGGTCGGCGCGGACGCGCTGGGCTACGCCGCGGTGTACGGCGTCGGCCGCGACGAGTGGCCCGACTGGCAGCACCGCGCGCTCCTGCAACCGTCGGGCGAGCCCTACGGTCTGGGCGACTTCCTCGACCTGGTCGACCCGTCGGCGCCCGACTGGCTCGCGCACTTCACCGGCGACCTGCGCGCGGCGGTGTCCCGCGCGGGCTTCGACGGCTTCCACCTGGACCAGTACGGCTACCCGAAGCGCGCCGTACGGCCCGACGGCGAGACCGTTGACCTGGCGGAGGCGTTCGGCAGCCTGATCGACGGCGTCCGCGCCGAACTGCCCGAGGCGCGGCTGGTCTTCAACAACGTCAACGACTTCCCGACCTGGCGGACGGGCGCGCACCCGCAGGACGCGGTGTACGTCGAGGTGTGGCCGCCGCATGTGACGCTCGATCACCTGGCGGACGTCGTACGGCGGGCGCGGGCGGCCGGCCAGGGGAAGCCGGTGGTGATCGCCGCCTACCAGCATGTGTACGACTCCGCGTCGACGGAGGCGTCGGATCTGGCGACGGCGCTGACGATGGCGACGCTGTTCTCGCACGGCGCCACGCACCTGCTCGCCGGCGAGGCGGACCGGATCCTGGTCGACCCGTACTACGTCCGCAACCATCGCACCGAGGCGTCGACCGCCGCCTTGCTGAAGCGCTGGTACGACTTCCTCGTCGAGCACGCGGAGTTGTTGCTTCCGGCCACGATTGCGGACGTCACCGGGTCGTACACGCAGGTGTACAACGACGACTGTGATGTGACGTACGCGGGCGTCGAGGTTGCCGACGCCGCGCAGCCGGGCGCGGTGTGGCGGCGCGTGACCGAGGCGTCCGGGCGTCTCGTCGTACATCTGGTGAACCTCACTGGCCAGACCGATGCGTTGTGGGATGCGCCGCGTGAGACGCCCGGCGATCCCGGTCCCGCGGTGCTGCGGGTACGGCGGACCGGTGCGAACCTGCCGCGCGTCCGGGTCGCCGATCCCGACCGCGGCGCGCGGCTGGTCGACGTACCCGTCCGGATCGACGGTGATCATGCCGTTGCCGACCTGCCCGCGCCGCACCTCTGGCAGCTCGTCCTGATCGACCCGACCTGAACCTCCTGGAGCCCCAAGCGTGACACTCACTGAGCCAAGCCGACCCGCCACCGTCAGCGTCGAGGACGACTGGTGGAAGTCCGCGGTGGTGTACCAGATCTATCCGCGCAGCTTCGCCGACAGCAACGGTGACGGCATCGGCGACCTGCGCGGCATCACCGGCAAGCTCGACTACCTCGCGCACCTCGGCGTCGACGCGGTCTGGTTGTCGCCGATCTACCCGTCACCGCACGACGACAACGGGTACGACATCAGCGACTACACCGGCATCGATCCGGCATTCGGGACGCTCGAGGACTTCGACGAACTGCTCGCCGGGTTGCACGCGCGCGGGATGCGGCTGGTGATGGACCTGGTGGTGAACCACACCTCCGACGAGCATCCCTGGTTCGTCGAGTCGCGCTCGTCACTCGACAACCCGAAGCGCGACTGGTACTGGTGGCGCCGTACGCCGAACGACTGGGAGTCCTGGTTCTCGGGGCCGGCGTGGGAGCTCGACGAGACCACGGGTGAGTACTACCTGCACCTCTTCTCCCGCAAGCAGCCGGACCTGAACTGGGAGAACCCCGAGGTCCGGGAGGCGGTCTACGCGATGATGCGCTGGTGGCTGGACCGTGGGGTGGACGGCTTCCGGATGGACGTCATCAACCTGATCTCCAAGGATCCGGCGCTGCCCGACGGCGGCACCGAGCACTACGTCAACGGCCCGCGGATGCACGAGTACCTGCAGGAGATGCACCGCGAGGTGCTGGCCGGCCGGGACCGGCACATCCTGACGGTGGGGGAGATGCCGGGGGTGACGATCGACGAGGCGCGGCTGTTCACGGACCCGGCGCGCCGGGAGCTCGACATGGTGTTCCAGTTCGAGCACGTCGGGCTCGACCACGGCACGGGGAAGTTCGATCCGCGGCCGCTGCGGTTGCGGGACCTCAAGGAGTCGCTCGGCCGCTGGCAGGCCGGGCTCGCCGGGACGGGGTGGAACAGCCTCTACTGGAACAACCACGACCAGCCGCGGATCGTATCGCGGTTCGGGGACGACGGTGCGTATCGCGAGCGGTCCGCGATGATGCTGGCGACGGTGCTGCATCTGCATCGCGGTACGCCGTACGTCTATCAGGGTGAAGAGCTCGGGATGACGAACGCGCCGTTGCTCACGATCGACGACTTCCGCGACATCGAGTCGCTGAACTACCACGCGGCCTCGGTCGCGGGCGGCGCGTTGACCGCGGACGTGGTGGCGACGATGCGGGCGATGAGCCGGGACAACGCGCGGACACCGATGCAGTGGGACGCGGGGCCGGGCGCCGGGTTCACTACCGCCGTACCGTGGCTGCCGGTCAACCCGAACCACGATGTGGTCAACGCTGTCTCGCAGGTCGACGATCCGGCCTCGGTCCTCTCGTACTACCGCCGGCTCATCGAACTGCGCCACAGCGAGCCGATCATCGTCCACGGCGACTTCACGATGCTCCTACCGGACGACGACCGGGTGTACGCCTTCACGCGCCGACTGGGCTCCGACGCATTACTTGTCCTCGGCAACTTCACCGCCGAAGAGGTGACGGTGACGCTGCCCGACGTCACGGTCGGCGAAGTACTGATCTCCACCACCGACTCCCCGACCTTTGGCGTACTGCGGCCCTGGGAAGCCGTCGTGTACCGCCTCAGCTGAAAGGACAGTGATGCGACTACTGCAAGTTGGTCTGGGTGGATGGGGCCGCGACTGGGCGACGACCGTCGTACCCGCTGTCCCCGAGGTCACGCCGGTCGGCTACGTCGACACCGCGCCGGAATCGCTGCGCGCACTCGTCGATGTCGCCGGCGATGCCCGGTGTTTCGCGGACTTCGACGAGGCCGTCCTCGCGACCAGGCCCGACGCCGTGCTGGTGACTGCGAATCTGGCCGGGCATGTGCCGGCGGCTCGGGCGGCGGTCGAGGCAGGGCTGCCGGTTCTGGTCGAGAAGCCGTTGGCGCCTTCGATGGACGAGGCGCGGGCGCTGGTCGACTTCGCCGCTCAGAAGGGGGTGACGGTGATGGTCAGCCAGAACTATCGCTTCCAGCCCGCCGTGCACGCCGTACGGCGGATCGTCCGGGAAGGTGCGCTCGGCGCGCTGCATTCGGTGAGCATCGACTTCCGGCGGACGACGCCGAAGGGTCCGCCGGCACCCGGTCGGCCCGTGCTGACCGATCCGCTGCTCGGTGACATGGCGATCCATCACTTCGACCTGATCCGGGCCGTCACCGGCGTCGAGGCGCGCGAAGTGGTCTGCCGGACGTGGCAGCCGGACGGCTTCCGGTACGGCGGACCACCCGCCGCGGCCGCCCTGATCACGCTGACCGACGGCGTGGTGGTGAGCTACCGCGGCAGCTGGGTGAGTTCGGGAGCAACGACTGCCTGGGGAGGGGAGTGGCGGATGGAGTTCGACGGCGGCGAGGTCTGGTGGACCAGCCGCCCGGACGGCTCCGAGCCGGGCGTGACCGAGGCGGTCCGGATCAGGTTCGCCGGAGGCGACGAGAGCTCGCTGACGTTGCCCACCATGCCGCGCACGGACCGCGCCGGCAGCCTGACCGCCTTCGAAACCGCCGTCCGCGAAGGCCGCCGGCCCGAGACCTCCGCGGCCGACAACCTCGGCAGCCTCGCCATCACGTACGCCGCCATCACCTCGGGCCGAACCGGCGTACCCGTCGCTCCGTGGGCTACTTCAGCCAGTCGGTGACTGTCTGGACGAACTGGGTTCTGCCTTTGTCCGGGCGGTCGAGGTGGACGTAGTGGGTGGCGCCGGGGAGGGTTATCGTGCTGACCTGCCTGGCGGCGGTGAGGTCCGCGGCCAGGGAGGTGAGGTCCGACGGGCGGGACCAGAAGTCGTACTCGCCGCGCAGGACCAGTGTGCGAGCGCGGATCTGGTGGGCGTTCCAGAGTTGGGTGCCGTTGGCAAGTTTGTGGCTGTCGAGCATCGCGCCGGTCGGGGCGCGGAAGCTCGGCGGTTCGCGGTCGGCGGAGGTCGGGTCGCTGGCGAGTGCTGCCTCCGTGTAGGCCTGGGCGACGCGCGGGTCGCGCCACTCGGTCTTGTCCTCGACCGGGATGCTCGAGTCCCAGGACGGTAGCAGTTGGGCCGCGGTGTTCAGCCGGTACGCCGCGGTGGGTGCTGGCGTCTGGAACAGCGGATGGCCGGTCGTGGCGCCGTACAGGCTGCTGTGCACCACGAGGTTCGCCACCCGGTGCGGGTACTTGCTCGCGTACCAGGCCGCCCAGTGCCCGCCGGTCGCCCAGCCCACGAGGTCGACGCGTCCGGCGCGCAACCATCGGACGACCGAGTCGATGTCCTTGACGACCTGCTCGCCGGTGACCAGCGGCGCGTTCGCCTCGGGCGGCTCGGACATGGCGGCCGGCCGCGTCGAAGCGCCGTACCCCGTGGCGTCGAGGACGATGACGCGATGCCCTTGCCGTGCGAGGTCCTCGGCGAGTGAGCCGCCCGGCACCGGCAGGTCGAACGACGCGACGCCCGGAACCCGGGCCCCGTGCAGCAGGATGACCGGCCGGGCGCGCTTCGCGGACTCGAGCCGTACTTCGCGGACGTGCAAGGTGCCGGCCCCGCCGGGCACGTCCCAGTCGGTGCGTTCGACGCGATCCGGCACCGAGACGGGCAGGACCGTCAACAGCGCTACGAGAAGACTTGTGAACATGCTCGCCAGCATGCCGCCGCACCACACCGCTCTGACCATTCTGTACATAATCCGGCGCTATTGATTCCATGGTCAGATGGATCTCAAGCATGTCCGGGCGGCCGTCGCGGTGGCCGACCACCTGCACTTCGGGCGCGCTGCTGCCGAGCTCGGCGTCGCGCAGCCGCCGCTGTCGCAGCAGGTCAAGGCCCTCGAGTCCGAGCTAGGCGTCACGTTGTTCGAGCGCAGTACCCGGGCAGTGCGGCTGACACCCGCCGGCGAGGCTTTCGTGGCCGACGCGCGGACCGCGCTGTCGGTGGTGGACAGCGCGGTCCGCAAGGCCCGGGCGGTCGGACGTGGCGAGGCCGGTGATCTCGCGATCGGCATGGTCGGATCGGCCGTCGCCCAGCCGCTGCCGACGATCATCCGCGCGTTCCGGGACCGCTACCCCGACGTGACGATGAGCTTCCACGTCCTGCCCACCGTGCTCCAGCTCGAACGGCTCCGGACAGCCGCGCTGGACCTCGGCCTGGTCCGCCCGCCGCTACCCGGCCCCGACACCGACCTCGAGCTGATCTCGGTGTCCCGCGAGCCACTCGTCGCGGTCCTGCCGAACGATCACCGCCTCGCCGGACGCCGCCGGATCCCGGCGGCCGCGCTCGCCGACGAACCGTTCGTCCTGTTCCCCCGCGCGCTGGGACCCGGCCTGTACGACGAGATCGCGGCAGCCTGCGGCCGCGCCGGCTTCACACCGAACGTCGTCCAGCAGGCGGAGCAACTACAGACGATCGTCGGCCTGGTCGCGGCGGGCTGCGGGGTGAGCCTGCTCCCTGGCTCCGCAGCCCAGCCGCGACCGGAAGTGGTCTTCCTGCCGGTCAGTCCGGTCGTCCGCTTGGTGGACCTCGCGATCGCCCTGCCCAAACAGAACCGCTCTGCCGCCGCAGCCAACTTCACCGCGTTGGCGCGAGACCTGACCCGGTAGCCGAGTACTGCTCAGGCCGGGTGGCCCAGCTCGGTGGCGGTACGGCGTACCTCGAAGATCCGGCGGCCCTCGCGGTTGATCCAGGTGGCCGTCCGCGTCGCCGGACTGACGGTGGCGTCCGCGACGAGCTTGACTTGCACCGAGCCCACCTGATCCTGGCCGACACCGAGCAGCGCTGGCCCGCGATCCGGGCCGTCTGTCATTCCTGAGGGCTCAAGCGGAGAACGCGGGCGGAGGGCTCGGGGGTGTTGGCGGTGACGGTGAGCGCGTCGTCGGTCCAGGCATAGGTCCAACCCGCGGGGTCAGTGGGGAAGTGCGGGGTGATCGTCGCGCGGCGGACGGGAAGCGTGATGGTCGAGGGGCCTGGAGCGCGGTGCCACAGGGTGAGGTAGGAGACGTCGGGGCCGTTCAGGGACAGGGCGATCCACTCGTCGGTCCAGGCGGGCAGGCCGAGCGGCCAGGCGGGTACGAGCGTGTCGAGATCCGCGAGGATTTCCCGGTGGGCTGAGAGCGCGGCACGGACGAGATCCAGTTCGGTCGGCGTCATCCGGTTGAGGTGGCCGGAGAGGTAGAGGCGGCCGGGGATGCCGTTGACGAGCGCGAACGTGAACTCCTCGGTGCTGCTCCCGCTGATCGGATAGGCCCAGTGACCGGCTTGTTCAGGCAGTACGGCGGCCGGCGCGGCAGCCGTGATCGATGCGTACAGCAACGGGTGTTCCTGGTCCGAGGTCGACTGCAGGTGCAGGCGGGACAGCATCGCGTAGTCCATCCGCATGGCGCCCGACGCGCAGTTCTCGATCAGGAGGTCGGGATGCCGAGCCTGGAGTTCGTCGAGCCAGTCGAGCAGCGCGCGGTTGTGCTCCAGAAGCCCGTGGCCAAGCGAGGTCCCGCCCTTGTCGGTGCCGGGACCGGTCGTGGTGTTGTTGTCGAACTTGAAGAAGCCGACGCCGAAGTCGCTGACGAGCCGGTCGACGGTCGCGTCGAGATGCTTGCGGGCGGCCGGGCTGCGCAGGTCGAGCAGGTAGCGGCCGGACTGCGCGACCCGAGTGCCCCGACGGGTCAGGAACGCTTCGTCGGGCAGGTCGCGCGCGAGCGGCGAGCGGGTGCCGATCACCTCCGGTTCGAGCCAGATGCCCGGCACCATGCCATGGGAGTGGATGCGATCGATGACCTCGCCGAGACCGTTGGGGAAGCGGGTCGTCGAGGGCTGCCACGCGCCGACGGTGTTCCACCAGTCGCCTTCGGCGTACCAGCCGGCGTCGATGCAGAAGTAGTCCGCGCCGACCGCCGCGGCCGCGTCGATCAGTGGCAGGAGCTTCGCGGTCGTCGGGTCGCCCACCAGTGTGTTCATGAAGTCGTTGAAGACCACCGGCATCCGGTCGTCGACCGGACGCCGTCGCCGTACGGCGCGACGCTGGCGGGTGAGCGCCGCGAACGCGCTGTCGCGGTCCGTGCCGGCGACGAGCGAGACTGGCACCGTCGTGAACGGCTTGCCGGCCGTGAGCTCGACGCTCCACTGGTGTTCCTGGTCGGTGGGGCCGCTGAGCAGCAGGTATCCACCGCGCCGGTTCTCGCCGAGCTCGTAGTGCCACGGTCCGTTGTGTTCGACCTGCCAGCCGAGCGCGTACGACGTACCGACGAGGACGCCGACCGGTAGGTGCTCGCCGCTGGACCACGAACCGGTGCTGGTCACTGCCTCCCGGCTTCGGGCGACGTGATGATGCGGATCGCGGACGATGTCGGCCAGCGCCGCGGAGCGCAGCGGCCGGACCGACCACCGCCCTTCCGCCATCCAGTTGTTGGCGGCCGAGTACAGGTCGGCCTCGACGGAATCCAGGCCGACGACCAGCGACGACAGGAACGTGAGCTCGAGTGCACCCGGTCCGGTCAGCGAGGCCTCGGACCAGGCGCGGACGCCGGCGCCCGCCTCGAACACACTGGTGACGCGCAGACCAGTGGTGGGTTCTTCCTGGACGATCCGCAGCGTCGCGCCGGTGTCCTCATGACTGACGTAGCGCAGCCGTTGGCCGAGGCTGGTCTCGACGTGCCGGTTGCTGCTCGCCGCCAGCCCGTGTCCGACGGCGGTGACCTCGACCAGCGGCTGGCTCGGGTCCGGCCTGCTGCCGTCCGGCGGCGAGACCGCCAGCCGCACCGGGCCGTCGTCCAGCGCGAATGTCAGCGTGAGTTCCGGCGTACTCCAGTGCAGATTCATCCAGCCTCGTTTCCGGGAGGGCTGACGACGTTGCGTTCGAGCAGGTAGTCCTCGACGGTGAACAGGTGCGCGGCCATCCGGGTGCGCGCCCGGTCGGGGTCCTGCGCGGAGAGGGCCGCGAGGATCGAGAGGTGCTCGCGGTGGGCGGTGTCGTCGGCGCCCGGCTGCGAGATGGATCGGCGCAGCCGGTCGCGCATCGTGCGGCCGCCCAGGGCGTCGATCAGGGCGGCGAGCACCGGGTTGCCGCTGGCCTGGGCGATGATCCGGTGGAAGGCGATGTCGTTCTCGATCACCGTCTCGTGGTTCGGCTCCTCCTGGGTGAGCTCGGCCTCGTTGTGGCGCAGCAGTTCGGCCGCTGCCTCGAGTTCGTCCGCGCCGATGTGCCGCGCCGCCAGCGCCGCGGCCTCGGTCTCGAGCATCCGCCGTACCGCATGCAGGTGAAAGGTCCCGGTGCCGTCCTGGAGGTCGACCACGAACCCCATCGGGGCCAGCAACATCGAGGAGTCCAGCTTGGTGACGTAGGTGCCGTCGCCCTGACGGGTCTCGAGCACTCCCATCATCGACAGCGCGCGCACACCTTCGCGCAGTGGGTTCCTGGAGACGCCCAGCTCGGCGGCGAGGTCCTTCTCGACGGGGAGCCGGTCGCCCGGCCGGAGCCGTCCGTCGATGATCATCCGGCGGATGCCCTGGACCACGACGTCGGTCTGCGAGACCCCGGGCGTCCGCGGCTGCTCGGCCAGCTTGCCGGGCGTCATGACACCGGTTCCACGTCTTGGCGTGCTGCCCAGTAGCTGCCGTCCGGGAACTGGTACGTGCTGAGCGATTCCCTGTACATCTCGGCACTGTAACCGGGCCGCGCGGGCAGCACGTACGCACCGTTCCGGACGACGCAGGGGTCGACGAAGTGCTCGTGCAGATGGTCGACGTACTCCGTGACGCGGCGGTCGAGGCTGCCCGACACCGCGACGAAGTCGAAGATCGCGAGGTGCTGGACGAGCTCGCACAGCCCGACGCCGCCCGCGTGCGGACAAACCGGTACGTCGAACCACGCGGCGAGCAGGTAGACGGCCAGTACTTCGTTGACGCTGCCGAGGCGCGCCGCGTCGAGCTGGCAGAAGTCGAGCGCACCGGCCTGGAACATCTGCTTGAACAGCACCCGGTTCATGCCGTGCTCCCCGCTGGCGACGCCGATCGGCGCCACCGCCTTGCGGATCGCCGCATGGCCGAGGACGTCGTCGGGGCTGGTCGGCTCCTCGATCCACAGCGGGTCGAACTCGGCCAGCGCCTTCACCCATTCGATGGCCTCCGGCACGTCCCACACCTGGTTCGCGTCGATCATCAGGTGACCGTCCGGACCGAGCACCTCGCGCGCGATCCCGCAGCGCCGGATGTCGTCGGCCAGGTTGGCGCCGACCTTGAGCTTGACGTGTTTGTAGCCTGCGGCAACGGCTTCCTCGCACAGCCTGCGAAGCTTGGCGTCGGAGTAGCCGAGCCATCCCGCCGACGTGGTGTAGCACGGGTACCCGGACGCCTCGAGCTGCTCGATTCGTTGCCTGCGGCCCTCGACCTGCCGCTCCAGCAGCGTCACTGCCTGCTCCGGCGTCAGTACGTCGGTGAGATAGCGCAGGTCAGCCGCGGCGACCAGTTGCTCGGGCGACATCTCGGACAGCAGCCGCCACAGCGGTACGCCGGCCCGCCGGGCGGCGAGGTCCCACACCGCGTTCATCACCGCGGCGAGGGCGAGGTGGATGACGCCCTTGTCCGGTCCGAGCCAGCGCAGCTGGCTGTCGGACTGCAGTTCCCGGTACAGACCGCCCAGGTCACCGCAGAGTTCGTCGACGTCCCGGCCCACCAGCGGTTGCGCGCGCTGACCGGCCGCGGCGACGCACAGGTCGTTCCCGCGCCCGATCGTGAACGTGAACCCGTACCCGGCCAGCCCCGGTACGTCGGTGTGCAGGACGACGTACGCCGCGGAGTAGTCGCCGTCCTTGTTCATCGCGTCCGAGCCGTCGAGGGTCAGCGAGGTCGGGAACCGGACGTCGAGAACCTCGACCGAGGTGATGCGTGGCATGGGCAGGCCCTCACGATCAGCGATAGATAGGATCTTTCTGCGATTCAACTGCCGTTCAGTATGGACCAAGGACGGCGCTGGCGCTACGATCCGGGAAATTCGTGGGATTAATACCTCGTCATTCGACGGAGGATTCGTGGCATGGGCAATCTGCAGGGCTCGACCCGCTCCGCTGCGCAGCGGCTGTACTACGACCGGCCGGCGGACACCTGGCTGGAGGCTCTACCGCTCGGCAACGGCCGGATCGGAGCGATGTGCTTCGGTGGTACCGGCAGCGACCGGATCGCGCTGAACGACGAAACACTGTGGTCAGGCGGCCCTGCGACCGCGCAATCGTTGGCGACACCACTAGGTGCGACCGGCGCCGAGGCGGTCGAGGCGGTACGCCGGGCGCTCCGGGACGGAGACATTCGCCGGGCGCACGAGCTGGCGTGCGGTTTCCACTCCGGGTACTCGCAGGCCTACTTGCCATTGGGTGATCTGCTGCTCGACCTCCAGGTCGACGGGGCGGTGCCTGCTGCCGGCGACGTCACGCAGTACCGCCGGGAGCTCGATCTCGACGCTGCGGTGGCGACGGCGGAGTTCGCGGTCGGGGGAGTGGCGGTTCGGCAGGAGGTCTTCGTCAGTGCGCCGGACGACGTCCTCGTCGTTCACTTGACCGCGTCCGAGCCGGTGCTGGCGCTCGGCTGCCGGCTGACCTCGCAGTTGCCGTCTCGCCCGTACGCCGTCGAGGACGGGCTCGGGCTGCTCCTACAGGCGCCGGCCGAGGTCGCGCCTCCGCATCGCGATGTGCCGCAGCCGATCCGGTACTCCGACGGCGACGATCGCGGCATGGCGGCCGCAATCGCGTTGCGGACGAGGACCGACGGCGAGGTCCGGGCTGGTGAGTCACTGCTCGAGGTCGAGAGCGCCACGGAGATCACCCTCGTCCTCTCGACGGGTACCGGGTACGAAGGCCCGTTCACGCCACCGACCAGGACCGCGGAGGAGTGCTGGACCGCCGCGGATCGTGCGGTGCGGGCGGCGCTCGACCGCGAGTACGGGCAGTTGATGGCCGATCACCAGCTGGATCACCGGCGGCTGTATCGCCGGGCGTCGCTCGAGCTGGCCGGGCCGGCGGAACAGTCCGAGTTGCCGACCGACGTCCGGGTCGCGCGCGCCGTCGACCGGGAAGACGTCGCTCTGGCCGCGCTGCTCTTCAACTACGGCCGCTACTTGATGGTGGCGAGTTCGCGCCCTGGAGGGTTGCCGACCACGCTGCAGGGGATCTGGAACGACATCCTGCGGCCGCCGTGGAGTTCGAACTACACGGTCAACATCAACACCGAGATGAACTACTGGCCGGCGGAGACGACGAACCTCTCCGACTGTCACGAACCCCTGCTCCAATATATCGATAAACTCGCGCAGGCCGGGCGGCAGACCGCGACGGAACGGTACGGGTGCGGCGGCTGGACGGCGCACCACAACGCCGACGCGTGGTGCTGGACGCTCCCGGTCGAGGGCGACCCGCGCTGGTCGAACTGGCCGATGGCGGGCGCCTGGCTCGCCCGGCACCTGTGGGACCACTACGCGTTCACCGGCGACCTCGAGTTCCTCGGCGAGTCCTGGCAGGTACTGCGAGGCGCCGCGGAGTTCTGCCTCGACTGGCTGGTGGAGCTGCCGGACGGCAGTCTCGGGACCGCGCCGTCGACGTCACCGGAGAACGACTACATCGCCGACGACGGGCAGCCGGCCTCGGTCACCGAGTCCTCGACGATGGACCTGTCGCTGATCGCGGATCTGTTCCAGCGCGTCGAGCAGGCTGCCGAGCTGCTGGACGTCGTGGACCCGCTCGTCACCGAGCTCGCCACTGCTCGCAAGCGACTGCCCGAGCCGCCGGTCGGCGCGCAGGGCCAGCTGCAGGAGTGGGCCGCCGACCTGCGCGAAGAAGATCCACAGCACCGGCACATGTCCCATCTGATCGGATTGCATCCCGGCGATGCGATCACGCCGGACGGTACGCCGGAGCTCGCCGCCGCGGCGGCACGGACGCTGGACCTGCGGGGTGACGACGCGACCGGTTGGTCGCTGGCGTGGAAGATCTGTCTCCGGGCCCGCCTGCGGGACGCGGCGGCGGCACATCGCCTGGTGCGGGCGTTCCTCCGGCCCGCCGACGACACGGCGACCGGGCGGCCCGGTAGTGGCGCGGGGGTCTACCCGAATCTGTTCTGCGCGCATCCGCCGTTCCAGATCGACGGCAACTTCGGCGCGACGGCCGGCATCGCGGAGATGCTCCTGCAGAGCCACGGCGGCGAGATCGAGCTGCTGCCGGCCCTGCCCGCTGCGTGGACCAGCGGACGGGTGACGGGTCTCCGGGCCCGCGGCGCGGTGACCGTCGACATCACCTGGACGGCGGCCGGCGTCGAAGCCGTCCTGACCGCCGACCGCGACCAGGAACGGGTCGTTCCGCCACGGTAGCGAACGTGTGCCTGTACAGCTGACCGCCGGCATCGGTCTCCGGGTGAGCTCGATCGCCCGCCTGGACGAGGAGGTTTCATGGCAGTCCTGACGAGCATCCCGCCACCCGTCGGTGAAGCGCCGACGCGGCGGCGACGGCGGCGGCGGAGTGAACGCGTCACCGTCACCCGGCTGCGGCGGAGTCTGCGGCGGCACTGGACGCTGTACTTGTTGATGGCCGTGCCGCTGGTGTGGTTCGGGGTCTTCAAGTACATCCCGATGGCCAACGCCGTGCTCGCGTTCAAGAACTACAACGTGGTCAGGGGCATCTGGGGCAGTCAGTGGGTCGGCTGGCAGAACTTCGAGCTCTTCTTCCAGAATCCGGTGTTCTGGACGCTGGTGAAGAACACGTTCCTGCTGTCGGTGTACACGGTCGCGGCCAGTTTCCCGCTGGCGATCATCCTGGCCTTGGCACTGAACGAGATCCGCGTGGGCCTGTTCAAGAAGACGGTCCAGCTGGTGACTTACGCCCCGTACTTCATCTCGACCGTCGTCGTGGTGTCGATGACGATCCTGATGTTGTCGCCGCGGCTGGGCCTCGTCAACGACGCCATCGGATTGTTCGGCGTGCCGGCGATCGACTTCCTCGGCAACCCGGACTACTTCCGCCACATCTATGTCTGGTCGGACGTGTGGCAGACCACCGGGTACTCCGCGGTGATCTATCTGGCGGCGCTCGCCGGGGTCGACCCGGCGCTGCACGAGTCGGCCAAGATCGACGGCGCCACCCGGTGGCAGCGGATCCGGCACGTGGATCTGCCGGGGATCATGCCGACCGCGGTGATCATCCTGGTGCTTGCGGTCGGCAACATCATGGCGATCGGCTTCGAGAAGGCGTTCCTGCTGCAGAACCCGCTGAATCTCAGTGAGTCCGAGATCATCGCCACCTACGTGTACAAGACCGGCTTGCTGAACGCCGACTTCAGCCTGGCGACCGCCGTCGGCCTGTTCAACTCCGTCATCAACCTGGTCCTGCTGCTGGGGGTCAACACGATCGCCAAGCGCATCACCGGAAACGGACTGTGGTCATGAGCGCCGAAACCTTGACGAGCAAGCGGATCGAGCGCCGGGCGGCGCGGGCGCGGCGGATCCGGGACTCGCGCACGGACCGGGTCTTCATGTTCTGCGTGTACCTGCTGCTGACGGTGTTCCTGCTGGTCGTCCTGCTGCCGCTGGTGTACATCGTGGCGAGTTCGTTCAGCAGCCCCGAGGCGGTGTCGGCGGGCCGGGTGACGTTCTGGCCGGTGGAGTTCTCGCTGCGCGGGTACAAGGCGGTGTTCGAGAACCCGCAGATCATCCAGGGCTACGCGAACTCGCTGTTCTACACGGTGGTCGGCACGGTGGTGAGCGTCGTGATGACGATCGCGATCGCGTATCCGATGTCGCGCCGGACGCTGGTCGGCCGCAACCTGGTGATGAGCCTGATCCTGTTCACGATGCTGTTCACCGGCGGCCTGATCCCGACGTACCTGGTGGTTCAGCAGGCCGGCCTGCTGGACACCCGGTGGGCGTTGATCGTGCCGCAGGCGATCGGGGTCTGGCAGGTGATCATCGCGCGGACGTACTTCCGCACCGTGATCCCCGAGGAGCTGGTCGAGGCGTCGCAGCTCGACGGCTGCGGCGACCTGCGGTTCCTCTGGTCGGTGGTGATTCCGCTGGCCAAACCGATGATCGCGGTCATCGCGCTGATGTACGCGATCTACCAATGGAACTCGTACTTCGACGCGCTGATCTACCTGAAGAATCCGGATCTGTTCCCGCTGCAGATCGTGCTGCGCAACATCCTGATCCTGAACACCTACAGCGGCGGCGCGATCGACGCCTCCGTCGTCCTGCAGCGCCAGCAACTGGCCGACCTGCTCAAGTACTCGCTGATCGTGGTCGCGAGCGTTCCGGTGCTGATCATCTACCCGTTCGTCGCCCGCTACTTCACCAAGGGAATCATGATCGGCGCCGTCAAGGGCTGATCCTCCGCATCACCTCGACCCCTGTGAGGGACAACATGACAATTCAGCTCAGGAGAACCAAGTCCACGGCGATCGCCGGGCTCTGCGTACTGGCACTCGGCCTGGCCGCCTGCAGCGGATCCGATACGCCTGCGGAGGAGGGGAAACCACTGCCCACGGTGACCGGCAACCCGGCCGTGACCCTGGACGTCTTCGCGCCCCAGGCCGCTGACTGGAACCTGGCCACGAACGATTTCACCAAGAAGGCGAAGCAGCAGTTCAACATCAGCTTCAAGTGGCAGACCACCACGTTCGACGGCGGGCCGGCCAAGGAGAAGCGGCAGATCTCGCTGGCCAGCGGCGACTACCCGGACCTGTACCTGCTGATCCCGTGGGTCGACCAGTTCACCCCGGCCGAGTTGCTCAAGCTGGGCAACCAGGGTGTCATCGTCCCGCTGAACCAGCTGATCGAGCAGTACGGGCCGAACATCAAGAAGGCACTCGACGCGGAGCCGGAGTGGAAGGCGATGGCGACGGCGCCGGACGGCAAGATCTACGGCATGCCGCAGTGGGTCGACTGCTACCACTGCTCGTACCAGGGCAAGCTGTGGATGAACAGCACCTGGCTGAAGAAGCTCGGGCTCGAGCAGCCGAAGACCACCGAGGACATGCGCAACGTCCTGCGGGCCTTCAAGACCCAGGATCCGAACGGGAACGGGAAGGCCGACGAGATCCCGCTCAGCGCGAGCGTGCGCGACGCGCTGATCCCGTACTTCATGAACGCCTTCATCTACAACCCGCAGGGCACCAGCGGCAACAACAACTCGACGCTCGTGCTGAACGACGGCAAGGTCGACACCCAGGCGAACAAGGACGGCTGGCGCGAGGGACTGAAGTACATGAACTCGCTCTACAAGGAGGGCCTGATCGACAAGGGCGCCTTCACCCAGAACCCGGACGCGCTGCAGCAGCAGGGTGACAGCGGCAAGCAGCCCATGCTCGGCGCGGCCGCCGTGCTGCACCTCGGCATCGCGGTCAGCAACCTGCCGGACGGCCGCCAGAAGCAGTACGACGCCGTACCGCCGCTGACCGGGCCGCAGGGCGTCAACCACACCGGGTACAACTTCCCGAGTGCCCCGGGCGCCACGTTCGTGCTGACGAACAAGGCCACCCAGGAGGAGCAGATCCAGGCGATCAAGCTGCTCGACTACATCTTCACCGACGAAGGGCAGATGAACGCCTTCTGGGGTACCGAGGGCAAGACCTGGAAGCGGGCAGCGGCCGGCGACGTCGCGCTCGACAAGTCACTGAAGCCGACGTACAAGGTGATCCCGCAGCCGGAGGGCGGAACTCCGCCGAACTCCGGGTGGCAGGCGCTGGCGCAGTACAACAACACCGAGAAGTACCGCAACTCCGAGGCGATCGCGACCGACATCTACAGCCCGGAGGGATACGAGCGGCGGTTGTTCGAGGCCACCAAGCTGTACGAGGGCAAGGAGGACAAGTCGAAGATCTATCCGTACTGGAAGGTCTGGATCGACCCGTCCCTGGCCGGTGAGATCGCCACCTTGCAGACCAACATCGAGAACTACGTGCAGCAGAACGCGCTGCAGTTCATCACCGGTTCGAAGAACATCGACACCGAGTGGGACGCCTACGTCAAGGGCCTCGAGGGCCTGGGCCTCAAGCGCTACCTGGAGATCCAGCAGACGGCGTACGACAAGATGCCCAACAAGTAGTCCGCACGGCCGGTGTCCGAGGCGCGACCTCGGACACCGGCCGGCGTCGAGTACGGTTCACGGTCATGGACGTCGACTCGCGACCGAACTTCCTCGTAGTGGTCACCGATGACCAGGGCCCGTGGGCTCTGGGCTGTCAGGGGAACGACGAACTCCGGACGCCGGCGATCGACGCGCTGGCCGGTCACGGTGTCCGGTTCGAGTCGTTCTTCTGCGCTTCTCCGGTCTGCTCGCCGGCCCGCGCGTCGCTGCTGACCGGCCGGATGCCGTCCGCGCACGGGGTGCACGACTGGATCCGGGGCGAGGCGTACGGCGTCGTGGACGAGGACAGGTACCTGACCGGTCTCACGACCACGCCGCAGGTGCTCGCCGCCAACGGCTGGCGCTGCGGGCACGCGGGGAAGTGGCACCTCGGCGACGCGCGGACCCCCGAGCCGGGCTTCACCGACTGGTATGCGCACCGGACCGGCGACGGGCCGTACTTCGGGGCGCCGGTCTGGCGCGATGGGCAGCGCGTGGCCGAGGAGCGCTACATCACCACCGCGATCACCGACGAGGCCGTCGGCTTCCTGGAATCGGCGGCGGCCGGACCCGATCCGTTCTACCTCCAGGTTCACTACACCGCGCCGCACAGCCCGTGGATCGACCAGCATCCGGCCGAGTACCTGGAGCTGTACGCCGACTGCGCGTTCGACAGCTGCCGTCCGCAGGAGCCGCATCCCTGGTTCAGCTGGGAGCCGGGCCCGATCTCGGACGCCATGCGCGACCCGCGGCCCAGCCTGCAGGGGTACTTCGCGTCGATCACCGCGGTGGACGACGGCGTCGGGCGGCTGCTGCGGACACTCGCCGAGCACCGGTTGACCGAGTCGACGGTCGTGGTCTTCACGTCCGACAACGGCTTCAGCTGCGGGCACCACGGGATCTGGGGCAAGGGCAACGCGACCAAGCCGCTCAACCTCTGGGAGAACTCGGTCCGCGTCCCGTTCATCATGTCCCAGCCAGGCCGGCTGCCGGCCGGGACGGTGGAGACCTCGCTCGCGAGTGCCTGCGACCTGCACCCAACCCTGCTCCAGCTGGCAGGTGTGCCGATCCCCGAGGACCCGCTCGCAGCCGGCCGCTCGCTGCTCCCCGTACTCCTTGACGGAGCCGAGGCCACCGAGCACGTCATGGTGTTCGACGAGTACGGCGGAACGCGCATGGTCCGTACCGCCGACTGGAAGCTCGTCCAGCGGTACGGCGATGCGCCGGACGAGCTCTACAACCTGGCCGAGGACCCGGGCGAGGAACACAACCTCGTCACGGACCCGGCCCGGCGGACTCTCGTGTCGGACCTGAACGGCGTGCTGGTCGACTGGTTCGCCCGACATGCCGACGAGCAGCTCGACGCGTGGTCCAGGCCGGTCTCCGGTCGCGGCCAGCTGCACCCGGTCCGGACCGGTCAGCCCGACCCCGAGACCTACTATGCGGGTACGGCGGAGATCCGCACCGATCCCTAACCGTGGGTCGCCCCAACCGTTGCCAGATCGCGGTGCGCGGCGGCCCGGTTCGCGACGACGGCGCTCGCGGTGCCGGTGATCGCGAAGAGCGCGCCGAGGACGATCCAGCCCGTCGTCCCGTGGTCGATCGCGGTCGTCGTGACGACCACCGGCGCGAGCATCATCGCCAGCGAGAGGCCGGTCTGGCTGAGCCCCTGGTAGGCACCGGCGCGCGCCGGATCGGCGAGCTCGAACGCCATTCCCCAACTCCCGGCCTCGCCGCGCGTCTCGGCCGCCGAGGAAGCCAGTGCGCCGAGCAGCAGAACGACCGTCGCGGCGACAGCGCCGAGGTAGCCGGCGACCGGGAAGAGCAGACAGGCGATAAGCAGGAGCAGGCCGGCCTGGTGCACCGACCGTCCCGCCTTGCGGAGGTCCTGGGTACCGCGGGACGCGCGGACCTGGAACAGCGCGACGTACACGGTGTTGACCAGTAGGAGCGCCGACACGACGACGGTCGGGGCTTCGGTGTGGTCGGCGACCCACAGCGGCAGGCCGACCGACGTCAGGCCGAAGTGCATCGCGAGCAGGGCGTTGAGAACGGTCGAGGTGACATACGTCCGGTCGCGCAGCGGGGAAGGACCGCGCGGTGCCTCGGTGCTCGCGGCGGCGTCCATCCGCTCGGCCAGTCCGGCCACTCGCCGGCGCAACCCGACCAGCGGGACCGTACCGAGGATCGTGAGCGCGCCGACCAGGACCACCGTCAGGCGGTACGCGGCGGTCGTGTCGGTCAGCAACGCGAGACCCGCGAGCAAGGTGCCGATGCCGATGCCGACGTTCATGACCACGCGCAGCCGGGCGCGGACGGTGACGCGTTCCGGTCCGACGTACCACCGGGCCAGCAACGTCATCTGCGCGGTGCTCTGCAGGCCGCGCGAGGCGGACACGCAGGCCGCGACCAGGACGAACGTGACGACGTCCCCGGCGAACGCGTAGCTCAGGAGCGCGACGCCGTTCGCGGCCAGCGCCCACTGCTGCAGCCGGTCGGCGCCGACCCGGTCGCTCAGCCGGCCACCGGCGTACGATGCCAGCACGCCGACGCCGCCCGCGATCGTGAGGCCGATGCCCACCGTCGCCGCCGACAACCCGACGCCGCGGGTGAAGTACAAGGCGCTCACCGCGAAGAACATCCCGCGGGACACGGAGAGGGCGGCGATGGCGGAGGCGAGGGCGCGGGCGACGGGATCACGGAGGAATTCAGGCACCCGCCAGTTGTCGCATTCGGATCCCGGGCACCACCATTGATGTAGCGTATTGCTTCATGATCGAGTACGAGCTCGTGGACCACGACCTCGGCGAGGTGCGGTTCGCGATCTCGCCGCTGAACGAGCTGGTGCTGTCACTGCGGACCTTGCGCGATCCGGGGCGGTTTCCGCTCCAGCTGCCGTGGCTGCGAGCCACCGAAGCGGCGCGGGCGGAGCTGCAACTGGACGTGCTGCGGGCGTTGACGAACGACGCGATGTGGACGCCGGACTTCCTCACGCCGCGGCCGTACAGTCCGCTCGGCCGGATCGACGACGAGCTCGCGGCGCTCGCGAAGACCCCGGACGAGGTCGTGCGCGCCGACCTCGCGGAGGTGCATCCGGCTGCGGTCCCCGCGGTCCTGCGTGGTCGGCCGGCGACTGTGATCGCCCGGATGCTGGCCGCGCTGCGGGAGTACTGGGACGCCTGCTTCGAGCCGTACTGGCAGCGGATGCGCACCGTGCTCGAGGCTGATGTCGTGCACCGCGGCCGGGTCGTGGCGCAGTCCGGGCTCGCGGTCATGTTCGCCGACATCGACCCGCACGTCCGCCTCGAGGGCAGCGTCGTGTACGTCCGGCTGCGCAGCAATCACTCCTACCGCGTCTCGACTGCCGGCCGCGGGCTGACGCTTGTCCCGTGCCTGTTCAGCAGGCGCGCCTCGGCGCCGATCTCGCCCGAGGAGTCGCCGCAGATCATGTATCCGGCGCGCGGCCTCGCGACCCTCTGGGAGACCGAGACGACCGTGCCGGTGAACGCCCTGGCCGACCTCATCGGGCGTGCGCGGGCGCGCCTGATGGGCCTCCTCGACGCGCCGTCGTCCTCGACCGAACTCGCGGTGCGCCTGGACGTCACGCCGACCGCGGTCAACCAGCACCTTCGCGCGCTGCGCGCGGCCGGCCTGCTCACCTCCGCGCGCCACGGGCGTTCGGTTCTCTACCGGCGCTCCGACCTCGGCGACCGGCTCCTGCGTGGATCCGGCGGGAGAGCGGACCAGAGCTCCTGGTAGAGGTCCTCGCCGTAGCTTGTGGACTGCGGCGCGGCCTCGACGAGTCTGAAGGTGCGGCGGCCGTCAGGGAGGCGCTCGGCACGGAGGAAGCGCGTCGACGGGTCGTGCTCGTCGTACAGCATGCCGGCGAGCTCGGTCAGGTGGGTGACGAACACGACGCGGACGTCGCTCTCGCGGAGGGCGCGGAGGATCTGGCGGGCGAGCTCGGAGCCTTCGCGTTCGTTGGTCGACGCGAAGGACTCGTTGCAGAGCAGTAGCGCGGCGGGGCGGAGCCTGTCGACGATCCGGCTCATCCGGTCGAGTTCCTCGTCGAGCTTGCCGCTGCGCATCGACATGTCTTCCGCGCGTTGGTAGTGGGTGTGGACGCCGTGGCAGACACTGCTGCGCAGCGACTCGGCGGCGACGTACATCCCGGCCTGGAGCATGAGTTGCGCGAGCCCGAGCGAGCGTAGCGCTGTCGACTTGCCGCCTTGGTTGGCGCCGGTGACGACGATCGTCGCGGTGGCGTCCGCGTCGAGGTCGTTGCCGATCACCTGGCCGTCGAGCCGAAGGCTCAAGCCGGCGTCGTACAGTCCGCGGGCGGTCAGCACGAACGGCAGCGCGGCGGTGACCTCGGGAAAGCACGTCGGCTGCCCGTTGGCGGTCAGCCGGTCGTGCAGGTTCAGGCAGCCGAGGTAGAACGCCAGCTCCGATCGGAGCAGCCGGAAGAAGGCGAGGATGTGGTCGGCGGCCTGGGCGACGGCGTTCGCGACGAGGTTCAGGGCTTGCTCGCGCAGCCGGACCAGCGCCTGGACGCTGCTGTCCTCGCGCTCCGGGATCTGGATCGTGTACGAGTCCTGGCGGGGCCGGACCGGCCATCGCGGCCGGTCCGAGCGGGCCTGCCCGGGACGGCGCAGGACGTAGCCGCTCCCGCGGTTGCCGATGCCGAGCGCGGCACCGACCACCACGCCGTCGGGGAAACGCAGCCGCTCGAGATGGGAGTCCACGGTCCGGAAGTACTCGTCGTCGAGATCCGTGGCGATCATCCCGAGGAACCTGGCGAAGCCTTCCGAGCGGAAGCCGCCGACGGCCGGATCGGCGACGTCACGCAGCTTGCGCAGATACGTCATCAGGACCTCGAGCAGCTGGCCGGAACTGTGCAGGATGCCGTCCGCGCTGCGGAAGTACCGGTACACGCCACGTTCGGCCTCGAGAGCGTCCACTGCGACCTCATACAGGCCGCGTACGACGGCCGGCGCCCGCAGGCAGTCGCCGAGGATCGCCTGGCGGTAGCGGATCTCGCCGGGATCCTCGAGGCTCGTGACGAGGACCTGGGCGACGATCTCGCGGATTCCGCTGTCGGAGTCGGCCATGGCGTCGTACACGGTGTCGAGGTCCAGGTCGCGGGCGAGATCTCCGGCGGCCGCGGGCGGCGCCTGGTCGACGTCGAGATCCCGGTCGGGATAGAGCAGGCGCGGCTTCATCGGGTGAGCCTCGTTCTCAGGTCCTGGTAGCTGAGCCGGTACTTGGCGGCGATCGCGGCGGCGTACGCGCGCCCGTCCGCCGGTGCGCGGACGACCCGATAGGTCCGGATCGCCGGATCGGCCGGATCCACCGTGCTGACCAGGCTGACCGTCACGCCGTCCGGCGCCGCGAGCTCGTCGATGAACGTGACGAACACGCACAGCAGGTCGCGCGCCGCGATCTCCGTCAGTACCCGGCGACCGATGACCGTCGCGTCGCGCAGCGTGGTCGAATTGAAGACCTCGTTCATGATCACGATGCTGTCGCTGCTCGCCCGGTCGAGGATCGCCCGCGTCCGGACCAGGTCGTCCTTGAGCTTCCCCCGCAGGTCCTCCGGATCCTCCTCCCGGCCGAAATGCGTGAACAGCCGGTCGAACAGGAAGAGCCGGGCCTGCTCACCCGGCACCGGAAGCCCCAGTGCGGCGAGATGGTGCAGCTGTCCGAAGGTCCGCGCGAAGGTGGTCTTGCCGCCCTGGTTCGGCCCGGTGACCACGAAGATGCGTTCGGCGCCGTCGAGGTGGAAGTCGTTGCGGACGACGTCGCGCCCCTCGGCGACCGCGGCGGCGGCGAGCGCCAGGTCGAAGGTGCCGGTGGCGCGCAGCGCCTTCGAGCCGCCGACCGCCGGATAACAGAACGGCAGCCCGGCCTCGCGCAGCGGCCGGATGTGGTCGAAGTACGAGAGATAGACCTGGACCTCGCGGTCGAACCGGGTCACGCCGCTGTCGAGGAAGCTCCGGTGCCGGTCGGCGAACCGTCGCAGCGCGTCGAAGGTCTCGGGATGCAGACGCGCGACACGGTCGAGGATCGCGCCCTCGAGCTGGTTCACCTCGGGTGACGACTCGACAGCGATCCGGTAGTCCCGGGCCTCGCCCTGCCGGAACCGGGCGAAGACCGCGTCGATCTCGGCGCTGTAGTCGGACTCGTCGGCCGATCGGCTGACGACGACCGCGCTGCGCTTGAGGTGCAACTGGTAGCGCACACGCTCCAGGTCCGCCGTCAGACGGACCGCCTCGGCGTTCAAGCCCTGGAAGGCGGCCGAGTCGACGTGCTGCCGCAGGTAGCCACGCAAGGCGAGCAAGGCTCGCGATTCCAGCGGCGAGGCATCGAGACCGGCCGACAGGCCGGCGACGGCCTGGCAGTACGTCGCCGCGGCAGTCAGCTGCCAGCGCTGTCTCTGCAGCTCGTGATGGAGGCTTCGCGCCTGGCGGAGGCCTGTGCGCGTCGACACCATGCGAGCGGCGAAATCCCTGACGGTCCGCGCGACCGCGACCGTCTCCAGATCCCTCGCGACCTCGTGCCGGTAGGCGACCGTTTCCGGCGACGACGCGGCGGCGCGGAACAGCGGGGCGAGATCGTACTCCGCCCGTCCCGCGGTGACGGCGGCGACGATCTGCTCCAGCTGAAGGTCCCGGAAGGCCTCCCGACCGGTCGGTTCGCGCGCTGTGGTGCTGTCCTCGGCGTACTCGAACAGGACGCTCGGAGGCTGAAGGTGTTCTCCGTCGATCGCCGCCACCACGAGATCATACGCATCCCGGGGCGGTCAGCCGAGGAGAGTTTCGGGGTACCGGGGTGGCAACCATCCTTGTCGTGGGCGGGGACGGTGGTCAGGGAGTCGCCATGGTACGTCGGCGGGGCACTGTCCCGAGGGACAGCGAGCCTGAAGAGATAGAGGTCGGGCTGGACGAGTTGTTCTGGCCGCGCGAGCGTGCCGACGACCGCGACCTGGTCACCGGGGAGTACGACGACGATTCCGACGACGATTTCGACGCCGGGGTGGGCGACGACGACGGGGCCGACGGGTGGGACGAGGGTGCGCCGGAGGAGGACGTGCCGGAGCTGGCGGGCGCCTCGTTCGGGGTGGCGTTCTTCGGGTGGTTGGTCGCGAGCAGTACGGCAGTCCTGTTCCTGGCGCTGGTCGCCGCCGTGTGCACCTTGATCGGCTGGGACAGGCTCGCGGTCTGGTCGGACAGCGGCTGGTTCTTCGTCGGCGTCTGGACGGTCCTCGTCCTGGCGCTGGGTGTCGGTGCGTTCTCGGGCGGCTACGCCGGTGGACGCATGGTGCGCTCGCACGGCGGCCGGCAAGGCCTCGAGGTGTGGTTCTTCGGCTGGTGCGCGGCCGCCGTACTGGCCGGGGTCGGCTACCTGGCGGAGCGCAAGCACGGTCTGCTGGCGAGTATCGACTGGCCGGCGCTTCCGCTCGCCGAGCCCGACCGCACCCGAGCGGTGCTGATCGCGGCGGCCGCCGTCCTGCTGGTGACGCTGGTGGGTGCGGTGCTCGGCGGTGCCTCGGGCAACAAGTCGTGAGGCCTTGATTGGTCGCCACAACATTTCGGTCAAATCTCACCTGATGTCACGACGCTGTGCCTTACTGTGACAGGAGTGTTCCATTCCTCATACGGGAGGCAGTCGTGGAGTCACCCAGTCCTGCGGCTCGGATCGGCGCGGAGTTTCTCGGAACGTTCTGGCTCGTCTTCGGCGGCTGTGGTGCCGCCGTACTGGCCGGTGTGGTGCTCAGCCCGGACAGGGTTCCGGTCGGCATCGGGTACCTCGGCGTGGCGCTGGCCTTCGGGCTGACCGTACTGACCATGGCGTTCGCCGTCGGGCACGTCTCCGGCGGGCACTTCAACCCGGCGGTCACGATCGGTCTCGCGATCGCCCGCCGGATCGAGTGGAAGTGGGTGCCGACGTACATCGCCACCCAGATCGTCGCCGCGACCGCGGCCGGCGCCGTCCTGCTGGCTGTTGCCAATGGCAAGGACGGGTTCAGCGCGGTCGACAGCGGGTTCGCGACGAACGGCTTCGGTGACCGGTCGCCGGGCGGCTACTCGCTGCTGGCCTGCGCGATCGTGGAGATCGTGCTGACCGCGTTCTTCCTGTACGTGATCCTCGGCGCCACCGACGACCGCGCGCCCAAGGGGTTCGCGCCGATCGCGATCGGGCTGGCGCTGACCCTGGTGCATCTGGTCGGCATCCCGGTCACGAACACGTCGGTGAACCCGGCGCGGTCGCTCGGCGTCGCGTGGTTCGCGGGCAGTGACGCGCTTGGTCAGGTCTGGTTGTTCCTGGTCGCCCCGATCGTCGGTGCGGCCATCGCGGGGATCAGTTATGCCGTGATCACCGGGGCGCGCGGGCCCGACGCGGAGATCGACGAGGGTGTGGCCAACAATCCGTAGGTCATGAGCAGTCGTACAGGGTGTCTGGTGTGCCGCCGATGATCTGCGGGCCGGTGGATGACTGCGAGGTGGCGCCGTAGGTGCTGGGGGCGACGACTGTGCAGTGCTGCTCGATCCAGCGCTGGCGGGCTTGCTGGAGGGTCGAACGGCGGTCGGGGGAGTTGGTGGGGAGTTGCTGGGGTTGCTGTCCGGGAGCGGCGCTGAGAACGAAGCGCAGGGTGCCGCTCTCGGTCCAGCGCTGGAGTTGGTCGATGGACGGCGCGTCGTCCTGCCCGCCGAAGCCGCCCATGCCGATGACCGTCGCATCCGAGTCGATGATGAACGGCGCAACCCCACCGGACGAACTGTTCACCGCCAGATCGATCTCTGCACCAGCCCCGTTCTCCCGCGCATACTCCAGAACCCGCCGCTGCACATCACTCAACCGAGCCTCCCCAGTCCCCCCAGACGTAACCAACATCGGCTCCCGATACCCACGGGGCCGCCCGCCTCCGGGCTCGTCGGCTCCCGGCTTTTCGTTGCCAGGTTGCTGTCCGCCGACCCCCTGAGGGCCGCCGCCTGGGGGTGGGGTGCCGGGCATCCCGCCTGTCGCGGGTGGGCCGGCGGCCGGGAGGCTGCCGTTGGCGTTGACTGTTGCGGTGGCGACGGACCAGACACCTGGTGTCAGCAGCAGACCGGCTATTGCCGCCGCGAGTGCCGGGCGGGCGATCGCCGTACGGCGGACCGGTGCACCGTCGGCCGACGACCGGCGCGCGGAGGAGGAGAGCCGCCCGACGACCAAGCCCGCGCCCGCGGCAGCGGCGACCGCGACGACGACCCAGCGGCACCAGCCGTACCAGGACGTGTCCCGCGAGATCAGCACGAACGCCCACGCCGCAGTGACCGCCACACCCACCGGCAACAACACCCAAGCCGCCGACGCGCGGTACCACCGCCACAACACCGCAAGCCCGCCCGCGCACAACGCGGCAACAGCCGGCGCCATCGCGGTCGTGTAGTACGGATGCATGATCCCCTGCGCCAGGCTGAACACGAGCCCGGAGATCACCAACCACGAGCTCCACAGCAACCACCCCGCGCGAACCACCGGAGCACCCCTCCGCACGACCGGCACCGCGACAACCACCACGACGAACAACGACAACGGCAGCAACCACGAGATCTGCCCGCCGACCATCTCGTTGAACATCCGCAGCGGCCCCGGCTCCCCACCGAACGACCCCATGGTCGCCTTGCCGTTCTGCATGGTCACCATGCCACCGCTTTGACCCCCGCCGAACACCCGCCCGAACCCGTTGTACCCGATGATCAGATCCCAAGCGCTGCCGTCCTTGCTGCCCCCGACATACGGCTTTGTCCCCGGCCACAAACCGTGCAACGCCACCCACCAGAACGAGGACACCACCAGTACGGCGCCCGCGCCCAGCAATTCCAGAATCCGCCGCCGGACAGGCACAGTCGCACCGACCAGATAGGCCACAGCGAGCGCCGGTACGACGATCCACGCCTGCAACATCTTGGTCAGGAACCCACACCCGACGAAGAACGCGCACCACATCAGCCACGCGACGCGCCCGCGATCCGCCGCGGCGCCGACCGCGCGCGTCACGGCGTACGCCGCGGCGATCAGCAGCAGGACCAGCAAGGTGTCCGGGTTGTTGGTACGGTTGATCGCCACCGTGACGGGCGTCAGCGCGAAGATCAGCGCGGCCAGCAGCGCGACGCGTTCACCGGACCACAGCCGGACGGTGCGGTGCAGCAGGAACACGGCCGCGACCCCGGCGATCACCTCCGGCAGCAGCAGTGACCAGCCGTGGTATCCGAAGATCAGCACCGAGATGACCTGCGGCCACAACGCCATCGGCGGCTTGTCGACCGTGATCACGCCGTACGGATCGAAGGAGCCGAAGAGGAAGTTCGGGAGGCTCTCGGTCATCGACCTGATCGCGGCCGAGTAGTAGGTGTTGCCCACGTTCCCGTCGGCGCCGAGCTCCCATCCGTAGAGCAGTGCGGCCAGTAGACAGATCGCCACCAGCGCCCAGGTCCGCCATGCGCGGTAGGCAGGCATCAGATATCCCTTTCCGGTGCGGAAGTCGGTTGGAAGATCCAGCGTCGAAGCAGCACGAACCTCCCGGCGGTGCCGATCCCGGAGGAGCCGAGCAGCACCGACAGTTCGAGCAGCCTGGAGGGCTCGGCGACGCAGGCATGCAGTACGAGCAGTGCCGCCGAGGTGAAGAGGTAGTAGAGGCCGAAGACGATCAGCCCCTGCCCGTGGACCCGGACGCGTCCGGTGTCCGGTCCCGGGAACGTGAAGCGCCGGTTGGCTTCGGTGTTGAGCAATGTGGTGACGACCAGCGCGCCGAGATTGGCTGCCAGCAAGGGCCACCACTGCCGGAGTACGGCGTACAGCACCAGGTTCGCCAGGGTCGAGAACCCGCCGACGACGGCGAACGACAACAGCTGCCACGCGAGCCCGCCCTCGCGCCGGCCGAGTACTGCGTCCGGATGCGCGGCGCGCGGCTCGGGCCGCCGTGGCAGGTCGCCGATGCGCGCCTGCCCGGAGGCCTTCGCGCGGGCCATCCGCAGCAGGCCGCGGAGGTCGTCCCACGCGGTGCCGACGACGTCGACGCGACTGTCGACGTCCTCGACCCAGTCCACCGGTACTTCGTGCACGCGCAGCCCGTTGTGCTCGGCAAGGAGGAGCAGTTCGGTGTCGAAGAACCAGGACTCGTCGCGGACGTGTCCCAGCAGGGCGCGGACGACGTCGGTCCGTGCCGCCTTGAACCCGCACTGCGCGTCCGAGAACCGGGATCCGTGCAGCAGCCGGATCAGCTGGTTGTAGGCACGCGAGATGAACTCCCGGCGCGGCTCGCGCACCGTCCGCGCACCAGGCGCCAGCCGCGAGCCGATCGAGAGGTCCGAGTGGCCGTTCACCAGCGGCGCGACCAGCGGCAGGAGCGCGTCGAGCCCGGTGGACAGGTCCACGTCCATGTAGACGACGACGTCGGCGTCGCTCGCACCCCAGGCCTCGCGCAGCGCGAGCCCGCGGCCCTTGCGTTCGAGGCGCCGTACCCGAACCCGCTCGTACCGGTCCGCCAGCGCCCGCGCCACCTCCGGCGTGCGGTCGGTACTGGCGTTGTCGACGACGGTGATCGTCGCCGGGTACGGAAAGGTCCGGGTCAGGAACTCGTCCAGAACCTGCAGGCACCCCGGCAGCGACCGCTCCTCGTTGAACACCGGTACGACGACGTCGACGGTCGCGGTCCTGGTCGGCGCGGCTGGTCCCGTTGTCATGGGCAAAGGTTTATCGAGCGTGACCGATCGGTGACCGATGGCCGATCCATAACCGATCCATACCCCCGGCCTGGAATCATGGCCGGGTGCGGATTCTGCTGGTCGAGGATGAGCAGCCGTTGGCGAAATACGTCGCCACCGGGCTGCGCAAACACGGATTCGCGGTCGACCTCGCGTTCGACGGCCGGACCGCGCTCGAGAAGTGCGACGTCACGCCGTACGACGTGGTCGTCCTGGACCGGGACCTCCCGGTGCTGCACGGGGACGCGGTCTGCCGGCAGCTGGCCGAGCGGGGGACGTCGCGGATCCTGATGCTGACCGCGTCGGGTGCGGTCGAGGACCGCGTCGACGGGCTGATGCTGGGCGCCGACGACTACCTGGGCAAGCCGTTCGCGTTCTCCGAGCTGATCGCGAGGGTCACGGCGCTGTCCCGGCGCAGCACCCCGGCCCGCCCGCCGGTGCTCCGGGCCGCCGGCGTCACGCTCGACCCGGCCCGGCGTACGGCGGAACGCGACGGCCGGCCGCTCTACCTGACGCCCAAGGAGTTCGGCGTCCTGGAGCAGCTGCTGGCCGCGGACGGCGACGTGGTCAGCGCCGAGACACTGCTCGACAAGGTGTGGGACGAACACGCCGACCCGTTCACGAACGCGGTCCGGATCACGATCGGCACGCTGCGCCGGAAGCTGGCCGAGCCGCCGTTGATCGAGACCGTGACCAGCGCCGGCTACCGGATCAGCACGTGCGCCCGCACCTGACCGCGCGCAGCCGGCTGACCCTGCTGTACACCGGCATGGTCCTTGCCGCGGGCATCGTTCTCACCACGCTGACGTACCTGTTGATGCGCCGCGCGCTCGGACGGCGGCTCGCGGTCGTGTTCATCGATACCAACGGCCCCGGCCCGGGCGGACTGCCGCCGCTGCCGCGGGTCGGTGACGAGGTACGGCAGGCCACGCTGTCGGAGTTCCTGACCCAGGCCGCGATCGCGCTCACCGTGGTGGTGTTACTGGCCGCGGTCCTCGGTTGGCTGGTGGCCGGACGGGTGCTCCGGCCGATCCGGACCATCTCGTCCACCGCGCGCCGCCTCTCGGTGGAGAACCTGTCCGAACGCGTGCCGGTCACCGCGCCCACCGACGAGCTCACGACGCTCGCCGGGACGATCAACGGCATGCTGGACCGGATCCAGCAGGGCATCAGCGAGCGCGACCGGGTGCTGCAGAGCCAGCAGCTGTTCACCGCGAACGCGGCCCACGAGCTGCGGACGCCGCTGACCACGATGCGCACCGCCATCGACGTCACCCTCGACGGCCGCCCGGACACCGACGAGCTGCTCGCGATGACCCGCGACATCAAGACCGCGGTCGAACACAGCCAGCGCACCCTCGACGGGCTCCTCGCACTGGCCCGCAGCCAGGCGGGGGCCGGGCCCAAACACTCCGTGGACCTCGGGGACATCGTGACGACCATCCTCGACCACACCGCCGCGGAGGTCCACGCCAAGGAGCTCGTCGTACGCACCGATCTGCTGCCCGCCGTGGTGGCCGGCGTACCGGTCCTGCTCGAGCGGATGGTCGGCAACCTGATCGACAACGCGATCGCCTACAACCACGTGGGTGGCCGGATCGACGTCACGACCGGCTGCGAGGACGGGCACGCCGTACTGCGGATCGCGAACACGGGCCCCGTGATCGCGCCGGACACGGCCCACCGGCTGCTGGAGCCGTTCGTCCGCGGCGACGGCGCCCGCCTGCACACCGAAGGCGGTGCCGGCCTCGGCCTCTCGATCGTCCACAACATCGCCACCGCCCACGGGGCCACTCTCACAGTCGAAGCGGCGCCGACTGGCGGCCTGCGGATCGCCGCGTTCTTTCCCCTCGGGCGGGTACCGGGTGGAGAGGCAACAGTCCGGTGAAGGGAGTTCGACAATGGGTGAGACGCGGTCGAACCGGAACGACGGTCAGCAGTGGACCAGCGAGCAGGTTGCGGAACTGCGTGAACTTGCCGGCGGCAACACTCCGGTCGGGGTGATGAGCGTGAAGCTCGGGCGGTCCGAGGAAGCGGTCCGGGCGAAGGCGAAGGCCGAAGGGCTCTCGCTGGCGCCGCCGAACCGGCCTCCGTACGGTGACATGAGCTGAGTCCGAGGCGCACCCTGGGGTCATGGCGGCCCACGGAACCCTCCCGGCAGGCCTGGCCGGGCCGGTGGAGGTCGCGCTCGCGCGCTCGGCCGAGCAGATCCCGCCGGCCAACAGCCTGCCGGGCGGCTGCCGGTACGAGGTGTTCCGGCCGCCGTCGCTTCGGCCCTGTGCATGGAGGTCGGCGGGTTGGTGAAGAGTGGGGCTGGCTAAGTGGGTCGGTTCGCTGCGGGGGTGGAGAGATCTACCTACCTCGCGTACGTAGCAGCAGTTGCCGGCGCTGACTCGGGGTGAGCGCAGGACCTGGGTGGTCGAGCTCTGCGGGAGGTCAACTAGGGGAGCCTTCTTGGTCCGATGTCGGCTCGCCTGTTGTCCAGACGTCTGGTGAGGCGATGTGGTCAGCGGCCAGATGCTCGGTGATCTCCAGGTTGCCGAGTTCGTACTGCACGAGCCCGATCCAGCCGGTTGGGCCGTTCTCGCGAGCGAGCAGCCAGCCCCGGCGCCAGCCTGTTTCCGTCAGGACCAGGACGTGCCCGGGGAGCGGGAAGCCGCGCAGCGTCCAGTCCGCGTAAGCGTGCCGGGTCCGGACCGGTTCCATGCCGTTCATGACGGCATCCCGCTGCGCAGGCGGAGTTCGTCGCGGATCACCGGTGGCACGGGGAGCCGATATTGCTCCAACGCTCTGGCGTAGGCACCGAGCGACAGGGCGAGGCGATCGGTGTCGCCGCGGGAGGAGGCGTTCGGGAGCCGCTGTCCTCGGGCCTGCCGCTCGGCCGCGCGAGCCGACCTGATCTCGGCGAACAGGAAGTGGAGATCGTGGTCCGCCGCACAACGGCGAGATGCGCCGCCGGGGACAGCTTGGAGTCGGGTGGACATCGGCATCGCCTCGTAGGGCTGCGGGGGTTCCCGACATGCCACTTGGAATGCCATCGCTCCGGAGTGATCTCAGTCTACATGCTCGGCTGACGAGAGCGTAGAGCGTAGGTTCGGCTCGTACTCGCAGGTGAGGTGCAGCCTGAACAGTTCCAGTGCCGGCGCACGCTTGGCCGCGGCACACGGGGTCGAGAACAAACGCGTGCTCCAGGCAACCACCGGCCCGGCGTACAGGGTCGCGCGCCAGGACGGCTTGGTGGACCGAAATGACTTACTGGACCGAAATTCAGCTCTACCTAGGTCCTTCGTTGAGTGATGGCGGCAGCCGTGGGTGGCTCGTTCGCTGCACGGTGATGACGTGATTTGTCGATCGTCTCGAGTCCGACATCAACTGTGCCGCGTTGTACTCATCGTTGTGCGACCGAGGCAGTGCTGTTACGGGAGTTTGGCGGAGCGTTCGGCATATCTTTCCGGTCCAGACAGACGTAGGGTGGTGGTAGTTCCGGAATCGATGACATCCCGCTTGAGGCTGCCAGCCACACCGGCCCTTCCGTAGGGGATGTCATGTCCATACTTCACCGCACCCGCAGCACGCCCAAACCTCCGGGACCAGTCACACCGGCGTCGGCCGTCCGCCGCCTGGTGCGTGGCCGTAGAACCGACGCTTCGCTATGACAATGACCGCGAGCGACGGCAGAACAGTCTTCTCCTCCACCGCACCGTCGACCCCACGGCTGCGACTGCAGACCGGCGCCGCCGCCGAACTCCTCGACGGTGGCTGGTGGCCCCGCTCGACGGATCCCGCCGCGGAGCTACCCGGCTTGGTCCTGGCCATCGACGCTCTGCACGGGCCGATCACCCGGCTGATGCTCCACGACAGTGACTGGGACAGCCATCCACTCCGTCTGGCCATCGCCGGCCGACTCGTGCGGGTTGGCTACTTCGCCAGCCAGCCCATGGGCCTGCTGACCGGGATATCCGGGAGCGCAGGTGCCCGCGTCGATCTGGTGGTCATCCCGCCTGACACCCCACCGGACACAGCCGAGACCGCGATGACGCTCGCCGCCCTCAAAGGCAACCAGATCCGCGCCCAGGACCTGGTCTCGACTGCGAATGGCCCTTCCCGGCCAACGAGCGGTTTTCGAACAGCCGAGACAGCACCTGAAGACGTATGGGAGACCGACGGCGGTCACGTCGTCGTGAACACCACGACCTGACCGAAGAGCACCAATCCTGTGTACGGCGAGCTCTGGTCGAGGTCACCTCGATCGTGGTGTTACCCGGCGACGGCGCCTGCTTCCACGCAGGGCTCCGGCTGTGAATTGACGGGCACGGCCATGTCGGACCGCCTGGGCCAAGACCTACGTCCTGCTCGGCCGGTAGCCTTCGTCGCCCTTGACTTGCACCGCCTCGCCGGTGACGGTGGCCCAGTAGCCGGGTCCGAACGTCTGGAGGACCTGTTCGCCGGCGAGAATGTGCAGCGCGCCACCCCGACCGACCATGTATTTCAGTTCGCCCAGTCCCTCGCCTAGGTGAAAGGTCACGCGGTGTCCGTCGACGGTGGTTACGTCCAACGTTGCGACAACCTGAACATCTGTGGGTGGTACATCCGACTCTCGGACGCCGCCGTGGTCTCGGATGACGTGGCTGGACATACCTGCAGCGTGACACAGCGAAGGCTCGGGTCGCCACTACCGACTCAGCCGACACGACCAAGTTCCTCGGGCGTCCTGGACCCCCTGCAGAGACCGGCTGCCTGGCGGCGCGGCAGTGAGGCGCCGATGCCGAGGCGCGTGAACTCAACCTGACGCAGGCTCAGCACCTCAGCATGCGGAGCCCGGCGTCCGGATGCCAACGGCGGAGCTCCTCAGGTCAAGCGATAGCCGTGCGCTTTTTCTCAAGGCGTTCCTGGTCTGGCCATTTGACGTCGTAGGCCCAGCCGAACCGCTCGAACAGCCGGATGTACCAGGCGTTGATGTCGACCTGCCCCCTGAGGACGCCGTGGCGCGCGCAGGTGGGGTCGGCGTGGTGGAGGTTGTGCCACGACTCGCCCTGACTCAGTACGGCCAGCCACCAGACGTTTCCCGACCGGTCCCGGGCGGCGAAGGGTTTGTCGCCAGTGACATGGCAGATCGAGTTGATGGCGAACGTGACGTGGTGCATCAGCGCGATGCGCACGAGCGTCCCCCAGAAGAATCCGGTGGCCGCAGCGTGCCACGATCTGTCCAACAGGCCACCGATGACCGCCGGTGCGAGCAGTGAGATCGCGACGAGCCCGCGGAAGTGCCGCGAGATCGACACCAGGTCGGGGTCGGCCAGCAGGTCCGGGGCGTAGTGCTTCGGGTCGGCGCGGTCCTGTCCCCAGAGCACCCAGCCGACGTGGGCGAAGACGAATCCCTTGGTCACCGCCCAGGCGCTGGTGCCGTAGCGCCAGGGCGAGTGTGGATCGCCGTCCCGGTCCGAGAACTTGTGATGTTTGCGGTGGTCGGCGACCCAGCGGATGACGGGTCCTTCGAGCGCCAGGCTGCCGGCGACCGCGAGGGCGATCTTGAGGCCCCGCCTGCTCTTGAACGCGCCATGGGTGAAGCACCGGTGGTAGCCGACGCCGATGCCGGTCGTCGTGATCACGTAGAACACGACCAGCAGGACGATGTCGTGCCAGCCGATCCAGCCGCCCCAGGCGATGAAGATCGCCGGCAGGAGCCCGAGCGTGGGCAGGACGATGAAGACCCAGATGAGTGCCCGCTCGAACCGGCCGCCCACGGCCTGGAACTCGACAGGGGGCGAATCCCCGGAACCCGCTGAAGTCATGTCCACTCCTCGAAGTCGGCGGCTTCAGAGCACGACACCCGGTCACTGGTAGTGCGCGGGCGAGTCCGCTCTTGCGCACCCGTCACTCGACTTCTGAACGCGAAGCCCCGGACGCCTCAGCCGGGCCATTCGGACCGGCGCCGTACACATCAAGTGCCCAGTGCACCAACCTCAGTAACGCTTCCCACCGTTCCAGTCACCGGATTCGCCGATCCCGGCGGCGGCCGTCCTGGCGCCTCGGATTCGGTGCCGCGTGCAACCGCCCGATATCCAGCCGCACCGCTCGCGCTCATGTCGTTGTCCGCCGGTGCAGGAACCCGGGTCGGAATAGAGAGTCGAACGTGTAGCTGCGCAAGGCCCGGCTCTACAGTCCGACGCCGCCAAGCCCGCAGGTACGACAAACTCGCAGCATGCGACTTCTACGGGAACAACACCCGCCAACCCTGCCCGCACCCGGACTCGGACTCCACAACCCTGCCCGATCGCCTGCTGGTGTCCCGCGCACCCCTTCTGCGCTCGCAGAGGCCGCGTCATGCTAAGAGAGTTCAGTCAACTAGCCGGGTCGTGATCGTGCGCGCCGGCGGGCGCGCGGCCGTCCTGACGCCGGCCGGGCCGGATCGCCCGTGGACTGACGAGATCACCGCCTATCGCTGGGCGGGGCCGTGCGCGAAGAAGCCCTTGGCCAAGGTCGCCCCGACGGTGGTCGTCGAAGTCACCGCCGATGCCGCCACCCAAGCGGGACAGGCACGCCACGGAATGCGCTACGTGCGACTGCGGCCGGACCTGGCGGCCGACGACTTGGCGCCGCTGGCCGATCCGTAGGAACTTCGAGTCCGGGCTAGTGGCCACAGGGCTGCTGCGCCAGCTGCGGTACAGCTCAGCGCGGAGACTGCGAGGATAGTTGCCGGGGACACCTGTTCCACGGCGAGTGCGCCGACGGCCGCGCCGAGCGGGGACGCCAGCGCGAGGAGGGCGCGCTGGGTTCCGAACATCGCGCCGTGGCCCGCCGGGTCCACCCAGCGTTGCAGCGCCGTCGTTTCGATGGCGGAGTACGGCCCCCAGACCGCGCCGGACAAGGCGAAGATCGCCACCGCCGGCGGCAGACTGTGGACGGCGACGATCGGCAGCGTCACCAGGCCCCACACCAGCGCGCCGATCGCGTTGACCAAGCCAGGGCGCGACCGCCCAAGCCAGGCCGCCAGCGGCACGGTCGACAGCGCCGCGATCCCGAAGACCACCCACAGCACTGTGTAGCCCGCGACGCCTGCCCCCAATTGCTCGCGGGTGAAATGCGGCAGCACGCTCTCGAAGGGTCCGTACGTGAAGTGGTACACGACGGACAGTGCGATCAGTCCGGCGACGGGGCCTGAGACCCAGCGCGTGCGCGGGGCAGGCCGGCGCGGACCCGCCGTACGGTGCCGGGGCAGCCGTACGGCGATGCACGCGACTCCCAGCATCATGGCCGCCGGCACGAGGAAGGCCCTCCCTGGCCCGAGCACGCCCAGCGCGGGTCCGGCGAGTGCGGCGCCGAGGACCATCGGGACCTGGTCGCCGACTCCCAGCCACGCGTTGGCCCGCGGGAGCAGTTCGTCGTCGACCAGGCGGGGGACCAGGGTTCGAGAGGCGGCGTAGGCCAGCGGCGGCGTCGTACCGGCGGCGGCGCAGAGCCCGAGTACGACCCAGATCGACGGGTGCTGGCCCCATCCGGCCACAGCCAACGCCGTCATGAGCGCGACCCGCGCCGCGGCGTCCACAACCAGCATCGGAACCGGGCCGAACCGGTCCACGGCCCGTCCGCCGAGCACACCGCCGACGACCGTCGGAACCCGCGCGGCGACCACCAGCAACGCGGTCTCCGCACCGGACCAGCCCTGCGGCCCCGCGATCCACAACAGCACGAACATCACGAAGTTGTCGGCCGTCGACGCCAGCATCCACGCGACCGCGAGTCCGGTGACCGGCCCCGGGCGATTCACGGCGACGCGCCCACCGACTCGTCGACCGGACACGCGGAGCACGCCGGCCAGTCGCAGAACCGGCAGGTCGCGTCGGCGACCTCCCGCACCCGCGACGTCCGCCGAAGCGCCGTCGACAGGAGCTCCGTCAACTGCCGCCGCTCGTCCGCGGTCAGCGCATCCAGTACGTCGTTGCTGGCCGCGTCGCGGGCGCTTGTCCACGCGGAGAGCAGGTCCCGGCCCTGTGGGGTCAGCCTGAGTTCGAGAACACGTCCGCGCCGGGTGCGATCGACATACCCGAGCCGCTCCAGCCGATCGAGCAGCCGCACGGTCCCCGACTGGGTGAGCCCGATCCGCGCATACAACCAGTCCGCCGAACAGCCTTCATGACTCCCAAGCAGAGTCAACGCGGCAAGATCCCGAGCCCCCAGCCCCCTCGGCACCACCGCCGCCACAGCAGCACCCAACGCATCATGACTACGCAGAGTCCAGGCAGCCCAGACATTGGCTTCGGACATGATTCATTCATATGACTCACTCATATGTGAGTCAACCCTCAGGCGCAGGGTTCCTGGCGATGAGGGATTACTGCGGGTTCGGCGTCTGCGACGCGGCCGGGGTGCCGGAGGGGGACGGGGTCTCGGACGGCGCCGGCGTATTCGAGGTCGACGGCGTCGTCGAGGTCGGTGATGACGTCCGGGTGGCAGTCGGAGACGGGGTGGCCGACGACGACGGGGAGTTCGACGGGGTAGGCGTCGGCGACGGCTCGCTGGACGGGGTTGTCGACGGTGTCGTGGTTGGCGACGAGGTCGGCGTCGTGGTGGGCGTGGTGCTCGTGGAGCTGGACGTTTTCGTCTCGGTGGGCGAGCTGCCGGTGCTGCGACTTGTCGGTTCGCTGCTCTCGCCGGTCGTCGGCTCGGTCGACGCCGGGGTGTTGACGCTGGTGCTCGGCTGCTGCCCGACCTCGCCGGTCGGCGGGAGGTTGTCGCCGGTGTTCCGCAGTACGACGCCTGCGGTGATCGCTCCGGCCAGCGCGAGCACGGCGACGGCTGCGATCGCCAGCGGCCTCCGCGCGCGAGCAGCGGCTGGTGCGGCGGCAGGAACGGGTACTCCGGCTGCCGGCGTTGCCGCAGGCTGCTCGGGTCCGCGGGGGAGTGCTGCGGTGGGGAACCAGTCGGCCGCCGCCGGCAGAGCGGTGAGCTGTGCCGCCGTCGGCCGGTCCTCCGGCGACTTGGCGAGCATCTGCAGAAGTACGGGCTCGAACCGGCCCGCCAGCTCCGGTCGCAGTTGGCTCGGCGGGACCGGGGCGGCATCGACGTGTTGGTAGAGCACCGCCGTCGGGTGATCGCCCATGAACGGCGGGCGACCGGTGATCAGCTGGTACAGCACGCAGCCCAGCGCATACACGTCCGACTCCGGGCCGCCCCGCAGACCCCTGGCGCGCTCGGGCGACAGGTAGTGCGGGCTGCCCATGATCTGACCGGTGACCGTCAGGTCGGTCGTCTCCGAGCCGGGCAGGTGCGCGATCCCGAAGTCCGCGACCTTCACGGTCCCGTCGGCCGCAACCAGCAGGTTGCTGGGCTTGATGTCGCGGTGGACCACGTTCTGCGCGTGCGCGACCGCGAGCCCGGCGGCGGCCTGCTCGACGATCTGGACCGCACGGTCCCACGGCAACGTGCCGTGCGCGGCGAGTTCGGCGGCGACCGACCGGCCCTCGACCAGCTCCATCACCAGATAGAGGTTGTCGTCGTGCTGCCCGAAGTCGTACACCGCCACGATGTGCGGATCGCTCAGTCGCGCCGCGGCGCGTGCCTCTCGCTGGAACCGTTCGGCCGCCGATTCGCCGTCCTGCGTACGGAGCATCACCTTGACCGCTACCTCGCGGCCAAGGGCCTCGTCCGTCGCGCGGAACACCTCACCCATCCCGCCACGCCCCAAGGACGCGCCCAACCGGTACCGCTGTGCGATCAGCATCCGTTCCCCGTACCCACGCCGTTCTCTCGGCAATCCGTCCGTCGGCCCCCAAGGCTACTAGCTGTACAAGACGGCCTTGACCGCCGTTGGTGGTAGCCATGTCCGCCGGCGGTGTCACACTGCGTTCACGGTCGTCGCACCGTTGGCACGGCCAACGGCGTACAGGTAGCCGCTGCCGGCGTCAGTGCGGGTCGGCAGTCGGGTCTCGGCGGAGTTGGGCGGTGGTGCGGGCTACTGCGGCGATTTGGTTGGCGAGGTCGGGATGGTCGGGCTGGAGGTGCGGTTCAGCCTTGGCGAGGGGATCCAGGAGGGTTGCGGTGTCGTTGTTGCCCAGGGCGTGGCCGACCTGGTCGACGGCGGCTTGGGCTGCACTGCTGAGGCCTGGTAGGCCGGTGATCTGGCCGGCGAGTTGACGTAGGCGGCCGGCGTTGGCGTTCGCCCATTGGGTAACCGCGCGCTGCCCCGCGCGTCGGTCACGCGCCGCCTGGACGCGCTGCTCGCCGGTCATTCCCGCCGGGTCGGAGGCCTGCTGGTTGAGTCGCAGGTACCGCCGCTCGGCGGCCTGCCGACTGGCTACCCCGAGCGCGGGCGCGATGGCCGCCCAGCTCGCACCCTGCTCGCGGGCCGCCCCGATCAGCAGCGGCTCCCAGGCGGCGAGTTGGTCCTGCGCCGCATGCAGTGCGGCCAGAGCGGCCAGGAGATGCTCGGTGCTGACAGCGTCCTGGACCGCTGCCCCCGAGTCACCGATCCCGTCGAGGCGGCGCATCGTCGCCTCGACGTCGGCGATCGTTTCCGACACCGGGGTCGCGTCCTCAGTGCTCACTGGTCACCTCGCTTCGTCTCCCGAGCAGTATGTCATCGATTGGATGACATCAAAGGCTTGTCATCGTTTCGATGACATGTTATAAGAGAAGTGCGTGTTGACACCACTGGTGAAGCGATGACTCAGGAGGTGCAGGACCGATGTTGATGCGCACTGATCCGTTCCGGGAGTTCGATCGGCTGGCTCAGCAGTTCTTCGGGAGCCAGACGCCGGGTACGTGGTCGCGGCCGACGCCGATGCCGATGGATGCGTACCGGCAGGGTGAGCAGTACGTCGTCGCGTTCGATCTGCCGGGGATCTCGCCGGACGCGATCGAGCTGGACGTCGAGCGGAACGTACTGACGGTGAAGGCCGAGCGCCGGCCGCTCGAGCTCGGTGAGGGTGTGGAGATGCAGGTCTCCGAGCGGCCGCTGGGTGTGTTCTCCCGGCAGCTGTTCCTGGGCGAGACCCTCGACGCCGACCGCATCGAGGCCAACTACGCGAACGGCGTACTGACGCTGAAGATCCCGATCGCCGAGCAGGCCAAGCCGCGCAAGATCGCGATCGCGAACACCGAATCCGGTCACCAGCAGCTCGACGCCTGACGCGGTCCGCAGCTGCCGATGAGGTGGTATCGATGTGGGCCGTCAGCGGGCAGACACTCGATCGGACCGACGCGTTCGTCGACCTCGTGTTCGGTGACGACGAGTTGGTGCGGGACGAGTTCGACGCGCTGATCGCCGCCTGCTGGGACGAGCCGTGCGAGCCACCCACCCGGAGGCCCTGTCCATCCGTCGGACCCTGGGCCGGGCGGTCACCGAGCAAGTGGCCGCGCCGGGTGGGCCCGCGGCGCGATCGCGCTCCGCGCCGGCGGCCCGACAGCCGTCAGCGCGGCCCTCCGACGTACACGAGGTGACGGATTTCAGCGAAGGAGGTGAGCAGGTCTCAGAAGAACGCCCCCGGTGATGCGGCCGCCCGCCAGTTGACCCCTCGACCGGCGGCACTGGTTGTTCCAGCCGCCCCGTCCTTCCCAGGACACATTCGTACGGCGGGCCGCCGCATCACCCCGGTTGAGGACGAGTTGCGAGGTGGTGGTGATGACTCCTGATCCGTACGGCGTGCTCAACGTCGCCCAGGACGCGACCGACGAGGAACTCGATCGCGCTTTCCGGATCCTGGTCCGGCGGCTGCACCCGGATACCCGCGGAGCCGGGCCCGACGCCGAGGCCGACCGGCAGCTCCAGGAACTGCTCACCGCCTACGCCCACCTGCGCGACCCGATCCGCCGCGCCGCGTACGACCGCGCCCGCCGAACCCAACCCACCATCACCCACACACCAGCCACGACTGCACGAGCCGCGCGCCGCCGTGCAGACGGGCCGGACCTCTGGATCGGTCCTGTGCGCTGGGAACCCGCCCCGTGAGGAGAGACGAACGATGACGCCCGTCGACACCGTCGAGACCTATTGCGAGAAAGGCATCTGGAAGACCCGCTGGCGCGGCAGCACGAAGCCGTTCGCGATCGGCGGCGGCAAGCAGCACCAGGTCAGCCAGGGTGCCGCCGTGGCCATCTGGCACGGTGTCGACCACATCGTGACCGACCCCGACGGCACCACCGCCGAACGCAACTCCTACCGCTACCGCCGCGAAGCCGAGCCCGCCGCCTGACAGCACCCCGAAACGACTCAGCAGGTCCCGGAAGGCAGCAACTGCCGCACCGCCGGCCGCCCGTCCTCGTCGAGCCGTACGACGAGATGCTCGTTCCAGCGCTCGTCGACGCCCGGGTAGTCCGAGCGCCAGTGACAACCGCGACTGTCCCGCCGCGCGGCCGCCGCCACGACCACCGACCGCGCCACCGTCGCCAACGGCCCGTTGCCCAAGGCATCGAGCTCGTCCACGGCCGCGTTCAGCCCCGCGCCGTCGCGGCGGATCCCGGCGTACTTGGTCAGGATCGCGCGAATCCGCTCCGGCTCGCGATCCTCGTCCAGCAGCAGTTCGCGCGAGCGACCGGCAATGGCCACCGGAAGGTCCAAGGTCAGCGTCGTCGCGACCCGCCGCCCGAAGACCAGACCCTCCAGCAAGCTGTTCGACGCGAGCCGGTTGGCCCCGTGCACACCTGTCGCGGCGACCTCGCCGACGGCGTACAAGCCCGGTACGTCGGTCGCGCCGTCGCGATCGGTCCGTACGCCGCCGCACAGGAAGTGCTCCGCGGGCGCGACCGGGATCTGTTCCGACACCAGGTCGACGCCGATCCGCGCGCAGGACGCCAGCACCGTCGGGAACCGCTCCCGCAGCACCTCCGCGGCGATACCCGTCGCGTCCAGCCACACGTGCGACGAGCCGTCCCGGCGCATCGTCGCGTCGATCGCGCGCGCGACCACGTCCCGCGGGGCGAGGTCGGCCCGCGGGTGCCGCCCGGCCATGATCCGGCGACCTTCGGCGTCACGCAGTACGGCGCCCTCACCGCGGACGGCCTCCGTCACCAGTGGCAGCTGGCCGCTGGTGTCACCGGTGAAGAGCGCCGTCGGATGGAACTGCACGAACTCCATGTCCACCAGCGACGCACCGGCCCGCAGCGCGAGCGCGATGCCGTCACCGCGGACCGACGACGGATTCGTACTCGCCAGGTACGCGTTGCCGATGCCGCCGGTCGCGAGAACCACGGCCCGCGCGTCGATCTGCGTGACCTCGCCACCCGTCTCGACGAGTACGCCGACGACACGGCCGGCGTCGGACTTCACCAGCCCGACCGTCCGCCCGTGCAGCGTCTCGACGCCGGCGAGCTGTACGGCGCTCCGCAACGCGCGATGCACCTCCGCGCCGGTCGCGTCGCCGCCGGCGTGCACGACCCGCGGCCGTCCGTGCCCGCCCTCGAGAGTCCGCGACAGCGAGCCGTCCGCGTTCCGGTCGAACCGGGCGCCGTGGGCGATCAGCTCCGCGAGGCGCTGCGGGCCTTCCTCGACCAGCGCCCGCACGTTGCGGGGATCGCAGAAGCCCGCGCCCGCGACGTCGGTGTCGTGCGCATGGTCGAGCGGATCGTCCCCGCCGTACGCGGCCGCGACGCCTCCTTGCGCCCACGGCGTACTGCCGTCGCCCGCACTGATCACGAGGACGTCGCGGGTCGCCGCGAGCCCGAGCGCGGCCGACAGGCCCGCGACGCCGGAGCCGATGACGACGATGTCGACGGCGCGTGTCATCGCTGTCCTTCCGAGCGGCCGATGGCGACCATCCGCTCGACCGAACGCCGGGCGCGCTCGATGACGTCGGCCGGGAGCTGGATCTCGTCGCGCCCCTCGCGCAGGCTCCGGACCAGCAGCTCCGGGGTGATCATCTTCATGAAGCGGCACGAGGCCTTCGGGTTCACCGGCAGGAAGTTCGTCTGCTGGTTGACCTTGCGGAGCTGGTGCAGCATGCCGATCTCGGTCGCGACCAGGGCGGTCTTCGCCTTCATGTCGCGCGCGGCGTCCAGCATGCCGGCGGTCGACAGGATGTGCGTACGGTCCGCGGGCAGGTCACCCACGCTGTTGAGCCAGATCGCCGACGACGCGCAGCCGCACTCCGGGTGCACGAGTACTTCGGCCGCCGGGTCGGCGGCCACCTGCGAGCGCAGGTCGGAGGCACTGATGCCGGCGTGCACGTGGCACTCGCCCATCCAGACGTGGAGGTTGTCCCGGCCCGTCTGGCGCCGGACGTGGGCCCCGAGGAACTGGTCGGGCAGGAACAGCACCGGCTGGTCCGCCGGGATCGAGTTCACCACCTCGACGGCGTTGGACGACGTACAGCAGATATCGGCCTCGGCCTTCACGGCCGCGCTGGTGTTGACGTAGGCGACGACCGCGGCGCCGGGGTGTTCGGCCTTCCAGGCCCGCAGCTGGTCGGCGTCGATGGTGTCGGCGAGCGAACAGCCGGCCTGCGCGGTCGGGATCAGCACCCGCTTGTCAGGGCTGAGCAGCTTGGCGGTCTCGGCCATGAAGTGCACGCCGCAGAACACGATCGTGGAGGCGTCCGTACTGGCCGCGATGCGGGACAGCGCGAGCGAGTCGCCGACGTGGTCGGCGACGTCCTGGATCGCGGGTTCCTGGTAGTTGTGGGCGAGGATCACCGCGTCCTGCTCCCGCGCGAGGCGGCGGACCTCTTCCTGCCAGGTGATTGCCGTGCCAACGGTCACGACGACGTCCTTCCTTCGAGGAGTTTTCGCCCCAGAGGCGATAACTAGGTGCGACGGTACCATCGGCGACGTGTCGACAGCCAAGAAAGGTGATCCGGTTAACTTCCCGAGCTATCCGCACGAGGTGCTGGCCGTGGTGCTCTCCGTGCGCGACGATCACCTCTGCGTGTTGTTGTGGAGGCGCGCGCGGAGTCCGTACGAGGACCGCTGGGCGTTGCCCGGGGGAGGCGTCGAGCCCACCGAGCGGCTCCGGGAGGCGATCACCGGCCATCTCGCGGCCAAGGTCGACGTGCGCGGCGTCGCGCACCTGGAGCAGCTGGCCACGCACAGTGCGATCGACCGCGACCCGCGGGCGCGGGTGCTGGCCACGGCCTACCTCGGCCTGGTGCCGTCCGACGTACGGCCCAACCTCCCGGACGACACCGCCTGGCATCCGGTGGACGACCTGCCGCCGACCGCGTTCGACCACCACTTCTTCATCGAGGCGGCGGTCGGCCGGCTGCGGGCGAAGTTGTCGTACACGAACATCGGGTTCGCCCTCGCGCCGCCGGAGTTCACCATCGCGGAGCTGCGCGACCTGTTCCGCGCCGCGCTGGGGTACGAACTCGGTGCGACCAACCTGACCCGCGTGCTGACCCGGCGGCACGTCATCGACCCGACCGATCGCACCGCCCGCCCGGGCCAGGCCGGTGGCCGTCCCGCGACGGTCTACAAGTTCGCCGCGCGCGAGCTGACCGTCACCGACCCGTTCGCCGTACTGCGTCCTCCCGCGGAGCGGGCTACGCGGTAGGGAGGCCCAGCAGGCCGCGGACTGCGCGGGCGCTCAGCGTCACGTCGTGCGGGGCTCCGCCGACCGCGGCGGTGATGCCCTCGAGGGCGGCCAGATAGGCCGCCGCGAGCGCGCGCGGTGGGGGACCGGGTGGGATGGATCCGGTCCGGCGGCCCCTGGTGATCAGCTTCGCGACGGTGTCCCGCAGTGGGTCCAGGAGGTCGGTGAGTGCGTGCGCCACCGGGTGGTCCTGGCCGGCGAACTCCACCCGCAGGCTCATCAGTACGGCGGCAACCTCACGCCGGCAGTACCTGGCGTGCGCCTCGGCCGTCCAGAGCAGCCGTTCGGCCGGATCGGTGATCGCCTCGGCCGGCACGCCGACCTCCGCGTCCCAGGTCCGGGACACCCACTCGATCACCGCGAGCGCGAGCTCCTCCTTGCCGGCGAACTGGTGGTACAGGGCCCCGCGCGTGTACCCGGCCTCGCGGGCGATGTCGTCCAGGCGCACGTTGCCGTACCCGTACCGGGAGAACCCGCGCGCCGCCGCCTCGAGCAGCTTGTTCCGGGTCAGCTCGATTCGTTCCGCCTGGGTCCGCCGGCCCGCGCCGGTCGTGCTCGCCATACCCGAATCATACATGCATCCATGTATGTAAGTGTGATCGAGCTCGCGTTGCCGCTGCCGTTCCGGCGGGCGTAGCTTCCGGAGTATGAGCGAAACAACGGATCCCGCGGTACAGACCTTCTACGACAGCCTGGCGAGCCACGACGCCGCGGCGCTGCTCGATGCCGTGCACAACGATTTCGTCCTCACGCTGAGCCCGGGCCTGCCGCTGCCGGGCGACCGCGAGTTCCACGGCGGCGCGGTCGCGGTGGGCAACGTCTGGGGCCGGATCCCGGAGGACCTCGGCCTGCGCTGCGAGCCGGACCGGACGCTGCCGGTCGCCGCCGACGAGTTCGTGGTCCTCGGCCACTACCGCGGCGACGACTGGGAAGCCCCGTTCGCCCACGTCGTGACCACGAAGGACGGCAAGGTCGCCTCCCTGCGCCAGATCACCGACACCCGCTGCTGGCCGGACCTGACCCCCCGATGAACGTGACCGTCGGCGGCTGATCGCGGATTGGTCCGGGATTCCGTGTCGTGATTGGGCGTGGATCCCGGCCGGCCGGCGTCTAGATTGGCGGTGCGCCGGGTCGGGGGCCCGGCAGTGGGACGACCGATCGGGCAAAGGACTGGATTGATCCATGGAGTACCGCAATCTGGGCAGGACCGGGCTGAAGGTCAGTGAGGTGTGTCTGGGCGCGATGCACTTCGGCGGGCCCGCCGACGAGCAGACCAGCGTCCGGATCCTCGACGAGTTCGCCGAGGCCGGCGGGACGTTCATCGACACGGCCGACGTGTACAACGCGGGGGAATCGGAGGCCGTGCTCGGGCGCTGGCTGAAGGGCCGGGACCGCGACAACTTCGTCATCGCCACCAAGGTGTACGGCGCGATGGGCGAGGGGCCGAACGACGACGGCCTGAGCCGCAAGCACATTCTCTCCGCCGTCGAAGCGAGTCTCCGCCGCCTCGGCACCGACTACATCGACCTGTACTACACGCACGTCTGGGACACGGCGACGCCGATCGAGGAGACCCTCGCGACGCTGGACACGCTCGTCACCTCCGGCAAGGTCCGGTACCTCGGGGCGAGCAACGTCACCGGCTGGCAGCTGCAGAAGGCCCTCGACGTCGCCGAGACGTACAAGTACAGCGCGCTGCAACCGCTCTACAACCTCCTCGACCGTGAGGCCGAGTGGGAGCTGCTCGCCATCTGCCGCAACGAGGGCCTCGGCGTGATGCCGTGGAGTCCGCTGCGCGCCGGGTGGCTGGCCGGCCGGTTCCGGCGCGGGATGGAGGCGCCGCCGGCAGACACCCGGATCGCCGCCGCGGCCGACCGCGGACTGCTGGAGGCGTGGAACTACTACGACAACGAGCGGACCTGGAGCATCCTCGACGCGCTGCACGAGATCGCGGCCGACACCGGCCGGAGCGTCGCGCAGGTGGCGGTGCGCTGGCTGATCCAGACCGAGCCGGTCACCGCGCCGATCATCGGCCCGCGCACCGTCGAGCACTATGTCGACAACATCGGCGCCGTCGGCTGGTCGCTGACCGACGACCAGCTCACCCGCCTGACCACGGTCAGTGAGAAGCAGCCCGTCTACCCGTACGACCTGCTCCGCAACTTCCAGCGCTGATCCCCGGGCCGGTACGGCGCCAACGCCGTACCGGCCCGCACAACGTCGTGACTAGGATCTGGGTCATGGCGAAGCAGTCCACGCGCACGGCCTGGACTGTGGTGCTGACGCTCGACGGGGACGGGAAGCTGCACCGGCAGGTCGAGCGCGCGCTGCGGGCGGCGATCCGGTCCGGACGCGTGTCGACCGGCACCGTGCTGCCGCCGAGCCGTGAGCTGGCCGCGCAACTCGGCTGCTCGCGGTGGGCCGTCACTCAGGCCTACAGCCAGCTGGTGACGGAGGGCTACCTCGCCACCCGCGTGGGCTCGGGGACCTGGGTCAGCTGGACCGGCCGCACGACCTGGCCCGCCCGTACGACGCCCGCTCCCGACGTCCCGACGTACCGCTTCGATCTGGCTCCGGGCGCTCCCGACTTGCGGGCGTTCCCGCGCACACGGTGGGCCGAGGCGGCGCGGGCGGCCGCGCGCACGGTCCCGACAGCCGACCTCGGCTATCCCCAGGAGCGGGGCTATCCGCCGCTACGCGAACTGGTTGCCGACTACCTGCAACGGAGCCGGGGCGCGGTCGCGACGGCCTCCGACGTGATGATCCGCAGCGGGGTCAGCGCGGGTGTCGCCCACCTGTGCGCCGGGTTGCGGGCGCTGGGCATCGACCGCATCGCCGTCGAGGACCCTGGCTGGACGCGCCTGCGCGCGGTCATCGAGTCGACCGGGCTGCGGGTCGAGCCGGTCCCGGTCGACCGTGACGGGATCGACGTCGAGGAGGTCGCGCGGCGGTCCGGGCTGCGCGCCGTCCTCGTCACCGCGGCGCATCAGTTCCCCACCGGTGTCGTCCTCGCGCCGCGGCGCCGGCTGGAGCTGATCAACTGGGCGCGCCGGGTCGGCGGCGTGATCCTCGAGGACGACTACGACGCCGAGTTCCGCTACGACCGCAGCCCGGTCGGCACATTGCAGGGGATGGCGCCGGAACACGTCGTCCTGCTCGGCTCGGTGAGCAAGACGCTGAGCCCGGCGATCGGGATCGGCTGGTTCGTGGCGCAGGGCCGCTGGCGCGGGCTGCTGGAGCGCGTGTCCGGTCCGGGGCCGTCGACGCTCGACCAGGCGACGTTCGCGGAACTGCTGGGCTCGGGCGCCTACGACCGGCATCTGCGCGCGATGCAGCGCCGCTACAAGCGCAGGCGGGACCACGTCCTCACCGCCGTACGACGGGAGCTGCCGACGTGGACGATCGGCGGGGCCGCGGCCGGGCTCCACCTGACGCTGACGTATCCCGCGGGCGTCGACGCGAGCCTGCTCGTCGCGGCCGCGCGGGAGTCCGGGACCCGGATCGTCCCGCTGGCGGAGTACCGGCTGCGCGCCGCCGGTGACGGGATCGTGCTCGGGTACGGCAACATCGCCGACAGCGACGTCGACCCGGCGATCCGGTCCCTCGCGGCCGCGTTCGCGGCGGTGCACGAGGTCAGCGCACCGAGTCGCTCCGCTCGTCCAGCCGCCGGTTGATCCGGTCCACCTTGGCCTCGAGGCGCTCCATGTCCTCGGCGTCCACCCGGAACAGGAAGTGCTTGGCGCCGAGCAGCAGGATCGCCTGGAAGACCAGCTGCAGCCACTCGCTCTGCCAGTTCTCGAACGTGCTGGCCAGGAACGACATCCAGTAGTCGGCCCAGGCGAACTCCTGACCGTGCTCGCTCTGCTCGCTCCGGAACTCGCTCAGCTGGGTGAAGAAGTGGCCGAGCCACGAGCCCAGGAAGAGCACCAGCAGGACGTAGACCGCCCCCCAACGGCGGACATGGCTGTTCGGTTGGTGATGCTGCCGGGGATCCGGCTCCAGATCGTTGTCGTTCATGCCCCGCCAGTACCCAAAACCAGCCAGGGAACCGACGGGCCGTGGCTCAGCCGCGGGGCGCGGGCCAGTCGGTGATGTCGTCGTACTCGCCGGGGTGCCGCTTGATCCAGGCGGCGACGTACGGGCAGTGCGGGATGATCCGCTTGCCGGCGGCCCGCACGTCGGCGAGCGCGAACCCGACGACCCCGGAGGCCAGTCCGCGCCCGTTGTAGGCCTCGTCGACCTCGGTGTGCACGAAGTCCACATGCTCCGCGTCCGGCAGCCGGTACTGCGTGAACCCGGCCAGCGTCTCGCCGTCCCGAATCTCGTACCGGTGCTTGCCGGGCGCGTGCACATACGTGATCTGGTCGTTCATCGGATCTCCCGTCGCGAGGCGGCAGTCAGCCGGCGGTGTCGGCGTGCTGGGGGCACGCACGAGGGTAGCGTGGGCGGGTGGCCCGCCCCCTTGATGCTTCGTCTGCTGACCCTTCTGATCCTGCCGATCGACCCGCTACGTACGGCGAGGTCTTCGGTGTCGCCGAGTTTCGCTGGTTGTGGCTGGCGCAGCTCGGGTCGGTGGTCGGGGATCAGCTGGCGCGGGTCGCGCTGGCGGTGCTGGTGTTCGACCGGACCGGGTCGGCCGGGTTGTCGGCGGTGACGTACGCCCTGACCTTCCTGCCCGACATCGCCGGTGGACCGTTGCTGTCCGGGCTGGCCGACCGGTTCCCGCGCCGCGGACTGATGATCAGCTGCGACGTCGCCCGCGCGGTCCTGGTCGCGGCGATGGCGATTCCCGGTGCCTCGTTGTGGGTCCTGGGCGTGCTGCTGGTCGCCGTACAGCTGCTTGCCTCGCCGTTCCAGTCCGCGCGGGCCGCGTTGCTGCCGTCGATTCTGACCGGGGACCGGTTCGTGCTGGCCAGTTCGGTGTCGAACATCACCGCGCAGGCGGCTCAGCTGGCCGGATTCGTCACCGGCGGGACGCTGGTCGCCGCCTTCGGAGCGGGAAACGCGCTGCTCCTCGACGCGGCCACCTTCGGCCTGTCCGCGGTCCTGCTGTGGCTGGGCGTCCGCGAACGTCCGCTGCCGGAGACGACCGAGGCGCGCCCGGGCTGGTGGGCGTCGCTCGCGGCCGGGGCGACGCTCGTGTGGGGCGATCGGCGGCTCCGCTACCTGGTCGCGCTGGCCTGTGTCGCCGGTTTCTACGTGAGTGTCGAAGGCCTTGCCGCGCCGTACGCCGCGGTGGTCGGCGGCGGACCGGCCGCCGTCGGAATCCTGCTCGCCGCCAACCCGGCCGGGCAGATGGTCGGCATGCTGCTGCTCACCAAGGTCGCGCCACCGCGCCGGCTCACGCTGATGGGGCCGTTGGCGATCGGTTCCTGCGCACCGCTGATCGCCTGTGCCGCCCAGCCCGGGTTGTGGGTGACGGTCGGGTTGTGGGTCGTCTCCGGGCTGTGCGCGTCGTACCAGCTGGCCGCGAGCGCGGCGTTCGTGCTGAACGTTCCCGACGCGCAGCGCGGCCAGGCGTTCGGCCTGGCCCGCACTGCGCTGATCGTGTCCCAGGGGATCGGTGTGCTGGCCGCCGGTGCGGCGGCCGATCGATGGACGCCCGCCGTGGTCGTGGCGGCCGCCGGGATCTGCGGCGTGCTGGTCGCGGCCGGTGCGGCGTACGGCTACTCCGGCGCCACGCGACAGCCCGCCTGAGTCATCACCAGTCGTTGTTCTGCATGGCGGCGGCCTCCTTCCGCGAATCCGGCGCCGGCGTGCGAGCGCAGTGAGGCGTTTGACAGCAGGGCCGCGACATTGTGTGAACATCCCGGCTACGCTGTGACAAGGACCGACTGTGAGGCGGGGGTCTTGGCATGAGTATCCGGCATCGGCTGGCGCAACGTCGCCTGCGCCGACGCGACGATCGTGCCCGGCTCCCGGCCCGGTGGGCGTTGTGGTCCCAGCCGCGCAGTGTCCTCGGTTATCTGCTGACCGTCGAGATCGTGGCCGCGGCCGTGATCGGTACGACGTTCGGCCTGGTCCCGGTCACGCGCAGTGACTGGATCCGGCTGCTGGTGCTCGTCGGCGGCTCGGCGATCCACCTCGAGGCCGCGCGCGACATCGAACGGCTGCGCAAGGTCGGCGCCGAAGGCATCCCGTACGTGAACCTGAAGGGGATGTGGACGTTCGCCGGCGTCCTCCTGCTGCCGCCTCCGCTGGCGGCGGCGCTGATCCTCAGCACGTACGTCCATTCGTGGTTGCGGGTGCGGCGCGTTCCGCCGTACCGGTCGGTGTTCACGGCCTCGACGCTCGTGCTGGCCGGCGCCGCGGGAGCCGTGGTGCTCGCGGCGATCCGTCCCGGCGTGTATCCGGGGTACCCGTCCGGAGCGCTCGGTCTGCTGGCCGTGGTCGCGGCCGGGCTCGCGTACTGGTTCGTGAACTACGTCCTGGTCGCGGGCGCGATCGTGCTGTCCAACCCCGACGCCCCGGGCCGCAACGCCCTCGGGCGCTTGTCGGACCAGCTGATCGTCGCGGGTTCGCTCGGCCTCGGGGCCGCGACGGCCGCGCTGCTGCTCAGCGAGCCGTGGACGGTGGCGGTCCTGCTGCTGACGATCCTCGGCCTGCATCGGGCGCTGCTCGTCGACCAGTTCCAGGCGGAGTCCCGCACCGATCCGAAGACCGGCCTGGCGAACGCCGCGTTCTGGCACGAGATCGCCCGCCGTGAGTTCGCCGGCGCCGAGCGCACGAACTCGCCGCTCGGCGTGCTGTACGTCGACCTGGACCACTTCAAGACCGTCAACGACACGTACGGCCACCTGGCCGGCGACGAGGCCCTGAACGCGGTGGCCGCCGAGTTGCGTCACGAAGTACGCGACAACGACCTGGTCGGCCGGCTCGGTGGTGAGGAGTTCGCGATCCTGCTGCCGCAGACCTCGGCGGCCGACACGGCGCTGGCCGCCGAGCGGATCCGCCGCCGGGTCGCCGCGCTGGCGATCACGGTCACCACCGGGAGCGGCCCGGTCCTGTGCGACACGATCACCTGCTCGATCGGCGTCGCGACCTACCCGGAGTCCGGAAGCAGCCTCGACGAGCTGCAGATGGCCGCCGACCTGGCCATGTACCACGCCAAGGACACCGGCCGGAACCGCGTCGTCTCCGCGCCGGCCAGCGAGACCGACCTACCGACGGCCTGACTTCTCCGCGAGGTACTGCTGCCAGGTGATCCGGCCGGTGCGGTCGTCGGTGGTGACGCTGCCGCCCCGGAACCCCTTGCCGAGCTTGCCGGGGATGCGGAGGTGCAGGATCGGCTTGCGTACGCCGCGCACGTCCTGCCACTGCCGGAGCAGCTGGTCGAACTCCAGCACCTCGGGGCCGCCGCATTCCTCGACGTCGTACGTCGGACCGTCGACGAGGCGCCGGCCGATCCGCCGCGCGACGTCCCGGACGTCGACCGGCTGCCCGACGATGCCCCGATCGCTGATCATCACCGGCATCCGCGCCATCTTCGTGACGGCCTGATCGATGAAGTCGTGGAACTGGGTGGAGCGCAGGATGGTCCACGGGACCGGGGACTCCCGGACGACGGCCTCCGCCTTGACCTTGGTACCGAAGTACCCCCACGGCACCCGGTCGGCGCCGACGATCGACGTGTACAGGACATGCTCGACACCGGCGGCCGCCGCGGCGGTCAGCAGCCGCTGCGTGCCGTCGAGCTCGACCTCGTCGGTGTACCCGCGCTGGTACGGAGCCGAGGCCAGATGTACGACGGCCTGCGCGCCGTCGACCGCCTCGTCGAGGCCGGTGCCCTCCGCGAGATCCGCGAGTACCGGCTCGGCGTCCTGCCAGCGATGGACGCGTCGGCTCATCGCGGCGACGGTGTGGCCGCCGGCCGACAGCTCCGCAACGACGGCGCGGCCGAGCATCCCGGTCGCGCCGGTCACCAGAATCCGCATGGGTGCCTCCTACAACAATCCGGCGAGCTGGTCCGGAGCCAGTGTCATCACATCGTGCCCTGACTCGATCTCGGTGATCGGCCAGCCGAACCCCTTCGCGATCTCGGCGAACGGCATCGGCCCGCCAGGCGTGCAGACGATCGCACGGCAGGGGATGGTGTCGACGGCGCCGCGCAGCATGGTGGGCTGCGAGAAGGTCAGCCGCGGCTGCGGCCGGAGGCGCGCCTCGACCCAGGCCGCGAGCTCCGGCTCGACGACGCCGACCGAGCTCGCCGGCGGGACCGCGATCAGGCCGTCGGACGTCGCGGAATCGACCCAGTCCTTGAAGAACGCGGGAGCGAGTGAGTCCAGCGACTCGCCGTCGGCACCTGCCCAGGCGTCGACGAGGACGAGTTCCTTCACGCGGTCGGAGAGGGTGTCCGCGACCTCCCGGACCACCAGACCGGCGTAGCTGTGACCGACCAGGACGACGTCCTCGAGGTCGTGTTCGATCAGGAGGTTTCCGACGTCGCCGACATGGGTTCGCAGGTCGACCCGCGCGGCGCCGGGGACGGCGTGCTCGCCGAGGCCGCTCAGTGTCGGTGTGTGCACCTCGTGGCCGGCGTCGCGCAGCTGGCGCGCGACGTGCGCCCAGCACCAGCCGCCGTACCAGGCGCCGTGCACCAGAACGTATGTGTTCATCGGTTCTCCTCGTGATCCGTCGTGAGTACGACCTTCCCGCTGGTCCGCGCGGAGGCCATCAGTTCGTGCGCCTCGAGAGCGGCGGCCAGCGGAAGCTCGCGGTCGACGTGGACGCGCAGGTCGCCGGACTGGATCAGCTCGGTGAGGTTCTCCAGCCCGGCGGCGTCCGGCTCGACCAGGAAGGCGGTGGCCCGGACGCCGAGCTCGGCGGCGCGCAGCCCCATTCCGGGCGTCCACGCGGCCTGGCCGTTCACCATGATTCCGCCGGGGCGCAGGCACTGCATGGCTTCCAGCGCCTGCTCGCCGCCGAACATCTGCACGAGCACGTCGACGTCCTTGACGGCGCGCGGTACGTCGGTTGTCGTGTAGTCGATCGCCTCGTCGACGCCGAGGTCGTAGAGGAACCGATGCTTGGCCGCGCGGGCGGTGCCGATGACGTACGCGCCGTGCGCCTTCGCGATCTGCACCGCCAGGTGGCCCACCCCGCCCGCCGCCGCGGTCACCAGAACGCGCTGCCCGGCCTGGAGTTGCGCGACATCGACCAGCATCTGCCAGGCAGTCAGCCCCGCGAGCGGTAGAGCGGCCGCTTCGGCGAAGCTCAGGCCCGCCGGCATCAGCGCGAACTGGCGCGAGGGCGCGGTGACGTAGTCGGCGTACGCCCCGGCCTCGCGCGGGAACCACGGCATGCCGAAGACGCGGTCGCCGGGCCGGAACAGCGTGACGCCGTACCCGACCTCGTCGACCACACCGGCGACGTCCCAGCCGTTGACGAAGGGCAGCGACAGGACGCGGTTGTAGGCGACGCCGAGCCGGGTGTAGTGGTCGACCGGGTTCACGCCGGCGGCCTGGACCTTCACCAGGATCTCGGTCGGGGCGGGTGCCGGCCGATCCACCTCGGTCAGGCCGCAGCTGTCCGGGGCGTCACCCCACTCGACCTGCTGGAAGGCGCGCATCTTCATGACCGCCAAACTAGGCGGGGAGGACCGCGCGCGGATCCGTCAGCCGACCAGGCCCCGGGAGGTACCAGGTCGGATGACAGATGCCACGACCGACCCGAATCGCTAGGCTCGGAAGCTCCGCGTCCGCGAAGGGATCCAGGTGTTGTACGGCAGGCAGGCGGAGCAGGCCGCGATCGAGCGGCTGCTCGCGGAGGCACGGGCCGGTCGCGGGGGAGCGTTGACGATCTCCGGGGATCCGGGCGTGGGGAAGTCGGCCCTGCTGGACTTCGCGGCCGGGTGCGCCCACGACGCGACTGTCCTCCGCACCAACGGCCTGCAGAGCGAGTCCGAGTTGCCGTACGCCGGACTTCATCAGCTGCTCCGCCCGCTGCTGTCCCGTGTCGGAGACCTGCCCGAAGCACAGGCCGCGGCCGTTCGGGCCGCCTTCGGTCTGATGCCGCTGCGGCCGACGGACCGGTTGCAGGTGGTCCTCGGCGCGTTGACCCTGCTGTCCGAGGCGGCGAACGAGCGGCCTGTCGGATGCCTGGTCGACGACCTCCAATGGCTGGACCGGCCGTCCGTCGACGCGTTGTCGCTGCTGGCCCGGCGCATCCAGGACGAGTCGGTGCTGTTGCTCATGGCAACACGGCCGTCCGATGTCGCTTCGCTTCCAGGCGTGGCGGAGCTGCGTCTTCTGGGCTTGGACGCACAGGCGTCTGGCGAGCTGCTGGCCGACCAGCACCCAGAGCTGTCCCAGGAGGTTGCCGAGCGCATCGTCCGGGAGACAGGAGGCAACCCGCTCGCGTTGAGCGAACTGCCCGGCGCGCTGTCCGAGTCGCAACAGGCAGGCGTGGATCCGTTGGTCGGACCACTGCCGCTGCCCGAATGCATCCTGCAGCACTACGCGAAGCAACTGGCGCGGATCGAGGAGCCGACGCGCCAGCTCCTGCTCGCGCTCGCGGCGGACGACGCCGGCGACCTTGCTGCGGCGTTGCGCGTCGTACGGCCGCTCGGTATCGGAATCGAGGCGCTCGACAGCGCGCTGGCAGGCGGTCTGGTGCGGACCGAGGAGACGATCGCCGGACCGCGGGCGGCCTTCCGGCATCCGCTGCTGCGGGCGGCGGTGTACCGGTCGGCGTCGTTGAGCAGGCGCCTCGCGATTCACCGGGCGCTCGCCGACGCTCTCGATCCGGAGCTCGAGCCGGATCGCCGCGCCTGGCAGTTGGCCGCGGCAGCCGTCGGCCCGGACGAGGTCGCCGCGGACGAACTGGAGCGCAGCGGCCTGCGTGCCCTGCAGCGCGGCGCGCCTTCGTCTGCGGCCGTGGCGCTGGAGAAGGCCGCCCGGCTGACGTCCGCGGTCGAGACCAGGGCGCGCCGATTGGTGGCGGCCGCCGGCGCGGCCAACCGGGCTGGTCACCCGGTCCGCGCCGAAGCGTTGGCCGACGAGGCCGAACAGGTGGCCGGGAGCGTCGTGACCCAGGCGCGCATCCGCCACCTGCGGGCCGCCATCGCGTTCGACAGCGGCGAGCCCGGTACGGCGTACCGCTGGCTGACGACGGACTTGCAACAGGTAAGTGCTGAGGACCCGGAGCTGGCCGCGGTGATGCTGGTCGACGCTGCGAAGAACGCCTGGTTCAGCAACGATCCGGGCCGGGCCGCAGAGGCGTCGCAGGCGTTGGCGGCCGTAGTACTCCCGCCGCACAGCCGGCGTGCGTCGTTGGTCCGCACGGTGCTGAAACTCACCGACCAGCTGGAGTTGCTGACCGGGACGGGCTCGCACGCACAACCGCAGCGGCACGAGGCCGAGGAGGTGCCGTCGGCAGAGCAAGAGCCTTTGGAGCTCGTACTGCGAGCCGTGGCGTCGATCGCGACCGCCGACGACGTGGCCGGGAGCGAGGCTGCGGAAGCTGCCGTTCAGAGGTGCCGCAGTGCCGGACGACTGGACCTTCTCGTGCTCGCACTGCAGGTGCTCGCGACGGTCGACGTACTGGTCGGACGGCACCAGTTCGCCCGCGCGAACGCGGCCGAAGGGCTGGAGCTGGCGAACGCTCTCGGACTGACGAATCGCACCTGCCATTTCCAGGTGCTGCTCGCCTGGCTCGACGCGGTGGCCGGTCGGGCCGAGTCGTGCCGCGAACTCGCCACGGCCGCCCTGGGCCATGCCGAGGCCAGGAAGATCGCCCCGACGGTCGCCTTCGGCCGGTGGGCGTTGAGCCTGCTCGACCTCGGTCTCGGCCGGCCCGCCGAGACCCTGGACCAGACCCGTCCGTTCGTAAACGGCTCCGCCGAGCATCCCTTGGTGATGATCATGCGCACCCCCGACCTGGTCGAGGCCGCCGCGCGCCTCGGGCGCACCGACGAACTGAAGGACGAGCTGGAGCAACTGAGCGCCTGGGCGGCCTCGAGCGGCCTCGCCCGCGCGCGGGCCCTCGACGCGCGGTGCCGCGCGCTGGTGGCCGACGACGCGGACGAGGCCGGCGGGCTGTACGCCGAGGCGCTCGCGCTGCACGACGAAGCCGACCACACCGGCCAGTCCCGGCCGTTCGACCGCGCGCGCACCCAACTCCTGTACGGCGAATGGCTCCGCAGGCAACGCCGCCGCGCCGAGGCACGAAGCCCGCTGCGGGCCGCACTCAACACCTTCGAGCAACTGCGCGCCGAGCCGTGGATCCGCCGGGCCGAGAGCGAACGGCGAGCGGCCGGGAGTACCCGCCGGCCGGGCGTGACCGGCCCGAGGACCGAGCTGACCCCGCAGGAGGTGCAGGTGGCGCGACTGGCCAGAGGAGGAGCGAGCAACCGGGAGATCGGCGCCCAGCTGTTCCTGAGCCCGCGCACGGTCGGCTACCACCTGCAGAACGTCTTCCGGAAGCTGGGGATCCGGTCCCGCATCGAGCTCGCGCAGACCGAGGACGAGATCCTCGTCAGGAACGACTGAGCAGACCGTCGGCGATCAGGTTCGCGAGTTCGCGAGCGGTCCGGAGCTGGCTCTCGCGGGTGACCGGCTGGGGGCGTCCGAGCCGGTGCGCCAGCGGCAGTTGTACCAGTGCCGCCACCGGACTGATGACGGCGAAGAACAGTACGTCCATCGGTACCGTTCGCATCCGGCCGGCGGCCATCAACCGCTCGACGGCCGGGGCCAGCAGCTCCAGCGTCGGTGCGACGTACCGCTCATAGAGATAGTCCAGGCGCTCTGACTCCTGCCCGAACTCGTCGGCCAGCAGTCGGCCGACCAGCGGCGCCTCGACGGCCACCTGGTAGAAGTGCACGATCACCGCGCGGACCCGCTCGGCGTCGTCCACCTCGGCCTGGAGCAACTGCTGCCGCTGCCGTTGGTCCTCTGCGAGCAGCGAGTCGACGACAGCCCGCCAGAAGTTGGCCTTGGAGCCGTAGCGGTCGTTGATGAAGTTGTGGCTGACGCCGAGGCGCCGGGCGAGTTCGCGGGCCGAGGTTCGGTCGTAGCCGAGCTCGGCGAAGGTCTCCATGCCCCGCCGAAGGATCTCCGCCTCACCGGGCACAGGACGCGCATCCGCTCCCGGACGCCCGGGCCGGCGCGCTGTTCCGTCTCCTGCCATGCGCACATTCTCCTCACGGCCGCAACTTGACACCTGTCAGAATACCTCTAATCTGACAGGTGTCAGACAGTAGGAGGTGGCATGATGGCAACGACCTCGCCGGACATCCCGATGCCCGATCTCAGCGGCAAGCTCGCGGTGGTCACCGGAGCCAGTGACGGCGTCGGTCTCGGCCTGGCGACCCGGCTCGCCGCGGCGGGCGCGGATCTCGTCCTGCCGGTCCGCAACCCGCGCAAGGGCGAGGCGGCGCTCGCGAAGATCCGGCAGCAGTACCCAGACGCCGAGGTCTCGCTGCGGGACCTCGACCTGTCTTCGCTGGATTCCGTCGCCGCGCTGGCGGACAAGCTCGTCGCCGAAGGCCGGCCGATCGACATCCTGGTGAACAACGCCGGAGTCATGACGCCACCCGACCGGCAGACCACCGAGGACGGGTTCGAGCTGCAGTTCGGCACGAACCACCTCGGGCATTTCGCGCTGGTGGCGCGGCTGCTCCCGCTCCTGCGCGCCGGACGGGCCCGGGTCACGTCGCAGATCAGCATCGCCGCCAACGAGCGCTCCATCAACTGGGACGACCTGCAGTGGGAACGCCGCTACAACGGCAGCGGTGCGTACAGCCAGTCGAAGATCGCGTTCGGCCTGTTCGGGCTGGAGCTCGACCGCCGCAGCCGCGCCGGTGGCTGGGGGATCACGAGCAACCTGTCCCACCCCGGCGTGACCCCGACGAACCTGCTGGCCGCGCGCCCCGAGGTCGGCCGCGGCCGCGACACGATGGCGGTGCGGTTCATCCGCGCGCTGTCGGCCCGCGGCATCCTGTTCGGCAAGGTCGAGACGGCGCTGCTGCCCGCTCTGCTCGCGGCGACCTCACCCGACGCCGAGGGTGGTCGGCTCTACGGGCCCAGCGGTTTCTACCACCTCGCCGGTGCCCCGGCCGAGCAGAAGCTGTACTCGCGGCTCCGCAGTACGGACGACGCCCGCCGCATCTGGAAGGTCTCCGAAGACCTGACCGGCTGTCATTTCCCGTCCGACTGACGTTGGGCTCTGGTCGAGGCGCGGGGGACAAGCGTCGGAGTGAAGGTCTGTGACTCGTGGGATTCGCCGGTCAGGTGTTGTTCGAGGAGCGTGAACGCCGCACGGCCGATGTCGAGCATCGGTGAGCGGACGGTCGTCAGCGGGACCGGGAGGCTGTCGGCGAGCGGCGTGTCGTTGTAGCCGACCACCCCGACGTCCTCCGGGACGCGGAGGCCGTGCTCGCGGAGGGCGCCGATCGCGCCGATCGCCGCGAAGTCGTTGGTCGCGAAGATCGCGTCCGGCGCCGGGCCGCGCGCGAGCAGCTCGGCGACACCCGTCCGTCCAGCCTCGGCGTCGAAGCCGGTCCGTACGACGCGATCGTCAGCGAGCTCGACGCCCCGTAGTCCTGCGCGAAACCCCGCGAGCCGGTCGTTCGCCGTGGAGGCGTACTCCGGGCCCGCGATGACGGCTGGATCCCGGTAGCCGAGTGACGTCAGGTGTTCGGCGACGAGCCGGCCGCCGTACGCCTCGTCGGCGTACGCGCCCACGTGGTCGCCGGACGCCCGCAGCGCGAGGACGTAGGGCACGTTGCGCTCGTCGAGCATCCGCAGCAAAGGATCATCGGTCCGGGCGTCACAGAGCACGAGCCCGTCGACGCGCCGGCCGAGGAGCTGCTCGACGCGCACCTCGCGTTGCGCGGGATCGTCGAGCGAGTTCGTCACGAAGGCGGCGTACCCGCGCTCGGCGGCCGCCTGGTCGATGCCCTCGAAGATCGTCGCGAGCACGAAATCCTGCAACCGCGGTACGACGACCCCGACGAGCTGCGACCGCGCGGTTCGCAGACTCGCGCCGTGCGGGTTCCGCCGGTACCCGAGCTCAGCCGCGGTCCGCAGGATCCGCTCGACGGTCTCCGCCCCCGCCCACCGCTCACGCTCCTCAGGCCCACTGTTCAGCACCCGCGAAACCGTAGACACGTCCACCCGCGCAGCCGCAGCCACAGTCCGCAACGTCGCCGCCTGCTCCCTCGCCATCCATCCCCCTCCCGACCGGCCCTTGCCCGTTGACACTACCCAATCGTTTGCGTACCGTCCTGCCCAAACGTTTGGGTAGCTGTCCACGAAGGGACTTTCGCATGTCGGCTGAGTCCGGGGACGACATCTTCGTCCAGTTGACGGCTGCCCGGGCCGCTCGGGACAGGGACCGGGCGTGCGGTGGGCCGTTGGACGGTGTGGCGTATGCCGTGAAGGATGTGTTCGACGTCGCGGGGACGCGGACGTCGGGTGCGTCACGGTACTTCGACCGTCGGCCGCCTGCCGGGCGGGACGCCGAGGTGGTACGGCGGATCGCGGCGGCCGGTGGGGTCTGCGTGGGGAAGACGACGCTCAGCGAGCTCGCGTACTCGGGGCTCGGCGTCAACGACCGCTTCGGTACGCCGACCGTCAGCCGGGACGGGATCGAGTACATCGTCGGCGGCTCCTCGTCCGGCTCGGCGGCCGCCGTCCACGCGGGGATCGTCCCGGTCGCACTCGGCAGCGACACATCGGGCTCCGCGCGAATCCCGGCCGCCTGGACAGGCACCTTCGGCTTCCGTCCGACCCTAGGCCGCTACCCAACCACCGGAATGTTGCCACTGGCACCAACCCTGGACACCCCCGGCATCCTGACCACCGACGCCAACCTCCTACTCACAACGGACGCCGTACTCGCACGCGAACCGCGGGCGCAGCTCGATCGGCCGGGAACGTTCCTGCTGCCGCACGACGAGTACCTCGAGGGGTGTGACAGCGCCGTACTCGAGCGGTTCCACACCACGGTCGAGCGGTTGCAGTCGTACGGCGTGCGCTTCGAGCGGCGTCGGGTCGGGGTGTTGGACGTCACCCGGGCGCTTCACGCGCAACACCTGGCGATTGTCGAGGAAGAAGCGCTGGCGGCGTACGGGCGACAGTTCGAGCGGGATCCCGACGTCTTCGGAGCCCAGGTCCGGCGGCGTCTCGCGCGGGCCCTGGCGCGGTCGCGGGAACGCTCCGCCGCACCCCTCAGACAGGCCATGCCCGCTCTGCGTACGCAGTACCGCCGGGAACTCGGCGACGCGATCCTCGTCAGCCCGCCCGTCGAGATCGACGCCCCCACGCTGGACCAGGTCCGCTCCTCACCGGAAGCGGAGGACGAGCTGAACGCCCGCGCCCTCCGCCTCACGATGCCCCTAAGCTACCTCGACAGCCCCAGCGCCGTCCTACCCGCCGGCGCCACGCCTCTCCAACTCTCAGCCCCCGCCGGCGCCGACCACCGCGTCCTCACAGCGGTCGCCCACTTCGCCGCCCTCACCTCGAACTGACGACAAGCAATGGGGTCTGGGAACAAGCCATAACTTGTTCCCAGACCCCATTAGCTGGTGCCGGTCCCGGCGGCTACGCGAGTTGCGGGGCGCGTACGACGACCCGGCGAGACGTCAGGTAGTACGTGCCGCCGGCGACCAGCGACCCGGAGAGCCAGGAGAAGTCGGTGTTGTTCATCGCGATCGCGATCGGGCCCTGCATGACCGGCACGAGCCCGTACTGCCAGCTCCAGCCCGCGACCAGCCCGAGGCCGAGGCTGATCAGCGCCCGCGCGTTCCACTGCCCGTACGGCGACCTCGCGGCGCGCGCGTACAACCCGGGGATGTCGAGCCGGCCGCGGCGCAGGATCAGGTAGTCGACCACCACGATCGCGCTCCACGGGCTGATCCAGACCAGGATCGACACCATCCAGTTGTCGAACGCGTGCCCGAAGCTGTCGGCGCGCACGAAGACCACCAGCACCGCGGACGCGACCGCGCCGGCGAACAGCGTGAGCTTCCAGCGGGCGACCTCGATACCGATCGACAACGCGGCGAGCGAACACGAGTAGAGGTTCAGGATGTTCGTCGCCACCGGCCCGTGCATGATGAGCAACAACACCGGCACGGCCATCACGCCGAACGCGTTGATCACCAGCGCCGACGGATCACTGCCGGTCCCCGCGCTCGCGAGGCACGCGCCGAGAGCCGCCAGCCACACCGTGGGGATGTACATGCCCAGCGCGGACGCCCAGAAGACCGAGCGGCTGGGGACCTCGGGCCGGACGAAGCGGCTGTAGTCGGCGGAGTACGGGAGCCAGCTGATGCCCCAGCCGATACCGATCGCGGTCATCAACTGCGTCATCGCCGTGAACTTCTCGGCCGGGGTCGCCGCGGTGGCCGCCGTCCAGTGCAGGTCGGCCTTGCTCAGCGCCAGGACCGTCATCGCCGCCATCACCAGCACGGTGAGCGGGACGGTCCACTTCTCGAACGTCCGGATCGCGTAGAACCCGTACAGCGCGAGCCCGAGCTGGGCGAGCATGATCACCGCGGCGACCAGGTACTCCAGCCCGATCCCGCCCGTGATCCCAAGCTTGGCGAGGACGGCGAGCACCAGGTCGAGCACGACCCAGGTGTTCACGCCGACCCAGGCCATCGTCAGCAGGCACTGGACGACGCCGGGCACGATCGCGCCGCGGCGGCCGAACGGCGCTCTGCCGAGGACCATCTGGTTGACCGCCGTCCGGTGCCCGATGACGTTCAGCAGGCCGAACAGCGCGCAGCCGAGAACATTGCCGATGGCAACGACGAGCAGGGTCTCCAGCAGGCTCAGGCCGAGCGTGATGCCGAGCGCGCCGAGCACCCAGTTGATCGGGGCCAGGTTGGCGCCGGCCCAGATCCAGAACTGCTCGCGAGGACTGGAGTCCCGGGCCTCCGGCGGGATGGGGGCGACGCCGTGGGCGTCGAAGGGGACTGCCTCGGACGGTGCTGTGGACGGTGCCGGTGTGGTCATGATGACGGCCTCCCAGGGGAAACGAGTTGGCTCAGAAAACCAGCAGCCACCTCCGAGGGGCAGTAGGTAGATCTCTAGCGATTTCGGATCTCACTGGATATCTTCACACTCATGTTGAGTCTGGCGACCTTGCTCGACAACCCCGCACTCGAACTTCGGCTCCTGGTCCCCGGACCCGCGGGAGCGCTCGGGCGCGAGGCGTTGTGGGTGCACAACACGGAGTTGCCGGACCCCTCGCCGTACGTGCGAGCCGGCGAGATCGTGCTGACCAACGGTCTGTGGCAGCACGAGACCACCGCGGCGGCGTTCGCGGCAAGCGTCAAGCGGGCCGGTGCCGCCGGGATCGTGTTCGGACTGCGCAAGGAGACCCCGGCCACGCCGCGGGAACTGATCGCGGCGTGCGAGCGCGAAGGCATGCCGCTGCTGGAGATCTCGATCGAGGTCCCGTTCACCGCGGTGACCGAGGCCGCGTCGGCGGTCCATGCCGACCAGCGCCGCGACGCGCTCGTCGGGATGGTACGGCGCGGTGACGCGTTGGCCTCGGCGATCTCCCACGGCGCCGGAGCGTCCGGCGTACTGGCGGTGCTGCGGCGCGAACACGATCTGCCGCTGGCCGTCGTCGATCGGATGGCGCGGCCGCTCGCGGCGGCAGGTGTCGAGCTCACGCCGCAGCAGCGCCGGATCGTGGCCGACGGGCTGGCCAGGCATCCACCGCCGCTCGAGGTGGATCTGGGTGGTGAGCAGGGGCGGGCGACGATCTTCCTGGTCGGGGCGGTCGGCGACACGGACGCCGCGCTGGTCTGCCTGCGGCCGGTGAGCGGCCTGAACCGGGCGGAGCAGGACGCGCTCGACCAGGCGGCGCGGTTCCTCAGCCTGGAGGTGGCGAAGCAGCAGGCGATCCAGGCGATCGAACTGCGGTTCGCCAGCGAGTTGCTCGACATGATCCTCTCCGGCGCGCAGCGGGCGGCGGAGGTTCCCGACCGGCTGCGGGCGTTCGGGGTCGATCCGTCGGGGGAGTTGGTCGTCCTCACGGTCGCATTCGCCGACGGCGCGGAGTCGACGTTGCCCGGACTGACCGAGACGGTCACCGAGTTCTTCCTCCGGCAGAGCCTCGCGGTGGTGGTCGCCGGTGGCAGCCAGGACGTGGTCGCCGTACTGCAGCGGCCGCGGCAGGACGTCGCGCGGTTGGCGGATGCCTTGTGCACGGCGGTACGCAAGAGGTTCCCGGAACGCTCGCCCGTTGTCGGGTACGGCGATGTCGCCGCGTCGGCGGGGGAGTTGCGCCAGCCGTTGGTGCAGTCGCGCGAGGCGTGCCAGGTGCTGCGGCGTCGCGGCGGTTCGGCGGTCGCGTCGTTCCGGCAGCTGGGCACGCATCGGCTGCTGCTCGGCCTGCAGGACTCGGGGACGCTGCAGGGGTTCGCCGACGGCATGCTCGGACCGCTGCGGGAGTACGACGCCCTGCGCGCCGCCGAACTGGAGACGACCTTGCGGGCGTTCCTGTCGCACGACGGCCAGTTCGGCGCGACGGCCGCCGCCCTCCACGTGCACGTGAACACCCTGCGGAACCGCCTGGCGAAGATCACCGAACTGACCGGCCGCGACGTCGCCCGCACCGAGGACCGCGTAGACCTCTACCTGGCCCTCGAAGCGGACGACATGGCCCGCTCGCGTTAACGCAGTACGTCGATCGCGAGATCGGTGGGGCCGTTGCCGTTGATGACGGTCAGGTCCTGGGGGCAGGCGGAGACCACGACGACGCAGTCGAGTTCGGCGCGGAAGGTGATCGAGTCGCCCGGTGCCGTTGTCGCGGGCAACCAGTCGAGCGTGTCGTCGGCGGAGACCGGCACCTGCATGAAGACGTTCACCGGCTGCGGTACGACGTCCACGTCGACGCCGAGCGCGGTACGCAGGTTGCGGGCGCAGGACGGGTGATCCGGTACGCCGAGCGCGGCGTACCGGGCGTCGTCACAGGCCGCGATGAGCAGGTCGTGGCGGCCGGGGGAGGTGTCCTCGACCAGGGTGAGGATCGGCCGGCGCCGGTTGGTCACGAAGGCCTCGCCGATGGCCGGGAACAGCCGGCTGGTGGCGGTCCGCGTGTGCGAGGCGCTCAGGTGCTCGCCGGTGACCCCCGACGGATCGAGAACGTAGGCGAAGAGATCGCCGACCTGCTGACCCTCGACGTCGACCACCCGCACCAGACTGCCCCGCCCGACCCGGACGGCCCGGCCGGTCCGCGCGGGGACAAGAGTACGGACAGAGGTTAGCGTCACGATGTGCCTTCCTGGGTGCGAAGTGGTGGCTGCTGTCCGGCCGGCGGCGGCCCGGGGAACCACTCCTCGGGTTCGGGCCAGGTGAAGCCGGGCGGGATGTCGTAGGTCTCGAACACGGTGCCGGTCGCCGCCTCGGTGCCGAAGAACGCGAACGCGTTCCGGTCCATGAACCGCCCGGACTGCGTCGTCGCGAACCCCCGCCCGCCGAAGTCCGCGAGCCGCTCCCGCCACGGCCGTCCTTCGACGTCGAAGGCGAGGTGCTGGATGCCCTCGCCGTGCTCGTCGAGGTACTCCTGGAAGATCGACGGCCCGTACAGCGGCTCCATGATCTCGACGGCCAGGTCGCCGACGTCGGCGAAGCAGACCTTGATCGCCCAGTCGGCCGCGGCGCCGTGGTACGTCCGTTCGGTGACGGTCCGCGAGTCGAAGGTGTAGATCCGCCAGGGCCCGATGCCGAGGCGCACGAGGCCCTCCATCGTGCGCCGGTGGTCGCGGGTGACGAAGCAGATCTCGAGCAGGTTGCCGAGGAAGCTGTTGGACAGCTCGGTGGCGCTGACCACCGTGGGCCAGGGGCTGGTGCCGTTCATGCCGCAACCAAACCAGGTTTGGCCGCGCCGTTCAGTGGAGGATCCTCTACCGACTCGGGTGATCGCTGGAGATGAATCCATCGTCCGGAGGCGCCGAGTCGTGCTGGAGTTGGACCCATGGAGCTGACAACGACTCGTGTGCACCCCGCCCTGGAGCCGGCCCGGATCGGCGGGCTCGACCTCGCGAACCGTCTCGCCGTAGCGCCGATGACGCGGGTCTCCGCGACCCCAGCCGGCGTACCGACGGCCGAGATGGCCGACTACTACGGCGAGTACGCGGCCGGCGGTTTCGGGCTGCTGATCACCGAAGGCACCTACCCGGACGCCGCATACAGCCAGGGCTATCTCAACCAGCCCGGCCTCAGTACGGCGGAACAAGCCGACGGCTGGCGCGCCGTGACGGACCGGGTGCACGCGGCCGGCGGCAGGATCCTCGCCCAGCTGATGCACGCCGGCGCGATCTCGCAGGGCAACCCGCACCGCGCCGAGCTGGTCGGACCCTCGGCCGTGCAGCCGCTCGGCCAGATGATGCCGGAGTACGGCGGCAGCGGCCCGTGGCCGGTGCCGCGAGAGCTCACGATCGACGAGCTCCGGCAGATCGTCGACGACTTCGCGGCCGCCGCGGTGCGTGCGTCCGAAGCCGGCTTCGACGGCGTCGAGATCCACGGCGCCAACGGCTACCTGCTCGACCAGTTCCTGACCGTCTACACCAACCAGCGCACCGACAGGTACGGCGGACCGGTCGCGAACCGGATCCGGCTGACGGCCGAGGTCGCGGAGGCCGTCGTCTCCGCGACGCCGGAGGACTTCGTGGTCGGCGTACGCCTGTCGCAGACAAAGGTGAACGACTTCGAGTACCGCTGGCCGGGCGGCGCGTACGACGGCGAGGTCATCTTCTCCGCGCTCGCCGCGACCGGCGTCGACTACCTGCACATCGCGAGCGAGGGCCGCAACTGGCTGGACACCGCGCGCCTGCAAGGCGGGCAGACCATCACCGGCCTGGCGCGCCGGATCAGCGGACTGCCGGTGATCGCGAACGGCGGCATGCACGACCCCGAGCAGGCGGACCGCGTGCTGACCGACGGACACGCTGACGTGCTGTCGATCGGTCACGGCGCGCTGGCGAACCCGGACCTGCCGCGCCGGCTCGCCGACGGCCGGCCGCTCGAGGTGTTCGACCGGACCATGCTGCAGCCGTCCGTGACGCTGGCGAACGTGAAGCAGTGGCAGACTGGCCGGTCATGACGGGCACGACAGGCGCGGCGTGGCACGGCGGGGCGGCGGCGGTCGCCACGCTCACCTTCGACGTCGACGCCGAGACGCCGATCCTCGCGGCCGGGCGGCAGTACGCCGGTCACCTGATGACGATGTCGCACCAGGCGTACGGCCCGGACGTCGGCGTACCGCGGATCCTCGATCTGCTCGACGATCTCGACGTACCGGCGACGTTCTTCGTGCCGGGGTGGGTGGCCGAGCACCGGCCGGGGCTGGCGGCAACGATCGTCGAGCGCGGCCACGAGGTCGCCCACCACTCGTACAGCCATCGCGCGCCGACGTCGATGAACGCGGTCGAGCAGCGCGCCGACTTCGAGCGCGCCCTGGAGGTTTTCGATGCCCAGGGCATCGAGATCACCGGGCACCGGGCCGCGCTGTGGGAGGCCACGCAGACCACGCTCGAGCTGGTCGCGGAGCACGGGCTGACGTACGACTCGTCGCTGATGGGCGACGACCGGCCGTACCTGCTGGGGGTCGACGGCCGCCCGGTCGCGGAACTCCCGGTGCACTGGTCGCTCGACGACTGGGAGCAGTACGCGTTCCTCCCGGCGCCACAGATCGGGTCGGTCATCGAGTCCCCGCGCAAGGTGCTGGAGCTGTGGCAGGCCGAGCTCGACGCGATGCGGCACTACCGGTGCCTGTTCAACCTGTGCCTGCACCCGTTCCTGTCCGGCCGCCCGAGCCGGCTGCTGGCACTGCGCGACCTGATCGAGACGGCCCAGTCCCGCGGCGACGTCCACTTCGCCCGCTGCCGCGACCTCGCCGCCGCCACCTACGCCGACCCCGCCCTCGAACGGCGTGACCCGCCGAACGTCACGGCGGATCCGGCCGTCTACCCCGACTGACCCGGCTTGTCGCTCAGCAGGGCGATCGCGCGCGATGCGGCGGCGATGGGTTCGTCCAGCCAGGCCGGGATCGGCCCGCCGATCAGACCGCGGACCATGCCGTACGGCGTATCGCGGCACGCCAGCGCGACGAGTTCAAGCCGCCGCTGCGTGATCCGCCCGTACCGGCGACGGGTGAGCGCTGCGATGTGCTCGGAGACCGGGACGTTGAGCACCTCGAGGTCCGCGGCGAGCTCCGCGGGCGGGTCGGCCATCAGCAGCTGGTAGCGGAACAGCGTCAGCGTCCGGGCCTCGGCCGGGTGCTCCCGGCAGAACCTCGGAATCTGTAGCCCGGTCTCGACGATCGCCTCGACCGGGTCGTCGATGCCAAGGTCCGCGAACGTGCTCTGGAACTGCCGCACACACCGCATCCAGGCCGAGACGAACAACGACTGCCGCGAGGGGAAGCGGTGGTAGATCGACCCCGACGGGGCGTTCAGCAGCTTGGTCACGTCGGCGACCGTCGCCGCGTGCCCGCGGTCCCGGACGGCCAGGACGGCGGCATCGAGGATCTCGTCCCGTGAGTACAGCGCACGTTTCGCCACGCCACCACCTTATGCGGCCGCTCGACCCCGGCTCGGCCGGTTCTGCCATATTAGATACTCTTCTCTAGATAAGTCTCTCCAATGAGCGGAGTTCTCGGCATGTCCCAGCAGCGCCGGTCGTTGCGGCGGGCGGCCCTCGCCGTCGCCTGCCTGGCCCCTGTGCCGTACCTGGTCCTCAAAGTGCTGTGGCTGAGCGGTTCGTCGATCGGTACGACGACCGCGGCCGGCGCCGGCGCGATGCACGAGACGAGGTTCGTCGTCGGCAACCTGATCACCGTCGGCCTGATGCTCGTCGCGGTCGCCTTCGCGATCGCCCTGACCCGGCCGAGTGCGCACCGGGTGCCGGCCTGGCTCGTGTTCGTCCTGGGCGCGGGGGTGACCGGACTGCTGGCGCCGATCCTCCTCGGCCTACCGGTCGGCCTGATCCTCCAGTTGGCCGCCGGTGAAGTCGCCGCGGACGAGGGTCTGGCCCCGTGGGTGTTCGGCGTCGTCTACAGCGGGTTCGCCCTGCTCGGTATCGCGATGGCCGTCCTGTTGGCGCAGTACGTCGTGACCCGCTGGGGTCAGCTCATCGCGAGGCCCCCGGAGCTGCCGAGGGTCGCGCCGCTCGTCGGCGGCGCGCTGGGGCTGGTGCCCTTCGGCCTGGCCAACCTCTACTGGGGCCTGGCCGGGCCGGGCTCCACGGGACCGCAAGGGATGGAACTCGTTGCCCAGCGCACGGTTCTCGTCGTGAGCGGACTGCTGGGTCTGGCTGCCTTCGCCGTACCGTTCCTGTCCCGGGGCGTGGGCCCGAGGCTCGCGTGGCTGATCACCTGGACCGGTTGCTGCGTGGCCGCCTTCCAAGGACCGACGCAGATCCTGCTGGCGAACGACGGCGACGTACGGCCGATGATCGTCCTGCTCACACTGCTCTCGACCCCGGGCAGTGCTCTGTATGGCCTCAGCCTCCTCCGCCGTACCTGGTCCAGGTCACGAGCGGTGGCTGTCACGCCTGTCTGACCGTCGGCATCTCGTGAGCAGAGATGCCAACGACGGAAGGCAGGACAGCGATGAGCAAGGTCTGGTTCGTCACCGGTTCGTCCCGCGGTCTGGGGCGCGCGTTCGTCGAGGCCGCCCTGGCGCGCGGGGACCGGGTCGCCGCGACCGCCCGGAACGCCGCGAGCCTCGACGACCTCGTCACCGAGTACGGCGTCACCGAGTACGGCGACGCCGTACTCCCGCTCGCGATGGACGTGACCGACAAGGACGCCGTGTTCGCGAGCGTCGACCGCACGAAGGAGCACTTCGGTCGTCTCGACGTGGTCGTCAACAACGCCGGCCACGCGCAGATCGGCGCCGTCGAGGAACTGACCGAGCAACAGTTGCGCGACCAGCTGGAGGCCAACCTGTTCGGGGCGGTCTGGGTGGTCCAGGCGGCGCTGCCGCACCTGCGGGAGCAGGGCTCCGGGCACATCTTCCAGCTGTCCTCGGCCGCCGGCCTGCTGGCGATGCCGCTGGGCGGGGCCTATCACGCCTCCAAGTGGGCCCTCGAAGGCCTGAACGAGGCGCTCGCACTCGAGGTCGCCGACTTCGGGATCAAGGTCACGATCATCGAGCCGGGCGGCTACGCCACCCGCGGCGGCAAGAACCCGGACCCGCTGAACAACGGTTTCCTCGCCGATCCCAACCCGGCGTACGACGACCTGCGCAAGCGGCTGGCCGGTGCCATGGGCAACCAGCCCGCGGGCGACCCCGCGGCCGCCGCCCAGGTGCTCCTCGAACTGGCCGACGCCGACAACCCGCCGCTGCGCGTGCTCTTCGGCCAGGGCTTCCAGCCGATGCTCGAGAAGGTGTACGCCGACCGCCTGCGGAACTGGAAGGACACCGAGGACCTCGCCCGCCGCGCCCAGGGCTGACGTCGAGCCCTTGCCTGACCTGTCGATTTTCGATAGATTTGCATCGTTGATCGATTAAGGGGTCGGGTATGGGACGAGTAGCTGTGCTCGCGTTGCGGGTCGTGCTGGCGATCGCGCTGGCAGGGTCGCTGGTGGTGCAGGGCCTGATGGTGCCGCTGTTGTGGATGGATCTCGACGACGCGCCGGCCGCGGTCCGGATCCCCGTGGTGGTGATCGTGGTGCTCGGCATCGTCACGCTGCAGGTGACCGCGGTGTGCATCTGGCGGCTGCTCACGATGGTTCGCCGGGGCACCGTGTTCTCGCACGGTGCCTTCCGGTACGTCGACATCGTGATCGGCGCGATCGCCGCGGCGTCGCTGCTCACCTTCGGGATGGCCGTCGCGCTGGCGCCGGGGGAGGCGGTCGCCCCCGGCATCGTCGGCCTGGTGTGCGGACTGTCGGTGGTCGTGGCCGGCGTGGCGCTGGTGGTCTACGTCCTGCGGATGCTGCTCGCCCAGGCCGTCGCCACCGACCACGAGGCGCAGCAACTCCGGGCCGAGCTCGACGAGGTCATCTGATGCCGATCGTCGTCGACGTCGACGTCATGCTCGCCAAGCGCAAGATGGCCGTCGGCACCCTCGCCGACCGCGTCGGCATCACCCCCGCCAACCTCGCCGTCCTCAAGAACGGCCGCGCGAAAGCAGTCCGCTTCAGCACCCTCGCCGCCCTCTGCGAGGCCCTCGACTGCCAACCCGGCGACCTCCTCCGCTGGATCCCGGAGGATACCGAGGCCACGTCCGACCGCAGCGCCTGAGCACCACGGCTGTACGCCGTCTGTCACCGCGTCGGCGGCTGTTGAGAATCGTGTAAGGCATCAGCTGCCATCGTCGTCGCAGGCGGGCTGGGGGATCGGCAACGGGGGCGATGGCCCAGTCGCGCGTAGTTCCGCGACTGGAGGAGTTGGGTCCTGTGCCACGTTCACGTCTCTCGGCGTCGAGGCGGCGCCTCAGGCGTCTTGCCGGGGTAGTCGCGCTGTGCTTGTTCACACCGTTGCTCTCCCCGAGTATCGGGGCCTCCGCGGCACCGCGGACAACGACGGCCGAGCCGGCGCCCGTCGCGGCGGCGGCGGACCTCGCCGGGGCCACGCGCGCCGCGCGCCGGCAGGGCACCAGGGTCGAGGTCACGGGACTGCGGTCGGAGGATCGCACCGTCTTCGCACAGCCGGACGGCTCGTCGATCGTGGAGCTGTCCGCGGGGCCGGTGCGGATCCGCCGCGGGAAGCAATGGGAGGGCATCGACACCGATCTCGTCCGCAGGTCCGACGGTACCGTCGCACCGAAGGCGGCCGCGGTGGACGTGGCGTTCTCGGCCGGCGGTGCCGTACCGATGGTGCGGTACGGCAAGAGCGGTGCCCGGATCACGCTGACCTGGCCCGGATCGCTGCCGGTACCGGAGCTGGACGGGCCGTCGGCGACCTATCGCGAGGTTCGGCCCGGTGTGGACCTGGTACTGCGGGCCGAGTCCACCGGCTACACCCAGCACCTCGTGGTGCACACCCGGCAGGCCGCCCGTCAGCTGACGCAGGTGAAGCTGGGGCTGCGGACCGAGGGCGTGCGGGTGACGGCGACGACGTCCGGCGGACTGGAGGCCCGGACGCCCGCCGGCGCGGTCGTCTTCACGGCGCCGCCCTCCGCGATGTGGGACTCCGGTACGCCGGCCCGCCGTTCGGTCGCCGCGGTGTCGGTGGGTACGTCGTCGCTCACGATCACCCCGGATCAGCGCCTGATGCGTGACCCGCGCGCCAAGCTGCCGATCGTGGTCGACCCGAACTGGGCGACGTACGGGAAGTCGTTCTGGACCTCGGTCTCGCAGGGCAAGCCGCACAGCGCCTTCCCGAACGCCAGTCCCGGCGGCGCCGACGTGGCGCAGGTCGGCGTGTGTGCCTTCGCGGGCTGCAACGACATCGGGGTGATGCGCTCGTACTTCCAGTTCGACACCCACGCGGGCGGCATCCTGGTCGGGAAGCGGATCATGGGTGTCTGGCTGGACTCGGCCGTGGTCCACAGTCCGAGCTGCACCACCCAGCGGCACGTGTTGCTCGGCACCAGCCAGATCGGGCCCGGCACCACCTGGGCGAACGCGCCGGGCGGCTGGCAGATCAGTGAGTCGAACGCACCCGGATCCTACGACCGCGGCGGCTGCGGCGGCTGGAAGCCGTTCTCGTTCGTGCTGCCGACCAACCACGTGAACCCGTCGAGTACGTCGACGTACATCATCCGGGCCGGCAACGAGGGGGACGCGGCCAGTTGGCGTAAGTACGACCCGCACGCGACGAAGCTGCGCATCCGGTTCAACGCGGCACCGAACGCGCCGGGCAGCGTGCGCACTGACCCGGCCCTCCCGGCGCCGTGCAAGTGGTGCGCCGGCATGCGGTACTTCGGCGGCGACTCGATCCGGCTGATCGCCGGCCTGTCCGACCCGGACGGCAACGCGGTCCTGCCGCAGTGGGACATCCACACCAACGGAGCGGTGACTACCAGGTACGGCGCCCTGCAGGCGAACGGGTCCTTCCACGACACCACCGTCGCGCTTGCCGACGGCAACAAGATGGACTGGTACGTGCGCGGCTGGGACGTCGACGAGAACACCGGGCAGCGCCTCGACTTCAGCCCGTGGACGCACGGACCCGGCCCGTTCGTGGTCGACCGCACGCCCCCGTCGTCGGGACCGAAGGTGACCGGAATTCTCTACCAGGACGACAACCGCTGGCACGGGGGAGTGGGCGTGCCGGGCACGTTCGTGCTCGAGCGCACGAAGGTCACCGGCAGCGATCCGGGCACCGCGGACGTCGATCACTACCTGTGGGGCACCACCTTCCCACCGACCAACCCGGCGCCGGCCGACGCGCTCGGCGGCAAGGCGACCATCAGTGTCACGCCCGCTTCCGACCAGCCGCAGGAGCTGTTCGTGCAGAGCGTCGACCGGGCCGGCAACAAGAGCCCGGCCACGACGTACCGCTACTACGTCCGTCCCGGCAGCGGTCCGCTGGCGCAATGGTCCTTCGAGGGCAGCACCGAGGACACCGCCGCCCTCGGCGACCGGGACGGCACGTTGGGCGGCACAGCCCGCTACGCGCCCGGCGCGATCGGACTGGGGCTGCAACTCGACGGGGCGCAACACACGACGAACATGACCGCGCCGAACACCGTACGCACCGACGCCAGCTTCTCGGTGTCGGCCTGGGTGAAGCCGCAGCCGACCCGCTCCGTCCAGGTGATGGCGATCGCCGCCCAGGACGGTGCGCCGTACAACAGCGGCTTCTATCTGCAGTACCGCGGTGACACGAACAAGTGGGCGCTGCTCATGCTGAACAACGGCACCAGCATCAGTCCACCTGGCACTTACGCGTTCGCCACAGCACCGGCCCAGCTCGACAGGTGGTCGCACGTCACGGGGGTGTACGACCGAGCGGCCAACGTGATCAGGCTCTACGTGAACGGTGTCCGGGTCGCCGAGCAGGCACTGCCGTCCGGGTTCGCCCCGTGGCATGCGTCGGGTCCGCTGGCGGTCGGTCGGCAGAAGTGCGGTGCCGACCCGTGCGATCCGTGGTCCGGTGGCATCGACGAGGTGAAGGTCTACGACCGAGTGCTGACCGACGACGAAATCCGGGCCGCGGTCGGCCAGGACGACGTGCAGACGGCACACTGGGCGTTCGAGGAAGCCGCCGGCACCACGACGCGCAACCAGGTGGACGGCGGTGAGGCCGCCGTACTGCAGGAGGGTGCCGCGCTCGCCGGTGGCGCTGTCGGCAAGGGCGTGCAGCTCGACGGAGTGGACGACCAGGTGGCGACGAGCGGCCCGGTGATCCGCACCGACCAGAGCTTCTCGGTCGCGGCCTGGGTGAAGCTCGACCGGGCACCGCACACCGGCGGCTCGGCCATCGTGCTGGCCCAGGACGGAACCAACGTCAGCGGCTTCTTCCTCTCGTACCGCCAGCTGGAGGGCCGTGGCGTCTGGGAGTTCCTCCAGCCGTCGGCGGACGCCTTGTCGCGGCCTGCGGACGAGGTGGTCCACTCCACGGTGCCGGCCGAGGTCAACAAGCTGACCCACCTGGCCGCGGTGTACGACGGGTCCGCCCGGCAGATCAGGCTCTACGTCAACGGCGCACCCGCCGGTTCCGCACCGCGGGTCGCCGGCTTCGACGCCACCGGACCGCTGCGGATCGGGCGCGGCCGGTGGAACGGCATTCCCACCAACACCTGGCCCGGGATGATCGACGAGGTCCGGGCGTACAACCGGGAGATCTCGGTCGACGAGATCCGGGGCCTGGTCGCGGGCAGCGACGTGAGCGCGGCGACCTGGAAGCTGGACGGCACTCCCGTCGACACGTCCGTGAACCATCGCGACGGCACCGTGCACGGTGCAGCGACCTGGACGGCCGGCCAGACGTCGATGCCGAACCCGGCGGATCGCGCGATCCAGCTGAACGGCACCGATGCCTACGTCGACGCGCCGCACACGGTGGACGTCGATCGCAGCTTCTCGGTCAGCGCATGGCTTCGCCCGGACAAGCTGGGCGGCTGGTGGGTCCCGCTGTCGCAGGACGGTCAGGTGGTCAGCTCGTTCCATCTGCAACTCACGGACAAGGGGCACTGGACCTTCGCGATGTCCGGCGCCGACGCGAAGGACGCCGGGAACTCCGGTGCCCGGGCGATCGGGCCGCTGGCCCAGATCGGCGTCTGGCAACACGTGGTCGGGAGCTACGACGCGCAACGCAAGCAGCTCGCGATCCACGTGAACGGTGTCCTCGGCGGCACCGCGACCCATACACAGACCTGGGACTACCCGGCGGGCCGGTTCGTGATCGGCGGCAGCAAGTGGAACGGGGTGCGCAGCGCCTCCTTCCCGGGCACGGTCGACGACGTCCGCGCGTTCGACCGGGTGCTGTCCGCGAGCGAGATCGTCACGATGGCCGGGCGCGATCTCGGCCTGGCGCACCACTGGGCGCTGGACGAAACCGCCGGTACCAACGCGGCGGACTCCGTCGGCGCCCGGGCCGGCACGCTCAGCGGACCCGGCCGGATCACCGGCCGGGTGGGTAACGCCCTGGGCTTCGACGGCCAGGACGACACCGCGTCGACAACCGGGGTCGACATCGACGCCACGAAGAGTTTCACGGTGTCCGCCTGGGTCCGGTTGCGCAAGGTGTGTGATCGGGGCACGGAGTTCTCCTGCCGGCTCACGGCGGTCAGCCTCGACGGCGGGCAGACGAGCAAGTTCCGGCTCGGTCACTTTGCCGACGACGACAGCCATCGCTTCGGGGCCTGGGTCTTCGAGATGCCCGAAGCCGACGGCACGGTGACGAAGGCGTCGGTGTCCGCGCTGGAGTCCGACCTCGGCAAATGGGTGCAACTCGTCGGCGTGTACGACGCACCGGCGAAACAGCTGTGGTTGTACGTCGACGCCGACCGCCAGGGCGACGGCGTACTCGACACACCGTGGGCCACGTCCGGCGGGCTGCACCTCGGCCGCGGCCTGACCGGCGGCGCGCCGGCGGAGTTCTGGCCGGGCGACGTCGACGACGTCCGGCTGTACGCGGGCCGGCTGGACAAGGCCCGGATCGAGAACCTGTTCGCCTCCTACCCGGCGTCCGCCGGCTGATCGCAGGGACGACCATGCGCATCCGCAGACACATCACCGTTGCCGCAGCCGTGTGCTCACTGGTGCTCGGGGCCGGGCTCGCCGCTCCGGCCCAGGTGGGAGCAGCCGCGGCAGCCGGGCCGACGGTGCCGTTGCCCGAGGTCAAGTCGGTACCGGTGACCGCACAGACCGTCGAAGCCCGCGGAGCCGACGACGCGACGCGCGCGGAGCTGCACGGCGACCAGGGGCCTACCGCTCCGGCCACCGAGGGGTCCGGGAATCCCGGTGCGACTCCGCTGGCCCCCTCCGCGACCTGGGACGTCTCGGCCCGGACCGGCGACTTCACCTGGAGCTATCCGCTGCGGGTGCCGCCGGCGCCCGGCGGGCTGGAGCCGGACCTGGCGCTGTCGTACTCGTCGGCCAGTATCGACGGCCGGACCAGCGCGACGAACAACCAGCCGAGCTGGGCCGGTGACGGCTGGGACCTGAACCTGGGCTTCGTCGAGCGGACGTACGGCGGCTGCTCCGACGACAAGGAAGGCAGCACCGCCGGGCAGCAGGTCGGTGACCTGTGTTGGCGCAGCGACAACGCCACCGCGTCGTACGCCGGAGGGGGCGGGATGCTGATCCCCGGCGCCAACGGCTGGCGCGCCAAGCGTGACGACGGTTCGCGGATCGAGCGGCTGACCGGGTCCGGCAACGGCGACGACAACGGCGAGTACTGGAAGATCACCGCCGTCGACGGAACGCAGTACTTCTTCGGTTCCCGGCCGGACGCGAAGTCCACCTGGACCGTCCCGGTGTTCGGCGACGACGAGAGCGAGCCGTGCCATCGGGCGACGTTCGACGCGTCGTGGTGCCCGCAGGCGTGGCGCTGGAACCTGGACAAGATCGTCGACAGCCACGGCAACACCATCCTGCTGCAGTACCGGACCGAGACGAACTCGTACGGCCGGAACCTGAAGGACGCGGCCGTCCAGTACGTTCGCGGCGGCTGGCTCGATCGCGTCGACTACGGCCTGCACACCGGACTGACCGGCCAGCCGTCCGGACGGGTCGTCTTCGGCACCGCCGAGCGCTGCGTGCCGGGCAGCACCGTCTGCACGCTGGACCGGAAGGACAACTTTCCCGACGTACCGCTGGACGCGCGCTGCGAGGCGGCCACCTGCCCCGGCCAGTACGCGCCGACCTTCTGGACCACCAAACGGCTCGCGTCGGTGACCACACAGGTGCTGCGCGGATCGACGTACAGCGATGTCGACCACTGGACGCTCGACCATCAGTTCCCACAACCCGGTGACGGCGAGCGAGCCGCGCTCTGGCTGAAGTCGATCACGCACACCGGACTGGCCGGTGGGTCGGTCACGCTGCCGCCCGTGACGTTCGAGGGCGCTGTGCTCGCCAACCGGGTCCACCAGGCCGACCAGCTGTCACCGGTCCTGCGCTACCGGGTCACCGGCATCGTGTCCGAGTCGGGCGGGGTCACGTCGATCAGCTACGCACCCCCGGACTGTCTCGCCGCGCCCACCAACCCCGAGTCGAACACCAAGCGCTGCTTCCCGGTGCGGTGGAAGAAGACGAAGGACTACGCCGAGCGCACCGACTACTTCAACAAGTACGTCGTGGCCTCGGTCGTGCAATCCGACCGGATCAGCGCCAATCCGCAACAGGTGACCAGCTACGAGTACCTCGACGGCGCCGCCTGGCACTACGACCAGTCCGAGTTCACACCGCCGGACAAGAAGACCTGGAACGACTTCCGCGGCTACGCCAAGGTCCGGATCCGCAAGGGCGTGCCGGACGATCCGGCCGGGCCGGTGACGATGACCGAGCGGCGCTTCTTCCGCGGGATGAACGGCGACCGGGCCACGCCGAGCGGCGGCAGCAAGTCCGCCGCCGTGGTGGACTCGGAGAACGGCAGCCATCCGGACCACGACTGGCTGCAGGGCTTCGAACTCGAGAGCAGCACGTACCTCGGCGTGTCCGGCGCGGCAGTGCGCAAGTCGATCAGCCAGCCGGTGTGGCAGGGCCCGACCGCCACGCGCGGCGAGCATCACGCCTACCTCGTCGGCAGTGGAACGGTGCGCGAGCTGGTCGCGCTGGACGGCGGCCGGGGTTGGCGAACCACGAAGACCGTGACGGCGTACGACGACAGGGGAGTGCCCACGAAGGTCGACGACCTGGGCGACACCGCCGATCCGGGCGACGACACCTGTACGCGGACGACGTACGTGCGCAACACGACCGCCTGGCTGCTGGACCTGCCGTCGCGGGTCGAGAAGGTGGCGGCGAACTGCGGAACCGCACCGGCGTTCCCGGCGGACGCGATCTCCGACGTCCGCACGTCGTACGACGGGCAGAGCGCGGGCGCACCGCCGGTACACGGCGCGGTGACGCGGGTGGAGGAAGCGGCCGCGCGGCCCGCGGCCGGACCGGAGTACACGACCACCCGGACCGCGCGGTACGACGTCCACGGCCGCGTCGTCGAGAGCCGCGACGCACTCGGCAAACTCACCGCCACGGCCTACACACCGGCAACCGGCGGGCCGCTGACGCAGGAGGAGCGGACGAACCCGCTCGGCCACACCACGGTCGCCGCTCTCGATCCGGCGTACGGAAGCCAGGTGAGCGTCACCGACGCGAACGGACGCAAGACGGAGACGGCCTACGACGCGCTTGGCCGCGTCACTGCGGTCTGGTTGCCGAACCGGCCCCGTGGCGGCAGCCAACCGCTGTCGGCGAACGTCAAGTACACATACCAGGTCCGCAACGACGCACCGACCGTCGTGACGACGAGCAAGCTCGGCCCGAACGGGCGGTACTCCGCAGTGAACTCGCTGTACGACGGCCTGCTGCGCGCTCGCCAGGTGCAGCAGCCCGCGGTCGGCGGCGGTCGCCTGCTGACCGACACCCGGTACGACTCCCAGGGGCGGGTGTGGAAGTCGTCCCAGCCGTTCTTCAACACCGGTGCCGTTGACAACGAACTGTGGATCGCCGACGACAACGAGGCTCCCGGCCTGACGACTGTGCAGTACGACGGCGCCGGCCGTGCGGTCGAGTCGATCTTCACCGGCGGCGTGGCAGAGAAGTTCCGGACGAGCACGCGGTACGGCGGGGACCGGGTGCATGTCGATCCACCGGACGGCAGCCCCGCGACCACGACGATCAGCGACGCTCGCGGCCGGCCGGTCGAGCACTGGCAGTACCACGGCGGCAGCGTGGCGGGGACGTACGACATCACGAAGTACACGCACACCCCGGCCGGTCAGCTCGCCGGACTGACCGATCCGGCCGGCAACAGGTGGGAGTACGGCTACGACCTGCTGGGCCGGCAGGTCAGGTCGAAGGATCCGGACCGAGGACTCAGCACCGCGACGTACGACGACGCGGGCCGGATGGTCAGCACTACGGATGCGCGTGAGCAGACCATCGCGTACGCCTACGACGACCTCGGCCGCAAGACGGCGGAGCACTCCGGCTCGCTGGAGGGGCCGAAGTTGGCGGCCTGGACGTACGACACGCTGCCGAACGGCACGGTGGCCAACGGCATGCCCGCGACCTCGACCCGCTTCGACGCGGCAGGGAAGGCATACACGAGCAGCGTCAACGCGTACACCGCTCTGTACCAGCTGCACCGCGGCACGTTGACCGTCCCCGACGGCGAGGGCGGCCTGACCAGGAGCTACGTGTCGACGATGACCTACAACCCCGACGGCAGCCTCGCCAGCCAGACGTACCCCGCGGCCGGCGACCTGCCTCAGGAGTCGGTGTTCCACACGTACGACGACACGGGCCGGCCGCTGCGCACGTACGGCAGCGGGTCCGGCACCACGACCGAGTACGTCCTCAACACCGAGTACACGCGGTACGGCGAACAGCAGCGCCTGCACCTGGGTGAGGGCGACAAGCGGGCGTGGTTGTCGACGTACTACGACGACAACACCCGCCTGGTCAATCGCACTGTCGTGGACGCCGAGCTGCCGCGACCGATGCAGTCCGACACGGGGTACGTGCGCAACGCATCCGGCGGCATCACCTCGATCGCCGAGACCACGGCTGACGGGCTTGCTGACGTCCAGTGCTTCCAGTACGACCACGTGCAACGGCTGACGGAGGCGTGGACCGCAGGTGCCGGGTGCGGTGCCGCACCGACGGTCGATGCGATTTCAGGCCCAGCGCCGTACTGGCACAGCTACCGCTACGACCAGGCCGGGAACCGACGGAGCGAGATCCAGCACACCGCCATCGGCGATACCACTCGTAGCTACAGCTACCCGGCCACTGGTCAGCCGCAACCACATGGGGTCAGCTCTGTTACCAGCAGCGGACCTGCCGGCAACAGCACCACCAGCTACGGCTACGACGCAGCCGGCAACACAGTCACGCGCGGCGCACAGACGCTGAGCTGGAATGCCCAGGGCCGCCTAGACACGGTCACGGAGGCCGGAGCCACCACATCGTCGTTGTACGCCGCCGATGGCACCCGACTGATCCGGCGGGACCCGAACGCCACGGTGCTGTACCTGGGCGACCAGGAGATCCGGCTGGACAAGGCCACCGGCAAGCTCACCGGAACCCGCTACTACGAGCACGGCGGGACGACCGTAGCGGTCCGGACGTCGACCGGACTTTCGTGGCTGGCAGGCGACCACCACGGCACCCACCGGCTCGCGATCGACGCCCAACTGCTGTCGTTCACGCGCCGACGCGAACTACCGTTCGGCGCACCCCGAGGCGAAGCTGCGACATTCCCAGGCGAGAAGGGCTTCGTAGGCGGCACCGTCGACGCCTCCACCGGCCTCACCCACCTAGGAGCCCGCACCTACGACCCAGCCACGGGACGCTTCCTGTCCGTAGACCCCCTGCTCGTCCCGCAGGACCCACAACAACTAGACGGCTACTCCTACGCCGGCAGCAGCCCGATCAACACCACCGACCCCACCGGCCTGGCCCGCTCCGCCGACGAACACATCGGCCACTACCGAGACGACAAATGGCAAGGCCAGAGCGCACCGGTGGTCAACAGCAAGGGCGGCAAACTCAACGGCCCGGCGAAACAACCGTCCTGCAACGAACAGGGCGATTGCCGCCGAGGTTCGCGCGGCTCGACCCCGCTCCGGGCACCGGCCTGCAACAAACACGGCGACTGCCAGAAGGGCGTCCGCGGCCCGGCGCCGGTCTGGGAGCGCCCGAAGCCTCCGGAATCGCAAAGCTGGTCGTTCGGGTTCTGCTTTGCGGGCAGCGTCCAGGCGTTCGTCGGCATCGCCCGGGAGAACTGCCTGATGATCGACAATCACGGAATCGGCGTCTCCTTGGGGGAGAAGAAGTTCATCGGCCCCGGGCTCGGCGTCGGCGGCACCTTCGGGCTGAAGCTCGCCACGACGGACGTCCCAGGGCTGGCGGGCCCGGAAACCTCCGTCGGCGGTGACATCAAGGTCGGTCCCGTCGGCGTCGCGGCTGAGGTAGGACGCAGCGACGGTCCCAATGGGGGCGGCGCCGGTGGGCCGTGGAGCTTCGGTGCGGGAGTTGGTCCCGCGGCCGGGATCGGCGGCCGGTTCAGAGGGCTGGAGAAGATCGACGCGGTGTCCGACAAGCTCGGCGGTTCTTCCGTAACCGGCGGCCGGGGCGAGTCGTCTTCGGAGTACCTGGTCAAGTTCAACAATCCGAACCCGTTCAGCGGCATCCCCGACACCATCGGGTACGGCTCGGCTGATGCGGGCATCGTCCCCGGTCTGTAGACCGGTGCAATCTCGCGTGGCTCCCGGATCGCCCGGGAGCCACGCGGTCAGGTGGCTGTTCGAGCCTCGGCCTTGGCGAGTACGGCTTCGACGTCGGTGGCGCGGGGGTCGGCAAGCTCGATCAGGACTGTGAGGGCGGTGCGTAGGACGCGGGCGGCCAGTGCGGGGTGGTCGGCTTCGAGGAGGACCTTGCCGAGGTCGATGAGGGCGCCTACTGCCCAGCGGCGGTTGTCGATGACGCGGAACAGGGTGACGGAGCGGCGCAAGGCCCGGACCGCGGCGGCGACCTTGCCGAGGGCGGCGTACGCCCGGCCGAGGTTCTGCTGGTTGTACGCGTCGGCGACCAGGTCCCCGGCGTCCAGGCGATCGGCCGCCAGGTGCGCCTCGACCGCTTCGGCGTACCGGCCGGTGGCCGCGAGCGCGACGCCGCGGTTGTCGAGGTTCACCACGACGCCGCGGGTGTAGCCGTTGCGTTCGCACAGTTCGATTGCCCGGGTGCTGTACTCCACGGCGATGTCCGGGCGCCCGAGCTGGGCGCAGACGATCGCGAGGTTGCCCAGCACCATCGCCTCGCCGCGGCTGTGCTGGACCGCCTCGAAACAGGAGAGCGCGTCGGTCAGGTATCGCTCGATGAGCGGCCAGTCCTCCTGGTCGAAGTGGAAGCAGCCGAGGGCGTTGAGCGCGAAACCACGGGCTGACGGTTCGGTCTCGGCGCGGGCGGCGTCGACCGCGAGCTCGAAGAACGTCAGCCCGTCGGACCACGGGATGCGGTTGTCGAGGAAGGTCGCCATCGCCAGCACGGTCCGCCACGCGTGACCCGCGCGCCCGTTGCCGGCCAGCCAGGCAGTGATCGCGCGCAGGCACTCGTACTCCCGCTCGAACCACGCGATCGCGTCCGCGACCGTCGGGAACTCCGGCGGCGCGGCCCGCGGACGGAACGGCTCCGCGAAGTCCCGCAGCCGGAGTGGCTGCAGGCGCTGGTCGGCGCTCAGCGCCGCGTGCAGGTACCAGTCGGCCAGCCGATCGACGGCCGCGTCCTGTACGTCGGCAGGCTCGTCGGCTGCCAGCCGCGTCGCGTAGAGCCGGATCAGGTCGTGCATCTCGTACCGATCAGGTTGTCGCTGGTCGACGAGATGGACACTGACGAGATGGTCGAGCGCTGTCCTGGCCTGCGCGGGCGGCTGACCGGCGAGAGCTGCTGCCGCGTGCAGACCGATGTCGTCGCCAGGGTGCAGACCGAGCAGCCGGAACATGGCGGCGGCCTGTGGGGCCAGCGCGCGGTAGGACCACGAGAGTGCTGCCGACAGGTCGGACTGCGGATCCCCGGCGTCGAAGTGGTCGAGCCTGGCCTGGGCGTCCCCGAGCGCGCTGACCACCTCGGCCAGCGTGCCGGCCCGCTGGGCCCGCTCGGCGACGATCGCCAGTGCCAGCGGCAGCCGGTCGCAGATCAGGACCAGGTCCCGGCTGGCGTCCGGTTCGGCGGCGATCCGGTCCCGGCCGATGGTGGCCGCGAGCAACTCGACGGCCTGGTCCGGCGTCATCGGGCGCAGGGTCAGCCGGCGCGCGCCGTCGCGGATCGCCAGGCTGCGGAGCTGGTTGCGGCTGGTGACAATCACCAGGCTGCCGGATCCGGGGAGCAGCGGCCGGACCTGGTCAGCGTCGCGGGCGTTGTCCAGCAGAAGCAGCACCTGCCGGCCGGCCAGCGAACTGCGCAACAACGCGGACCGCTCCTCGGTCCCGGCGGGGATCCGTTCGCTGGCGACGCCGAGGGCCCGCAGCAGCATGGCCGCCGCGTCGGCGGGACCGACCGGGTCGCCGGGACCGTAGCCGCGGAGGTTCAGGTAGAGCTGGGCATCGCCGAAGCTCGCCGCCTTCCGGTGGGCCCAGTGGACGGCGAGTGTGGTCTTCCCGGTGCCGGGCGCGCCGTCGATCGTGACGATCCGGGTCGCCTGGTCGGAGGCGAGGTCGCGGTCCATCGCGTTGAGGGCGTCCAGTTCGGTACTGCGGCCGACGAAGTTCCGGATGTCGTGCGGTAGCTGCCGGATCGGTTCGCGGCGGCGCGAGACGTCGCCGCGGAGCACCGCGCGATGCAGCTGACTGAGCTGTTCGCCCGGGTCGATGCCGAGCTCGTCGCGCAGTACCGCCCGGACTTGGTGGAACCGGTCGAGCGCCTCGGCGCGGCGGCCGGCGCGGTGCAGCGCGTCGATCAGCCGGAACCACAGCGCTTCCCGCGTCGGGTACCGCTGGGTCAGCTCGGACAGTTCGGGGATCAAGGTCCCGGGCGGGCCGGCCGCGAGTTCGAGATCGATCCGGCGCTCGGTCGCCGCGAACCACTCCTCGGTGAGCTGCGGTACGACGTCGCGGTCGAGCCAGGTCGACGGCAGGTCGCCGAACGGCCGGCCACGCCATAGTGCGAGCGCCTCCCGGAGCAGGCTCAGCTCCTCGGACGGCGATGCGGCGTCGGCGGCCTTGGTCTGTAGCGCGCGGAACTGGTGCAGGTCGACGTACTGCTCGTCTGCCCGCAGCAGGTAGCCGGCCGGGCTGGTTTCGATCCTGTTGGGGCCCAGCGCCCGGCGCAGCCGCGACACGTACGTGTGCAGTGTGCCGTGCGGCCGCGCCGGCCTGCGTTCGGTCCAGAGTTGGTCGACGAGCGTGTCGATCCCAACTGGTTGATTGGGGGTGAGCAGCAGCGACGCGAGCACGATCCGGGCCTGACCGGGCGGCAGCGGTACGTCGTCCGTGCCGGCGCGCACGTACCACGGCCCGAGGACACGCCAGGTCAGCTCGCCGTCGTGCCGTTCCCCGTCAGACCGCATGTCCAGTCACCCGGCCAAGCTTATGCTTTCCGCCGGGCCAATTGGCCTGGACCGCTTAGCCGGCGGACGAGGAGAGGACGGGTGCGGTCCAGGGGAAGCCGTCCGGGTCGGTGAAGGCGCCGTGGTTGCTGGTGACGGCGAGGCGGTGGGAGCCGGTGCCGTCCGGGCTGACGCCGGCGTCCTTGGCGAGGGCCTTGCGGCTGTAGAGGGCGAACTTGACGGATCCGGGGGCCGCCTCGAACTCGACGTACTTGCGGCCGAAGCTGCGGGAGACCTTCAGACCGTGGTCCACGTAGAACTGCTTGCTGGCGGCAACGTCGTCGGCGCCGATCAGGAGGATGAGGTCGTCGATCTGCCCGGTGTCGGGGCCGGTGTTGCGCTTCGCGGAGGTCGCGACCTTCCAGATCGTGCCGTCGGGGGCTTCGACGACGCCGCCGTACCCCCAGAGCGACTTGGCGGCGGGCTTGAGGACGGTGGCGCCGGCGGCGAGCGCGGAGCCGATCAGGCTGTCCACGGTGGCCGGCTGCGAGACGACCAGGGAGATGTGGAAGGCCCGGAAGCCGGTGGTGGGGGAGTCGGACTGGCGCAGCGCCAGCCGGGAGCCGAGCCCGAAGGCGGCGGCGTAGAACTTCTCGGCGGTGGCGAGGTCGGTGACCTCGAGGGTGAGAGTGTCGATTGTCGTCATGACCATCACGCTAGGCGCGGCCGACGGCCGGTGCTTCTCGATTCCTGATCGATCCCCGCGACCCTCTCGGCGGCTGATGCGGCTCAGTGGCAGAGGGCGGTGTCCAAGGTGGCGGCGACGCGTTTTGCGTCCTCGAGGGTGGTCGGCATCGAGGTGACCGCGAGCGCGGCCTCGCGGCCGTCGGTGGTGACGCCGTTGCGGGTCTCGAAGCCGAAGATGTCGCCGCCGTGACCCCACGCGAAACCGCCGCAGGACAGCGGAACGGTCGCGATCCCCAGCCCGTACCGCCCGCCCTCGGTGACATCGAGACCCGGCGCGGCGACGGTCGTGAGCATCGCCTTCAGCTGCGCCGGCTCCAGCAGCTTGCCGTCGAGCAGCGCGGTGAAGAAGCGGTTCAGGTCGGCGGGCGTGGAGATCAGCTGGCCGGCGGCCCACCCGAGCGACGGCCCCACCACCGTGACGTCGACGTTCTGGCCGTTCGGGGTGGTCTTGTAGTAGCCGCGCGGATGTGGACCGGCGATCGTCTGGTCCCCGACGCCCGGCCAGTAGGTGTCGCGCAGCCCGATCCGGTCGATGACCCGCCGCGTGATCTCCTCGGCGACCGGCCGCCCGGTGATCTTCTGCACGAGCAGCCCAGCGAGGATGTAATTGGTGTTGCTGTACTCCCAGCCGGCGCCCGGCGCGAACAACGCCTTCTTCCGCAACGCCACGTCGACCATCTCGCGCGGCTCCCAGTAGGTGTGCTGCATCTTCAGGTACCCGTCGGCGAGCGCTTCGTCGTAGTCCGGGATGCCGCTCGTGTGCTGCAGGAGCTGCCGGACGGTGATCTTCCGCCCGTCGATGCCGGCGCCGCGCACCAGACCCGGCAGGTACTTCTCGACCGGGCTGTCCAGACCGACCTTCCCCTCGCCGACGAGCTGCAGTACGACGGTCGCGGTGAACGGCTTGGTGTTACTGCCGACCCGCACCCGGCTGTCCCGCCGTACCGGCTCGCGCGTCGTCAGGTCGGCCACGCCCGCGGTGTAGGTCCGGGCACGCCCACCCCGCTCCCTGACGGTGGCGAGCACGCCGGGGAAACTGTTGCCGGTAGCAAGCTTGTCGAGACTCTGCTGTACGACGTCGTGACGGCTGGCGTCGGCAGCTTCAGCCGCTGACGATGGCTGCGTGACAACCGCCGTACCGGCAAGAGCGGCGGCGGTCACGACGCCGAGGATGACTCGCTGGAACATGGGGATCTCCTGTGCGTTGGTCGGAATGCGACCAACCTACGAACGATGCCGCCGGCAATCGCTACAGCGGAGGCCCGAATCGAACTACAGCAGGCTCTACCCTCACCTGGGGTCGGCGGCCCGGGCGGCGAGTAGGCCGCCGCAGCCCGGGACGAGCGCGAGCAGCCAAACGCGGTGCCGCCCCTTCATGAGCAGTACGGCGCTGATGACGGTGGTGGTGTACGCCAGGCCGTGCAGCGGACCGAGCGTACTGGACACCGCCGGCGCGTGGACCGTGACGAGGTTCAACAGCATCAACGCCAGCGTGGCGAGCTCGACGGTGCCGATGACGTGCAGGATCCGGCGCGGCGTCACAGGCCGACTCCGGTCGTCGAGCCGGGCCGATAGATCATCAGCACGACGACCACCGCCCAGAGCAGATTGAAGATCCCGGTCTGCATCGCCAGCCGCTTCCGCAGTGCGTCCGCGTCGTTGCCCGGTACGCCGATGACCGCGATGAACCGGCTCTGTCCGGGCAGGATCAACGCGATCAGTACGACGGCCGCGGCCGCCGTGAGGATCATCGACGCGATCAGCCAGGCGTCACCGAGGACGCCGAGCCTGGCGCCGGTGGCGAGGCCGAAGACCGGCACGAAGATCGCGATCGTCGCGTAGACCCGGGTGATGCGGTGCAGCACCTGGACAGTCGCGGCCTTGCGGGCGTCCTCGTGGTCGCGGTGGGCCGCACCGGCGGCCGGCGGGAACATGCTGGCCGCGATCGCGACCGGTCCGACGGCCAGGATCGCCGCCAGCACATGGACCGACAGCAGGAACGCCGTCATACGAGATCCTCTCTCCGGGTTTCGGGCACCCGGCCATCCTGAAGACCGGACCGCCGTACCGCCACTGGCTGGATGGTCAGATAACAGCTGAATCTGGCCACAGGCCGAGCTCGGCTAATCTGGGCCGCATGTACACCGTCGCCGTGCTCACGATCGAGGATGTGATCGCGTTCGATCTGGCCACGCCGGTCTCGGTCTTCGGGAGCGTCCGGCTGCCCGACGGCCGCAGCGGCTACCAAGTGGTGGTCGCCGGCGCGGAGGTGTCCGCGGGTCCGCTGCGGATCGCACCCGGCGTGCCCCTCGACGAGGCGGCGCGCGCCGACCTGATCGTCGTACCGGGCCGCAACGACCCCACCCGGCCCACGCCGGACGCGATCCTCGACCTGCTGCGTACGGCGGTCGCGCGCGGGACGCGGGTGGCGTCGATCTGCGTCGGGGCGTTCACCCTCGCCGAAGCCGGCCTGCTCGACGGCCGCACCGCGACCACGCACTGGCTGGCTTGCGATCGCCTGGCCCGCGAGTACCCGGCGGTGAAGGTGGATCCAGACGTCCTGTACGTCGACGACGGCACCGTCCTGACCTCGGCCGGTGCCTCCACCGGGCTCGACCTGTGTCTGCACATCGTCGAGCAGGACTACGGCGTCGCGGTCGCGGCCGACGCGGCCCGGCTCGCGGTGGCGCCGCTGCATCGCACCGGCGGACAGGCGCAGTACATCCTGCGCAACCGCCCGACGTACCGGACCGCGACGCTGGAGAAGGTGCTCGCCTGGATCGAGGTCAACGCCCACCGTCGCCTCACGCTGACCGAGATCGCCGCGGCCGCCGGGCTCAGCGTTCGCACACTGACCCGCCGCTTCACCGACGAGCTCGGCCAGAGCCCGATCCAGTGGCTGACCGGCGTCCGGGTCCGGCACGCCCAGGAACTCCTCGAAACCACCGACCACACCGTGGAGCGGATCGCCCTCCAGGTCGGGTTCCCGACCACCAGCAACTTCCGCACCCTGTTCGCCCAGTCCGTCGGCGTCACGCCCGGCACCTATCGCAAGACCTTCCGCCCGACCCGCATCTACTAGATGGCATAGTAGTCGTCGGACGTAGCGTCGATCGGCGAGGAGACGAGCTGGCATGCGTGGGCGCGGAGCGCTGGGGGCAGCGGCGGGTGCTGTCCTGCTCATGGTGTCGGTCGTCGCATGCGGCGGCGGGGACAGCGGGGCCGGGGAGGCGACGGCGGCCCGCAGTACTCCGGTCGCGGAGTTCAACGAGGCGGACGCCCGGTTCGCGTCCGAGATGATCCTGCACCACCAGCAGGCGACGCAGCTGGCGAGTATGGCGGGGTACCGGGCGGGGTCGGCGCAGGTGAAGCAGTTGGCCGCGAAGATCGGCGCCGCGCAGGAGCCCGAGATCAAGCTGCTGTCGACCTGGCTCGTCGGTTGGGGCAAGCCGACGCCGCAGCAGGAGCACGGGCACGTCGAGGAGCTGCCCGGGATGATGACCGAGGACGAGCTGCATGAACTGGGCAACCTGTCGCGGTCCGCGTTCGACCGTGCGTGGTTGCAGCGGATGATCAAGCATCACCAGGGCGCGGTGACGATGGCCAAGGCACACCGGACCGCGGGCAAGAGTCCCGCGGCCGTGGCACTGGCGCAGAAGATCGAGCTCGCGCGCACCCAGGAGATCCCCGTCCTGCAGCGGCAGCTCCAGCGAGCCGGCTAGCCGCCGCGACGACGACCGGAGGTGATCAGGAGCGGACCAGGCGGGCGATGGCGGCGGAGGCCTCCTTGATCTTGCGGTCGGCCTCGGGGCCGCCGGCTGCCGCCGCGTCGACGACGCAGTGCGACAGGTGGTCGTCGAGCAGGCCGAGGGCGACCGACTCGAGCGCCTTCGTCATCGCCGAGATCTGGGTGAGGATGTCGATGCAGTACTCCTCGTCGTCCACCATCCGCTGCAGACCGCGGGCCTGGCCCTCGATCCGGCGGAGGCGCCGGAGGTACGCGTCCTTGTCCTCGATGTAGCCGTGGTGCTGCACGCTGGTGCTCCTGTCGCTGGGCGAATCTGCCGCCAGGATACCCCTCTGTGGTATCGGTCACCCGACGAAGCGGGTGCCGCGGCTTGACGGAATACCCTACGGGGGTATTGTGTTCGGGTGTGATCGCGAAGTCTTCGCGGCACAGTTGGATCGGAGGGATCACGCCATGGAGAAGGCGACCGGGGCGCACACGGGGCACGACCAGCACCCGCCCGCACCCCACCCGGAGCAGCACCAGCACGGCGCCGACGCGGCGCACGGCGGTCACGAGATGCCCGCGGCACACGACGATCACACCGGTCACGCGGACCACGCCGGACCCAGCGGTCACGGTGCGCACGGGGCACACTCTGGGCACGGTGGGCACGACAAGCACGCCGGGCACGATCCGGAGATGTTCCGGCGGAAGTTCTGGCTGAGCCTGGTCCTGACGCTGCCGATCGTGGCGACCAGTCACATGGTGATGGACTGGTTCGGCTACAGCCTCGACTTCCCGGGGATCGACTGGGTCGGCCCGGTGCTCGGTACGTTCGTGTTCTTCTACGGCGGCTGGCCGTTCCTGCAGGGCGGCGTCCGCGAGGCGCGCGACAAGGCGCCCGGCATGATGCTGCTGATCTCGATGGCGATCACAGTGGCGTACGTCGCCTCGCTCGCCACCAGCGCCGGCTGGTTCGACCTCGACTTCTGGTGGGAGCTCGCCGCGCTGGTCACGATCATGCTGCTCGGCCACTGGCAGGAGATGAAGGCGATCGGCCAGGCGCAGGGCGCACTGGCGGCATTGGCCGCGTTGCTGCCCGACGAGGCCGACCGCGTGGTGGGTGACGACGTCGAGACCGTCAAGGTCAGCGACCTGCAGATCGGCGACGTCGTCCTGGTCCGCTCCGGCGGCCGGGTGCCGGCCGACGGCGAGATCGTCGACGGCGCGGCCGAACTGGACGAGTCGATGATCACCGGCGAGTCCCGGCCGGTGTCCCGTACGACGGGGGACCGGGTCGTCGCCGGCACCGTGGCCACCGACTCCGCGATCCGGGTGCGCGTCGACGCCGTCGGCGAGGACACCGCGCTCGCGGGCATCCAGCGACTGGTGGCCGAGGCACAGCAGTCGAGCGGCCGCGCCCAGGTACTCGCCGACCGGTTCGCGGCCATGCTGTTCTACATCGCGACCGCCGCGGCGCTGGTCACGTTCGTCGCGTGGTGGCTGCTGGGCAACCTGGACGAGTCCGTCGTACGAACGGTGACCGTCCTGGTGATCGCCTGCCCGCACGCCCTCGGCCTGGCGATCCCGCTGGTGATCTCGCTGTCGACCGCGGTCGCGGCCAAGGCGGGCATCCTGGTGAAGGACCGGCTGGCGCTGGAGCGGATGCGGACCGTGCAGGCGGTGCTGTTCGACAAGACCGGCACGCTGACCAAGGGCGAGCACGTCGTGAGCGGCGTCGCCGGTGACGAGCAGGAGGTACTGCGGATCGCGGGCGCGGTCGAGTCCGACAGCGAACACCCGCTGGCCCGGGCGATCGTCCGGGCGGCCGACGAGCGTGGCGTCCGGGGCCGGGCGACCGACTTCAAGTCGCTCACCGGACGCGGTGTCCAGGCCGTTGTCGACGGCAACAACTATGCGGTCGGCGGCCCGGCGTTGCTGCGCGAGCTGAACGTCGACGTCACCGGCGAGTACGCCGAACACGCCGGCGAATGGTCCGCCCGGGGCGCCGCGGTGCTGTACCTGCTGGAGCTGGACGGCGACCGCGCGACGGTGCGTGGCGCGATCGCGCTCGAGGACGAGGTCCGTCCCGAGGCGCGCCAGGCTGTCGAGCAGTTGCGTGCCGCCGGGGTCGAGAAGATCGTGATGATCACCGGCGACGCGAAGCCGGTGGCCGAGGCGGTCGCCGCGGACCTCGGGTTCCGTGAAGGCGTCGACGAGGTGTTCGCCGAGGTGCTGCCGGCCGACAAGGACAAGGCGGTCAGCGAACTGCAGGCCCGCGGCCTCCAGGTCGCCATGGTCGGCGACGGCGTGAACGACGCCCCCGCGCTGGCTCGCGCCGACGTCGGCATCGCGATCGGCGCCGGGACCGACGTGGCGATCGAGTCGGCCGGTGTCGTGCTGGCCTCCTCGGACCCGCGCGGCGTCACGGGCGTGATCCGGCTGTCCAAGTCGTCGTACCGCAAGATGATCCAGAACCTCGCCTGGGCGGCCGGCTACAACGTGATCGCGATCCCCTTGGCCGCGGGTGTGCTGGCCTGGGCCGGCCTGACCCTCAGCCCAGCGGTCGGCGCGGTGCTGATGTCGATCTCCACCATCGTGGTCGCCCTCAACGCGCAGCTCCTGCGCCGGGTGCGCCTCACCTCGGCCGACTGAGCCGAATCAACCAACGAAAGGAAGACCGGATATGTGTGACAGCTGCAGCTGCGGTACCAACACCGGCCAGGACGCCGGGACGATCGACCTGCAGACCACCCCGATCGAAACCGTCTACAGCGTCGAGGGCATGACCTGCGGACACTGCGCGAGCTCGGTGACCGGTGAGCTCTCCAAGCTGGACGGCGTCGTGTCCGTCGACGTCGAGGTGTCCTCGGGCTCCGTGACGGTCCGCAGTACGTCGCCGCTCGACCGGGAAACGGTCCGCGGCGCCGTGGACGAGGCGGGTTATCAGCTGGTCGGCGCCTGATCGAGCGCTTCGGGGTGCCGGGATCCGGCACCCCGAAGTCAGCTGAAGGGATGCGGGCACTCGACCAGCCCGGCCGCCACCGTCGCCGGAGCCAGGACGAGCAGGACGGGGACGGCGAGCAGCGTGACCGCCGTACCGATGCCGCCGATCCGGGGCACGATCGGCAGCGGCGCGGGTGGCGCGAGCAGGCGCTCGACGCGCGCGAGCACGGATCCGCCGGAGGCCGCGAGACCGTGTGCCGGGGCGGGGCCACAGCTCAGCGCGGCGATCGCGCTCGCCAGACCCGCCGCGGAGGTACGACGTACCGTCCGGTCGTCGGCGACGAGCTCGACGAGGTCGGCCGTCGCCCTGCCGAGGTGCGCGAACAAGGGGAGTGCTCCGAAGGCGCCGCGCAGGATCTCGGCCCAACCGACGAGCAGGTGGTGGCGTCCGGTGAGGTGTGCCTGCTCGTGCGCCACGACAGCGCGCAGTTCGTGGTCGTCGAGGACGGCAAGGGCCCCGGCGGTGATCACGATCTGATCGGTACCGGGCACGCAGTACGCGGCCGGGACATCGACCGGGATGACGGTCGCGCCGAGCTCGTCGTCGTACCGGCCGAGCAACCGCACCAGCTCCAGATGCCGCCGCCGGCCGTCGCGGTGGTTGTGCGACAGCCGTCGGCCGACCACGCCGAGGCGGAGCGCGAGCACCGCGGGCACGACGATCGGAGCGGCGGCCAGGAGCAGGCCGGACAGCCCGTGATGCCCGGTCAGTCCGGGAATCCAGTGGGCGACGCCGCCCTCGTCCGCGAAGCAGGCGACCGTCGACAGGATCGTGGCCAGCAGCACCGATATCGCGCTGGAGTGCCACAACGCCAGCGCGAGCCGGGGCGACCGGCGAAGCCAGGGGCCGGCGAGCAGGCGCGGCGCGAGCACGGCCAGCGTCCCGGCGTACGCGAGCAGCGCGACGATGATCGTCATGCCTGCCGAACTCCGCGGGACCGCAGCGCCCGGCGGATCGCCTGGGCCTCCTCCGGCGTCACGTTCTCGACGAACCGCAACAAGGTGCCGGCCTGGTCGCCGCTGCGGTCGAGGATCTCGCGCATCAGCTCGGCGTTGTACTCCTGCCGGGACGCGACCGGCCGGTAGCGGTAGGCGCGGCCGTCCCGCTCCCTGGCCAGCCAGCCCTTGCGGTGCAGGTTGTCCATCACGGTCATCACCGTGGTGTACGCCAGCTCGCGGTCCTTGTTCAGGTCGTCGAGCACCTCGCGCACGATCGCGGGCCGGCCCCAGGACCACAACCGCTCCATGACCGCCGCTTCCAGTTCGCCGAACCCTCGCACCAGGTCCCCTCCGTCTCGATGGGCATCTACTATCGTACTTCGTACGTCGTCGCGAAGGATCCGTGGATGGAACGCCGGGGTGCTGTGCCCGGATCGAGGGTGATCCGGCTGCTGCTGCACGTCTGCGTCCTGGCCGGCGTGCTCGGCATGCACGCGCTGACGATGAACCACGACCCCGCGATGATGTCGGCCGGAGAGCCGTCCGCGGCGCATGCCGTTCATGGGGACAGCGCCGAACCCAGCCCGTCCCCGGTGTCCCTGACCCGTGCCGCCGAGCCGATGAACTCGATGTGCCTGGCGATCCTCGGCGGCCTGCTCCTGATCGGGCTGGCGCTGTACCTGAGCTGGCGGCGATCGGCCAGACCGATGCCGTGGGCAACACGGGTCCGCGTCGTCCCGGCCGCCGTCCTCGGGCGCTCACCGCCCTGGCTCACCCCGTCGTTGTCGAAGCTCTGCGTGCTGCGGACCTGAGCCGCCGCCCGCACGCGACCGACCTTCAGACATTCGACGAAAGGAAACACTGACGATGCGCACCACGCGCACTACCGCTGCGGCGGCTCTCACACTCGCAGTCGTCCTGGGCCTGGTGGCCTGTGGCAACGACGGCGATGCAGGCGGCATGCCGGGCATGCAACACGGCACGAAGAGTACGCCGTCGGCCACGACGGGCACCACGAGCGCGGCGGCGGACCACAACGACGCCGACGTGAAGTTCGCGACCGAGATGATTCCGCACCATCAGCAGGCCGTCACGATGGCCGATCTGGCGCTGCGGAAGGCGAGCAACGCGACGGTCAAGCAGTTGGCGACCGCGATCAAGGCGGCCCAGGACCCCGAGATCAAGCAGATGTCAGGCTGGCTCACGGGGTGGGGCGAGATGGTCCCCACGCCCGGCATGGGCCACGAGATGGCGCACGGCGAAGGCATGATGACCGAGGAGGAGATGGCCGCGCTGGGCAAGGCCGGCGGTGCCGCCTTCGACCGGATGTGGGTGCAGCTGATGATCAAGCACCATCAGGGCGCCGTCGCGATGGCCAAGACCGAGCAGACCGCGGGGAAGAGCAGCACGGCGGTCGCGCTGGCGAAGACGATCGAGACGGCCCAGACCGCCGAGATCGCCACGATGCAGAAGCTGCTCACCCAGCTGCCGTAAAGCCGGCCCAACGGCCAGGATCGCACCCGTGCGATCCTGGCCGTTTCGGTTTTCCCGGGCGCAACCACTTGTCAAAAAATACAATACCCCCCTATGGTATCGATCCATCAGACAACAGGACCTGGGGATCGGCCGGTCTCGGCAGATACCCACTAGGGGTAAGGGGTATATGATGAGTAACGTGACCGCGTCGGGGTCGTCCCGGCGCTGGTGGGCGCTCGGCCTGATCGCCGGCGCTCAGTTCATGGTGATCATGGACACGTCGATCATCGGCGTGGCGCTTCCGGAGATGCGGGTCGACCTCGGGTTCACGCCCGGGAGCCTGTCCTGGGTCTTCAACGCGTACGTGGTCGCCTTCGGCGGGCTGCTGCTCCTCGGCGGCCGGCTGTCGGACCTTCTCGGCGCGCGGCGGGTCTTCGCGACCGGTTGGGCGGTGCTGCTGATCGGCTCGGTGCTGGCAGGCGTCGCCGGGGGAGTAGGGCTCGAGCTGGCCGGCCGGGCCGTTCAGGGCGTCGGTGCCGCACTGATCGCACCGGCCGCGCTGACCTTGCTGATGATGCTGTTCGGCGGCAACCCCAAGGAGCTGACGAAGGCGATCGCGTTGTACGGCGCGGCCGCACCCGCCGGTGGTACCGCGGGCGTGTTCCTCGGCGGCGTGATCACGCAGTACCTGTCGTGGCCGTGGGTGTTCTACCTCAACGTGCCGATCGCGCTGGCAGCGCTGATCGCGACCCCGGCCTTGATGCCGGCCGCGGCGCCGCGCCGCGGGAGCGTTGACCTGCTCGGTGCGCTGACCGTCACCGGCGGACTGGCCGCGGGTGTGTACGCGATCGTGCGGGCACCGGAGGTCGGCTGGGCATCCGCCCAGACGCTGCTGGTGGGTCTCGCGGCGGTGCTGCTGCTCGGTGTGTTCGTGGCGATCCAGGCAGGGCGCCGGGAGCCGCTGATGCGGCTGGCGATCTTCCGTACGCCGAACCTCGCGGCCGCGAACGTCGCGCAACTGCTGCTCGGCGCGGCCTGGGTGCCGATGTGGTTCTTCCTGAACCTGTACCTGCAGCAGGTGCTCGGCCTGAGCGCGTTCCCGAGCGGGGCGGCGTTGTTGCCGATGACAAGCTTCATCATGCTCGGCATGATCGTCGCGGCGCCGCGGCTGATCGCGTCCGTCGGCCCGAAGAAGGCCCTGGTGACGGGGATGTCGATCCTGACCGTCGGGCTGGCGGCACTGTCCCTGATCCGGTCGACCGGCTCGTTCTGGACCGACGTACTGCCGGCCTCGCTGATCGCGGCGGCGGGCATGTCGCTGGCGTTCATCCCGAGCCTCGGCATCGCGCTGTCCTCGGCCCGTCCGGAGGAAGGCGGCCTGGCGTCCGGCATCGTCAACACCAGCTACCAGATCGGGTCCGCGCTCGGGCTGGCCGCGATGACCGCCGTCGCCGCGGCCAACGGCGCGGACGAGGTGGGCGACCCGTCGGCCCTGACGAACGGCTACTCGGCAGCGCTCGTCGGAGCGGCCGTCATCGCGGCGGTCGGTGCCGTCCTGGCGGCGATCACCCTCCGCATGCCGCGGCAGGCAGCGCAGCCGGCAGACCGCGAGCCGTCAACTGTCCGATGAGCTGTCCCATGTCCCGGCGCCGGCCACCGCACTCCGGCGCCGGGACCGCTGCCATGCGAAGGCGGTGAGCGGGATCGCGGTACGGCGTACCGCGATGGCGGCGAGCATGGCGCCGCCGAGGACGAGGTGCAGCCAGGTGTCGGGCGCGGTCGTCGGGACCAGCGCCGGCAGCACCGGAGTACCGTCGAGCCAGCCGTAGAGGGCAAGGGCGATCATCGCCACGCCGCTGATCGCGAGCAGCCTCCGGCAGTCACGCAGGGAGCCGGCGCTCAGCAGGACCCCGACAGCGAGCAGCAGATAGACGACGCTGTCCACGAACGACACCTGGAACAGGCCGAACAGCAGTCTGCCGGACGCCCGCAGTTCGTCCCGGAGCAGTAACAGGAATCCGAAGCAGGACAGCGTGAACAACGCACCTGCGATCCACAGAGCCAACTCCTGGGTAGCGGCTGGGCGGGGCATCCTGTTGTCCACGTGCGGCTCCTCACTGTGGCAGGCGAGTCTCCGGGCGTTTCGGGTATCCCGACTGTAAGCCGCCCGGCTCGGTCCCTCCGCCGCTATCGGCGGGTCGTTACCAACTCTCGCCGTACCACGTCAGTCGGTAGCCGCCGCGGTGAGGCCGCTGCGGTACTTGAGGAGTCCCTCGACGCCGCGCAGGAACGTGGCGCAGATCGGTTCCGGGTCGGTCAGGCAGCCGGCGGCCATGGCGCCGTCGCGGAGCATCACGAAGTGCCGGGCCGCGGGCTCGGCGTCGATCTTGCCGAGGTCGGTGAAGAGCTCGACGAGCGTGCCGAGGAACCACTCGCGGTGCTCGAGGACCGCCCGGTGCACCGGATGCGCCGGGTCGGGGTACTCCGCGGCGGCGTTCAGGAACGCGCACCCGCGGAAGCCGGGCCGCTGGATGTCGTCCGTGATCGACCGGGCGACGGCCCGGATGACGTCGTCCGGGCCGAGATCCTCGGCCCGCATGGCCTCCAGCCGGGCGCGGATCGCCTGGTCGGCCTGGGTCAGGTACGCGACGATCAGGTCGTCCTTGCTGGGGAAGTGCCGGTAGAGCGTCGCCCGGGTGACCTTCGCCTCGGCGATGACACGGTCGATGCCGACGGCGTGCAGCCCTTCGGCGTAGAAGAGCCCGGTGGCAGTGCCGAGCAGTCGCGCGCGTGCTTCCGACATGTGGTTCAGCGTAGCAGATAGAACGATCGGTCTTGACAGGTTCGGCGGCGTGCTGACACTCTCAGGTGTACCGATCGTTCTATCTACATCGAGAGAAGGACCCTGATGTCCAGTACGTCCCAGGCCGTCGCCGCCGACTCGGCCGCCGATACCGGCGGCACCAAGACGCTGCGCACCCTGTACTTCGTCCGCTTCGGCTTCGCGATCGTCTGGGCGCTGCTGACGATGGCGATCGCCAAGTCGATCAACCCGGCGACGGTCGTCCTGCTGGTGATCTACCCGCTGTTCGACGTCGCCGCGGCCGTGGTCGACTTCCGGTCCTCGGGTACGTCGCGACCGAAGGCGCCGCTCTACGTCAACATGGCGCTCAGTCTGCTCACCGCCGTCGGGCTGGCCGTCGCGTCCGCGTCCGGCATCCCAGGTGTGCTGCGGGTGTGGGGCGCCTGGGCGATCACGGCGGGCGTCGTCCAGTTGGTCGTCGCGGTTCTGCGTTACCGGCTCGGCGGCCAGTGGGCGATGATCCTCAGCGGCGGCATCTCCGTCCTCGCGGGTGGCAGCTTCATCGTGATGGCCGGCGGTCAGAGAGCCTCCCTGACCTCGGTCGCCGGGTACGCGATCCTGGGCGGTGTCTTCTTCCTGATCTCCGCGATCCGTCTGCACCACCTTGCATCGAAGGCGAAGTGATATGTCGAACTCCAGCCAGGACACGTACGACGTCGTGGTCATCGGCGCGGGCCCCGTCGGCGAGAACGTCGCCGACCGGGCGGTCGCCGGCGGCCTGACCGCGGCGATCGTGGAACACGAACTCGTCGGCGGTGAGTGCTCGTACTGGGCGTGCATGCCGACGAAGGCCCTGCTCCGCGACGCTTCCGCCGTACGTGCCGCACGGGCGCTGCCCGCGGCCGGCCATGCCGTCAGCGGCGACCTGGACCCGGCCAGGGTGCTGGGCCGGCGCGATCGCTTCACCTCCGGCTGGGACGACTCCGGCCAGGTCGACTGGCTGAATTCGGCGGGCATCACCCTCATCCGCGGGCACGGGCGCATCGCCGGCACCCGAGCCGTGACGGTCACCCACACCGACGGCTCGACCACGACCTTGCAGGCGCAGCATGCGGTCGTGATCGCCACCGGTAGCAGCGCGTACCTGCCGCCCATCCGCGGACTGGCGGACGTGACGCCTTGGACGAACCGGGAGGCCGCCGCGGTCCGCACCATCCCGAACAGGCTGGCGATCATCGGTGGCGGTGTCGTCGGTTCCGAGATGGCCACCGCCTTCAGCGCCCTCGGCGCGCAGGTGACGCTCGTGTCCCAGACCCGCCTGCTGCCCGGCGTGGAGTCTTTCGCGGGTGAACAGGTGGCCGACGCTCTCCGCGCGGCCGGGGTGTCGCTGCACCTGGACGTCGAGGCGACTGAAGCGAGCCGCGACGACTCCGGGACGGTCCGGCTGGCGCTGTCGGACGGCACGACTGTCGAAGCCGACGAGGTGCTGGTCGCGACCGGGCGCACCCCGAACACCAAGGACGTCGGTCTGGATCAGGTCGGCCTCACGCCCGGCGACTGGTTGCGCGTCGACGACGCTCTCGCCGTACTGGACGAAACCGGCGAGCCGATTGAGGGCAATTGGCTGTACGCCGCGGGTGACGTGAACCGGCGGGCGCTGCTGACCCATCACGGCAAATACCAGGCGCGCGCTCTGGGCGATGCGCTCGCCGCTCGGGCGCGCGGCGACGAGCTGGACCTGACGCCGTGGGGACGGCACGCGGCCACCGCCGACGAACGCGCCACGACCCAGGTGATCTTCACCGATCCCGAGGTCGCCGCCGTCGGCCTGTCCGCCGAGGCCGCGACCGCCGTGGGCCTGAAGATCCGGGTCGTGGACTACGACCTGGGTGCGGTCTCCGGCGCCAAGCTGCACGCCGACGACTACCGCGGGCAAGTCCGGATGATCGTCGACGACGACCGCAACGTCCTGGTCGGCTTCACGGCCGTCGGGCCGGACGTCGGCGAACTCCTGCACGCCGCCACGATCGCCGTCGCGGGCGAAGTACCACTCGACCGGCTGTGGCACGCGGTGCCCGCCTACCCGACGATGAGCGAACTCTGGCTCCGCCTCCTGGAAACCGACGGCCGCGACCGGTGACCAACCGGCTGAGTCAGAAGATGTAGAAGCCGGTGACCGCGGTTGGTACGGCGCCGAGGGGTAGCCAGGGGGAGAGGAGGCTGCGGCGGAAGATTGCGAGGATGCCGGCCGCGGTGAGCAGGCCGATGACGCCGGACATGATCCACAGGCCGACGCCGCGGCCGAAGTCCTCCGCCGCGACCCCGATGCTGTAGACGGCCAGCGTGACGGCCGGGACGGTGCCGACGTGGAACAGGACGGCGGAGACGACCCAGCGCTGGACGGTCTCGATGTTCATCGGGCGCGGGGTGCGCCGGCGGCGGACCGGACGCGTGGTTGGCTGGCCGGCGGTGGTCGGGTCGTCCATCATTCCTCGTTCGGGGTTGCGGGGCCCGCGGTCCGGGCGGCGGCGATCACGCGGGTGAGTCGTTCGTGCAGCTGCATCAGCTCGTCGAGGTCCAGGCCGAGCCGGTCGACGATGGCCGGGGGGACGTTCAGCGCCTCCTCGCGGAGCGCGCGTCCCTTGTCGGTGAGTGCCACGGCGAGCGAGCGCTCGTCCCGGGTGTCCCGGTCGCGGCGCAGCAGCCCGGCGCTCTCGAGGCGCTTGAGCAGCGGCGACAGCGTGGCCGGCTCGAGCTGGAGCATCCCGGACAGGTCCTTGACCGAGACCGGCTCGAACTCCCAGAGCGCGAGCATCACGAGGTACTGCGGATGCGTCAGCCCCATCGGCTCCAGCAGCGGCCGGTAGAGGCCGATCACGCTGCGCGAGGCGATCGCCAGCGCGAAGCAGACCTGGCGCTCGAGGGCCAGCGGATTCTCCGTGGTGGTCACATAGTTAGCGTAGCAACAGTTAGGGCACTAACGATTAGCGTGTGACGCGATCGACACGGTGGCCGTGCTCGTCGAACAGGTGCAGGCGGCTCGTGTCGACGGTGAGCTGGACGGCGTCACCGGTCCTGAGGCCGTTGCCGGAGTCGACCTCGATGACCAGATCCGAACGGCGGTGGGTGGCGGAGGCCTGGGTGTCGGCGGTGCGCGGTGCCTCGGAGCGGTGCAGCGCGGCCTTCGCCGCGGTGGCGAGCCTGGTCCGGAGCGGGGCGCGTTGTACGGCGTGCCGGGTGTGCGAGCGATCCGCCCGGTGCCGCGGAGGTGCCTGCCCGACCGCGTCGGGGTCGACCATGTCGATCCCCGTCGCGACGAACGCCATCCACTGGTTGCCGTGGAACTCGAGCGCCCGCAGCTTGCCGGTCAGCTGGTTCTCGCCGTGCTCGGACGTCAGCGTGAAGGCTTCGGAGCGCGCGCCGACGATCACGCGGATGCCGTCGTGCTGGCTGAGGATCAGCGACCGCCGGTCGAGCGGCGGCAGCGACAGGCTCTGGGTGCCGAAGTCGAGGCTGACCCGGTGGTGCGCGGTCACGCGGACGGTCGCCGCCATCAGGTTGATCCGCGGCGTACCCAGGAAGCCCGCGCCGAACGCGGTCGCCGGGTCGTTGTAGACCTGGGCAGGCGTCCCGACGTCCTCGATCCGGCCGTCGCGCATGATCGCGATCCGGTCCGCGAGTGTCAGGGCCTCGATCTGGTCGTGGGTGACGTACACGGTCGTCACACTCAGGTCGCGGACCATCGCCCCGATCTCCTGGCGGAGCTCGGTCCGCAGGGTTGCGTCGAGGTTCGACAGCGGCTCGTCCATCAGGAAGATCCGCGGCTGCCGGACGAGCGCGCGGCCGATCGCGACGCGTTGCCGCTGGCCGCCGGACAGCGTCCGGGGCAGCCGGTCGACGGCGGTGTCGATCCGCAGGATCTTGGCCACGCCGTCGGCCTTCTCGCCGGCCTCGGTCGCGTCGTCGCCCGCCATCCGCAGCGGGAACATGATGTTCTCGCGCCCGGTCCGGTTCGGGTACAGCGCGCCGTTCTGGAACACGAGTGCGACACCGCGCTCCTTCGGCGGAAGATCTGTCGCGTGCGTGCGGCCGAGCCACACATCGCCCGTCGACAGGTCCTCCAGACCGGCGATTATCCGCAGCAGCGTGGTTTTCCCGCAGCCCGAAGGGCCGAGCAGGACCATCACCTCGCCCGCCGCGATCTCGAGGCTTACGTTGTCAACGGCAACGTACCGGCCACTGAACACCTTGGACACCGAGTCCAGCTTGATGCCGGTCATGTCGCCTCCTCGTCGAGGCTGAGTACACAGGCGAACCGCGCTGCTTGTCCAGAGTTCCGGACGGCCGACCGGTGCGTCGGGGATCAGGCGCGGCAGGCGGGGGCGGTGCGGAGGGCGGTGTCGGCGGCCCGGAAGGTGTCGATGTTCTTCGGGGCCGTGGACCAGGCGGCGACCCACATGGTCTGGGCGTGCGCGGCGTCGATCTCGCCGGCCTTGTGAGCGGCCATCGCGTTCTGGTGGGCCTTCCATTCGCCCATCCCCCCAGCGCCGGCGGCGACGGCCTTGTCCAGAGCCTGCAGGCGTTGCAGGCAGGCGGTCGTCTCGGCCGTCTTGGCGGCGCGGGCGCAAGACCCTGCCAGCCGGGCGTGTTCGGCGACTGCTGCCTGGTAGCGGGTGAGGTCGGCAGGACCGGCCTCACGGGTGCGCTTCCAGATCGCCTTGGTGACTTCCTTCGGCTGGGCTCCGGACAGCAGGTCGGTGCGGGCCTTGATGTGCTCGGCCCAGTGCCCGATGCCGATCCGTGCCGCGGCCACCTCCGCGTCCGCTGCGGCGACTTCGGCGACGCATGTGTCGAGTGTGCCGCTCTTCCCGATCAGGGGGCTGGCGCTGGGCTGCGGAGCCGGAGACGTGGTGTGGTCCGCGTGGGGAGAGGGGCTCTCGTCGGCGGTCGCTTGCGGGCCGACCGCGTCGCCGTCGTTGAAGACCGCGGCCCAGGCGAGTACGCCGAGCAGTGTCAACGTCAGGGCACCGGTGACGGCGAGCACGACGAGCCCCAGCCAGCCACCGGATCGTTTGGGTCGACCGCGGTGTCTCCTCGCCCGCGGTCCGGATGCGCCCTCAGTCATCGGTAACCACCTCTCGAGGTGAGAATGCCGCAGTTCGCGGCGATCGCCCACGGTCTGACCCGAGTACGAGACGATCCATCACCTCGCGTGTGCACACGATTGCGAACAGGCAATTCCGGCGCACCGGCCGACACGTTGGGTAAACCTACGACCGAGTTCGATGACGACACCGAGATCGTTGCTTCCGGCCACGGTCGCCGGTTCCGGGGCGTCGGCAGCCCTGGTGGCCAGTGATTGACGTGACTGAAGGTGGCCACGGTGAGCCCTTGACGAGCAGTTCTGCGCAGTGGCTAACTGTCGTCACCCGCCTGCCCGAGGAGACTCATGCGCCTGCTCCGGTCTGCTGTCAGTGTGCTCGCCCTGGTCGTTCCGCTCCTGATGCCGCTGGAGGCCGGCGCCACGGCCCCGGCAGCGGCGAAAGTCTCTCCCGAACCTCAACAACTCGTGCAGCGCGACGACGGGTTCCCGATCACTCCCGTGGTCGGACTCGTCCGGACCGCGCGCACCGACGCCGACGCCGAGCGCGTCGTCCGGCAGGCGCTGCGGCGTGCCGGCGTCCAGACCGTGCGGACCTCGGACGGCCGTGACCCCGGTACGCCGACCACGATCTGGCTCGGCCGCGACGCGTCGGTCCTGAGCGCGTTGAGGGTGCCGGACAGCACCGGCCTGGCCGCGGAGGGGTATGTACTCGCCGCCGGCCGCGACCGGGCCGACCGCGGTCACGTGGTGCTGGACGGCGTCGACGCCGACGGCACGTTCTACGCCGCGCAGTCGCTGGCGCAGCTGATCCAGTCGCGCCCGGGCCAGGACTGGATGCCCGGGGTCGCGATCCGGGACTGGCCGACCATGCGCTACCGCGGCTCGATCGAGGGCTTCTACGGCACGCCCTGGTCGCACGCCGATCGGCTGGATCACCTCGGCTACCTCGGTGAGCACCGGATGAACACCTACGAGTACGCGCCGAAGGACGACCCGTACCACCGTGAGCAGTGGCGCGACCCGTACCCGGCCGACAAGCTCGCCCAGCTCGCCGAGCTGGTGGATCGCGCCGGGCAGAACAAGGTGGACTTCACGTTCGCGCTGTCGCCGGGACTGTCGATCTGCTACACCTCCGACGCCGACTTCCGGGCGCTGGTCGCCAAGTTCGAGGCGCTGTACGCCGTCGGCGGCCGGGCGTTCAACGTGCCGCTCGACGACATCGACTACAACACCTGGCACTGCGACGCCGACCGGGCGAAGTACGGGACGGGCGGCGGCGCCGCCGGGCGCGCGCAGAGCGATCTGCTGAACCGCGTGCAGCGCGAGTGGGTCGAGACCAAGCCGGACGTCGCGCCGCTGCAGATGGTGCCGACGGAGTACTACAACGTCACCGAATCGCCGTACAAGAAGGCCCTGCGGGAGCAGCTCGACGCCGACGTGGTCGTGCACTGGACCGGGGTCGGCGTCGTACCGCGGACCATCACCGCGGCGCAGGCCGCGCAGGCGAAGGCGGTGTTCGGTCACGACATCCTGATCTGGGACAACTACCCGGTCAACGACTACGCCGCCGGCCGGCTGCTGCTCGCGCCGTACTCCGGACGCGAGCCCGCCATCGCGGACAACGTGGTCGGCGTCATCTCCAACCCGATGAACCAGGCGGCGGTCAGCAAGCTCGCGCTCTACTCGTTCGCGGAGCTCGGCTGGAACCCGGCGACGTACAACGTCCAGGCCTCCTGGCAGCGCGCCCTCGCGGAGCGCGCCGGCGGGAACCCGGCGACGGCCGCGGCGCTGCGCGTGTTCGCCGATCTCAACTGGTACGACGGCACGCTGCATCCCGACAGCGCTCCGGTTTTCGGTGCAGCGGTCGACCGGTTCTGGGAGCTGTGGCGATCTGGGCAGCGCGCGCAGGCGATCTCCGTACTGCGGCCGCAGGTCACCGCGATCGCCGCCGCGCCGGCCGCGATCCGGGCCGGCGTGATCGATCCGGCGTTCTCCGCCGAGGCGGAATCGTGGCTCGAGGCAACCGAGCTCTGGGGCCAGGCGATGCAGCGCGCGCTGAACCTGCTGTCCGCGCTGGACGCGGGCGACGGTGCGGCGGCGTGGACCGCGCGGCAGCAGCTCGGCGGCCTCGTCTCGCAGGCGAAGGCGATCCGGGACAGCCGGCTCCCGCACAGCAACACGTACCCGCGGATCGGTGAGGGCGTGGTCGACGAGCTGATCGCCGAAACCGGGCGCGTGCACGACCGCTGGCTCGGCGTCCAGCCGGGCCGGACCGCGTCGACGAACCTCGGGACGTACCAGGACAACGTGCCCGCGCGGATGATCGACGGCGACCTGAACACGTTCTACTGGAGCAACGGCGCGCCCCGGACCGGCTCCGAGATCCGGGTCGACCTGGGTTCACCGGCGACGATCGGCGCGATCGCGGTGCTGATGGGCAAGGCGTCCAGCCCGAACGACTACATCCGCTCCGGTGCGCTGGAGTACTCGGTCGACGGCACCCGCTGGACCGAGCTCACGCGCGCGACCACCGCCGAGGTGCGCGCCACCGCTCCGGCCGGGACGACCGCGCGGTACGTGCGCTACCGGTCGCTGAGCTCGAGCGACTTCTGGCTGGTGGTCCGCGAGTTCTCGGTGGAGACGATCGGCGGGCGGAAGACGACGCTGACCGCGGGCGGTACGCCGGCGCCGGCTCCGGGCTCGTCGTACCAGCGGGCCGTCGACGGCAACCTGGACACCGCGTACCTCCCGGCCGCCGCGCCGAAGCCCGGTGACGCGCTGACCGCCACGCTGTCGGCGCCGCGGGAACTGGCCGGTCTCACAATCCTGCAGCAGTCGTCGAGCGTCGGCTCGGCGAACGTCGAGGTCCAGGTCGGCGGTGTCTGGCAGCGCGTCGGCTCGGTGTCGTCGGCGTACGCCGAACTGCCTGTGGCGGACCTGAAGGCCGAGGCGGTACGGCTCGCATGGACAAGCGGTACACCGGCTGTCGCCGAGATCGTGCCGCTGTGGTCGGACACCCCGCTCGCCGAGTTGGGCGTGGCGGAGGAGCGTGCCGACGCCGTTCGCGGCCAGGCGACGAGCTTCACGATCGACATCGCGGCGCAGCGAGGCCAGGACGTGAGCGGCACCCTCGCCGTCGCCGCGCCCGCGGGCTGGACCGCGGACCCGGCCAGTACGCCGATCGTCGTCAAGCGTGGCTTCAGCCAGTCGGTGGCGGTCAAGCTGACGCCGCCGGCCGACGCGGCGCTCGCCGACGTGGACATCCCGGTGACCTTCAGCACCGGCTCGACAACCTTCGAGGCGGTACTCCGCGTCGCCGTCCGGCCGCGCACCGGCGACACCAACGTGGCGCTACGCCGCCCGGTCGTTGCCTCCAGCATCGAGCCGGGTACGTCGTTCACCGCGGACCTCGCCGTCGACGGCAACACCGGCACCCGCTGGGCCTCGGGCTACGACAACGCCTCCTGGTTCCAGGTCGACCTCGGTACGCCGACGCGGCTCGGCAAGCTGGTGCTGCGCTGGGAGACGGCGTACGGGTCGGCGTACAAGATCCAGGTCTCCGACGACGCGACCACCTGGACGACCGCGACCGAGGTGGGTAGCGGTGACGGCGGCACCGACACGCTGTGGCTGGACACAACCGCGCGCTACGTACGGATGCTGGGCGTCCAGCGCGCCACGCAGTACGGCTACTCGCTCTACGAACTGGAGGTCTATCCGGCGGTCTGACCACATGGCGGGCGGGCCGCGTCTGCTCGCCGGCGGCCAATAGGCTGGTGCGCATGACCGGCGTTGAGCATCTGGCGATCGTCGCGGCCGGGCTCGGCGCCGGTGTGCTCACGTCGACGGTCGGAGTCGCGTCGCTGATCAGCTTCCCGGCGCTGATCGCGCTCGGGATCCCACCGGTGGTCGCGAACGCGTCGAACACCATCGGGCTGCTGCCCGGTGCGTTGAGCGGGTCCTTCGGGTACCGCCGGGAGCTGCGGCAGGTGTCGCGGCCGACCACGATCGCGGTCGTGCTGACCTGTGCGATCGGCGCGATCGGCGGCGCCGCTTTGCTGCTGGCGCTGCCGCCGGGCGTGTTCGCGGCGGCGGCGCCCTGGCTGATCCTGTTCACTTGTTTGCTCGTGGGCGTGCAGCCGTGGATCTCGAAGTGGCTGCGTTCGCGGCACTCGGCACCGCGGGAGACGCGGACGGCGCTGACCCCCACGACGACGTTCTTCGCCGCGCTGACCGGGGTGTACGGCGGGTACTTCGGCGCGGGCGCCGGGGTGATGATGATGGCGGTCCTGGCCCTGGGCCTCGACCTCGAGTTGCGGATCCTGAACGCGCTGAAAACCCTGTCCCTGCTGGCCGCGAATCTCGTCGCGAGCATCATCTTCGTCTTCGGCGCCGACCTGAACCGGACCGCCATCGTCCTGCTGGCCGCCGGATCGGTGGCCGGCGGCTACCTCGGCGCACACATCGGCCGCCGCCTCCCCAGCACCTTGCTCCGCGTCCTGATCGTCTTCTCCGGCGTCACCGCCGCGACCCTGATGCTCCGCTAGCGCTCGGGATGGCACGCTGGCGCAGTACAGACGAACTCGGAGGAGGCCGATGAACGACGTGCTGGAGGCGGTGCGGGGGCGGCTGATGGTGTCGTGCCAGGCGTATCCGGGGGAGGCGATGGACAGTCCGGAGGTCATCCGGGCCGTGGCCCTCGCGACCGTGGCGGGTGGGGCCGCGGGGCTCCGGGTGCAGGGCATCGAGGACATCGCCGCGGTGCGGGCCGTGGTCGAACTGCCGCTCGTCGGGCTGTGGAAGGACGGCCAGGACGACGTCTTCATCACGCCGACGCTCGACCACGCGCTCGCGGTGGCCGCGGCCGGAGCCGACGTCGTCGCGGTGGACGGCACGCAGCGGCCGCGTCCGGACGGGCGCAGTCTCGCCGAGGTCGTCGAGGCGGTACACGCGCGGACCGGCAAGCTCGTGATGGCCGACTGCTCGACGTTCGAGGAAGGGGTGGCGGCCGCGGCCGCCGGCGCTGATCTGATCGGTACGACGCTCTCGGGCTATACGCCGTACACGACCAAGGGTGAGGGGCCCGACCTCGACCTGGTTGCCCGGCTGGCGGACACGATCGACACGCCGGTCGCCGCGGAGGGCAGGATCCACACGCCGGATCAGGCCGCTGCGGCGATCGCGGCCGGTGCCTGGACAGTGGTGGTCGGGACGGCGATCACGCATCCAACGACGATCACCAGCTGGTTCACGCAGCGCCTGGAACAGCTGTGAAGTGAGTCTCAACGGGCCGGCGAGCGAGGTCCGGCGTACGGGCACGCCGGACGCGGCTCCTCTCGGCGTCCGGCGCCTGCCCGGGGCCTACGCGTTCTCGAGCAGGGACAGGGAGGCGGCTGCCGCCGCGGTGGGGTCGGCGGCCTCGATGGCTGCGGCTAGTGCTTCGTGCCAGGTGTCCTGGCCGGTGGTGAAGACCTGGAGGCACTGGTCGTCGCGGAGGCTCTCGGCGAGGGATTGGGCGAAGCTGGTGTACAGGTCGATCAGGACCGGGTTGTGCGAGGCGCGGGCGACGCACAGGTGGAACTCGACGTCGTTCTCGACGAAGGCCTCCTCGTCGCCGGCCTCGCCTGCCGCGGCTCGTGCGGCGAGGGCCTGGTGCAAGGCCTTGATGTCGGACTTGGTACGGCGTGACGCCGCGAGCCCGGCGGCGACGATGTCGAGACCGCGGCGCACTTCGAGGACGTCACCGTGGTCCGCGGTCCCGAGGCGCCGGCGGATCGCCACATCCGTGGCATCCCGAGCCGTCACGTAGGTGCCGTCGCCCTGCCGCGTGGCGAGCAGACCGGCGTGGACCAGACCGCGGACAGCCTCGCGGACGGACGCCCGGCTGACGCCGAGCTGTTCGACGAGTTCGGTCTCCGACGGGATGCGCTCGCCCACCGCCCAACGGCCCGCGGTGATCTCGTCGCGCAGCTGGCTCCCGACGGAATCCACCAGCGAGACCCGCTCGACCTTTCGCATCGCGACCTCTTCCTCAAACGTCAGATGACTGATAACCCTATCATCAAGCAATTCGTCCGTTGAAGGGGTCGGTGGTGTCATGAGCGTGGTGCGGCCGATCCTCGCGCTGAGCCGGGCGGAGATCGTCAAGACGCTGGAGATGCCGGCCGTCATCGAGGCGGTCGAGCAGGCGCACGCGGCGCTGAGCACCGGGGGTGCGGCACAGGCCGAGCGGTCCACGATGGATGTCCCCGGCCGGACGACGATGCTGGTGCCGATGACGGCGGCGATCGCGTCGCAGTCGGTCGCGGGCATCAAGCTGCTGACGGACACGCCCGCCAACGCGGCCCGGTCGCTACCCGTGCAGCAGTCGACGGTCCTGCTCGTCGATCCGGACACGGGGGCGTGTGAAGCGATCCTGGACGGTCCGGCGCTGACTTTGTTCCGGACCGCCGCGGCCTCGGCGGTGGCGACCCGGCATCTCGCGCGCAAGCAGTCACGGACGCTCGGGCTGGTCGGTGCGGGCGCGCAGGCGCGGGCGCATCTGGACGCGCTGGCGTGTGTGATGACGATCGACCGCGTCGTGGTGTGGAGCCGGACGAAGGAACGCGTCGAGGCCTTCGCCGCCTACGCCCGGGACCGGGTGACCGACGTGATTGTTGCCGAGGGCCCCGAAGAGGTGGTGCGCAGCGCGGACGTGCTGTGTACGTTGACGCCTTCGCGTGAGCCGATCGTCCTGGGGGAGTGGTTCACGCCCGGACTGCACGTCAACGCGGTCGGCGCGCCGCCGCGGCCGGACCACCGGGAGATCGACAGCGTCGGCATCGCCCGGAGCACGGTCGTCGTGGACAGCTACGACGTGGTACGGCGGGAGTCCGGTGACGTCCTCGTACCGCTGGCCGAGGGCGTGATCACGGCGGACCACTTCGCGACCGAACTCGGCGACGTGGTGACCGGCGTCCGCCCGGGACGGCGTACCGACGCCGACATCACGCTCTACGACTCGGTCGGGCTCGGGCTGCAGGACATGGCGGCCGCGCGGCTCGCGGTCGACGCGGCCCGCCGGACCGGACTCGGCGTCGAGCTCCGTCTCGCCTGAGTCACGACCTTCTCCTGGAGACCCGATGCGCATCCTGATCGCGAACGTGAACACCACGCAGGCCATGACCGAGACGATCCGCGCCCAGGCCGCGGCGTCCGCCTCCCCGGGGACCGAGGTGATCGGGCTGACGCCGGACATCGGGCCGGAGTCTGTGGAGGGCAACTTCGAGAGCTACCTGGCCGCCGTTGCCGTGATGGACGCGGTCGTGCGGTACGAAGGCCCGTACGACGCCGTGATCCAGGCCGGGTACGGCGAACACGGGCGCGAAGGTCTGCAGGAGCTGCTCGACGTCCCGGTCGTCGACATCACCGAGGCCGCCGCGCAGCTCGCGATGCTGGTCGGCCGGAGCTACTCGGTCGTGACGACGCTGGACCGGGCCGTGCCACAGATCGAGGACCGATTGAAGCTGGCGGGTCTGTCGGACCGCTGCGCCTCGGTGCGCGCCAGCGGTCTCGCCGTACTGGAGCTCGAAGAGGACCCGGAGCGTGCCGTCGAGGCGATCGTCGAGCAGTCGGTCCGCGCGGTGACCGAGGACCGCGCCGAGGCGATCTGCCTCGGCTGCGGCGGCATGGCCGGCCTGGATCGAAAGGTGGCCGCGGCCACCGGCGTTCCCGTGATCGACGGCGTCGCCGCGGCGGTGACCCTCGCCGAGTCGCTGGTACGACTAGGCCTCACCACCAGCAAGGTCCGCACCTACGCCCGCCCCCGCCCCAAAACCATCACCGGCTGGCCACTAAGCGGCAGCGTTGGTGACGGTGTCAGCGGGTGATGCGGTCCACCCGGTGGCCGGTTTGGTCGAAGATGTGGAGCTTGGCGGTGTCGATGGCCAGGTGGATGCGGGTGCCGCGGGTCAGTTCGGATTCGACCGGGAGTTCGACGACGAGGTCGGCTCGGCGGTGGGTGGCTGAGTTCACGGGTTCCGGTGCGGCGGGCGGACGGCGGGTGAGTCTGCTGCGGAGGCGGCTGCGGAAGGACGGCCGGTCGACGGTGTCGTCGTACTGCGCGGCGGCCGGGACGCGGCCCACCTTGTCGGGGTCGACGACCTCGATACCGCACTGGACGAACGCGATCGACTGCTGGCCGTGGAACTCGAAGGCGCGGATCGTGCCGGTCAGCCGGTTGGCCGCGTCCTGGTCGGTGATCAGGCTGAAGGCGCTCGAGCGGGCGCCGACGATCACCCGGGCGCCGTCGTGGTGGCGCAGGATCAGTGAGCGGCGGTCGGTCGGGTCGAGCTGGATCGACTGCGTGCCTAGCTGCAGCGAGACCCGGTGATGGGCGGTGACGTGCACGGTCGCGGCCATCAGGTTGATCCGCGGCGTGCCGAGGAACCCGGCGACGAACGCGGTGGCCGGGTCGTTGTACACCTGGGTCGGCGTCCCGACGTCCTCGATCCGGCCGTCGCGCATCACCGCGATCCGGTCGGCGAGCGTGAGCGCCTCGACCTGGTCGTGCGTCACGTAGAGCGTGGTGACGTTCAGGTCCCGGGTCATCGCGCCGATCTCCTGCCGGAGCTCGGTGCGCATCGTGGTGTCGAGGTTCGACAGCGGCTCGTCCAGCAGGAACACCTGTGGCCGCCGGACCAGCGCCCGGCCGATCGCCACCCGCTGCCGCTGACCGCCCGACAACGTCCGCGGCATCCGGTCGAGCACCGTGTCGATGCTGAGGATCTGCGCCAGCCCGACCGCTGTCGAGCCCGCCTCGTGGTCGTCCTGCCCGGCGATCTGCAGCGGGAACATGATGTTCTCCTGCACCGTCCGGTTCGGGTACAGCGCGCCGGTCTGGAACACCATCGCCACCCCGCGTTCGCGCGGCGGCAGCCGGGTGCCCTTGGTGCGGCCGAACCAGACCTCGCCCTCGGTGACCCGCTCGAGGCCGGCGATCATCCGCAGCAGCGTCGTCTTCCCGCAGCCCGACGGCCCGAGCAGCACCATGAACTCACCGTCGCCGATCTCCAGCGACAGCCGGTCCACCGCGAGGTGCTCACCCTCGAACACCTTGGACACCGCGTCGAGCCGGATCGCCGTCATGTACGCCTTATACGGGAACTTCCGGTTCACCGGCAAGCACTCGCCCTCACCCAAAGTGATTGCGGGCGGCACGGCTGAGAGCTTGACTGTTGCTACAGGCAATCAACGACGCCGTTGACGGCGACGGCCCGGAGTTCGCCGATGCCACCGTTCGGGGTGCGTTCGAGCTGCACGAGGTCGGCTCGGGCACCGACTTCCAGGCGGCCGCGATCGCGCAGACCCAGGAGGTCGGCGGGGGTCGTGGTCGCCATCGTGACCGCGGTCTCCAGCGGGAGCCGGCCCGGGCCGGTGGCCCAGCGCAGGCAGTCGAGCAGCGAGGCGCCGCTCCCCGCGAGGTACGGCGTACCTTGCAGGCGGAGGCTGCCGTCGGAGCCGACGGTGACCGCACCGCCGACAGCCGTCCGGTAGTCGCCGGGCGCGCAGCCGGCCAGCGCCGCGGCGTCGCTGGTGAGGACGCAGCGGTCCGGACCCTTCGCGCGCACCAGGGCCCCGAACGTGTCGACCGGCAGATGATGGCCGTCGGCAATCAGCCCGGCGGTCAGCGGGTCCTCGGTCAGTTGGGCCCAGATCGGGTTGTGGTGCCGGTCGACCTGTGCCGGCAGCCCGTTGCCGAGATGTGTGCACAGCCGCCCGCCCGCGGCGGCGAACGCGTGGATGTCGGCGGCCGACGCCATCGAGTGCCCGATCGACGGCAGGACGCCGTTCCGCGCGAGGTGCCGGGTGAACTCGATCGCGCCGGCGCGCTCCGGAGCGAGCGTCATGATCGCGATCGTCCCGTCGGCGGCCGCCTGCCAACGGTCGAACTCGGCCGCGTCCGGATCCCGGATGACGGCCGGGTCGTGGGCACCGCGCGCCCCTTCCGCCGAGGAGATGTACGGCCCCTCCAGATGCAGACCGGGTACGGCGTCCGCGACGGCCGGATCGAGCGCGCGGACGGCGGCCGCGCGCTGCACCAGTGCGGTCGTCGTGGCGTCGTCCGCGGAGATGATCGTCGGGTAGACCGTGGTCACGCCCTGGGTCCGGAGTACCCGGACGAGCTCGGACAGCTCGCTGTCGCGGCGCGACGGGTCGTTGACGTCCAGGCCGGCGAACCCGTTGAGCTGGAGGTCGACGAGGCCGGGGATCAACAGCAGGTCCGGTGCCGCCGGGTGGTCGGCGATCTCCTCGATGCCGTCGGGGGAGAACCGGACCCGGACGCCGCGACCCCCGGCCGTGCGACCTTCCAGAACCTCACTCGCCACAGCGCGCCTCCTCAGCGTCGGGTTGCGGACAACCCAACTGCATTTGAAGGGCCCGCGGCAAGGCAGGTCAGTATCTGGTGGACGTCCAGGCCGTCGTTGGGGTGTGCAGGGCGTCAGTCAGCCCGGACCTGGCGAGGGCGGCCCGGCTCTCGGCCGTTGCCCGCGCGGTGATCTCGGTCAGCTCGGTCGTCTGCAGCTGCCGATCCCGGACGAGCACGCGCCCGTCGACGATGACCGTGGCGACGTCATTGCCGTTCGCCGCGTAGGCGAGCCGGTGGACCGCCAGCTCCGGCAACAGCGGCTGGAAGTGCGGTGCGCGGCCGTCGATCAGGATCAGGTCGGCCTTCTTGCCCGGTTCCAGCGAACCCAGGTCGTCGGCCAGGCCCAGGGCCCGGGCCGCGTCGATCGTGACCATCGCGAGTGCCTTGGCGGCAGGCAGCACCTGTACGTCGTTGGCCTGGATGCGTTGCCACTGCATCGCCGGGTGGACCTGGGCGAGCAGGTCGAAGGACCGGTCGGGTGCGGCGCCGTCGGTGGCGATCACTACGTTCGCGCCGCCCTCGAGCAATTCGAGCACGTGGCACGGCGCCTTCACGTTGGCGTGCGTGTAGGGCCCGTGCGCAACGGAACAGCGGTGCTCGGCGATCAGGTCCAGGTCGGTCCTGGTCTGGCTGGTGCAGTGGGCGAGGTGCAGCCGCGGTCCGACGAGCTCCGGCACGTACCGGACCGCCTGCGTCACCATGCCGCGGAACGCGTGGGCATGGATCGGTACGTCGTACTTGCGGGCCAGCTCCGCGACGTGTTCCCAGACGAGTGGCGTATCCGGATGCGGCTCGTCGCCCGCGGCACCGGCCGGATCCATCGTCAGGTTGGAGGGCGCCGGCAGGACCCGGCACATCAGGTCGTCGGTCGGCAGGTCGGCCAGCGCGGCGCTGGTCAGTTCGAGTTCGTCCACCAGCGAGAGCTTCGTCGTACCGCGGTACACATGCGGCCATGGACCAGGTCCCGGTCCGACAGCGGCGACGTGCCGTACGCCGACCTCGCGGTACGCGCGGGCTCCGGCGCGGACCGCGGTGAGGTCGTCGAGGCAGGGCGTGGACCCGGGATACGACAGCCCGGTGGTCACACCGGCCAGTGCGCGTTCCGCCGCCGCGAGCAGACCGTCGGCGTACCAGAAGTCCTCGGTCGTGTGGGTCCGGTAGAAGTCGTTGAAGATCTCCAGCCAGCGGTCCGCGGTCACGCCCTCGTACCAGCCGCGGATCAGTGTGTGGCCGCCGTGGCCGTGGCTGTCGATCAGCCCCGGCAGCGCGAGCTGGCCGCTCGCGTCGATGACGGTCGGGGCCGTGTACGTCGACCGGATCTCGGCGTCGGGGCCGACCGCGACGATGCGGTCGGCCCGGACCGCGATCGCGCCCGGCGCGAGGATCCGGAAGTCCGGATCCATCGTGACCACGATCGCGTTGGCGATGACCAGATCGGCGAGCTCGGGTTCAGGCATCGATCTTCGCCAGGATCTGCCGCACGTACGCGACGCTCTCCTCGAGGAACGCGCCCTTCTCCACCAGGCCGAAGGGCTGCGCGTGGTAGTCGGCCAGCGACGGCATCGCGCCGGACCGCGCGCGCTCCTCGCACTCGACCGCCAGCCGCATCACCGCGGCGAGCTCGGTCGTGGTCAGGTCCGGGTGCGCCTGCTCCCAGATCGGGTGGAAGATCTGCACGCCCATCAGCAACCGGTCGTTGGTCATCTCGATCGACAGGTTGAGTTCCGGGTTCGCCGCGTGCAGCGCGCCGATCACCTGCTCCCAGTCGATGACGCCCTGCCCGCACGGCCGGACCTGCCGCGTGAGACCGCCTGCGTCGTAGAACAGCACGATGTCGCGCAGGTGCGACAGATGGGTGTACGGCGCCAGGCGGTGCGCCGCGGCGACCGGGTTCTCGCTGCGCGACACAGTGTTCGCGGTGTCGAACGTGACGCCGAGGACGTCATCGCCGGCCGACTCGATGAGCCGCAGTACTTCGAAGGAGGTGATCTCCTCGTGGTTCTCGATGTTCAGCCGGGCGCCGTGGTGCCGCAGCACCGGCGCCAGCTTGTGCATGAACTTGTCGATCGCGACCAGCTGGTCGGGCCAGTCGACGTCGGTCCGGAACCGGTCGATCGTGTACAGGCCGGGCAGGTTGTGCTTGTAGTTGCCGGCCGACGTCCAGAGCTCGCGGCAGCCGATCGCGACCGACGCCTCGACCATCATCTCCATCGCGCGCAGGTAGTCGCCGCCGCCCAGTTCGCGGATCTCCGGCTGCTCCGGCGACGCGTACGGATTGACCTTGCCGACACCCATTTCGAGGTACAGGCCGAGACTGTCGGCCGTGTCCCGGACCGCGGCCAGGTAGCCGCTGTCCAGCGTCGGGCTCACGTCGACGACGGACCGGAAGAACACGCCGTCGTACCCGCGGTTCGCCGCGGCCTGGAGGATGCCGATCGCACCCTCCTCGCGGCCGAACGGGAACTTCTTGCCGTCTACTCCAACTCGCATAGCGGTGACACTCCTGTCGATGGGTTCGGGTCAGCCCTTCATCCCGGACGTCACGACGCCCCGGATGTAGTAGCGCTGAAGGAAGAGGAAGACGACCAGCAGCGGGACGGCGGCGACCGACGCGGCCGCGAACAGCTCGCCCCAGGTCGGCAGCTGGCCGGGGTCGGTGAAGGTCGCGATCGCCACCTGGACGACCTGCTTGTTGGGGTCCTGGACGGCGATCAGCGGCCAGAGGAACTGGTTCCACCCGGCGACCGCGCTGATCAGGCCGACGGTCAGCAGCGCGGGGCGGAGGTTCGGCAGGATGATCTGGACGAACGTGCGCCAGGTGGAGGCGCCGTCGATCGCCGCGGCCTCGTCCAGCGACCGCGGGATCTCCTGCACGCTCTGCCGGATCAGGAAGATGCCGATCGCGTTCGCCACCCACGGGAGGAACAGCCCGGCGTAGGTGTCGGTGAGCCGCAGTTCGCGCGTGACGACGTACATCGGGACCATCACCACCTCGAACGGGATGAACGAGGCGACCATCACCAGCGCGAACAGCACCCGCGAGCCGCGGAACCGGTAGCGGCCGAAGACGAAGCCCGCGCCGGCGCAGACCACGATCGTGAGCACGACCTGGCAGACCACGACGATCAGGCTGTTCAGCAGGTTCCGGCCGAAACCGAACTCGGAGAAGATCGTGGCGTAGTTGGCGAGCGTCGGCTCCGGCGGCAGGAACGTCTTCCAGCTCAGCGGGAAGCCGTACTTGAAGACGTCCGCGGTCGGCTTCAGCGACGAGGCCAGCATCCACAGGTAGGGGAAGAAGAACACCACCGTGACGGCGAGCAGGACGACGGAGCCGAGCCGGCGGCGGACCCGCTCGCCGGGCGTTGCGGCTGAGGACAGTGCCATGGTCAGTACTCCAAGTCGGTGCGCAGCAGCCGGGCCTGCAGGGCGAGCAGGCCGGCGACCAGGACGATCACGGTGACGCCGACCGCGGACGCGTAGCCCAGGTTCGAGAACTGGAACGCCTGCTGGTACATGAAGTACACGGCGTTGTTCGTCGCGTTGTCCGGGCCGCCCTGTGTCATGACGAAGATCGGCGTGAAGACCCGGAAGCTGAAGACGGTGGCCATGAACGTGACGACCATCGTCGTACGGCGCAGCAGCGGCAGCATGACGAACCGGGCCAGCCGGAAGCCGCGCACCCCGTCCAGCTCGGCGGCCTCGTAGACCGACGCGGGCACCGCCTGCAGGCCGGCGAGGAAGATCAGGACCGAGAAGCCGATGTCCTCCCAGATGCCGACCAGCAGGATCGCCGGGAGGGCCTGCGCGCTGCTTGTCAGGAACGGCTGCGTCGGCAGCCCGGACCAGTCGATGATCGCGTTGAACAGACCGGTGTCCGGGAAGTACATCAGGTTCCAGATCACCGCGATCACCGCACCGGACGTGACCAGCGGCGCGAACAGGGCCGCCCGGGCGAGCGCCGTACCGCGGAGCTTGCGGTCGAGCAGGACGGCCAGCGCGAACGCCAGCGGTACCTGGACCACCAGCTTGCCGACGACGTACAGCAGCGTGTTGCCCATCGAGTGCCAGAACGTCGTGTCCTGCAGCAGTTCGGCGTAGTTGGCCAGTCCGACGTACTTGCTGTTGGTCAGGTCGAGCAGGCTGACCTGGCGGAAGCTGTTCAGCAACGCGTAGACCAGCGGGCCGAGCTGGAAGATCGCCAGGCCGACGCAGGCCGGCGCGAGCAGCACGCCGATCGTCAGCTTGTGCGAGCGTGGGGTGCGGACGGCGGTCGCCGCCGTCCGGCCGGGGACCGCCTCGGTCGGTTCGGCTTCGGTGCGCAGTGCTTGGGTCGTCATCGGTACCTCGCCAGCAGGGTGTCGAGCTTGGTCGCCGCGCGGCGCAGTCGCTCGGCCGGGTCGGCGCCGAGCGCGATGTCCTTGATCGCGGAGTTGAGGACGTACTGGTAGCTCAGCGCGCCCGGCGTGGCCGGTGGCGGGTAGGCGCACTTCTCCAGGGTGTTGAGCATCAGCTTGTACGGGTGCTGCCGGTAGCGGGGGAGTCGTTCGAACAGGCTCGTGCGGGCCGGGAGCGTGCCGCGGACCTCGCTGTGCCAGGTCATCCGGTTCGCGTCGTTGTGCAGGAAGGCCAGCAGGGCGGCGGCCTCCGGGACGTGCTTCGACGCCGACGCGACGAAGAAGCCCGCGCCGCTGCCGTGGCTGAACTGGGTCGTGCCGGCCGGCACCGGAGCGACCGCCCAGCGGAACTTCACCTTCAGCTGCTGGGCGCGCAGCGCGGTCGTGTCCGCGTTGACGAAGGAGACCGCGCGTCCGTCGTACCAGGCGTTCGGGAGGCCGGCGCGCGGCGTGAGGCGGTCGGTGAACAGGCTCTGGTAGTACTGCATGCCCGCGACCGCTTCGGGGGTGTCGACGTACCCGCGGGCGCTCGTGCCGTCGGGGGAGACGGCTTCGAAGGTACGGCGTTCCGACTCGGTGCCGGACCTGGCGCCCGCCGAGCGCAGGAAGATGCCCTCGAACCAGTAGCTCGACCCGGGACCGCCCGGGCCCATGATCGACGGCGCCAGCGACCAGAGCCGGCGGTCGTCGCCGCGCTGTGCCTCCTCGAGCTCACGCCAGGCCTCGCGGGTGCGTTCCCAGGTCCAGGCGTCGGCCGGGTCGTCGGAGACCGGCGGCGCCTCGACGCCGTACTTCGCGAACACGTCGGCGTTGTAGAAGTGCGCGAGGATCTGCTGCTCCCACGGCATCGCGTAGAGCCTGCCGTCGTGCGAGTGCAGCGTCCTGGTCGGCGCGACGATGTCCTCGATGAAGTCGTCGGCGATCAGGCCGTCGAGCGGTACGGCGGCGTTGTTGGCGACGTACTCCGGCATGAAGTCGCCGAAGGTGAGGATGATGTCCGGCGGCGAACCGCCCGCGATCGCGAGCTGCGCCTTCTGCGAGAGCTCGCCGAACGGCACCGTCTGGTCCTCGATCCGCAGGTTCGGGTAGGCGGCGGTGAACTGGGCGAACAGCTTGCTGAAGTACTGGTCCTGGACCTTGATCGGGAACTGCTGGCGCAGCACGCGCAGGGTGATCCGCTGTTTGGTCAGCGCGGGGCCGGTGTACGGCCAGAGCCCGTCCGGCAGCGCGATCGAGGCGGTGGCGGGTGGTGTGGAGCCGCAGGCGGACGCGGCCGCGCCGACGGCGCCGACGGTGCCGAGGGCACCGAGCGCACCGAGGAAGCGGCGGCGCGTCATCGCGGTGCGGTGTGGAGGCTGGTGACTGGGATGCACGGGAATCCTGCCAATCACTGGGTCCCGGCGGAGAGCCGGCGGGTTGTGGCGTTTTCGATGGAAGCAGGAATCCGGCGACTCTGCAATAGGTCTTGCAGAATTAACTGGATGCAGTAACCATTGCAACGAGGCGGCCGCTAGAGTCGGCGGCGTCGCAGAGTCCGGGGAGGAACGGCATGTCCGAGCAGCAGGTCGCCGAATGGCTGGCAGCCTCGTCGCCCGCCGGCCGGCTGAGCCCGAAGCTGCTGAGCGTCTACCAGGTGCTGCAGATGCAGCCGGCGTTCGCGTCGTACGCGAGTGCCGGTGAGGTGGCCGAGCGCGCGGGAGTGAACGTCGCGACGGTGACGCGCTGCGCGCAGAGCCTGGGTTTCACCGGGTGGCCGCACCTGCAGGCGGGGCTGCGCGACGCGTTCCTGTCCTCCCGGCTCGCGGACCGCACCGACGTCGCGGATTCGCCGGTGCACTCGGCACTGGACCGCGACATCCACAACCTCCAGCTGGCCGCGCAGCAGGTGGACCCGGAGCAGGTCACCGGTTTCGTCGACGCGATCGCGGCCGCCCGGCGGACCGTCGTCCTGGGTTTCGGGACGCATGCGGCCGTCGGGCATGTGCTCGCGACCCTGGGCGCCAACCGGGGGATCGACATGGTGATGGTGGACCAGGGAGGTGTGCGGCTGGCGAACGCGCTCGCGTCGCTGACCGCGGACGACTGCCTGGTCGCGATCAGCTTCTGGCAGTACTACCGCGACACCACGACCGCGATCGAACTCGCCCGCGAGGCCGGTGCGTCGATCTGCGTGCTGACCGACTCCGCGAGCTCACCGGCGGCGAAGCTCAGCGACCACACGTTGGTGGTCCCCACGGAAGGCGTGTCGTTCTTCCCGTCGATGACCGCGGCGTTGAGCGTGGTGTACGGCGTCCTGTCGGATCTCGTGGCGAGACATCCGGAGCGCAGCGAGAACGTCGGTCACCGGGCCGCCGAGCTGCTCAGCCGGTTGAACCTGCTGGATCGGGGTTAGCGGTGCCGTAGCAGTGCGTCCGCGCGCTCGCCGGCGGTCGCGCGCAGGTCGGTGCCGGCGGCGGCGCTCAGGGCTGTGACGGTCGACGTCGTCACCGGCGTGCGGACGTCGACGCGCCGTGCGACCTCTTCGAGGACGGCGAGCCCGCAGGTCACGTCGTCGGTCAGGAAGCGGTGTCCCAGCGTGGTCGGTCCGGCGGCGGTTGCGAACGGCGGGAAGGCTGCGAACGCCTCCGTCAGCGTGGCGCCGACACATCCTTGGTCGCCGTAGAACCGGGTGAACCAGTCGCCGACCGGCGTGTACGGGACCTCGAGCGCTGCGGCGAGCGCGGCACGTTCGTTGTCGGTGGCAACTACTAGCCGCTCGGTCGCCGCCGACATGCCTTCGCGGAACAGCGTGAACGGGGTGGCGTTCACGATCCTGCTCAGATTGGTGAGCACCAGGGCGGGATGCAGGACGTGGTTGGTGTTGGCGAGGCTGCTCTCAACGGCGGTCGCGGGGACCAGGTCGAGGGCGGGCGCGAAGATCTCTGCGGCTGTGCTGCCGGGGTGCAGGTCGCCGGCGAGCAGCCCGCGTTTCGCGCCGCGCAGCGTCACGGTCGAGCCGCTGATGCTGCCCATGAACGGGTTCGCGTTGGTTTCCGCGATCGTGGCATCCGGCAACCGGGCGTGCACCAGCGCGGAGCCGCCGACACCCGGGGCGACGAGCAGTACGGCGCGATCGGCCAGCAGGTCGGCGTACCGCGCGATCAGCTCCAGGAGGCTCGCGGCATCCGTGAGTACGACGTACGCGTCGGCCTCTGGCTGGGGCGCCGAGACGACCTCGATGGGGCGATCTCCGAGCGCGGTCACCCGAACGCGGCGATCGCTGCCGACCGAGATCGGCTGCTGGGTGCGCGCCGCAATGGCCGCCGCGGTGAACAACGCGTGGTCGGTGTCCCCGAGGACAGCGAACCTCACGGTGCGGGCCAGCGCGGCGTCACCACGCGGCCGGTGGCCGTCTCGACGATCTTGATGCCCTGACCTTCGTCGACGAGCTGCAGATCGGAACCGACCGGCAGGTCCCAGATCCCGATCAGTGCCGGCTCGATCTCGCAGACCTCGTTGTAGTCGACGACCTTCATGTTCGCCGAGTCCGCCAGGTACTCACTGGTGTCGATGTGGGAGAAGATCCGCCAACCGTTGTCGGCGGAGGCCCGTGACTCCTCGCGCACCATCCACTTCACCCGGCCCGCGCCGGACAGCACGTTGGTGGTGGTCAGGCACGCCCCGGCTTTGGGGATGAACTGCATCGCTGGTCTCCTCCGAGTGGTCAGGCGAACGGTGCGGTCCGGGGCCGCAGGGCGGTGCGGAGTTGGCGGCGGGAGGTGATGCCGAGTTTGGAGAAGGTCTTGCGGAGGTGCCACTCGACGGTTCGAGGGCTGATGAAGAGTTGGGCGGCGATCTCCGGGTTGGTCAGGCCGTCGCGGGCCAGGGCGGCGATCTGGGCCTCCTGGGCGGTCAGGTCGTTGGTGGTTTCGGGGGTGCGCTTGCGGACGGTCTCGCCGGTCGCGAGCAGCTCGTGGCGGGCGCGTTCGGCGAAGGCGGTCGCGCCCATCGCGGCCAGCTGCTCGTGCGCGGTGCGCAGGTGTTCGCGGGCGTCCTGACGACGGCCTTCGCGGCGCAGCCATTCGCCGTACAGCAGCTCGGCGCGGGCCGACTCCACGCGCAGCTGGGTCCGGCCGAGGTGCTCGACGGAGGCGCGGTACGCCGCCTCGTCGTTGGTGAGCAGCGCCCGCGCGCGGGCCTCCATCCCGCGGCCCCAGTCGGTCGGGACGGCGGCGAGCCGTGCGCTCAGCCAGCCGAGCGCGGTCTCGACCAGTTTGGTGTCGCCTGTGCGCGACGCGGCCTCGGCCAGCTCGCCGATCACCAGGACGCCGTACGCCACCGGGTCCTGCTCGAACACCTGCAGCGCCGCGTCCCGTGCGGTCTCGTACCGGCCGAGGCCGTTGTGCAGCAGGGCGCTCGCGTACGTCGCGATCGCGGTCATCCGGCCCTGCTGCTGGTCGTGCGCCGTACTGATCATCGCGTCGATCAGCGCGGTGGCCCCGGCCTCGTCGCCGCGCAGCGCCGCGAGCTGCATCCGGCCGATCCCGAGGACGCGGTTGCCGGTGGCGGCGGCGATCTGCCGCTCCTCGTCGACGTACGTCGCGGCGGCCGCCAGGTCACCGGTCATCGAGACGACGTTCGCCCGGAAGTTCAGCGCCCATTGGAGCTGGACGAGCGCGCCGCCGTCGCGGGCGATCCGTTCGTGGCGGGCGGCGAGTTCGAGGGCCGCGTCGAGGTCCCAGAGATCGATCGCGACGATCCCGCTCGCGCGGTTGCCCGCGAGCCACATCCAGCCGCCGACGTTCGCGGCCTCGCCGTCGCTGTGCCGGGCGTGCTCGAGCGCCTTGACGAGCTGCGGCGCGGCAGCGACGTACCCGCGGGTGAAGCGGAGCGCGAGCGCCTGCAGCAGGAGATCGCCCGGCGGGTCCGACGGCGCCGGCGCGGGGGCTGCGGACGCGGCCTCGCCGAGGATGCCTGGCGTGTCCGGGCCGCTCGCCCAGATCGCCGCCGACATCGCTTCGAGGTAGGCGATCCGGGCCTGCTCGTGGTCGAGCGGGTCGAGCTGTTTCGCGGCATCGACGAGTGTCCGGGCGGCCTCGGCGGCGTTGCCCTGGTCGAAGGCGATCTCGCCGCGCAGCCGGGTGCTGCTCGCCTCGCGGAGCGCGTCCGTCGGTCCGGCGGCTGCCCCGGCGAGCAGCTCGAGGGCCGAGTCGAGTGCGCCGGCGCTGCGCTTGGCGGTCGCGGCGGCCAGCAGCCGGTCGGCCCGGAGCGCGGGGTCGATGGTCAGTGCGGCGGACCGTTCGAGGAACGTGGCGGCGGCGAAGAAACCGCCCCGCGCGCGGGCGCGCTGGGCGGAGCGTTCGAGCTCGGCGGCGACGTCCTCGTCCGGAGCCATCGTCGCCTGCGCGCGGTGCCAGGCCCGCCGGTCCGGATCGGTGGTGGGATCGGTCGCGCCCGCGAGCGCGCGGTGCACCGACAGCCGTTGCTGGGGTGAGGCCAGGCGGTACGCCGCCGAGCGCACGAGCGGGTGCCGGAAGCGGATCTGCCGGTCGAACGTGATCAGCCCGGACTCGACGGCACCCGCGGCCGCGTCCGCGCCGAGTCCGAGCTGCTCGGCCGCGCGCCAGAGCAGCGTCGGGTCGCCGAGCGGTTCGGCCGCCGCCGTCAGCATCAGCAGCCGGGTATCGGTCGGCAGTACTTCGAGACGTCGTACGAAGCTGTCCTCGATGCGGCCGGCCAGCGTGCCCGCGGTGAGGCCGTCGGCGAGCTCGGCCGCGGTCCAGGCGCGGGGGAGTTCGAGGAGGGCGAGCGGGTTGCCGTGGGTCTCGGCGACGATCCGGTCGCGGACCCGGGGATCGATCGGCCCCGGCAGGACGGACTCCAGCAGGGCGCGGGCGTCCGCGTCGTCGAGTCCGCGGATCTCCAGCTCGGGCAGCCCGCCGAACGCGTGCTCGACGCCGTCGCGGACCGCGAACACCATCACCACGGACTCGGCCGCGAGCCGCCGCGCGACGAACGCGAGGATCCGCGCGGACATCAGGTCCAGCCACTGTGCGTCGTCGACCACGCACAGCACCGGCTGCTCGGACGCGGCGTCGGCGAGCAGGTTGAGCACCGCCAGCCCGATCAGGAACTTGTCCGGCGTCGCCCCGCCGACCAGCCCGAACGCCGTACCGAGCGCCTCCCGCTGCGGCACCGGCAACCGCTCCAGATGGTCCAGGAACGGCTGACACACCTGGTGCAACCCGGCATACGCCAGCTCCATCTCGGACTCGACCCCGGCCGTCCGGGTCACCCGGCACCCCTCGGCCCCAGCCACCAGCGCGTCCAGCAACGCCGACTTGCCCACCCCGGCCTCACCGGTCAGCACCAGCACCTGGCTACGCCCGGCCCTGGCCTCCCCGACCAGCCCGCTCAGTACGCCGATCTCCCGCCGCCGCCCGCGAAGCTCACCCATCCCCACGCCGATCAGCCTAGATGGAGTCAGGCGTCCAGGAGGTGGAGGGCCTCGGTGATCGAGGTGGTGACCGGGGCTCCGGTGGCTCGGAGGGATTCGGCGGTCATGGCGCCGGTGGTGACGAGGACGCAGTGGGTGCCGGCTGACTGGGCGGCCTGGGCGTCGTCGACCACGTCGCCGATGAGGGCGACGGTGGTCGGGTCCAGGTTCTGGGCCTCGAGGTGCAGGCGGAGGCTGTCGGCCTTGGAGCCGCCGCCTACCTCACCGGGGAGGCCGTCGATGCGCGAGAAGTACGAGGTGAGGCCGTACTGGTCGACGGTCGGCGTCAGCCTCGCGTGGAACCACATCGAGAGCAACGACTGCGTGCGTCCGCCCGCGGTCCAGGAGCGCAGTGCGTCGTGGGCATCCGCTGCGAGCTCGCAGGTGTGCAGGAGGGCGTCGTACCGCTCGTGGTAGAGCTTGTCGACCTGGGCCCACTCGTCCTCGTCCAGCGTGCGCCGCAGGATCTGCTCGTACGACAGCCGCATGGGCCGCGCGTACGCCGCCTGCCACTCGTCCCAGGTCAGGTCCGCCCGGCCGAAGCCGCTGCAGACCTCGTTGACCGCCGCGAGCACCGCGTGGTTGTCGTCGAGGAGCGTGCCGTTCCAGTCCCACACAACATGCGAAATCACGGCGTCACTGTAGTGCGAGGAGTGAGAGGATGCTGCGCATGCCGGAATTCGTCCCAGCGCAGGAACTCACCGCGGGTTTCTACGCCGACGTGATCGCGCCGCGGCTCGACCGGACCGCGCACGCCGCTGGTCTGCTCGGCTGGGGCTCGGACGTCCTCGGGTACGACACCGCCCGATCCACGGACCACGGCTGGGGCCCGCGGCTCGTGATCCTGGTCGACGCGGACGAGGTCGAGCCGGTCCGTAAGCGCGTCGAGGCCGCACTGCCGGACGAGTACCGAGGCGTACCGGTCCGCTTCGGCTGGGACACCCATCAGGCCTCGCACCACATCACGGTCGCGACCCTCGGCGACTGGCTCCGCGACCACCTGGGGTTCGACGCGTCGCAGGGAATCAGCCAGCGCGATTGGCTGGTGACACCGCAGCAGCAGCTCCTCGGCGTGGTGCGCGGGCAGGTGTACGCCGACGACGGGCGGCTCGCTCCGGTCCGCGAGGCCCTGGCCTGGTACCCGGACGAGCTCTGGCGCTGGATGCTCGCCTGCCAGTGGTCCCGGATCGCGCAGGAGGAGCCGTTCGTGCAGCGCACGCACGAGGTCGGCGACGAGCTCGGCTCGCGCGTCGTCACAGCGCGCCTCGTGCGCGACGTGATGCGGCTCGCGCTGCTGCAGGCGCGGACGTACGCGCCGTACACGAAATGGCTGGGTACGGCGTTCGCCCGGCTCGGGCATCCGGACGGGCTCGACCGCGCGCTCGCCGACGCGGTTGCCGCGGGCAACCTCGCGGACCGCGAGCGGGCGCTGGTGACGGCGTACGAGCTCGTCGCCCGCCGACACAACGCGCTCGGCATCACCGCCGAGCTGGACACCGCGCCGCGCCCGTTCTTCGACCGCCCGGCTCTGGTCCTGGACGCCGGCCGGTACGTCGAGGCGTGTCTGGCGACGGTGTCCGACCCGCGGCTGAAGGGCTACGGCCTGATCGGCTCCGTGGACCAGTTCGTCGACAACACCGACGTACTCAGTCAGTCGACCGCCTACCGGCGCCTCGTGGAGGTCTACCAGTGACAGTGCCGACATTGTCCAAGCACGTGATCAGCTCGGTCACGACCGCGAAACTCGGTTTCGAGTACCTGCGCACCATCGGCCGCAACTCGTTCCTCGGCAGTCACGGCAGCGGCGGCGTCGTCACGGCGTACGTCGTCGAGACCGACCGCGGCGCGACCGGCTGGGGACTTCCGTTGTACGACGGTGACCCCGGGGCGCTGGTCGGTCGCTCGGTGGCGGAGCTCATCGATCCGGCGCGCGGCGTGATCGATCCGGCGGCGGAGTTCCTCGACTTCCCGCTGCACGACCTGGCGGCGCGGATCCTCGACGTGCCGGTGTACGCGATGCTCGGCGGCGCCGGCTCGCCGCGGGTGCGCTGCTACAGCGGCGGCATCTACTTCGACGACCTGGACGGCGGGCTCGAGGCGATCCGCGCGAACCTCGTCCAGGACCACGCGTTCGGGTTCCGCGACTTCAAGCTGAAGATCGGCCGCGGGCACCGGTGGATGGACCCGCGCGCCGGGCTGCAGCGCGACATCGAGGTGACCCGGCTCGCCAGGGAGCTGTACCCGGACGCCGGGATCCTTGTCGACGGCAACGACGGCTTCACCGTCAACGGCCTGTTCGAGTACCTCGACGGCGTCGCGGACTGCGAGCTCTACTGGATCGAGGAGCCGTTCGCCGAACGCCGCCCGGACCTGCAGGCCCTCCACGACCGCCTCCGCGAGCTGCCGACCCGCCCGAAGGTCGCCGACGGCGAGTACGACCCCGACGTGGACCACGTCCTGCAACTGGCCGGCGAGGGCCTCGTCGACGTGGCCCTGATGGACGTCATCAGTCACGGCCTCACCGGCTGGCGCCGCACGATGCCGCAGCTCAAGGCCGAGGCCTCACCGCACGCCTGGGGCCTCCCGATCAAGACCCTGTACGCCGCCCACCTGGCCGCGGGCCTCGGCAACGTCCCGATCATCGAAGGCGTCCCCGGCCCCGGCAGCTACACCCTCGAGGACGGATACGTCGTCCTCCCGGACCAGCCGGGCTTCGGCATCAACCTGCCGTAGTGGGCGGCCCGTCCAAGGCGGAACGGCTGTCCAGGGCGTCGATGGCGGTACAAGCCGCGCGGTACCAACGGCAGCTCTGCTGGAACACGGACTGGAAGAGGTTGCTGAAGACCGAGAACCGGAAGTCCCAGCCGCACAGCTCCCAGCTGTAGTCCGGGACGGCCAGCGCCTTCCAGTAGTGCCGCAGCAGGTCTTGAGCCTCACGTTGCCGATGAGGGAGCGCGCTGAGCGAGTACGCGAGGTCGTGCGGACCTAGGCCGGGCTTCAGCTCTGACCAATCGATCACCTTCGGCCGCGGGTCGCCGTCGGTGAAGAAGATGTTCCCGAGGAAGTGGAAGTCGCCGTGGATCAGCGTCAGGTCCCGGCGCTGCGCGACGCGCTCCTGGAAGCAGTGCGCCCAGACGTCGAGTACGTCGTACAGGACCGCACGCTCGGCGGTTGTCAGCTCGGAGGTGCCGCCGAAGAACCTGTCCGCCGCATCGCGCACTGCTGCGGCATGACGGGCGATCACGTCGGGCGGCCAGCCCTGCGCGGAGCTCGTCACCGATAGCTCCGGCGCCGGTGCCGCCGACGTGTCGTTCCAGAAGTGCGCATGGAGGGTGGCGATGACCTCGATGGTTCCGCGCAGTTGCTCGTCCGACACCGCGGTTCCGGCTAAGCGGTAGCCGCTCGCCTCGAGATCCTCGGTGAGCAGCAGCACGGTCTCGCCGGTGTCGTGCGCGCCGAGGTACTGCGGAGCCGGATGGTGCCAGCGCGGTGCGAGGTGCTCGAAGAACTGCACCTCGCGACGGGCCGCCGCGAGACCGGCGCCGGTCGCCAGCTTCGCGATGACCGTCAGGTCGGGCCCGGCGGTACGGCGTACCAGCAGCCGCGCGACCTCCGCCGCCGAGGCCGCGAACGTGTCCACGACCTCGACAGCACGCACCGGCGTACCCAGGGCGGCGCTGACGTCCGCCGGTGAGAAGGTCAGGTCCACGGCCAGTGCGGCGCCGGTGTCGAAGGGCCTTCGTACGGTAGGTCTCCGTAGTGCTCCTGGAGTTCGGCGAGCTGGGTGGTCAGCGTCGCACGCGTCGCGGCGTACGCCGGGTCGTCGGCGACGTTGACCAGTTCCTCCGGATCGTTGCGAAGGTCGTACAGCTCCCACTCGGGCTCCGAAAGGCGGTCGGACGAGCCCGGTACGCCGAGGCCGGCGCCGTAGTAGTGGATGAGCTTGTGGTCGCGGGTGCGGATGCCGTAGTGCGCCGGGGCGTTGTGGTTGGGGTCGTCGTGCTCCCAGTACCGGTAGTAGATCGCCTCGGGCCAGTCCGGGATCTCCTCACCGCGCAGCAACGGCAGGAAACTCCGGCCTTGTGACGTGGGCAGTACCTCGGCCGCGTCCAGCCCGGCCATGTCGAGGAACGTGGCCGCGAAGTCCACGTTGGTCACCATCGCGTCGCAGGTCCCGCCGGGCTCGATGACGCCCGGCCAGCGGATCATCATCGGCATCTGCAGCGACTCGTCGAACATCAGCCGCTTGTCGAACCACCCGTGGTCTCCGAGGAAGAACCCCTGGTCCGACGTGTAGACCACGACGGTGTTCTCGGCCAGCCCCTCGTCGTCGAGGAAATCGAGCAGTCGCCCGACGTTGTCGTCGATCGACTGCACGCACTGCAGGTAGTCGCGCAGGTAGCGCTGGTACTTCCAGCGCATCCGCGCCTCGCGGTTCTCCGGGCCGCGCAGCTCCTCCGGCAGCTCCTCGCCGAGCTCCTCGACGCCGAGGTCCTCCGCGACCGACATCCGCACCCCGCGGACCGCCTGGCTGCGCGTGCTGTGGTCGTCGAACAGCGTGCTCGGCTCCGGGATCGAGCCGACCGGGTAGAGATCCTTGTGCTTCTCGTCCGGCACCCACGGCCGGTGCGGCGCCTTGTGGTGCACGAGCAGCAGGAACGGCTGGTCGGGGTCGCGCCGGCGGAGCCAGTCGATGCTCTGGTCGGTGACGATGTCGGTCGCGTAGCCGGGCACGGTCCCGGCGCCGTCGGGCCCGATCATCAGCGGGTCGACGTACTCGCCCTGGTCGGGGAAGATCCGCCACTCGTCGAAGTGCCGCGGCGCGGCCTCGGGCCGCTGCCCCAGGTGCCACTTGCCGAACAGCGCGGTCTGGTAGCCGGCGTCCTTGAGCACCTCCGCGATCGTCGGCACCCGGTAGTCGATCTGGGTGTAGATCGACGCAACCCCGTTCACGTGGCTGTAGGTGCCGGTCAGGATCGACGCCCGCGACGGGGAGCAGATCGAGTTCGTGCAGTACGTCGCGTCCATCCGCACCCCGTCCCGGGTCAGACGGTCGAGGTGCGGCGTGCTGTTGACCTTGCTACGCGTGTTGTCGCTGTACGCCGAGATCGCGTGCGCGGCATGGTCGTCGGACATGACGAAGACGATGTTGGGAGTCGGCACCGTCTCACCCTAGTCAGCGTCGGCCGATTTTGGACACCGCTTACCTCGACCGGCCCGCTGGGCGTAGGTTTGGCGCTCATGGCCATGTTCGACCTTTCCCTCGACAAACTCCGCGAGTACCGGCCCGACGTGGCCGCGCCCGCCGACCTCGTCGACTTCTGGCGCCGCTCGATCGAGAAGGCGCGCGCCGACGACCTGTCCGCCTCGTTCACGCCGGTCGACAACAAGCTCGCCGTGATCGATACCTACGACGTCACCTACGCCGGGTTCGGCGGCTCGCCCGTGAAGGGCTGGCTGCACGTGCCGGCCGGGGCGACCGGTCCGCTGCCGACCGTGGTGCAGTACCACGGGTACTCCGGCGGCCGCGGCTTCCCGCACGCGACCACGCTCTGGGCGCAGGCCGGGTACGCGCACTTCGTGATGGACACCCGCGGGCAGGGCTACAGCCAGGGCGGGCCGGCGGGGACGCCGGACGACACGCCGTACGCCGGCCTGAACCACACGCCCGGGTTCATGACGCTGGGCATCACCGACCCGGAGACGTACTACTACCGCCGGGTGTTCATCGACGCGGTCCGGGCGCTCGACGCGGCGCGGACGTCGCCGCTGGTGGACCCGGACAAGCTGATCGTCACCGGCGGCAGCCAGGGCGGCGGCATCTCGATCGCCGCGGCCGGTCTCGCGCCGATCGCGGGCATCGAGCTGCTCGGCTGCGCGCCCGACGTACCGTTCCTGTGCCACTTCGAGCGGGCGCTGCAGATCACCGACCGGGACCCGTACGGCGAGATCACCCGGTACCTGAAGGGCTTCCGGCACGACGTCGAGGCGGTGCTCACGACGCTGAGCTACTTCGACGGCGTGAACCTCGGCCGGCTGGCCACCGCGCCGGCGCTGTTCTCGGTCGCGCTGATGGACGCCACCTGCCCGCCGTCGACGGTCTTCGCGGCCTTCAACCACTACGGGAGCGACCGGAAGGACATCGAGGTCTACCAGTACAACCAGCACGAGGGCGGCCAGACGTACCAGCAACTCGCCCAGCTCGACTGGTTCGCGGAGGTCTTCGCAAGCTGATCATCGGCGGACCGATGAGTTTCCGGTCGCGGCGTCGTTTCACGGTCAGCAGCGTCGGTCAGACTGGGACCGACCGGACCTCAGGAGGCCGAAGATGGACTGGAAGCTCGAACTACTCGTCGTCCCCGTGTCGGACGTGGACCGGGCGAAGAAGTTCTACACCGAGCAGCTCGGGTTCGCGGTGGACGTCGATCACCAGGCAGGTCCCGACTTCCGGGTGGTGCAGCTGACACCGCCCGGGTCGGCCTGCTCGATCAGCATCGGTATCGGGCTGACGACGGCGGCGCCGGGCAGTTACCAGGCCACGCACCTCGTGGTCAACGACATCGTGGCTGCGCGTGCCCAGCTGGTCGAGCACGGCGTGGACGTCAGCGAGCCGTTCCACTTCACCGCCCAGGGCAAGCAGGGCGGTCTCGACCCGAACCGGGGCAAGTACGGCACCTATCTGACGTTCGAGGACCCGGACGGCAACGGCTGGATCGTCCAGGAGGTCCCCGACGGCGCGCCCGAACCCACTCCGCCGGCATGACGACGCTCGAGGAGGCGGCGTTCGCGGGGGACGAGACCGCGTTCGCCGACCTCGCCGGGCGGTACCGGCGGGAGCTGCACGTGCACTGCTACCGGATGCTCGCGTCGTTCGACGACGCCGAGGACGCGGTGCAGGAGACCCTGCTCCGCGCCTGGCGCAGCCTGGACCAGTACGACGGGCGCGCCTACTTCCGCGCCTGGCTGTACCGGATCGCCACCAACGTCTGCCTCGACCTCACCCGGCGGCGCGGCCGGCGGACGGCGGCCGCGCCGCCGGCCTCACCGGGCGAGCCGGCGTGGCTGCAGCCGTATCCGGACCGGTTGCTCGACGAGATCGCCCCGCCGGCCGACCAACCGGACGCGGTCGTGGTCGATCGCGAGACGATCGAGCTGACGTTCCTGATCGCGCTGCAGGCGCTGCCGGCCCGGCAGCGCGCGGCCTTGATCGCGCGTGACGTCCTGGGCTGGTCGGCCGCGGACACGGCCGGGCTGCTCGACACCAGCGTTGCCGCCGCCAACAGTGCCCTGCAGCGGGCCCGGGCGACGATGCAGCAGCGGCTGCCGGCCCGGCGCGCCGACTGGAGCGCGCCGCGGCCGTCCGCCGCGGAGCGGGAGCTGCTGGCGCGGTTCATCGACGCGCACGAGCGGTGCGACGCGGAGGCCGCGATCGCGATCGCGGCGGAGGAGTTGCGAATCTCGATGCCGCCGAACCCGATGGTTTTCGACGGGCTGGCGGCGTGCCTGCCGCTCTTCGAGCGCGGCTTCGGACCGGACCGGGACGGCGACTGGCGACTGGTTCCGACATCGGCGAATCGGTTGCCGGCGGCAGCGTCGTACCTGCTCCGGCCGGGGGACACCGTGTGGCGGGCGTTCAAGCTCGACGTGCTGCGGGTCGACGGCGGCAAGATCGTCGAGATCACGACCTTCGGCTACTCCCGTTTCCCCGCCTTCGGCCTTCCCGACCACCTGACCCCCTAATGTGGGAGGCATGCTCGGACTACCCACGGGGATCCAGGCCTGTTTGTTCGACCTGGACGGTGTGCTCACCGACACCGCAGCCGTCCACGCCGCTGCCTGGAAGGAGATGTTCGACGAGTTCCTCCGCGCCTATTCGGAGCAGCACGGGATACCGTTCCACGCCTTCGACGCGCGGGCGGAGTACGACGCGTACGTCGACGGCAAGCCGCGCGCGAGCGGGGTCCGGGACTTCCTGACGGCGCGCGGCATCACGCTGCCCGAGGGGACGGCGGACGACCCGCCGGCGGCGATGACCGTGAACGGGCTCGGCAACCGGAAGAACGAGGCGGTGCAACGGCGGATCCGGACCGAGGGCGTGCACGTTTTCGAGGGCTCCCGGCGGTACCTGCAGGCCGTCGAGCGGGCGGGGCTCCGCCGGGCGGTGGTGTCGTCGAGCGCGAACACCCGCGAGGTCCTCGACGTGACCGGGCTGGCGCAGTACGTCGAGGAGATCGTCGACGGCGTGACGATCCGGACCGAGGGGCTGCGGGGCAAGCCGGCGCCGGACACGTTCCTCGCCGCGGCCGCCCGGTTCGGCGTGGACCCGTCCGCGGCGGCGGTGTTCGAGGACGCGCTCGCCGGCGTGTCCGCGGGCCGCTCGGGTCATTTCGGTCAGGTGATCGGAGTGGACCGTGTCGGTCAGGCGGCCGGACTCAGGGCTCAGGGCGCCGACGTGGTGGTGCGGGACCTGGCCGAGTTGCTGGAGGGCGAATGATCGACCGAGGCCATCATCCGATCGAGCCGTGGCGGCTGCGCGAGACCCGGCTCGCGCTGGACAAGCTGGCCCAGTCGGAGTCGCTGTTCGCGCTGTCCAACGGGCACATCGGCCTGCGCGGCAACCTCGACGAGGGCGAGCCGTACGCGATCCCCGGCACCTACCTGAACTCGTTCTACGAGCAGCGCCCGCTCCCGTACGCCGAGGCCGGCTTCGGCTACCCGGAGTCCGGGCAGACGCTGGTCGACGTCACGAACGGCAAGCTGATCCGGCTGCTCGTCGACGACTCGCCGTTCGACATCCGCTACGGCTACCTGAGCAAGCACGAGCGCTCGCTGGACTTCAGGACCGGCCTCCTCGAGCGCGACGTGGACTGGACGTCACCGGGCGGCAAGCGGATCCGGGTCCGCAGCCGCCGGCTGGTGTCGCTGACCCAGCGCGCGATCGCCGCGATCGAGTACGTCGTGGAGCCGGTCGACCAGCCCGCGCGGTTCGTGATCCAGTCGGAGCTGGTCGCCAACGAGGCGCAGCCCAAGCTGTCCGACGACCCGCGCGTGGCCGCCGTCCTGGACAATCCGTTGAAGCCGGTCAGCCACGACGGCGGCGAGCACGGGACGGTGCTGATCCACCGGACCACCCGCAGCCAGCAGTTGATGGCGGCCGCGATGTCGCACGAGGTCGACACCTCGGTCCGGTACGCGATGGACCAGGACGTCAGGGAGGACTGGGCGCGGACCACGGTGATCTGCCAGCTGCAGCCGGGCGAGAGCCTGCGCGTGGTGAAGTACCTGGCGTACGGCTGGTCGTCGCTGCGGTCGGAGACCGCGATCCGGGACCAGGTCGCGGCCGCGCTCGCGAGCGCGCGGTTCTCCGGATGGGACGGGCTGACCCAGCAGCAGGTCGATTTCCTGGACGACTTCTGGGACGGCGCCGACGTCGAGGTGCAGGGGCATCCGGAGCTGCAGCAGGCGGTGCGGTTCGCGCTGTTCCACGTCCTGCAGGCCGGGGCGCGCGCCGAGCGGCGGGCGATCCCGTCCAAGGGACTGACCGGCGCGGGGTACGACGGGCACACGTTCTGGGACACCGAGGGCTTCGTCCTGCCGGTGCTGACCTACACGATGCCGGACGCCGCCGCGGACGCGCTGCGCTGGCGGCACTCGACGCTGGAGCTGGCGAAGCAGCGGGCCGCGGAGCTCGGGTTCCGCGGCGCGGCGTTCCCGTGGCGGACGATCCGCGGCCAGGAGTGCTCCGGCTACTGGCCCGCCGGTACGGCGGCCTTCCACATCAACGCCGACATCGCCGAAGCAGTGATGCGGTACCACCGGGCCACCGGCGACGACGCCTTCCTCGACGAGGTCGGGCTGGAGCTGCTGGTCGAGACGGCGCGGCTGTGGATGTCGCTCGGGCACCACGACCGCGACGGCCGCTGGCATCTGCCCGGCGTGACCGGCCCGGACGAGTACAGCGCCGTTGCCGACGACAACGTCTTCACGAACCTGATGGCCGCGCGCAACCTGAAGGCCGCGGCGCAGATCGCGGCCAGGCTGCCGGCCCGGGCGCGGGAGTTCGGTGTCGACAGCGAGGAGGAGGCCCGCTGGCGGGACGCCGCGGCGGCTGTCTACGTGCCGTACGACGAGGCGCTCGGCGTCCACCCGCAGTCCGAGGGGTTCACCGGGTACGCCGTGTGGGACTTCGACGCGTACAAGGACAAGTACCCGCTCCTGCTGCACGCGCCGTACTTCCAGCTGTACCGCACGCAGGTGGTGAAACAGGCCGACCTGATGCTGGCGACGTACTGGTGCGGTGACGTCTTCACCACCGAGGAGAAAGCGCGGAACTTCGACTACTACGAGCGCCTCACGGTGCGGGACTCGTCGTTGTCCGCGTGCGTGCAGGCCGTGATGGCCGCCGAGGTCGGGCACCTGGACCTCGCGTACGACTACGCCTACGAGGCCGCGCTGATCGACATGCGCAACCTGCACCACAACACCGGCGACGGTCTGCACATGGCGTCGCTCGGCGGTGCGTGGAGCGCGCTGGTGGCGGGCTTCGGCGGCTTGCGGGACCAGGGCGACATGCTGTGCTTCAACCCGGCGCTGCCGATCGGACTGGCCGGGCTGAGCTTCACGGTCCGCTGGCGCGGTGTCCGGTTGAAGGTGGAGATCGAGCCGTTGTCGGTGAAGTACTCCGTGCACGACGGGCCGGACGCCTCGATGACGTTGCGGCACGCCGGCGAGGAGATCACCGTCACCCCGCAGCAGCCCGCGATCCGCACCTTGGAGAAGCGCAGGCCGCTGTTGCCGCGGCCGCCGCAGCCACCGGGCCGCGAGCCGCGGCCGGCGATGGCGATCAACGAGGGCAGCTGACGCTCAGGGACCAGCCGTCGCTCAGGGGCCGGCCGTCGTCGTGAGGAGGCGGCTGTTCGGGAGTAGGCGGGGTGCACTGCCGAGGCGGTTGACGACGGTCGCGCCCAGTTGCCCGGCGGCGCGCTTGTCGTCCAGCAGCGCCTGGTAGCCCGCGCGGCACGCGGAGCGCGGGCCGAGAATCTCGACGTACAACTCGATGTCCGGCAGGTCGGGGTTCGCCTTGAGGGTGCCCAGCGTGCCGCGGGCGCAGCGGATCAGCGTCGGGCGACTGCGGTCGGAGGAGACCTTCAGCAGCAGTTGGTCGGCGAGCGCCTTGGTCACGAAGTACTCCGCACTCGACCCGCGATCCTGCACGTAGCGGACGGTCGCCGTCTCGTTCGCGTCGTCGGTGAGCGCGCAGACCGCCCACTGCGGCGGCAGCGTGACCATCTGGGTCTTCGGGACGTACGGCGGGATCTCGGGGATCCCGGCGATGCCGCCGCTGTTGTTCACCGCGATCAGCGCGGCCCGCGACGCGCCGTCCTTCGGGTTCGCGTACGGCGCGGCGGTGAGGCGGGTGCTGAACGCCGCGTCGGGGATGACGACGACGGTCAGGCTGCCGGTGTTCTTCAGCAACAGCGACGTCCGGCTCGGATCGGTGCTCAGCGTCAACTGGACGCCGTCGGTCTCCGACTCCGCCCCCAGTTCCTCGGTCGACCTGGCGCAGTCGGTCGCGGGCTTGAGCGCCTGGGCGCGCGGTACGACGATCGACGGGGTCGGCGCCGGACCGGGCGTACCCGAACCCTCTGCAATCGAACAGCCGGTAATGACCAGCAACACCACACAGGGCATGAGCGCCCGACCACGCACCGCCACGACAACCCCCTGATCCCGAGCCCAGGTCCCCACCCGCTCGGCCTCCCTTTTCTCCACAATACTGTCCGTCCCACGACTTAGCCTCATGTCGTGACCGTTCATCACCTGACCAAGCGCGACGCCCGGCGGCTGGCGGTGCGTGCGCAGCTGCTCACCAGCGAGCGGCCGGCGGATCTGTTCGAGGTCGTCCGCGGGTTGACCGTGCTGCAGCACGACCAGACCGCGTACGTCGCGCCGAACGCGGATCTGGTGGCCTGGAGCCGGCTCGGGTCGTCGTACGACTCGTCCGAACTCGCGGACGCGCTGGCGTCGCAGCAGCTGTTCGACCTGCGCGGCTTCGTCCGCCCGCCCGAGTCGATCGCGCTCTTCCGGGCCGAGATGGCGGCCTGGCCGGGGGACGGCGAGCTGCTCGACTGGCAGGAGTACCGGCGCGACTGGGTGCTCGCCAACGAGGGGTGCCGGCTCGACATCCTCGAGCGGTTGCGGCAGGACGGGCCGCTGGTGATGCGCGAGCTGCCCGACAGCTGTGTGCGGCCGTGGCAGTCGAGTGGGTGGACCAACAACCGGAACGTGTCGCAGCTGCTCGAGTTCATGGTGCAGCGCGGTGAGGTGGCGATCGCCGGGCGCGACGGCCGGGACCGGCTCTTCGACCTCGCCTCGCGCGTCTATCCCGACGACCCGGTCGTGCCGCTCGCGGACGCGCTGCGGATCCGGGACGAGCAGCGGTTGCGGTCGATGGGCATCCTGCGGGCGAAGGGACCGGCCTGCCCGGGCGAGCCGCTCGACGCCGGTGCGGCGGGGGAGCGGGCCGTGGTCGAGGGCGTCCGCGGTGAGTGGCGGGTCGATCCGGAGCTGCTGGGACAGCCGTTCAGCGGCCGGACGGCGATCATCTCGCCGCTCGACCGGCTGGTGTACGACCGCAAGCGGCTGACCGAGATCTTCGAGTTCGACTACCAGTTGGAGATGTACAAGCCCGCGGCCAAGCGCCGCTGGGGGTACTTCGCGCTCCCGATCCTGCACAACGACCGGCTGGTCGGGAAGCTCGACGCGATGGCCGACCGCAAGGCCGGCGTCCTCCGCGTCGACGCGCTCCACGAGGACGAACCGTTCTCGAAGACGCTCGCCGCCGCGGTCCGGCGCGAGATCCGCGACCTCGCCCGCTGGCTGCGGCTGGAAATTGTCACGAGCTCTTGACCAACGGCTCTGTTCACGTAAACATTCGCGGGGTGAGAGCATCCCTCCGCAGTCTCGCCGCCGTCCTGCTGTCCCTCCTCGCCCTGTCCGCGGCGCTGTCCGCCGCGGCACCCGGCCCCGCCGCGGCCGGTCCGCCGCGGACCAGCGACTTCCGCGGGGTCAACTGGGCCGACCCGCGCGACAACTACGCCGACGACGCGGTGGTCCCGTCCGGGCTGACTACGGCGGACGACTACCGGACGACGTACCGCAAGGCGACCGGGATCGTCGGCGAGTTCCGCAAGGAGCTGAAGGCGAACACGGTCCGGCTGCCGATCAACCCGTCGAGCGTCGGGACTGCCTGGTGGCGCTCGTACCGCGGGGCGATCGACGCCGCGGTGGCCGGTGGTTTCAAGGTGATCCTCAGCTACTGGGAGGCCGACAACGCCAAGGACGGCCGCGTCGACGATCCCACGGCGTACGCCGCGATGTGGGACACCGTGGTGAAGACCTACGGGGCCAATCCGCGCGTGTACTTCGAGCCGATGAACGAGCCGTTCGGGTACACGCTCGACGAATGGGTCTCGCTGACGTCGGCGTGGATCGCCCGGCACAGCGACGTACCGCGCGGGCGGATCGTGATCTCCGGCACCGGCTACAACGACAACGTCACCGGGGTCGGCGCGGCGCCCGAGTTGGAGGGGACGCTGCTGTCGCTGCACTTCTACGGCTTCTGGGCCTCCGACGAGAACGAGGCGGCCTGGCTGGCGAACCTCCGGCCGCGGATCGGTTCGTACGGCTGGCGGACGATCATCGACGAGGCCGGTTCACCGATGACGATCGGCCTGAACTACGGCAACCACGAGGGCAACGTCTACACGTCGTACCTCGCGGCACTCACGCAGGTCGCGCGGGAACAGCAGCTGGGCGTCGTGTACTGGCCCGGCCTGCGTACCGGCGACTCGTACTCGATGACCACGCAGGTCGCACCGGCTGACCTGGAGGTCAACAGCATCAGCGGACGCGATCAGCTCTGGTGGGGCTGGGGCCTGCTCAAGGACGAGCCGACGAACACCGAGCCGCCGGCCCCGCCGGGTGAGCCGCTGCGTGGCGTGGCGAGCAACCGCTGCGTCGACGTACCGGGCTTCTCGACCAGCCCCGGTACGGCGCTCGACCTGTGGGACTGCAACAACGGCGGCAACCAGTCGTGGAACCAGACGGCGCAGAACCAACTGACGGTGTACGGCGACAAGTGCATGACCGCGGGCACTTCGGCGGTCACCATCGAAACCTGCACCGGAGCCGCCAACCAGACCTGGCAGCTCAACCCCGACGAGACCATCACAACACCCACCGGCTGCCTGACCGCCAACGGCACCGGCAACGGCGCCGCCATCATCGTTGCCCCCTGCAACGGTTCGCCCGACCAACGCTGGCTGCGTTCCTGACGGCGCGGCTAGGCCTGCAGGAGCCGGCGGACTTCGGCGGCTTCGGGGGAGTTGTAGGTCTCGAAGTGGTGCAGGGCCTGGGCTAGGTGGGTGGGGTCGGCGGTTGCTTCGCCGAGGACGCGGTGGGCTCGGGCGGTGCCGAGGAGGGAGCTGGTTTCCTGGTGGATGGCCAGTGCGCGGTGGCCGGCGTCGATCGCCGCGTCGGGGCGGTTCAGCGCCAGTTGGATCCGGGCCAGGTCGACGTACGCGTCGCCCTCGTGCAGGCGGTAACTTCCGGCCGCCAGCGCGATCGCCTCGCGGGCGCGGGACTCGGCCAGCTGCAGTGACGACTCGGAGAGCTCGACCAGCGCCAGCCCGCGGACCGCGTGCGCCCGGTACTCGCGCAGCAGGTCCGAGTCCGTCGCGGCGAGGACCTGCTCGAACGCGTCCCGGGCGGCCTTGGTGTCGCGGCGCTGCAGGTGGCAGAAGCCCAGCTCGTTCAGGCTGTGGATGCGGACCCGGAGATGGTCGAGTTCCTCGGCGCGCCGGATCGCGGCCGTGATCAGCTCGATGCCCTCGTCAACCCGGCCGGAATCGCGGTACCAGCTGCCCTGGATGTACTCGAGGACGCTGCGCCGTCCCTCGTCCTGGAGCTGCTCGACCAGCCGCTTCCCCTGCGCGAACAGCTCCTCCAAGCCGGCGACCTGACCGATGGTGATCCGGGTGTGGCACAGGTTCAGCAGCCCGGCGACCGCCAGCGACGGCGTCCGGTCCCCGGCGATCTCCAGCATCCGCTCGTACGCGCGCAGCGCGCCGTGCAGGTCGCCCCGGCCGAGGGCGATGTTCCCAAGGTGCAGGAAGGTCAGTGTCAGGCCGACCGTGTCGCCTGCCTGTTCCTGCAGGTCGCGAGCCCTGGTCAGGTACTCCGCCGCGGCCTCCAGCTCGTTGTTGCGGCTGCGGACGACGCCGGCCGAGTACAACGCGTTCCCGAGCACCACGGGATCACCGGACCGCTCACCGGCCGCGATCATGTCGGCGATCAGCTCGCCGGGCATCGAGCGGCCGCTCACGCTCCAGAGCAGGCTGACCTCACCCAGCACCAGTGCGATCGCGTCCTGGTCACCGGCCGACCGCGCGACCTCCAGCACCAGGTCGAACGCCGCCAGGAGGTCACTGGTGTAGCCGTGCCGATTCATGTCCGCGATCACGCCGACGGTCAGATGCCAGCACCAGTGCGCCGGACCGTCGTCGGCGCAGGCACGCACCGCCGCGACGATGTTGTGGAACTCGGCCTTGAGCCACTCGACTGCCGCGGCGCCGTCGCCCAGCCGCACCTTCGGCACCTCGGGCAACGGCGGCAAGGGCGCCTGCAGCCGCAGCGAGATCAGGAAGCCGGCGGCCTCCTCCTTGCCGAGGTAGTACCAGGCGCACAGCCGGTCCAGCGCGGCCGCGCGGTCGGCCGCCGACTCGGAGGCGTCCGCCTGATGCCGTGCGTAGTCCCGCACGAGGTCGTGGAAGCGGTACCGCCCAGCCGCGTGCTCCTCGAGCAGGTGCGCACCGGCCAACGTCCGTACGGCGGACCGCGCATCCGCGACCGGCACCGCACCGAGCGCGGCAAGCGCATCGGCCGTGAAGTCCAGCCCCGGAACGAGCCCTGCCAGCCGGAACAGTCGCCGTACGTCCGGCGGAAGGTGGTGGTACGACAGGTCGAACGCCGCCGCGACAGCCGACTCCTCGTCGTCGTCGAGCGCCAGCACCGACAGGCCGCGCTCCCGCAGTACGGCGAGATAGTCGGCCAGCGAGCGGTGCGGCTCGTCCGCCAACTGGGCGGCCGCGATCCGTACGGCGAGCGGCAGCCGGCCGCACGCCTCGACGAGCTCCGCGGCCTGCTGCGGCTCGGCGGCCACCCGCCCGTCGGCGAGCAGTTCGGCGAGCAGGGCGACCGCGGCGTCGGTGTCGAGCGTCCCGAGCCGGATCCGCCGGGCGCCTTCGCGGGCGATCAGGCCGGACAGGCTGTTGCGGCTGGTGACCAGCGTCAGGCAGCTGGAGGTTGCCGGGAGCAACGGCCGGACCTGGTCGGTGGTGGCCGCGTTGTCCAGCAGCACCAGCATCTTGCGGCCGGCGATCCGGGTCCGGAGCTCGGCCGTCGCGTCCGCGAGCGAGTCCGGGACGACGTCGGTGCCGAGGCCGCGCAGCAGATGACCCAGGGCCTCGCGCGGCTCGACGGCCGGGCCGGAACTGTGCCCCCGCAGGTCGAGGTACAGCTGGCCGTCGCCGTAGCGGTCGGCGACCTGGTGCGCGTGCTGCACGGCCAGGCCGGTCTTGCCGACGCCGGCCATCCCGGTCACCACGACCAGTCCGTCCATGCAGGTCGCGAGGTCGCCGAGCTCGGCCTCGCGGCCGTGAAACCCGCCCGGTGCCGGGGGCAACTGGGCGGGCCGCGGGGCACGGCTGTGGGCCGGTGCGCTCCTGGGCGCCGGGGCCAGGTCGAGCGCGGGGTCCTCGGCGCGGATGGCGTCGTACAGCTCCCTGAGCGCCCGGCCCGGCTCCGTGCGGAGCTCGCGGAGCAGACGCTGGTGCGTGGCGCGGTACGTCTGCTCGGCGCGGGACCGTCGCCCGGACCGGTACTGCGCCAGCATCAGCAGGCCGGCGAGCCGTTCACGCAGCGGGTACCGGGCGGAGAGCTCGGACAGCTCCGGCACGATCTCCGGCGCCCGCCCGGCCCGCAGTTCGGCGTCGTACAGCTCCTCGTACGCGATCATCCTTGCCTCGGACAACCGCCGGGCGTCGGCCGCGACCAGCGCCGTGTCCTCGAACCCGTCGTACGGCGCACCGCGCCAGAGCTCCAGCGCGCGCCGGAAGCCGGCCACCGCCGCGTCCAGGTCGCCCCCGGCGGCCGCGTTCCGCGCGCCGGCCTGCAGGTCGCCGAAGACGGTCGCGTCGAGCTCGTCCGGGGCGACGTCGAGCTGGTACCCGCCGGGCACCGCGCGAAGGCGCCCGGCGCGGTCGAGCGCGGCCCGCAGGCGGTGGACATGCACCTGGAGACTGTTCGCCGGCCGCTGCGGCGCGTCGTCGTCCCAGAGCGCGTCGACGAGCACGTCGACCGCCACCGGCCGGTTCGCCCGGACCAGCAGGATCGCCAGCAACCGCCGCCGGAAGGCGGAGATCGGCTCGACGACCCGCCCGTCGACGACCACCCGAACGGTCCCCAGCACCTCGAAGCGCACGCGCCCTCCTGAAGTCGAGCCCTCATCATTCCCGATGAAGGGGGCTCGGCCGCAGGAAAGCCCACCCAGTAGGACAAGCGCTTCCCGGGCTACCGGACGACGACGGTCGCGTGGTATCCGGCGTCGCGGATCGACGGCCGGGTGCGCAGGAACGCGAGCCGGCCGTCGTGCCACTCGGCCTCGTCGGGGTTCTGCGTGAGATCGCGCCGGGGCGCCGACTTCGCGGCCGGAAGCGTCGCGACGGCGCTCAGTGCGCCGGTCGCCGGGTCGGCGCGGACCAGCGCTCCGGGAGTCTCGAGCGTCGGCAGCAGGTAGGCCAGCGGGCGGCCCTCGGCGTCCAGGCCGAGCGGCGGGGTCAGGCGGTGCTTCGTGCTCCACTGCCCGCGCCACAGTTCCCTGGTCGACAGGACGTCGTACGCCGCGATGCCTGACCGCTCGCTGACGTACAGGGTCTTTCCGGACAGGACGTGCTGCGTGCACTCGTAGAGGCCGTCGCCGCCGGACGGCTCGCACGGGTCCGCGGGGCCGGTGGAGTTCAGCCGGAGGACGACCTGGTGCTTGCCGGTCCGCTGGTCGACCCGCCACACCTCCTTCCCGGCGTCGCTGAAGACGCGGACCAGCAGCGGGTCGACCGACAGCACGCCGACCAGCAACGCCTTGTTGCCGCGCTCGTCGGGGAGGTTCCACGTCCACAGGGTCTTCCCGGCGGCGGTGAACGCCTGGAGATGCCGTTGCTCGTCGCCCGCGGGGGAGCAGTTGCGGTAGGCGAGTCCGGTCTGGCCGACGGTGGCGACGTGCGTGGTGAAGCACTGGCCGGTCCGCCGCTCGGCGCGCGGGAGCGGTTTGGACAGGACCGCTCCGGTGGCGAGGTTGAGGACGAGTTCGCCGTGGTCGGTCGGGACGTGCACCCGCTCACCGAGTACGACCGGGCGGTGGTCGTAGCGCGGGAAGTCCGAGACCAGCTTGTTCCTTCCGGACAGCAGCGATGTGAGGTCCTTTGTCCAGACCCTGCGGCCGGTGCGGAGGTCCACGATCGTGAGCTGCCGGCAGCCGCTGATCCGGGTGCCTTGGAGGAGTGCGACGTAGCCCTTGGCGGATTGCTGCCGGGAGGCGTTGCAGTAGTGGGTGTCCGGGACGTCGACGGCGTACGCCTTGTTGCCGTTCGCGAGGTCGTAGGCGACGAGCTGCTTCGGCATCTGCCGGACCAGGTACTTGTCGGTCCACCAGCGCGCGGAGAGTTGCTCGAGGCCGCCCTCCGTCGGCCGGTACGTCGACGGGAACGAGTCGCGGACGACGTACGTCAGTTCACGGTCGGCCTCGATCCCCGGGCCGCCGCCGAAGAGCTGGTCGCGGAACACGAACGCCGCGCCGCCGGCGCCCGCGACCAGGAGGACCGCGAGGCCGATCACCAGCGCGATCACGCCACCGTTCTTCCGCGGCGGCCGCGGAGCAGACGGGTACGGCGGTTGGTACGGAGGCTGCGGCTGGTACGGCGCCTGGTACTGCGGCTGGTACTGGTACGGCTGCGGCGGGTAGGGCGGGTGCTGGGGGTGCTGGTGCTGCGGCGGCTGGTGAGGGGAGGACACGCGCTGACGGTAGGCGGGTCGGCGGCGCGGCTGAAACCGCCGGAAAGCGGATGGAAAGCGGACGGAAAGCGCTCCGCGGTGCGGGCCCGCGCAGATGAGAGATCTGTAATGTTCGGCTCATGCGGCTCTTCGGGAGGCAGCGCAGCCTGTGAGTATGCGATCCCCACGCCTGATCTTCGCGGTCGTCGCCGGGCTCCTGGTGCTGACCGGCGCCCTGCTGCCGCGATACCTGGCCGACCGCAGCCGCCCCGACCTCGGCACCACCGTCACGGTCCCGGCCTCCACCTCGACCCCCCCGACACCCCCACCGAGCACCCCGCCGACGACCCGGCCACCCACCCCTTCACTTACCCCGCCACCGCCCCAGACGACGAGAAGCCCAGGCGCCGCGCCCGTCTCCCCGGGAGCCGCCCGCTCCGCGGGCCAGGACGACGATGACGACGACCAGGACGACGATGGCTGACAGCACCACCGAGGCACCCGACGGGGTGGCCGGTGGGCGGCTGGTGGTCAGCGCCCGGGTGCGGATCATCGGCTGGATGGTGGGGGTGCTGGCGCTCGCTCTGGTGGCGCTGGTGTTCCTGACCTGGGAGGTGCTGTCGGCCCGGGCGGACGCGGCCGCGGACAAGGAGCTGACGCACGAGGGCAACAAGTTCCGGGCGTTCGCGGCGTCGCCGGCCGCGGCGCAGTTCACCCGGCCGGAGGATCTGCTGGACCGCTGGTTGCAGAGCAACCTGCCGGACGACTCCGAGGCGCTGTTCACGATCGTCGACGGGCGCGAGTTCCACCGGAGCCAGGGCACACCGCCGGCCCGCCTCGACACCGACCCCGCCTTCGTGAAGCAGCTCGCGGGCGCCACCGAACCGTCGTACGGCTGGGTCGACAGCACCGCGGGCAAGGTCCGGTACGGCGTGATTCCGGTGCGGATCGGTGCGCAGCCGGTGCGCGCCCAGCTCGTCGTCCTGGAGTTCCGCGACGTGATCGCCAAGCCCTCGATCGACGCGGCGAAGGCGCTCGTGGTGATCGCCGCGATCACGCTGGTCCTCGCCGCGGGTGCCTGCTGGCTCGTCACCGGCCGGGTGCTCGCGCCGATCCGCCAGCTGCGCGCGACCGCCGAGCGGATCGGCGAGACCGACCTGAGCCGCCGGATCGAGGTCGTCGGCAACGACGACGTCGCGCAGCTCGCCGGCACCTTCAACACCATGCTGGACCGCCTGGAGGAGGCGTTCGAGGCGCAGCGCGAGTTCGTCGACAACGCCGGCCACGAGCTGCGGACGCCGATCACCGTGATCCGCGGTCACCTCGAACTGATGGGCGACGACCCGGCCGAGCGCGCGGAGACGAAGGCGCTGGTCCTCGACGAGCTGGTCCGGATGAACCGGATGGTCGACGACCTGCTGGTGCTCGCGAAGAGCGAGCGGCCGGACTTCCTCCAGCTCGACGAGGTCGACTTCACCGAGCTCGTCGTCGAGGTGGTCGCGAAGGCGCGGCCACTCGGCGACCGGAGGTGGCGGGTCCACACGACGGCCGACGCGAAGTACGTCGCCGATGGCCAGCGGCTCACGCAGGCGCTGATGCAGTTGGTCTCCAACGCCGTCCGGCACACGAAAGCCGGCGACCGGATCGAGGTCGGCGCGCACCTGGACGCCGACGGCAGTGCGCTGCTCTGGGTCGCCGACTCCGGTCCGGGTGTCGCGCCCGACGACCGCGATCGCATCTTCGACCGCTTTGCCCGCGGCAACGACCAGCGCCGTACCGACGGCGCCGGTCTCGGACTCGCGATCGTGCGCTCGATCATGCGGGCACACGGCGGTGACGTCCGGCTCGCGGCCGGCCCGGGCGCCCGCTTCGAACTGACCCTGCCGCCCGTGGAGGTGCCGCACCGATGAACCGCATCCTGATCGCCGAGGACGAGGACCGGATCGCGTCGTTCGTCGAGCGCGGCCTGCGCAGCAACGGCTTCGTCACGACGGTTGTCGGCGACGGGCAGACGGCGTACCAGGAAGGGGCCACCGGCAACTACGACCTGCTGATCCTGGACATCGGCCTGCCGCGGCTCGACGGCTTCACCGTCCTGCGCCGGCTCCGGGAAGCGCGGGTGACGATGCCGGTGGTGATCCTGACCGCGCGCGACAGTGTCCGGGACACGGTCGCGGGCCTGGAGGGCGGCGCCGACGACTACATCGCGAAGCCGTTCGCCTTCGAGGAACTGCTCGCCCGGGTGCGCCTGCGGCTGCGCGCCGAGAGTACGCCGGACACCGGCATCCTGCAGGTCGGCAGCCTGAGCCTCGACCTGCGCACCCGCCGGGCGTTCGTCGGCGACCGCAGTGTGGAGCTCACGGCGCGGGAGTTCCTGCTCACCGAGGTGTTCTGCCGGCACCCCGACCAGGTGCTGTCCCGCGAGCAGTTGCTCTCCCAGGTCTGGGGTTTCGACTTCGACCCCGGGTCGAACGTCGTCGACGTCTACGTCCGGTACCTGCGCCGCAAGCTCGGCGCGGACCGGATCCAGACGGTGCGCGGGATGGGGTACCGCCTGGTTCCGTGAGAGGTCTCTCATCGACGCCTCAGAACGCTCTCACTCCCGGACGAAAGAGTGGTCTCGTCATCAAGCCACTGGGAGGAATCCATGTCCGGTCTGGCCTCGGCGATCCCCGCCGACCTGCTCGCTGTCGCGCTACTTGCCTACGGCACCTACTTCCGCCGCTACCACCGCCGCGACCTGCTGCTCGCGTACGTCGCGCTGAACACCGGGGTGCTCGCGGTGACCGCGATGCTGGCCGGCAGCGGCGCCGGGATCGGGCTCGGGCTGGGGCTGTTCGGCATCCTGTCGATCATCCGCCTCCGGTCCGACTCGATCACCCAGGAGGAGGTCGCCTATTACTTCATCGCGCTGGCGATGGGCCTGGTCAGCGGCCTGCACCCGGGTCCCTTCTGGCTCGCGCCCGCGCTGTGCTTCCTGCTGGTCGGCGTCATGTACGTCGTCGACCACCCGCGCCTCACCAGCCGCTCGCACCGGCAGAAGGTCGTGCTCGACCAGGCGTACCCGGACGTCCGCGACGTCCGTCCCGCGCTGGAGCGCCTGCTGCAGGCCGACATCCGGTACTTCGTCGTCCTCGACCTGGACCTGGTCACCGACACGACCGTCGTCGACGTGCGCTACCGGACGCGGGCGCAGTACCGCCCCGCGGTCGACGCCGCGCACCGGTTCGAGCGGTTCGCGTCGTGAACCGGCGTACCCAGGCGGCCGTGATCGGGGCGCTGTCCCAGGTGCCGCCGATCGCGCTCGCCGACGTCCTCAGCGAGGCCGCGCTGCAGGTGCGGGTGGACCGCAAGTACCTGGTGCCGATCGGCGCGTTCGTCGAGCTGGTGACCCGGCTGCGCGACCGGTTCGCCGTCCTCGAGATCGACGGCCGGCGGATGTTCCGGTACGAGTCGGTGTACTTCGACACGCCGTCGTACGGGCTGTACCGGCAGCACGTCCAGCGGCGACGGCACCGGTACAAGGTGCGCACCCGGTCGTACCTCGACAGCGGGGAGTGCAGCTTCGAGGTGAAGCTCAAGGGCAACCGGTCCGAGACGATCAAGGCGCGGCTGCCCTACCCGGTCGCGGACCGGGGCCGGCTGACCGGGGAGGCGCAGGCGTTCCTGGCCGAGCAACTGCGGTCCGCTTACGGCGTCGGTACCGACCAGATCCTGGAGCCGGCGCTCGTCACGACGTACCGGCGCAGCACGCTCACCGATCCGGTGGCGCACGAGCGGCTGACCTGCGACGTGGGTCTGCGGTTCTTCGACGCGACGGCCGCGGTCGACGTGCTGCCGGACACCGTCCTGGTCGAGAGCAAGACCGCCGGGCGGGCGGGCACGGCGGACCGCGTCCTGCGCGACCTTCAGGTGCGGCCGGTGCAGGTGAGCAAGTACTGCGTCGCGGCCGCCCTGCTGAAGCCCGGTCTGCGGTCGAACCCGTGGCACCGGACGGTGCGCAGGTTCACCGCGGGACCTTACTGAGTCCCGGCGTGGATGATGTGCGCGTCCGGCCCGGGGAAGAACAGTGACTCGGTGCCGGTGTCGTTCCAGTGCACGAGGTACGGCGGTGCGCCGCCCGGATCGTGCACCTCGACGATCTGTCCCTCGCGCCGGTGCGCCATCACGTGACTGCTCTCGACGACGACCTGGTCGCCCGCTGCTGCTTTCACCACATCCACCTCCTTCACCTCCCAGCTTCGTACGGAGAAGCCGTCGGCACCACCCCTCAGTGGATGTCGGCGGCCAACCGGGCGGCGAGTCCGGCGAAGATGGCGGCGGTGATCCGCTCGAGGCGGCGGCGGACGCGGCTGCCGGTGCGGAGCAGGCGCTCGGTGAGGGTGCCGGCGAGCAGCGCGGCGCCGGCGTCGACCGGGAAACCGACCATGATGAACACCGCGCCCAGGACCAGGAACTGCAGCGTCACGGGCCAGCTGCCGCTCCCGGTGGTGACGAACTGCGGGACGAAGGCCAGGTAGAACAGGATGACCTTCGGATTCGCCAGGTTCGTGAGCGTCGCCAGCACGTACGTCCGGCGCAGCGTCCGCCGCGGAAGCTGCGGCGTGTCCTCGGTGGTGAGCTCCTGCCCGCTCGCCCGCCAGGTGAGGTACGCGAGGTAAAGCAGGAACGCGGCACCGGCGATCCGGACGCCGTTCAGCACCTGCGGCGCGGCCTGGATCAACGCGCCCAGCCCCAGCGCCGCCGCCACGCTGTGCACGGCGAGTCCGGTCGACATCCCGGCCGCCGCGACGACGCCGGTACGACGTCCGCCCGCGGCCGCGTTCGCCACGATGAACAGCATGTCCGGCCCCGGCACAATGCTGACCAGGAAGACCGCGACCAGGAATCCGAGCATCACCGACAGGTCCATGCCTTCCATCCTGACCCACGGTCCACTCCGGCCGGCCGGGATTTCCGGTCCGTGGTCAGGTCGCATCGCCGAGCGGCCCGGACCTGCTAGCGTTTGTCGAAGCGCTTCGACAATCCCGCGAGAGGCTGGCCACGATGAAGTTCACCGACGGTTTCTGGCAGCTCCGGGAGGGGCTCACCCGGCTGCGGCCGGCCGAGGTCGAGAGCGTGACGGCGGGGGAGCGGGAGCTCACCGTGTTCGCGCCCGCCAAGCGCCTCGACCGGCGCGGCGACACGCTCAACCAGCCGATGTTCACCGTGACGTTCTGCTCGCCGGCGCGCGAGGTGATCGGGGTCCGGATCGCGCACCACCTGGGCGGACTGCCGGCGCGGCCGTCGTACCGGCTGAACTCGCGGGACGACCATCCGGTGAAGGTCGAGGTCGGCGCCACCGAGGCGCGGTTGACCTCGGGCGAGCTGAGTGTGGTGATCGCCCTCGACGGGCCGTGGGACGTCCGGTTCGAGCAGGACGGCCGGCCGCTGACGAACTCCGGTGCGCGCAGCGTCGGCCTGATCACCGACTCGGACGGCAAGCAGTACCTGCATGAGCAGCTGGCGCTCGGCGTCGGCGAGACCATCTACGGTCTCGGTGAACGCTTCGGCGCGTTCGTGAAGAACGGACAGGTCGTCGACAGCTGGAACGCCGACGGCGGCACGTCGAGCGAGCAGGCGTACAAGAACGTGCCGTTCTTCCTGAGCAGCAAGGGGTACGGCGTCCTTGTCGACAGCCCCGCCCGCGTCTCGTTCGAGGTCGGCTCGGAGGTGACGTCCCGCAACCAGTTCAGCGTGGAAGGCGAGGAGCTCGGGTACTACGTGTTCGCCGGCCCGTCGCCCAAGGACGTACTGCGTCGCTACACGGAGCTGACCGGGCGGCCCGCGCGGGTGCCCGCCTGGTCGATGGGGCTGTGGTTGTCCACCTCGTTCACGACCGACTACACCGAGGAGACGACGAGCGAGTTCGTCGACGGGATGGCCGCCCGCGACCTGCCGTTGAGCGTGTTCCACTTCGACTGCTTCTGGATGCGGCAGTTCCACTGGTGCGACTTCGTCTGGGATCCGGTCGCGTTCCCGGACCCGGCCGGGATGGTCCGCCGCCTGAAGGAACGCGGGTTGCGGGTCAGCCTGTGGATCAACCCGTACATCGCGCAGCGCTCGGTGCTGTTCGAGGAGGGCCGGCGGCTCGGGTACCTGCTGAAGCGTCCGGACGGCTCGGTGTGGCAGTGGGACATGTGGCAGGCCGGCATGGCCATCGTCGACTTCACCAACCCGGACGCGACAGCCTGGTTCCGTTCGAAACTGCAGGCGCTGATCGACCTCGGGATCGACTGCTTCAAGACCGACTTCGGCGAGCGCATCCCGACGGACGTGGCCTGGTACGACAGTTCCGACCCGGAGCGGATGCACAACTACTACGCGCAGCTCTACAACGCCGCCGTCTTCGGGCTGCTGGAGGAGAACCGCGGCGCGGGCGAGGCGGTGCTGTTCGCCCGGTCCGCGACAGCCGGTGGCCAGCAGTTCCCGGTGCACTGGGGCGGCGACTGCGAGTCGACGTTCGAGGCGATGGCGGAGTCGCTGCGCGGCGGGTTGTCGCTGGCCGCGTCCGGGTTCGGGTACTGGAGCCACGACATCGGCGGGTTCGAGGGCACGCCGGATCCGGCGATCTTCAAGCGGTGGGTGGCGTTCGGGCTGCTGTCGTCGCACTCCCGGCTGCACGGTTCGTCGTCGTACCGGGTGCCGTGGGCGTTCGACGACGAGGCGGTCGACGTACTGCGGAAGTTCACCAAGCTGAAGCTGTCGTTGATGCCGTACCTGGTCGCGGCCGCGGGCGAAGCGCACCGCGACGGGGTGCCGATGATGCGGCCGATGGTGCTGGAGTTCCCGGACGATCCGGCGGTCGCGTACCTGGACCGGCAGTACATGCTCGGTTCCGATCTGCTCGTCGCGCCGGTGATGAGCTTCGACGGCGAGGTCGCGTTCTACCTGCCCGCGGGCCGGTGGACCTCGCTGCTGACCGGCGAGGTGCTGGCAGGTCCGGCGTGGGTGCGGCAGACGCACGGCTTCGACAGCCTGCCGTTGTTCGTGCGCGAAGGCGCGGTGCTCCCGGTCGGCGCGGTCGACGACCGTCCGGAGTACGACTGGGCGGACGGGGTGGAGCTGCGGTGGTTCCAGCCGTCGGACGGCCAGAGCGCCACGGTCTCGCTGCCGGACGCGGACGGGGGAGTGGCGGCGGTGATCCGGCTCGCGTATCGCGCCAGAGAGATCGAGTCGCGCGTGGTCGAGGGTGTCTGCGAGCGCTACACGGTGCGGGTGATCGCATGAGTCTCTGGTACGGCGGTGACTACAACCCCGAGCAGTGGGACCCGGTCGTCTGGAAGGACGACGTCGAGCTGATGCGGCGGGCCGGGGTGAACCTGGTGACCGTCGGGGTCTTCTCGTGGTCGAGCCTCGAACCGTCGCCGGGCGAGTACCGCTTCGGCTGGCTCGACCGGGTGCTGGACCTGCTGCACGGCGGCGGGATCAGCGTGGACCTGGCCACGCCGACCGCGTCGCCGCCGCCGTGGTTCAGCCGGCTCCATCCCGAGGCGCTGCCCGTGACCGCGGACGGCCTACGGCTCACGCACGGCAGCCGGGACACGTACTGTGCCTGCGCACCGGCGTACCGCACCGCCGCCCGCGGGATCGCGCGGCAGCTGGCCGAGCAGTACCACGACCACCCGGCGCTGGCGATGTGGCACGTGCACAACGAGTACGGGACCACCTGCTACTGCGACCTGGCGGCGGCCCGGTTTCGCGACTGGCTGCGCGAGCGTTACGGCTCGCTCGACCGGCTGAACGAGGCGTGGACGACGGCCTTCTGGAGTCAGGGGTACGCCGACTGGGCGGACGTCGAGCCGCCGCGGAAAACGCAGTACCTGGTGAATCCGACGCACTGCCTGGACTATCGCCGGTTCTGGTCCGACGAACTGCTGGCCGCGTTCCGGGAGCAGAAGGCGGAGATCAACGCCGTGTCCGAGCTGCCGGTGACGACGAACTTCGTGTTCGGCGGCTGGGTGCCGGTGAACCACGCGCAGTGGGCCGCCGAGGTCGATGTCGTTGCCATCGACCACTACCCGGACCAGGCCGGGATCGGCGCCGAGGAGCAGACCGCGTTCGGCGCTGACCTGGCCCGCGGCTGGGCAGGCGGGAAGCCGTGGTTGTTGATGGAGCATGCGGCGGGCAGCCTGAACGACGGCCGGCGATGGCACACGAAGGAGCCGGGCCGGATGGCGCGGCACAGCCTGTCGCACGTCGCCCGCGGTTCCCGGGGCGCGCTGTTCTTCCAGTGGCGGGCGTCGCGCGGCGGCGCGGAGATGTACCACTCGGCGATGGTCCCGCACGCGGGTCCGGACAGCCGGCGGTTCACGGAGATCGAGGAGCTGGGGTCGGTGCTGCCGCGACTCGCGGAGGTTGCCGAGAGCAACGTCGTCGCCGAGGTCGCGGTGCTGTGGGACGTCGAGTGCTGGTGGGCGATGCAGGGCACGCACCTGCCGTCGTCGTCGCTGGACTACCTGGCGGCCGTGCGGTCCGCGCATCGGCACTTCTGGCGGGCCGGACTGACGGCCGATTTCGCGGCGCCGGACGCCGACCTGTCGTCATACCGGCTCGTCGTGGTCCCGTCGCTCTACCTGATCTCCGACGAAGCCGCCGCGAACTTGCGTGCTTATGTGGAGGCCGGCGGGCAGCTGGTGGTCGGCTACTTCAGCGGGATCGTGGACCCGGACCTGCGGGTGCGGCTCGGTGGCTATCCCGGGGCATTCACGGAGTTGCTCGGCGTCCGGGTGGAGGAGTTCCACCCGCTGCCTGAGGACGGCACGGTCGCACTGGCGTCGGGCGGGCATGGGCGGCTCTGGAGCGAACACGTGCACGCGATCTCGGCCGAGGTCGTCGACCGGTACGCCGATGGTGTGCTGGATGGCCTGCCCGCGATCACGCGGCACGAGGTAGGCGCCGGTACGGCGTGGTACGTGTCGACGGAGGTGGACGACGAGACCGCGGCGAGGCTGCTCGGGTTGTCGCCGTCGCCGTTGGAGACCGTGCATCGGCGTCGTGGCGACACCACTTGGACCTTCCTGATCAATCACGGGGAGCAGGAAGCTGTCGCGCCGGCCGCGGGTGTGGAGCTGGTGACCGGGGAGCAGGTCGACGGCGCGGTGACCGTGCCAGGCGGCGGCTACGCGGTGCTGCGGTCGACGTGAGGTGCGCTGCTGCCGCGCGCGGTGAGCTCCGGCGGCACCAGCGTCAAGTCCTGTACGACGCCTCCGGAGAGCTTGGTGATCAGCGACTCGACCGCCTGCTCGCCGATCTGCTCCGCGGGGATCGTGACCGACGACAGGTGTGGGAGCTGGCGCTCGGCAACGTCGTCGGCACAGATCGCCACCAGTGACATGTCCTCGGGCACCCGGCGGCCGAGGCGGCGGAGGACGTCGAGGAGCGGGCCGATGATCGGCTCGTTCTGTACGACGAGGCCGGTGAGGTCCGGGTGGTCGTGCAGCAACTGCTCGACGGTCTGCAGGATCGCGTCGAAGGTGTGCTCGCAGGGGGTCTCGACGCCGAGGACGCCGCGGCGGGCGGCGGCCTCGGTGAAGCCGGTGAGCGTCCGCTGCGCGAAGCCGGTCTGGCGCTCGTAGACCGCGGACGGCGTACCGAGCAGGGCGAGCGAGCGGTGGCCGAGGTCGGCCAGGTGGTCGACGCAGAGGGCGCCGGCGGCGGCGAAGTCGAGGTCGATACAGGTCAGTCCGTCGGCGTCGTCGGGGTAGCCGATCAGCACCGACGGCATCGGCAGCTCGCGCAGCACCGGCACCCGCTCGTCGTGGAGCTCGATGTCCATGACCAGGAGCGCGTCGACCAGCGCGCTCTGGGTGACGCGCTCGAGGCCGTCGGGTCCTTCGTCGGCGGTGAGCAGCAGGACGTCGTGGTCGAAGCGGCGGGCGGTGGTGACGATCGCGGTGGCGAACTGCATCATCACCGGGACGTGCATCCCGGTACGCAGTGGGATGACGAGCGCGATCACGTTCGAGCGCTGGCTGGCGAGGGCGCGGGCGCTCGCGTTCGGCCGGTAGCCGAGCGCGCGGACACTGCGCTGGACCCGCTCGCGCGTGTCCGGTGAGATCGACCGCTTGCCGCTCAGCACGTAGGACACCGTGCTGGCCGCGACGCCGGCGTGCCGCGCGACGTCGGCGATCGTGACCATCAGGCACCCCTTCCACTGGATGCCCCCAGTTCTACCCCGTGGCGGTGTGCCGGAGCTGCAGGACCCGCGCTGACGGCTCGGCCACCTCGGTTCGCACGGTCAGGTTGTCGCCGCTCCAGGTGTACGTCCAGCCGTCGGCCTCGGCGGGGAAGTGCTGCCGGATCGTTCCGGTCCGCAGCGGGAACGTCACCTCGGCGGGGCCGTCGGTGCGGTGCCAGAGCGTCAGGTAGGACACCGAGGAGTTGGCGAGGACCAGAGCCACCCATTCGTCGTCCCACTGCGGCAGACCGAGCGGCCAGGAGGGCACGAGGGTCTCGATGTCTTCGAGGATCGTCCGGTGGGCCGCCAGCGCCGCGCGAACGAGGTCGAGCTCGCCCACGGTCATCCGGTTCAGGTGCCCGGACAGGTAGAGGCGGCCGGGGATCCCGTTGACCAGGGCGAGGGTGAACTCCTCGCTGGTGGTGCCGGTGATCGGGTAGGCCCAGTGGCCGGCTTGTTCCGGGAGTACGGCGGCCGGCGCGGCGGCGGTGATCGGTGCGTACAGCAAGGGGTGCTGCTGGTCCGAGGTGGACTGCAGGTGCAGGCGGGACAGCATCGCGTAGTCCATCCGCATCGCACCGGAGGCGCAGTTCTCGATCAGCAGGTTTGGATGCCGGGCCTGGAGCTCGTCGAGCCAGTCGAGCAGTGCACGGTTGTGCTCCAGAAGCCCGTGGCCGAGCGACGTACCGCCCTTGTCGGTCCCGGGGCCGGTCATCGTGTTGTTGTCGAACTTGAAGAAGCCGACGCCGAAGTCGCTGACGAGCCGGTCGACGGTCTCGTCGAGATGCTGACGCGCGATCGGGTTGCGCAGGTCGAGGAGGTAGCGGCCGTGCTCGGCGACCCGGATGCCCTCGCGGGTGAGGAACGCGTCATTGGGCAGTTCCCGGGCGATCGGCGCGTCGACGCCGATCACCTCGGGTTCGAGCCAGAGGCCGGGCACCATGCCGTGGTCGTGGATGCGGTCGATGACCTCACCGAGGCCCTTGGGGAAGCGCGTGGTCGACGGCTGCCAGGCGCCGACGGTGCTCCACCAACTGCCTTCGGCGTACCAGCCGGCGTCGATGCAGAAGTAGTCCGCACCGGCCGCTGCCGCGGCGTCGACCAGCGGGAGCAGCTTCTCGGTCGTCGGGTCGCCCATCAGCGTGTTCATGTAGTCGTTGAAGATCAACGGCAGCCGGTCGTCGGCGGGCCGCCGTTTCCGTACCGCGCGGCGCTGGCGGGTGAGCGCCGCGAACACGCTGTCCCGGTCGGTCCCGGCGACGAGCGAGACCGGCACGCTGGTGAAGGTCGCGCCTTCGGTCAACCGGAAGGTCCACTGGTGCTCCTGGTCCGTCGGCCCGCTGAGCAGCAGGTACCCGCCGCGCCGGTTCTCGCCTAGCTCGTAGTGCCAGGGACCGTTGTGCTCGACCTGCCAGCCGAGCGCGTACGACGAACCGACGAGAACCCCGACCGGGAGACGTTCACCTGACGACCAGGAACCGGTGCTCGTCACGGCATGCCGGCTTTTCGCGACCGGGTAGTGCGGGTCGCGGACGATCCGCGGTACGCCGCCGGAGCGCAGCGACTGGACCGACCAGCGGTTCTCGGCCATCCAGTCGTTGGCGGCCGAGTACAGGTCGGCCTCGACGGATTCCAGGCCGACGACGAGGGAGGACAGGAAGTCGAGGACGAGTTCGCCGGGGCGGGTGAGCGAGGCCTCGGACCAGGCGCGGACGCCGGCTCCGGCCTCGAAGATGCTCGTCACGCGCAGGCCGGTGGCGGGGTCCTCCTGGACGATCCGGAGGACCGAGCCCGTGTCCTCGTGTGTGACGTACCGCAGGCGGCGGCCGAGGATCGTGTCGACATGCCGATTGGTGCCGGGGGAGCGGCCGTGCCCGAGCGCCGACACCTCCACCAACGGCTGCCCGAGATCGGCTGCGGGGGCCTGGCCGGTGGTCAGGCGCACCGGGCCGTCGTCGAGTGCGAAGGTCAGGGTCAGCTCGGGCGTCCGCCACACGAGGTTCATCGATAAACCTTAGAGGCCTCCGGCACCGGGCGCTCAACCCGCGATCCGCCACCTGGACGGCTCAGCATGATCCCGAACAGCACCAGCCCCAGCCCGAGCACCTGCCGCACCGTGAGCACCTCGCCCGCCACCAGGACGCCGAGCAGCACACCGGTCACCGGGTTGAGCAGGCCGATCAACCCGACGGTCGCGGCGCTGAGGTGCCGCAGCCCCGCGAACCACGCCGTGAACGCGAGCGCGGTCGCGACCAGTCCGACGTACGCGAAACCACCGACGGCCGGCAGGTCGAGCCGCGGCGGGGCGCCCTCGACGACCACCGCGAACGGGATCAGCACCAGACCGCCCGCGACCAGCTGCCACGCTGTCGTCGCGATCGGCCCGTCGGCGCGCCCCCACTTCTTCGCGAGCACATACCCGCAGGACGACATGACCAACGCGGCGACCGACGCGGCGACGCCACGCAGATCCACTGCGGCCGTGCCGGCGCCGAGCAGCAGTACGACGCCTGCGATCCCGGCCGACGCGCCGGTCAGGACGAGGACGGTCGGGCGCTCCGCGAGCAACGCCCAGCCGAACAGCGCCATCGTGAACGGCGCCGCGGACATGATCGTCGACGCCAGGCTGACCGGGAGCAGCTGGGACGCGAGGTAGATCAGCGCGAAGAACGCGCCCATGTTGCAGATCCCGAGCAGCACCGAACGCCACCACCAGACGCCGCGGGGGAGCCGGCGGGCCACGGCGAGCAGCAGCAGACCCGCGGGCAGGGCGCGGAACACCGCGCCGTACAAGGGGTGTCCGGCGGGCAGGTACTCGTGGGTGACGAAGTAGTTCGTGCCCCAGGCGACCGGTGCGATCGCGGTCACCAGCGCCCACCGGAAAGTATCTTCCATGGAAAACACTATATCTTCCCGGGAAGATATAGTGGAGGCCGTGGACCACGTGGCGAGGATCCAGGCGGAGTGGCGGGTCGAGCGGCCGGACGTCGACACCGCCCCGCAGGGCGTGATCGGCCGGCTGCACCGGATCGCGAACCAGCTCACCGGCGAGCTGACGCTGCTCTACGCGCAGTACGGGCTGACCGAGGGGGAGTTCGACGTCCTCGCGGCGCTGCGCCGGGCCGGAGCGCCGTACGAGCGGGCGCCCGGGGAGATCGCGCTGCACACGATGGTGACCACCGGGGCGGTCACCAAGCGGGTCGACCGGCTCGAGGCGGCCGGCCTGGTCCGGCGGCGGCGCAGCGACGCCGACGGCCGCGGCCGGGTGGTCCGCCTGACGCCGGCCGGGCGCCGGCTGATCGACAAGGCGTTCACCGCCCACATGGCCAACGAGCAGCGACTACTGGGAGTGCTGACTCCGGACGAGTCGGCCCAACTGGAGAAGCTGCTGACCGCCTGGCTCGGCCGCCTGGAACCACCGGAATCTCCCGCGACCCCAGGTCCTGTCTGGTGAGCCATCACCAGACAGGACCTAGCCGTCGGCGGGCGTGTTGCGAGGCGTGCTGGGGACGGGTGGGTAACCTCGGCGCGGAGCGGGATCGACCCGGGCTGTCGCCGGGTGCGCCGATAGGAGATGATGCCCACCGTGACCGGACCAGAGCGCGAGCCCGCACGGGCGCCGTCGGAGGCCGATCCGGCGATCGCCGGCCTGACCGCGGGCCTCGGCGGGCCGTCGGGACGGTTCGCCCGGCCGGGGTCGTCGTGGTGGACGCCGCTGCGGATCGCGCTGGCCGTGTGCACGATCACCTTCGGGCTCGGCGTGCTGCAGAAGGCCCCGTGCATGGACGCGGGCTGGGACCGGCAGAGCTGGCGGCCGTTCAAGGCGCTGTGCTACTCCGACATCGGGTTCCTGTACCAGGAGCGCGGCTTCGCGGAGGGCAACCGGCCGTTCCTGGACACCGGCAACTACCCCGTCCTGGAGTACCCGGTGCTCACCGGCGGCTTCATGGAAGTCGCGGCGCAGATCACCTGGCTGATGACCGGCGACCCGAAGAAGGACCTGACCGTCGAGCAGAAGCGCGACACGGCCGGCGTGTTCTTCCTGGTGAACACCGTGATGCTGTTCCTCTGCGCCTTGCTGATCGTCGGACTGACCGTCGCCACCGCGCGCGGGGTCGCATCCCGCCCCGGCGCGCCGCGCGGACAGCCACTGGACGCGCTGTACGTCGCCGCGGCGCCGGCGCTCGCGCTGACGTCGACGATCAACTGGGACCTGTTCGCGGTCGCGTTGACCGCGGGGGCGATGTTCGCCTGGTCGCGCGGGAAGCCGATCTGGTTCGGCGTACTGCTCGGGCTCGGGACGGCGGCGAAGTTCTACCCGTTCCTGCTGCTCGGGCCGCTGCTGATCGTCTGTCTCCGCGGCCGGAAGCTGTGGCCGTGGTTCCAGGCGGTGATCGCGACGGCGGTCGCGTGGGGTGTCGTGAACGCGCCGATCTATCTGCTGGCGAAGAACGAGTGGCTGTCGTTCTGGCAGTTCAACGACGAGCGGGCGAGCGACTACGGCTCGATCTGGTACGTCCTGAAGCTCGCCAAGCACGAGGTCGCCGACGTCAACCAGCTGAACATCGTGATCTTCGCCGGCTTGTGCCTGTCGATCGCGATCCTCGGCTTGATGGCGCCGCGGCCGCCACGCTTCGCGCAGTTGGCGTTCCTGGTCGTGGCGGCGTTCCTGCTGATCAACAAGGTCTACTCGCCGCAGTACGTGCTGTGGCTGCTGCCGCTGGTCGCGCTGGCCCGGCCGCGGCTGCGCGACTGGCTGATCTGGCAGGCCTGCGAGTGTTTCTACTGGATGCTCGTCTGGATGCATCTGGCGCAGTTCCTGGCGCCCGGGGATCCGCAGGTGCCGGATCGGATCTACTGGCTGTCGGTGATCCTGCGGATGGCCGGCACGCTGTGGCTGATGCTGGTGGTCGCGCGCGACATCCTGCTCCCGGAGAACGATCCGGTCCGCCGCGGCGACGTCATCGACGATCCGTCCGACGGCGTCCGATCGGGAACGCAAGCCCGCCTGGCCACTGCCTAGCGCGGGCCTGCGTACCGCGGGTCAGACGCGGGCGGCGACCGCTTCGGCGAGTTTGCGGGTTGCGCCGGGGTGCTGCGGGAGGAACAGGTACGGCTCGATGAGCTCGATCTCCATCAGCAGGAAGCGGTCGTTCACGACGACGCCGTCGACGCGCGCGTACGTCGGCGTCGGGCCTGCAGCCGCGAGCGCCGCCTGCGCGCTCTCCAGTACGGCGGGAGTCGGCTCCGTCGGGATCGTCTGACCGCCGTAGAACTCCTGGACCCGGTAGTCGCCGTCCGCCGGCCGCTTGACCACCGCGTGGCTGAACTCGCCGTCGAAGAACAGCAGCGACCACTCGCCCGCGGACTGGATCTCCGGCAGAAACGGCTGGACCAGGTAGACGAGGTCCGGCAGCTCGGCGAGCGCCTGCTCGAACTCCGGCGATCCGGCGACGCCCCGGACCGTGTGCAGCGAGTTGCCGCTCACGGTCGGCTTCACGACGATCTCCTGACCGGACAGCCCGGCCACGACCTCACGCAGGCACGCGCCGGCCGCGATCTGGGACGGGACGATCGCGACACCGCGCTCGCGCAGCTCCAGCAGGTACTGCTTGTCGCTGTTCCAGCGCACCTGGTCGGTGGAGTTCAGCACCGGTACGCCGGCCTTGTCGAGCAGCGCGAGCCACTCGATGAACTCGTCGTACCGCTTGAAGTAGTCCCAGACGGTGCGGAGCAGGACCGCGTCGTACGCGGACCACGCGACCGAAGGGTCGGTCCAGACCTCGACGACGGGGTCGAGGCCGGCGGCGCGGAGTGCGTCGAGCAGCGGGCGTTCGTGCGGGTGCAACTCAGCGAATTCGGCCGAGGTTGCGATGGCGATGCGTTTTGTCACGCCCGCCAGTGTTCGTGGGGAGGGGCGCCGCGGTCAAACCTGATTCCGCAACAAGCCGATGACGGAGCGTGAGAGCGCTGACAACGATGACGGCGGCGGCGAGGTGGATCAGGCCCTGCCGGGTGTCGTGGCCGTAGCTGCCGTAGGCGAGATAGGCGGCCATCGGTACGGCGAGCCATTCCGGGCGCTGTGCGAGCGCGGCGAGGGCGATCAGCGGGAGGCCGTACCACGGGTACGTCGGGGTGGCGATCAGGAGCGCGGCGCCGTACAGCCAGCAGCAGGTGAGTGCGATCGGGTCGGTCTTGGCGCGGTGGAAGGCCAGGGCGGCCAGGGCGATGGCGAGGGCCGCGGAGACGAGCTGACGGGCCTCAGGAGGCAGCAGGAGCGCGAGAATCGCGGATCGGGAGCTGCCGTCCTCGAAACCTTCCTCGGTGAGGTAGCCGGGCAGGAAGCCGAGCACCAGGACGCCGACGGCGAGGACGTGCGGGACGTACGACGCGACGAAGGTGCCGACGGCAACGAGCGGGCGCCGGCGGCGGAACGCGGGGAGCAGCAGCAGCGGGAGGAGCTTCACGCTGCCGGCCGCGCCGAGCAGGACGGCGGCGAGCCTCGGGCGTTTCGCGGTGGTGATGACGGCGGCCGTGATCAGGAGCGCTGCGAGGACGTCGACGTGGGCCGCGTTGCCGGCTTCGAGGGCGACGATCGGTGACCAACCCCACAGCGCCGCCCAGCGCGGGTGTTGTACGGCGAGTAGCCAGGTGAGTGCGATCGCGATCAACGCGGCCGCGACCTGCAGCCCAAGCGTGCCGGCCGACCATGGCGTCACGAGCGCGACCAACGCGAAGTAGCCCTGCGCCACCGGCGGGTAGATGGTCGGCACCAGCGGCCGGTTGATCCGCGTCCGCGGGTCGTCGACCGGCTCCTGCGGTGTGTCCCGCCGTACGCCGGACTTCTCGGACGGCGAGAGCCCCGGAAACAGAATCGGATCCCGCAACCGCGCCAAGGTGTCGTCCAGCGGCACGTATCGATACGGCGAATACCCGGCCAGCTGCACGCGCCCGTCCCACACGTACCGGTAGGCATCCGTACTCGTCATCGGCGCCTGCAACACCCCAGGCACCTGACACACCCCCGCCACAACAACCACGGTCGCCACCCCCAGGCTCCGCCCGAACCGCCACACCACCACCCCCACCACCACAGTCCCCACCACCAACACAACGTTCGGCCACCACTGCCACCCCGACGCCACCACCACCCCCCAACACACCCCCCAACACACCGTCCCCGCGCCGGCGCCGCCCCACCAACCCCGACTTTGTGCACGGTTCGACCATTTCCGGAGCGATTTCATGGTCGGCCTGTGCACAAAGTCGGGATCGCGGCGGCGCATCAGGCGCTCCGGCGGAGGGTGAGGAAGGCTCGGTGCGGGGTGCGCCAGTCTTCGGTGGGGTGCAGGGGAGTGGTGCGGGCGTGGCGGAGCAGGGCGCGGGTGCCTACTCTTGCCCAGGGCAACGGAGTGGAGCGGCGGCCGGTGGGGGTGCGGAGGACGATGGGGGTGGTGTCGTCGAGGTCGTCGTCGGGATCGACCTCGACCAGGACCAGGCCGTCGGGGCGGACGAGTTCGGCGCAGCGGCGGAGCAGGTCGACCGGGTCGCCGCCGATGCCGATGTTGCCGTCCATCAGCACCACGCTGCCCCAGCGCCCCTCACCCGGCAGCGGCTCCTGCACCGGCCGGTGCAGCGCGGCCGCACCGCGCGACGTGGTGAGCGAGATCGCGCGCGGCGACACGTCCACACCCAACGCGGGAATCCCACGCTCAGCCAGCGCCGTCACGATCCGCCCCGGCCCGCACCCGATGTCGAGCACCGGCCCCTCGCACCGGCTCAGCGCCAGCCGGTCCACCTCGTCCGCCGGCGCCGCCCACCGCTCCAGCTCGGACAGTGACGGCACCGTCCGCCCATCGATGCCGGTGGCAACGACCCGCGTCGCACCACCCAGCGCCTGGTCGAACAGCAGCCCCGGATGCGCCGCATGCTGCAACCGGCGGTACAACCGCGACACCCGCAGCCCCGGGAACTCCGCCGCCAGGTACGCCGCATCGCGCGGCGTGTCCATGTCCCGCAGCGTCGGCAGCATCCCGACGCGCAGCCCCAGCGCCCGCAACCGCCGCAGCTGGTCCCGCCCGGTGTGATCGGTCGACATCGGTACGCCCACCAGCGCCCGGCGGTCCGGCGTCCGCAGCCCGAGACACCAGTACCCGCCGTCCTCGGTCAGTCCGAGCACCGCGTCGTACCCGGACCAGTCCACCTCGAGGAGCTCCGGCCGCAGCTGCGGCGTGTCCATCCCCACCAGCAGCATCGGCGTCCCGTCGTACGCGTCCTCGAACGCCGCCGCCAGCCGCTCGTCCAACCCGTCGCCCCGCTGCTCCACGACCTCGAACCCGCGCGGCAACCACCGCCCCGGCTCGCCCTCCAGACAGACCACCCGCCGCGACGCAGCGGCAGCCTGTACGGCGCTCAGCGTGTCCACCAGCGACGCCCGCGCCAGTGCCGCGGCCTCGCGTGGTGTGAACTCGGTCTGCAGCCGTGTCTTCACCCGCCCGGGCGCCGGCGCCTTCGCGATCACGATCAGGGTGCTCATCGCGTGAGCACCTTCGACATGTCGAGCACCGCGCGGGCGGCACCGAGCGGCGTACCGGTGACCTTCGAGCGGCCCGAGCGCGGCAGGTAGTCGACGTCGACCTCCGCGATCCGCCATCCGGCGTCGGCCGCGCGCACGACCGTCTCCAGGGGGTACCCGGACCGCCGATCCGTCAGCCCGAGCCCGAGCAGCGCCGTACGCCGGGCCGCGCGCATCGGCCCGAGGTCGTGCAGGGAGACGCCCGTACGGCGCCTGATCCGGCGCGACAGCTCCGCGTTCGCGAGCCTGAGGTGCCACGGCCAGACGTCCCGCGACACCGGGCGCCGCCGCCCGACGATCAGGTCCGCTCGGTCGGCCAGCACCGGCGCCGTCACCCGGACGAGCTGCCGCGGATCGAGCGACGCGTCGGCGTCCATCACCGCGACGACGTCCGCCTCGGCGGCTTCCAGGCCGGCGTGACACGCGGCGCCGTACCCCTTGACCTCGCACCGTACGACGGTCGCGCCCAACCGTGCCGCGACCGCCGCGGAGTCGTCCGTGGAGCCGTTGTCGACGACGATCGCGCGCACGCCCGGCGGGAGCCGCTCGAGCACCCACGGCAGCGCGGCCGCCTCGTTCAAGCACGGCAGGACGAGATCGACGGACATGCTTCGAAGGTAAGGACGAACGCGTCGTTCCGGGGCCGGAACGCGGCTACGGGTCGCTTACGGCGTACTGCGTTCCGGTGCTGGTGCAGGTCACGGTCCGCCGGAGGATCTACGCTCTGAGCGTGGCTACTCGTGTGCTCGTGGTGGACGACGACCCGACCGTGTCGAACGTCGTCTCGGCGTACCTGACCAAGGCCGGGTACGACGCCCGCGTGGTCGCGGACGGCGCCTCGGCGGTCGAGGTGTGGCAGCAGTGGAAGCCGTCCGTGGTCGTGCTGGACGTGATGCTGCCCGTGCTGTCCGGCCTCGAGGTGCTGCGCCGGATGCGCGCCGCCGACGACGGCGCGGCGGTGATCATGCTGTCCGCGCGCGGCGAGGAGGAGGACCGGCTGGTCGGTCTCGAGGTCGGTGCGGACGACTACGTGGTGAAGCCGTTCAGCCCGCGGGAGCTGACGTTGCGCGTGCAGGCGATGGTCCGGCGCGAGGAGCGCCTTGCCGGGCTGGACCTGACGCCGACGAAGTTGAGCGCGGGTCCGGTCGTGGTGGACACGGCGGCGCGGCGCGCGTACCTCGACGGGGACGAACTGTCGCTGACGCACCGCGAGTTCGACCTGCTCGCGTACCTGGTCGCGCATGCCGGCAAGGCGTACACGAAGGCCGAGCTGTTGCGCCGCGTCTGGGGCTGGGACTTCGGCGACTCGTCGACGGTCACGGTCCACGTCCGCCGGTTGCGGGAGAAGATCGAGTCGGATCCGTCGGACCCGAAGCTCGTGCTGACCGTGCCGCGGACCGGCTACCTGTTCGCCGGAGATGCACCGTGAACAAAGACATGGCGACGATCCTCGCGCTGACCACGCTCTGGACGCTGATCGTGGCGGCGGTCGGCGCCGCGGTGCTGTGGCAGTTCCGGCGGCGGTCGTTGCGCGTGACGATGATCGTGGTCGCGCTCGCTCCGATGGCGGCCGCACTGGCCGCGGTACTGCAGAGCGTGCGCGCGATGTTCATCAACGACCACGACTCGTGGGTCGTGCTGTGGACGCTGGCGTTCGCGGCGCTGCTCGGGCTGGGGCTGTCGGTCCTGCTCGGGCACTGGATCAGTACGGCGTCGCGTGATCTGGGCGAGCGGCTCCGGCAGCTGGGGACGTCGTACGAGCCCGCCGAGGAGGTCGGGCGCGCGGCGCCGGCGGAGCTGTCGGCGTTGACGGTCGAGTTGGAGCTGACGCGGCAGAAGCTGGCTGCGTCGCACGAGCGGGAGCGGGCGCTGGAGACGAGCCGGCGGGAGCTGGTCGCGTTCATGTCGCACGACCTGCGGACGCCGCTCGCCGGTTTGCGGGCGGTGTCCGAGGGGCTCGAGGACGGCGTGATCGACGACGTACCGGGTGCGCTGCGGCAGATGCGGACGACGGTCGACCGGATGACCGGGCTCGTCGACGACCTGTTCGAGCTGTCGCGGTTGTCCGCGGCCCCGCCGCCGCGGCGCCGGTCGGCGGTCAGTCTGCGGGAGCTGGCCGAGGACGTCGCCGGGGAGAACAATGAGCATGCGCGAGCCGAAGGTGTGCGGCTGGCGGTGTCGACGCCGGACGACGACGACCGCCTCGCGGTGCAAGGCGATCCGGACGAGCTGACGCGGGCGGTCACCAACCTGGTCGGCAACGCGATCCGGCACACGGCGCCGGGCGGGACCGTCACGCTCGCGGTCGATCGCGAGACCGACGGCCGGGTCCGGCTCGCCGTCACCGACGGCTGCGGCGGGATCCCGGCCGACGACCTCGAGCGGGTCTTCGACGTCGGGTGGCGCGGCGACGAACAGCGCACGCCCGAGACGGCGGCGGCCACCGGTTCGGCCGGCGGTGCCGGTGGTGCGTCGGGTGGCGGCGGCCTCGGACTGGCGATCGCCCGCGGCGTCGTCGAGTCCCACGACGGAAAGATCGCCGTCAGCAACGTCGCAGGCGGCTGCGAGTTCGAAATCGACCTGCCGCCCGTGCCAGCGCACAGCTGACGCTGGCTTACCCACGGCCGGGGCTACACCAGGCCTGCCGCCGGTGCTGACGGGGGCTCACCCACGGCTGGAGGTCATACCCAGCGGTGCGTCACAGGGTTGGGGAGTGGCGGAGGTCCGTCAGCCCGGCGGTCAGGTCCACGGCCGGCTTCCAGCCCAGCTCGTGCTGGATGCGGTCCGACGAGGCGGTGATGTGCCGGACGTCGCCGAGGCGGTACTCGCCCGTGACGATCGGCGGCGGGGCGTCATACGCCCGGCAGAGCTCGGCGGCGATCTCGCCGATCGTGGTGACGGTGCCGCTGCCCACGTTGTACGCCGTGAACTCCGGCTGCCGGGGGAGTGCGCTCGCGGCGGTGGTGACGGCGGTCGCGACATCGCGGACGTGGACGAAGTCGCGGCGCTGGCGGCCGTCCTCGAAGACGCGGGGTGTTTCGCCGCGTTCGAGCGCCGACCGGAAGATCGCGGCGACTCCGGCGTACGGCGTGTTGCGCGGCATGCCCGGCCCGTAGACGTTGTGGAAACGCAGCGCGGCGACGCGCCCGCCGGTCTCGCGGGCCCACACGGCCGCGAGATGTTCACCGTTCAGCTTGCTGGCCGCGTAGGCGTTCCGCGGATCGGGTACGGCGTCCTCGGTGACGAGGCCAGGGCTCAGCGGCGTATCGCAGTACGGGCAGGGCGGCTCGAAGCGGCCTTCGTCGAGGTCCTCCGGGCGACGTGGCGCCGGCGCGACCTGTCCGTGCTCGGCGCAGTCGTAGCGCCCCTCGCCGTACACGACCATCGAGCTCGCGTACACCAGGTTCCGGACACTGCCGAGCGACTTGAGCAGGACCGCAGTACCGAGGCTGTTCGAGGAGACATAGTCGTCGATGTCGTCGAGGTGGACGCCGAGACCAACCTTCGCGGCGAGGTGGATGACGGTGTCGACACCGTCGTACGTCCTGGGGGCACGGACGTCGCCGATGATCAGGCCAGGCCGCGGCTCCGGGCGCTGCGCGTGGACGTCCGGACGGAACGAGTCGAGGACCGTGACTTCGTGGCCCTCGGCAAGGAGTTGATCGTGGACGTGGCGGCCGATGAAGCCGGCGCCGCCGGTGAGCAGGACCTTCACGAGGCGTCCAGGGCGTGCCGGCAAGTGCAGTCGGCGTCCGGCTTCGGGAGTTGGTCGATCACCTCTCGCAGAAGGTCCTGCAGGCGTTCGATGCTGCGCTTGAAGGCCGCGAAGACCTCGGCCTGGGTGACGCCGGTGCCGGCCTCCACGCCCGCGTCGTGGTCGGTGACGACGGCGATCGAGGTGTAGCAGAGCGCGAGCTCCCGGGCGATCGCCGCCTCGGGCGCTCCGGTCATCCCGACGACCGACCAGCCCTGCGCGGCGTGCCACTGCGACTCGGCGCGCGTCGAGAACCGCGGGCCGTTGATCACCACCATCGTGCCGTCCGGTACGACGTTGCCGGCAGCAATCACCGTGGCGCGGCCGACGGGGCAGTACGGGTCGGCGGCGGAGGTGTGGACCACGGGCGCCTCGTCGTACACGGTGTGCGCGCGGCCCCAGGTCCGGTCGACGTACTGGTCGGGGACGACGAAGGTGCCCGGCGTGAGTTCGGGCTTGAGCGAGCCGACCGCGCACGGGCCGAGGACCTGGCGGACGCCGAGCTCGCGGAGCGCCCACAGGTTCGCGCGGTAGTTGACGCGGTGCGGCGGGAACCGGTGGTCGGCGCCGTGCCGCGGGACGAACGCGACCTCGCGGCCGTTCAGGCTCCCGACGACCGGCGGCTCGCTCGGTGCGCCGTACGGGGTGTCGATCTCGACACGCTCCGCGCCGTCGAGGAACGAGTAGAACCCGGAACCGCCGATCACACCGATGTCAGCCATAGGTTTCTCCTATGTCAAGCCGCGGCCGCGAGTGTGGTCGCGGTGTTGGTTGTGGGGTTGTTCTTGAGGGTGTTGAACACAACGCGGGCGAGTCGTCGTTTGAGGCAGCGCAGGGCTTCGGTTTTGGTGTCGCCGGCGGCGAGGCGTTTGTCGTAGTAGGCGCGGCCGAGACCGCCGCGACGGATCTGGGTGATTGCGATGCGATGCAAGGCGGCATTGAGTTGCCGGTTGCCGGATCTGTTGACGCGGACCCGGCCTTTGGTGCGGCCGGACCAGACCGGGATCGGCGCGACGCCGGCGTGCATGGCGTACTTCGCTTCGTGCGGGAACCGGGCAATCCCGGCGGTCTCGCCGACGATCTTGGCCGCGGTCAGCGCGCCGCAGCCCTCCAGTTCGAGCAGCGCCGGGGCCTGGACAGCCGCCAGAGCGGCGATCTCCTGTTCCAGCCCGTTGACCCGCACGGTCACCGCGTCGATGTCGGCGAGCAACTCGCGGGCCAGACGCGCATCGATTCCGTCCAGATGATCGGGCAGGCCGGCCAGGAACTCCATGAGCTCACCACGGGTCGCGGCCCGCTTCAGCGACTTCGGCGCCGGGTCGATACCAGGATCGATCCGGTGCAGGTGCCAGCGGAGCCGGTTGATCACCTGGGTGCGCTGGGCGACCAGGTCGTCGCGGTGATCGACCAGCAGCTTCACTTCCCGCGACGACTCGTCATGCGACGCTTCGGGCAACCCCGGTTCACGCAGTACCGCCCGTGCCACCGCGAGCGCGTCGATCGGGTCGGACTTACCCCGCGTGCGGGCAGTACGGCGTTGCTCGGCCATCATCTTCGGCGGCACCCGCACCACAACCTGCCCGGCATCCAGCAGGTCGATCTCCAACCGCGCGGACAGATGCCGGCAATCCTCGATACCCCACTTCACCTCGGCACCAGCACCAGCACCAGCACCAGCACCAGCACCAGTCTGGCCGGCCCCGAACTCACGCTGAACCCACCGAACCGCCTTGTCATGACCGGCCGCGTCAGCCTTCACCGTGACCTCGCCGAGCTTGCGCCCGGCATCATCGACCGCGACGAACGTGTGCGTCCGCTTGTGCACATCGGCACCAACAACAACCATGGTGGTTGCCTCCTTCACTCAGATGCGAGGGACGGTTGGACCGGCCGGCGGACACATCTCAGTCGGGGGCGGTGCCACGCTCCTATCAAGTCACGCCGGCCGGCTCCTTCACACCCGGCATCGGCAAAACGCATGCTCGCCAGACCCACAGGCCGGCACCGACGCTATGAGCCAGACACCAGGTGCTCAGGATCCAACCACCGCGCGAGCGGCAGCATCACCCTGACACTGATGCCGACGCTAGTGCTCGGCACCGTCGCGGTGACCGGATCCGGCGGGACCGTCAGCGCTCCGTAAGCCTCGGCCGGGTGATCGAATGGGGGTGTGGAGATCACCTGGGTGCTGGTCGCGGCCGGTCTGGTCGTGCTGCTGCTCGGCGCCTACGCGAGCTGGACGGCCGGGCGGCTGGACCGGCTGCACCGGCGGGTGGAGCTGGCCCGGGCCGCGCTGGAGACCGAGCTGGCCCGGCGTTCGGCCCTGGTCGCGGAACTGGCCGGCAGCGACATCCTCGACCCGGCCTCCGCGTTGCTGCTGCTCGACGCGGCGCACCGTGCGCGGGCGGCGTCACTCGACGCGATGGAGGTCCGCGAACAGGCCGAGTCGGCGCTCACCCGCGCGATCCACGCCACCGGCACCTCGGTCGAGCCCTGGGCAGGCGAACTCGCGCTGGCGATGCGCCGTGTGCAGCTGGCGCGGCGCTTCCACAACGACGTCGTGGTGTCGACGCGCGACCTGCGGCAGCGCCGGCTGGTGACCTGGTTCCGGCTCGCCGGGCGGGCGCCGATGCCGGTGACCATCGAGCTCGAGGACGGTGAATGAGCAGCTTCGAGGAGGACGTCGAGCGGTACCGGCACGAGCTGCGGGTGCACTGCTACCGGATGCTCGGGTCGTACGACGAGGCCGAGGACCTGGTGCAGGAGACGTTCCTGCGGGCGTGGCGCGCGTACGGCGACTTCGAAGGGCGGTCGTCGGTGCGGGCGTGGCTGTACCGGATCGCGACCAACGCGTGCATCGACGTACGACGGCCGCGGCGGGTGTTGCCGTACCACCTGGAGCCGGCCTCGTTCCCGGCGGTCGCGCTGCCGCCGCGGGAGGACGTGCCGTGGCTGCAGCCGTTCCCCGACGTACTGCTGGACCGGGCGGAGGAGCCGGAGGCGGTCGCGATCCGTCGGGAGACGATCGAGCTGGCGTTCCTGATCGCGATCCAGCACCTGCCTCCGCGGCAGCGCGCCGTACTGATCTTCCGCGACGTGCTGGGCTGGTCGGCGCGCGAGACCGCCGCCGCGGTCGACCTGTCGGTGGCGGCCGTCAACTCCGCCCTCCAACGCGCCCGCCCGGTCCTCCGCGAACACCTCCCGTCGCACCGCTCCGAATGGTCAGCGCGGGACTCGTCCGACGACGAACGCAAACTCCTGCACCGCTACCTGGCCGCGTGGGACGCCGCCGACCCCGCCGCGCTGGCCGCCCTCATGCACGAGGACATCCGCATCACGATGCCGCCGTACCCCTTCTGGTTCGAAGGCGTCACCGACGCAATCCGCTCCCTGACCCCCAACCTCACCCCGGACTACCGCGGCCACTGGCGCTTCCACCCCACCACCGTCAACCACCAACCCACCCTCGCCGCCTACCTCAAACCGGCCGACGCCACGACCTACACCCTCTTCGCCCTGGACATCTTCCGCATCGAATCCGGCCGCATAGCAGAAATGACCGCCTTCGAAACCACCGACCACGCGCGCTTCGGCCTGCTGGCAACCATCTGATCTACTTCGCGTCGGCGTAGGTCTGGACGGTGGCGGTGGTGAAGGCGAAGTTGGTGGGGGTGGGGCCGAAGGTGAGGGTGCCGGCGAGGTTGCTGGCTTGCTGGATGGCTTGGGTTACCTGGTCGGATTCGTCGGCGGGGCAGTGGACGATGACCTCGTCGTGCTGGAAGAAGACCAGCTCGGCCTTGAGCGGTGCCAGTGACTGGCGGAGGGCGGCCAGGAGGAGCAGGGCCCAGTCGGCGGCGCTGCCCTGGACGACGAAGTTGCGGGTGAAGCGGCCGCGGGCGCGGGCGTGGCGCGGGTCGGTGGTGGGGACGTCGGCGGGCGGTCCCTCCAGGAGCGCGGCGTCGAGCGGGTGGCCGCTGGGTGGGCAGGTGCGGCCGAGGTACGTGCGGACCAGCCGCCCTTCCTCACCGGCACGCGCCGCGTCGTCGACGTACGCGACCGCCTGCGGGAACCGCTTCCGCAGCATCGCCAGGTGTTTCAGCCCGTCGCCTGACGTCTGCCCGTAGATCGCCCCGAGGACGGCGAGCTTCGCCTGCGCCCGGTCACCCGCGAACGCCTGGTCCGACACCGCCTTGTAGAGGTCGCCGGGATCGCTCGCCACCTCCATCAACGCCCGGTCCCGCGAGATCGCGGCCAGCACCCGCGGCTCGAGCTGTGACGCGTCGGCCACCACCAGCCGCCACCCCGGATCCGCGACAACCGCGCGCCGAATCACCTTCGGGATCTGCAACCCGCCGCCACCGTTGGTCACCCACCGGCCCGACACCGTCCCGCCCGGCAGGAACCCGGGCCGGAAGCGCCCGTCGTGGACCCAGTCGTTCAACCAGCTCCACCCGTTCGCGGTGTAGATCCGATAGAGCTTCTTGTACTCGAGCAGCGGCGCCACCGCCGGATGGTCGAGGTGCTCCAACTCCCACTTCCGCGTCGACTTCACCTGGTACCCGGCCTGTTTGAAGGCCTTCAGTACGTCGGCCGGCAGCTCGGGCCGCACCCGATGCCCGAACGCCGCGGAGATCTCGTCCGCGAGCTCCGTCAGCCGTCGCGGCTCGCCGGTACCGCCGAAGCGCTCACCGAGCAGCTCGCGCAGCACCTCCCGATGCGCGTCGGCGCTCCACGGCAACCCCGCCAGATCCATCTCCGCGGCGACCAGCATGGCGGACGACTCCGATGCCGTCAGCAACCGCATGCGGTCCGGATGCTCCGCGAGTTCGTGCCGCCGCAGCTGGTCGGCGTAAACCGCCAGCAACGCGTCGAACGGCACCGGCTCCGCGGCGATCTCGAACAACGACGACTGCTCACCCGGTACGACGGCACGCAACGGCGGATCAGGCGGCACCGGGCCGCCACTCAACCGCCCCCACGCCGCCGCCAAGGACCGTGGCTCACCGAGTCGGCCCTCGTGCCCGAGCAGCAGGCCCTCGGTGTTCTCGATGTCGTAGCACCGCTCCACCCGCACGCCTGCCGCCAGCAGCCGCGGGTAGATCTCCGCCGACGACCGCCACACCCACCGCGAGACCTGCGGCCGCGAAGCGACGGCCGCCACCAGGTCGGGCTCACGCACCACCTCGCCGGCAGGTCGCCCGTCCGGTCCCAGGGCAGCAAGCAGCGCCCCACCGCCCTCCGCCGGCGCGATCGCCCACCGCTCGTCCACACCCGCATCCTCACACCCGCCACCGACACTCCTCATCCTTCTTTGGGCACCCATCAACCATTTCCGGCCCCGAGAAGTGGTTGGTGGGTGCTCAAGGACGGTTGGCGGGCGGGGATGGGGCCAATTGTGGGAGAGTGGACTTATGTGGCGGGCGGGGGATCTCGAGGCGGCGGACGGGACCAAGACCGAGCAGGTCGAAGGGCTGGTGCTGCGCCGGATCGAGCGCGGCGACCTGTCGATCGGGTCGCGGTTGCCGTCGGAGCGGGTGCTGGCCGAGCGGCTCGGCGTCAGCCGGGTGACCGTCGTGCGCGCACTCGAGAACCTGCGGCGGGACGGCGTACTGGAGACCAGGCGCGGGTCCGGGACCGTAGTACGCCCGCTCGACCGGCTACTGGACCCTGTGGCCCCGGCGTCGACCGTGACGGCAGGGGACCGGCCGGTGCTGGACCTGCGGTTCGCGACAACAGCCGCGCCGCATGACGTGGCTGAAGCCGCAGCGCAGATCGTGGCGGACGGACTGCCACAGGCCATGGGAGGCGACGGTCCACCGCCAGGCGGCTCGCAGGAGCTCAGAGCGGCGCTGGCCGACCGCCTCACCGCGGAAGGCGTGCCGACCGAGCTGGAGCAGTTGACGCTGACAGTAGGCGCAGCAGCCGGGCTGAACGCCGCCCTGGCCGGTCTGGACCTCGGACCGGGCGTAGCGATCACCGAGACGCCGACGTACCCGGCTGCCTTCGACCTGCTCCGCAAGCACCGGCTGGACGTCGCCGGCTGGCCCGCAGGTGTCTGGGACACCGATCAGCTCGCCCACCTCTGCCGACGGCACCGCCCGAAGGTCATCTACCTGCAGGCCGACAACCACAACCCCACCGGCCTCAGCCTGCCCGCCGACCGTAGGCAAGCCGTCGTGGAGATAGCACGCAGGTACGGCGCTGCGCTGATCAGTGACGAGACCATGCGGCCGCTGTGGCTGGCGAACGGCGAGCAGGCCGAGCCCCTGAGCCGCTATTCCAGGACCGTCAGCGTGGGGTCGCTGTCCAAGACCGTCTGGGGTGGGCTGCGCGTCGGCTGGGTGCGGACCGGCAAGCAGTTGCGCAGGCGGATCAACACCGCGGCTCAGCTCAGCGTCGCGTCGCCCAGCGCGCTCGACGACCTCCTGGCGCGGGCGATCGTGCCGAAGCTCGACAAGGTCATCGGCCGCCGCCGGACCAGGCTGCGCGCCAACCTCAACGCCTTGGAGTCCGGACTGCGGACGCTTGACGGTGTGGCCTGGCCCACGCCGACCGGCGGTATGACGCTGTGGCTGGAGCTGACCGAGACCAGGGCCCGCCGGGTCCTGGACGCGGCCCGCGAGCAGGGCCTGCTGCTCGGCGCCGGTGACCTGTTCACGCCGGACGCCACCGACCGCCGGCACATCCGGATCCCGTTCACCGCTCCGCCGGCCACGCTGCGGCTCGTGGTGACCCGGCTCGGTGAGGCGATTCAGTCCAGTTGATCCAGGGTGGACTGAAATCAGGTGCCGCGGACCTCCTAACCTGGGAACCGAGGCCCCACCGACCAGGAGGATGCAGTGACCGAGAACCAGACGCCCGAGACCGGGACCGCGAAGGTCAAGCGCGGGATGGCGGAGATGCTCAAGGGCGGCGTGATCATGGACGTCGTGACGCCGGAGCAGGCCAAGATCGCCGAGGACGCCGGTGCGGTCGCGGTGATGGCGCTGGAGCGGGTCCCGGCCGACATCCGCGCCCAGGGCGGCGTCTCCCGGATGAGCGACCCGGACATGATCGACGGCATCATCGCCGCGGTGTCGATCCCGGTGATGGCCAAGGCCCGGATCGGGCACTTCGTCGAGGCACAGGTGCTGCAGAGCCTCGGCGTGGACTACATCGACGAGTCCGAGGTGCTCACCCCGGCCGACTACGCGAACCACATCGACAAGTGGCAGTTCACCGTGCCGTTCGTCTGCGGCGCGACCAACCTCGGCGAGGCGCTGCGCCGGATCACCGAGGGCGCGGCGATGATCCGCTCCAAGGGCGAGGCCGGCACCGGCGACGTGTCCAACGCGACCACCCACATGCGCCAGATCCGCCAGGAGATCCGCAAGCTGCAGAGCCTGCCGGAGGACGAGCTGTACGTCGCGGCGAAGGAGCTGCAGGCGCCGTACGAGCTGGTCAAGGAGGTCGCGCAGGCCGGGAAGCTGCCGGTCGTGCTGTTCACCGCCGGCGGGATCGCGACCCCGGCCGACGCCGCGATGATGATGCAGCTCGGCGCCGAGGGCGTGTTCGTCGGCTCCGGCATCTTCAAGTCCGGCAACCCGGCCCAGCGCGCCGAGGCAATCGTCAAGGCGACCACGTTCCACGACGACCCCGACGTGATCGCGAAGGTCTCCCGCGGCCTGGGCGAGGCGATGGTCGGCATCAACGTCGACGAGATCCCGCAGCCGCACCGGCTCGCCGAGCGCGGCTGGTGACCGAGGGACTGCAGGCGGTCGACGAGCGGACCGCACGGGAGCTGCGGGGCCTGGCCCGCGTCCTGGTGCGGTCCGGGTACGCCGACCACGCCGCGATCACGGCCGCGCTCACCGAGGCGGTCGAGGAGGACGCGCCCGCGATGGACGCGTCCGCCCTCGTCCCGCTCCTGATCGGTGAGGCGGTCATCGACCTGAACGCCGAGGCCGCCGGCTGGCCCGCGACCACGGACCCGGACCGGCTGGACGCCGTACTCGCCGAGCTCGAGCGCCGCGGGCTGGTCGTGGTCCGGTACACGTCCGACCACCATGCCGCTCGCGAGGCGCTGGAGGCCGCCGCGAGTCCGCAGGGGCTGGTGTTCTTCACCGACACCGACGTCTGGCACGCCGTCGACTTCGGGATGCTGGAGCTGAAGGTCTGGCACCCGGACACCGCGAACGTCGCGCCCGGCGAGCCGCTGCTGGAGGACGTGCTCGCGCTGCTGCACCAGCACAACCTGCCCGCCGTGTACGACGAAGGCCGCATCGAGGTCACCCTCGACTGGCAGCGAAGGGTAGAGCTGTGACGGTCATCGGCGTGTTCGCGCTGCAGGGGAACGTGCGGGAGCACCTGGCCATGCTCGAGCAGGTCGGTGTCGAGGCGCGTCCGGTACGGCGGCCCGCCGAGCTGGAGCAGGTCGACGCGATGGTGCTGCCGGGCGGCGAGTCGACCACGATGGACAAGCTCGCCCGCGCGTTCGACCTGTTCGAGCCGCTGCAGAAGCGGATCGCGGACGGCATGCCGGCGTTCGGGACCTGTGCCGGGATGATCATGCTGGCCAACGAGATCACCGGCGGGATCGAGGGCCAGGAGACGCTCGGCGGGCTGGACGTGACGGTCCGGCGGAACGCGTTCGGGCGGCAGGTGGACTCCTTCGAGGCCGACCTGGACTTCGCCGCGCTCGACACGCCGTACCACGCCGTGTTCATCCGGGCACCGTGGGTAGAGCGGGTCGGTAGGGACGTCGAGGTACTGTCGACGGTGAGCTCGGGCCCGGCCACGGGTAGGATCGTCGCGGTCCGCCACGATCGGCTGCTGGCCACCTCGTTCCATCCGGAGATGACCGGGGACGCCCGGCTGCACGGGTACTTCGCCGATCTGGTCCGGAGCCGCTGATTCTGTGTTGTAGGTAGAAGGGTTGGGTTCGCCATGTCAGGCCACTCCAAGTGGGCCACCACGAAGCACAAGAAGGCCGTCATCGACGCGAAGCGCGGCAAGCTCTTCGCGAAGCTGATCAAGAACATCGAGGTGGCCGCCCGGATGGGCGGTGGCGACCCTGGCGGGAACCCGACCCTGTACGACGCCATCCAGAAGGCGAAGAAGTCCTCGGTCCCGAACGACAACATCGACCGCGCGGTCAAGCGCGGCTCCGGGGCCGAGGCCGGCGGTGCCGAGTACCAGACGATCATGTACGAGGGCTACGGCCCGAACGGCGTGGCGATGCTGGTCGAGTGCCTCACCGACAACCGGAACCGGGCGGCCGCGGACGTCCGGACGGCGATGTCGCGCAACGGCGGCTCGCTCGCCGACCCGAACTCGGTCGCTTACATGTTCAACCGCAAGGGCGTGATCGTCGTCGCCAAGGAGCAGGACGGGAAGTCGCTGTCCGAGGACGACGTGATGGAGGCCGTGCTGGAGGCCGGCGCCGAGGAGGTCAACGACCTCGGCGAGTCCTGGGAGGTCGTCACCGAGGCGACCGACCTGGTCCCGGCCCGGACGGCGCTGCAGGACGCCGGCATCGACTACGAGTCCGCCGACGTCCAGTTCGTCCCGTCGATGACCGTGGAGCTGGACGCCGACGGCGCCGCGAAGATCTTCCGGCTGATCGAGGCCCTCGAGGACAGCGACGACGTCCAGAACGTCTACGCGAACTTCGACGTCTCCGACGAGATCATGGCCGAGGTCGGCTGATCCACCCGGTGAGCGGGGCGCGCCAGGCGTGCCCCGCTCGTCACATTCCGAGGGCCTTGCCGTCGATCACCTGGGCGGCGGGCGGGGCCTTCGGGGCCGGGATCCGGTTGTAGTCGCTGAACGACAGCGCGTCGGTGCTGGACGACTCGAGCCGCACCGGTCGCGCGGTGGCGGTGTCGACCCACAGGGTCCCGTCCGCGTCCCGCAGGCCGATCGACGCGACGCCGTCGACCGTCCGCGGCGCGGTCTTGCGCAGTTTGCCGCTCGGCTCGAACAGCGTGTCGAAGAACTCCGTCTTGCTGGCGAACAGCGCGAAGTCGCGCAGTTCCTCGTTGTCCAGCGAGGTCTTGATCCAGCGTCCCGCGATCAGTCCCACGATCGCGTCCGCCTCGGCCTGGGTCTTGGTCTGGCTGCGCCAGAACTTGTCGCTGAGCTTGAGGTACGCCGTCCGCCCGACGACCAGCACCGACATCGCGGCGCCGTCGATCGTGATCGACCCCTGCCCCCCGGTCCTGGTGAGCTGGACGTCGAGCACCATCCGCTCCTTGCCGTCGGTCAGCGACCCCTTCATCCGCACACTGGTCGCGGCCTTCGCGGCGGCCTGCGTCTTGCGCAGGATCGACGTCGCCGACAGCCCTGTGATGGTAATGGCCGGCTTCGTCGGGGTCGGCGTCGACGCCGGCGGTGGCGACGCCGATTTCGTGGCCGGAGTGGACGCCGGCGGCGGTGTGGGCGTGGTCGCGAGCGCGTCGTTGGTTGCCGGGTCCGAACCCTGGCAACCAACGACGAGCACAGTCAGTATTCCGGCCACCGCGCCGGCCGTCAGACGACGGATCAGCATCTCGTTCCCCCTCCGCATTCCCCAATGCAGCTACTGGGAGAGATGCCGCCGGCGCCCGAAAAGTTGCTACGGGTTCACGATCTGGTCGCCGATCAGGGCCAGCGTCTGGATCGCGGACAGGCCGTAGAGGGCCGTGGCGTTGGTCGAGACCCACTTGGCGGCCTGGGTCTTGTTGAGCGTGCTGCTGACCTCCTCGGCCGACCACGGGAGCGTCGGCCCGTAGCCGTCGCCGGTGTAGAACTCCTTCCAGGCACGGGCGGCCAGGTCATCGCGGTTCAGCCGGACCGAGGCGTACGCCGTCAGTCGCGCATGGCCCTGCCGCAGGATGAGGTTCCCGAAATGCGCGCCGCATTCGGCCGCCTGCTCCGCCCGCGTGGCGTTGAAGAGCCGGCAGTACTGGAGCCACGCCGCCTCGAAAGCCGGCATGTCGACCAGGTCGATCAGCTCGGCGCAGATCTCCACCTCGCCGAACATGGCGCTCAGATGCGACACGCTCACGGTCTTCGTGGTGACCGGCGCGAATCGCCCGGTGTCCAGGTCGTACAGCCCGCCGCCGGTGACGAACCCGTTGGGCATCGCGGCGATCGTCTCCATCGTCCCGAGCAGCTTGGCCTTCGCCACGTCGGCCTTCGGTCCCTGACGCTCCCACTCGGTCAGCCAGGCGGCCGCCAGCCCGCTCCAGTCGGTACCGAGGCCGATGGACAGCGCATGCGGGTCGGGCGTGTACGGCTCGGTCCGGATCTTCCGCAGAGGGTCCAGCACCAGGAAGGTCTTGTCCGAGTCGACCAGCTCCGACAGCAGGTCGCCAGTACGCTCGTCAGCCGTCAGGTAGTAGTAGAACCGCCGGTACGCCGCCGTACTGATCCGCTGCTGCTTCGCGCTGTCCGCCCAGTGCTGTACGCCGTGCCGCGTCCCGAGGCCGGCCCACTGGCCCAGGTGGTAGACGTCGACCTCGCCGGTGTGCCGCGTCATCGCCTCCGCGAACCGGAAGATGTCCGCCCGCCCGGACCGCAGGAACGCGTACCAGAGCCACAGGTCCGGGGACAGCTCCGAGTTGTCCCACGCGTAGCCGCCCACGTCGTACCGCCAGACGAGCCTGTCCTCGTCGAACGTGTGCATGATGTCGCCGTAGTCCCAGAACCCGTACCAGTGCCGGGACTCGACCTGCCCGCGGTAGTAGTCGAACAGGAAGTCCAGGTGGTCCTCGATCGCCTTCTTCGCCGGCACCGACCGGTCCACCGAGCTGAACAGGGCACCGAACACCCGGGTGTTCACCAGATGGTCCACCGGGTTGATCAGCTGCGGCGGCGTCCGCACCTGGTCGGCGAGGTCACCCAGCCGTGCGGCCGAAGGCGTCGCCGCCAGCGCCCAGAACGTCAGCTCCGACGTCCGGGCGATCCCGTACGGCGTACCGAAGGCGGGCTCGTAGTCCTCGTACGTGATGTTGAGGCCCTCGAGCTGCTCCGGATACGTGTCCTGACCCATGCCGTCGTGGTAGAACCGCGTGTCCATCGCACCGGCCTCCGGCGACCACAGCCACACGGTGACCTCGGCGTCGTCGGTCGCGGCGTTCCGGATGTCCAGCTGGGTCGGGTGCCGCTGCCAGAAATCCCTGAGTCCGAAGGCGAATCCGCCGCTGACGCCGCCGACGTACCCGAGCCCGGACGCGCGCTTGCCCTGGTCGACCGGCACCCAGCCGTAGCCCTGCTTCGTCCGCTTGCGCACGGTGAACCCGTCCGCGTTCAGTTGGCTCAGCGAGTAGTCACCCCATTCGGGGATGTACTGCAGCCGGGTCGTCACCCGCTGGTCCCACGTCGACGGGTCCGGCAGCTTCGTCCCCGCGATCTGCGCGGCCCGTACGGCGGTTCCGGGGTCGCGCCGCAGCCCGGTGATGCCCTTGACCGCCTCGGACAGCGCCCCGTGCCCCTCGCCGACGAACCGGACATGCCGGTCGTACGCCGCATCGCGCATCGGCACCGAGAACCGCACACCGAGCCCGGCGATGTAGTCCTTCTGCCCGTCCCGGTCGTACACGAACGTGTGCACCATCCGCACGTTCTCCGCACCCGCGACGAAGTACAGCCGCACCGTGAACGGCAGCCAGGACATGCCCCTGCGGGACTTGTGCCGGCCTTCCACCTTCACGACCGCGCGCACCGGACCGGCCTGCTCGACGGTCACCTTCTGGACGTCGCTCAGGTACCGCTCCCGGACCGCGCCGCCCTCCTCGTCCTCGGCGATCTTGTCCTGCTTCAGGTTGACGAGCACACCCTTGTGCGCGATCAGCACGTCACCACGCCAGATCTGGCTGACCACCTCCGACCCGCTCTTCCGGATCCGGGTACGGATCACGCCGGTGTCCACGTCGACGTACAGCTTCTCGTCCTTGACGGTGACGGGCCGCGCGGGCGCGGTCGCCGTACCGGGGCCGAGTGTGTAGGACTCGGCAGGCGTTTCCACCGCGATCGCGTGGGCGCTCCACTTGAGTGAGCCGTCCGGCCAGTAGGCGGTCGGCCAGCTCTGCACAGGTACGTCGGTGCCGTCGGCGGCCTTCAGTGCGAAGGACTGGTTCGCTGGTACGGCGCCCTTCGGCCACGGCGTGCCCCAGGTCGTGACAGCTGCCGTGGTGGGCTTGCCCTCCAGCCAGCTGAGCTTCACGTCAGGGGTTCCAGCAGCCGCCGCTGGTTGGACATTCTCCAGTAGGGACGCAGCAGGTACGGCGGCCATACCTGCTAGGACAGTGCGTCGTGAGACCTCCATGCCGTTCCACCTCTGTCGTTTCGGTGTTCGGGGATCAGGGACAAGTTCTGGATCGCTGCCAGCGCGTACTGCGATGCGCTGTTGGTGCTGACGAACGGGGCCTCGTCGACCGGCATCAGCGCGCCGGCGACCGGAGTGGTCTTCCACTCGGCTTCGCGTTGCATCGGGTTGCGGTTGAGCTGGTCGCCTTCGTCGACGAAGAACTTGCGCCAGGCCAGGCGGGCGAGCTCGGGATCGCCGGTGCGTGCGGCGGCGTACGCGGCCAGCCGGCTGTGGGCCTGGACGAGTGAGATGCCTTGCAGCGGCTGACCGAGTTCCGCGGCCTGCTCCTCGGGCGAGAGCAGGTAGAGCCGGCAGTAGTCCAGCCAGGCCTTCTCGAACCCCGGTACGTCGAGGTCCAGGTCGATCAGCTCGGAACAGATCTCGGGCAGCCCGAAGAGCGAGGACAGGTGCGACACGGCGATGGTGTTCCGACTGGTGTCGAAGCGGCCGGTCGACAGGTCCAGCCGGGCGCTCCCGGTGAGGAAGCCGTACGGCAGGGCCGCGATGTCGGTCATCGTCCCCACCAGACGGGCCCGTGCTCGCTGGTCTCCGTGCCGCTCCCACCTGGTGAGCCAGGCCGCGGCCAGCGCACCCCAGTCCACGCCGAGCTCGATGGACAGCGCATGCGGGTCGGGGGAGTACACGTCCGGCCGCACCTTGCGCTGCGGGTCGACGACGAGGAACGTCTCCTCGATGGCCGCCAGCTCGTCCAGCAGATCACCTGTCCGCTCGTCGGCGGTCAGGTAGTAGTAGAACCGCCGGTAGATCGCACTGGAGATCCGCACCTGCTTGCAGCTGCAGCCCCAGTGCTGCACGTTGTGCCGCGACCCCAGGCCCTTCCAGCGACCTAGGTGATGTACGTCGACCTCACCCGTGTGCCGGGTCATCGCCTCGGCGAAGCGGAACACGTCCGCGCGTCCGGTCCGCAAGTACTGGTACCAGAGCCACAGGTCCGGGGACAGCTCCGAGTTGTCCCAGGCGTACCCGCCCACGTCGTACCGCCAGGTGTGCCGGTCGCGGTCGTAGGTGTGCATGACGTCGCCGTAGTCCCAGAACCCGTACCAGCGCCGCTGCTCGCGCTGACCCACGTAGTACTGGAAGAGGAAGTTCAGCCGGGCCTCGATGTCCTGGTCGTCGGCTGTGGGCAGGCTCCAGGTGCCGAACACACCTGCCTCCAGCAATCGTGCCGGGGAGACGGTGAGCAGGCCGGGAGAGTTGAGCAGTGCCACGTGCTCCGACAGCTCCGCCGCTTGGGGTGTGGACGTGTGGACTCGGAGCGTGAGCTCATGGGTGCGGGCGACGCCGTACGCGTTGCCGAAGCCGGGCTCGTAGTCCTCGTAGGTGATCTCGAGACCTTCGAGCTGCTCGGCGTGCGTGTCCTGGTCCATGCCGTCGTGCCAGTAGCGCACGTCCATGGCCGGCGCACTGGGCGACCACATCCACACCGTGGCCGTGGCGAGCTCGGTGGCCGCGTTGCGGATGTCCAGCCGGGTGGGGTGCAGTTTCCAGAAGTCCCGCAGCCCGAAACCCAGTCCGCCGCAGGCACCGCCGACGTACCCGTAGCCGGACGCTCTGGTCCCGGACGGGACAGTGATCCAGCCCTGCCCCGGTCCGGTGCGCTTGCGCAGCGTGAAGCCGTCCGCGCTGGTCTGGTCGAGCGTGTAGTCGTTCCACTGCGGGACGAGGTGCAGGCGGTCGGCCACCTCAGCGTTGGTGATCTCTGCGACGGCGCCACCGGCGACCTGTGTACGGCGTACGTCCCCGCCGGGATCGCGCCGCAGACCGGTCAGGCCGCGGACTGCCTCCGTAAGGAAGCCGGACGGCCCGGCGAGCCGGATGTGGCGGTTGTGCGGCTCGTCGCGCATCACCACGTCCGCACTGAGCCCCAGCCCGGCAAGGAAGTCGCGGTCCGGGTCACCGTCCCACACGAAGCTGTGCATGATCCGTACGTCGGTGGCGCCGGCGTAGAAGTACAGCCGCACCGAGAACGGCAACCAGTCGCCGTGCTTGCCCTCCAGCCGGACCACGGCCCGCACCGGTCCGTCCTGCTCGACGGTGACGCGGTCCACGGTCGCGGTCGTCTGCTCACGGCTCGCGCCGAGGTCGCCGTCCGGGCCGTCCTGCCGCAGACTCACCAACCGGACGTCGCGCACCATCTCCTGGTCGCCGATCGCGATCGACGCGATCAGGTACGGCTTTCGCAGCGTCCAGGTCACCTCACCGGTCGTGACCTGGAGTTCCTCGCCGATCCGCTCCACCCGCACGGGTGTCTCCGGGGCTGCGGGTGGGCCGACGACCAGCTCGTACGACGACTGCGGCCGTTCGGACGGGCCGATCGCGTGGGCGGACCACTTGACCGACCCGTCCGGCCACGTGGCCGTCGTCCAGCTCTGCAGCGGCGTACCGTCGGCCAGCGCGAACCGGGTGCCGTCGGCAACCGTTCCGCGCGGCCACGGAACGCCCCAGGAGACGCCTTGTCCACAAGGAGTTTCCAGCCATTGCAGGATGGTCATTCCTTCACCGACCCGATCAGCACGCCCTTCGCGAAGTGCTTCTGCAGGAACGGGTAGAAGAACAGGATCGGCAGCGTCGCCACCACGACCACCGCGAACTTCAGGCCCTGCTCGGGGAACGTGACCGTCTCCAGTTGCTGCAGGACGTTCGCCGAGTCGGCGTTCGCCGCGGTGAGCTGGCGGACGATCATCTGCAGCGTCCACTTCTTGCTGTCGTCGATGTAGAGCAGTGGCGACATGTAGTCGTTCCAGATCCCGACCGCGTAGAACAGTGAGAACGTCGCGATGATCGGTTTCGACAACGGCAGCACGATCCGCAGGAACACGTTCAGCTCGTTGCAGCCGTCGATCCGCGCCGCCTCCTCGAGCGCCTCGGGCAGCTCCTGGAAGAAGCTCTTCACCACGATCAGGTAGAACGGGTTGATCGCCAGCGGCAGGATCAGCGCCCAGTAGCTGTCCAGCAGCCCCAGGTCGCGGACAACGAGGTACGTCGGGATCATGCCGCCGCTGAACACCAGCGTGAAGATCACCAGGTTCAGCACCAGCGTCCGCCCGGGCAGGAACCGCTTGGCCAGCGGATACGCCATGGTCAGCGTCAGCAGCAGCTGGACGACGGTGCCGACCGCGGTCACCGCGACCGTGGTCAGCAGCGCGCGGACGAAGGTCCCGGTGGAGAAGATGTAGTGGTACGTGTCGGTGACGAACTTGTGCGGCCAGAGGAAGAACGGCCGCGAGCTGATCTCGGACTCGGTCGCGAACGATCCGGCGAGCACGTAGAGCAGCGGGAGCACCGTGACCAGCGCCAGCGCGGTCAGGACGACGACGTTGAGTGCGTCGAACACCCGGCTGCCGACCGAGTCGTAGTACCTGACTCGTTGTTTCATCAGTGTCTCCTCAGAACAGGCCGCGCTGGTCGAGTCGCTTGGCCAGGAAGTTCGAGCCGAAGATCAGGACGACGCCGACGACACCCTTGAACAGCCCGACGGCGGTCGCGTAGCTGAACGAGCCCTGGGTGATGCCGATGTAGTAGACGAACGTGTCGAACACGTCCGCGACGTCCCGGTTCAGCGACGTGGTCATCAGCCAGATCTGCTCGAACCCGGAGTCCATCAGGTTCCCGGACGTCAGGATCGCCATCACCACGATCGTCGGCCGGATCGCCGGCAGCGTGATGTGCCAGAACTGCCGCCACCGCCCGGCGCCGTCCACCCGGGCCGCCTCGTACAGCTGCGAGTCCACGCCGGCCAGCGCGGCCAGGTAGATGATCGTGCCCCAGCCGGTCTGCTTCCACAGAAGCTGCAGCACGATCAGCGGCCGGAACCAGTCGGCCTGCGCGACGTAGTCGGTCTTCTGCCCGCCGACGACCCCGTGGATCCAGTTCGCGATCACGCCGAAGTCCACCGAGAACAGCAGGTAGGTGAGCGACGCGACGATCGTCCACGACAGGAAGTGCGGGATGTAGACCAGCGACTGCACGGACCGCTTGAGCACGTTGATCCGGAGCTCGTTCAGCAGCAGCGCGACGACGATCGGCGCCGGGAAGACGAAGACGATCGTCAGCAGTGCGAGCAGCAGGGTGTTGAACATCAACCGGCCGAAGTCCGGTCCGGTGAACAGCTCCTGGAAGTGCTTCAGCCCGACCCACTCGCTGCCGGAGTACCCGAGGAACGGCACGTAGTCCTTGAACGCGATGGTCAGCCCGTACATCGGCAGGTACTTGAACAGTGCGAAGTACACGAGACCGGGCAGCAGCAACAGGTACAGCCAGCGGTAGCGGAGCAGGTCCCGGGCGACGGTCCGGGTACGGCGTCTGCCCTTCGGCGGGGCCGCCGGCCGCGGGGAGTCCGCGGCCGGCTGCGCCACCTCGGGCACGAGGTCGGTGGCCATGTCGTCCCCCGGCCGCTCAGCCGCCGGCCTTGGCGGCCAGGTCGTTGACCTCCTTGACGATGTCCGTGCCGCCGCCGTCGTACCAGCGCTTGATCTGCGCCTTCAGCTGCTCCTCGGTGATCGTGCCGGACAGGTACTTGATCCGGGCGTCCGGGACGATCGTGTCCAGCGTCTGGCCCTTCGCCACCGAGGTCGGCGCGATGATGCTGAGCGCCGGGTTGAACACCGCGGTCTTCAGGTCCTCGTTCATCAGCACGTCGAACTTCTCCCGCATCGCCCGGCTGGCCTCGTCGTTCGGCTTCAGCTTGTAGGCGCCGAGCCCGACGCTCGCGCGGGTGCCGAGCTGGATGAACGCCTTGTCGACGTCGTTCTGGATCGCCTTGACCTTCGGGTCGTCCTGGTTGATCGGGACGGCGTACTCGCCCTCGACCTTGAAGTTGCGGCCCTCGATGCCGTTGGTGAGCAGGATCGAGCCTTCCTTCGACTGCAGCTTGTCCAGCGTCTTCAGCAGGTCGTCCAGCTGCTCCTCGGTCCGGATGCGCTGCTTGGAGATCGCCATCACCGAGTGGTAGCCGGTGAACGGGTAGGAGAACTTCTGGCCGTCGGCGCGCTTCAGGTTCCCGACCAGCGTGACCTTGTCGAAGTCCTTCGGGGACTTCTCCTTGAACATGTCCAGCAGTTGCGTGGCCCGGACGTTCACGTCGATGATCATCCCGCCCTTGCCCTGGACGAACGGGTCGTTCCAGTTCGCGGTGTCCAGGGTGGCGAAGTCGGGGTTGATCAGGCCTTCGGTCACCCACTTGCGCAGCCAGCGGTTGGCCTCGAGGAACTCCGGCGTGTCGAAGCCCGGGACCAGCTTGCCGTCGCGCTCACCCCAGCCGTTCGGCGCGCCGAACCAGGTCTCGATCACGTCGTACGGGCTGGCGCTCGCGTAGTTGCCGGGCCACTTCGGGATGATCAGCCCGTAGGTGTCCTTCTTGCCGTTGCCGTCCGGGTCCTTCTCGGTGAACGCCTTCGCGACCGCGTACAGCTCCTCGACGGTCTGCGGCTCCTTCAGTCCGAGCTTGGCCAGCCAGTCCTTGCGGATCACGATCCCGGAGCGCAGCAGCGGCCGGACCCGGTAGATGCCGTACGTCTTGCCGTTGGTCTGCGCGTTCTTCGCGGTCTGCTCGTTGGCCGGCTTCAGGTTCGGGTACTTGTCGAGCTTGCCGGTCAGGTCCCAGAACGCGCCGGCCTCGGCCGCCTTGACGAAGCCCGGGCTCTTCTCGTTGACCACCATCACGTCGGGGATGTTGTCCGAGGCAAGGACGACGTTGGTCTTGTCGCCGTATTCGGCGTTCGGCACCCAGGTGATCTTGAGCTTCTTGCCGATCAGCTTCTCGACGGCCTGCTGCATCTCGCCGTTCGGATCCGGCGCGGTCCCGAACAGATGCGCCATCACCGATATCTCGTTGCCGGCGGTCTGGCCGCCTTCGGTGTCCGCACCGCCGGAACAGGCGGAGGCGGCGAGCAGTGCCGTCGACAGCGCGGCGGCGACGGCGATCCGCCGTCGGGAGAAGATGGTCATGAGTTCCCTTTCAGTTACCACTCGGGTGCAGACGCGCCTCGTTCTCGGCGAAGAAGCGCAGGCAGAGCCAGGTGTCGAGCCGGATCCAGGCGCCACCGGCCAGCACGATCCCGAGCACCGGGAGCTTGGCCGACAGGTAGCCGATGGACACCGCGACGAACAGCAGGACCAGGGACGACGCCGGTCGCGCGAGCGCGATCAGCGATGCCTTGGGCAACAACGTGCGGACGCCGAGGTCGTAGTGCACGGCCATCGGGAGCGCGTAGGCCGAGATCAGCCCGAGCGCGACGAGCGCGACCAGGCTGGCCAGCCGGGGGAGTGCGGCACCGACCGCCGCGAAGTACAGGTAGTTGCCCACGAGTACGACGGCGGCCGCGACCAGGGGGAGTACCACGAGCGTGCCGCGGCGGAACTCCTGGCGGAACGCGGTCCGGAAGGCAGTGAACGCGTGAAACGATTCATCGGATGACCTGCGTCTGGCCAGCGAATATGCCGCGAGCGTGGCCGGGCCGATACCGAGAGCGATCCCGCCGAGCAGCGTGAAGAGCATCCACAGCGCGTTCAGCTTGATCGCCCACAGCACCTCGTCTGCAGCGTCGTACAGCTTGATGGCCCAGCCACCGTTCATGCCGGTTCCTGCCTTGAATCGGGCGAAAAGTGATGTGACCGTATGGTTGAATCGTCTCAATGTCAAGGCTTCGGAAAGCGTTTGTCAGGGAGCGGTCACGGCGGCGGGAAACCGGTTTTGCGCGAAGGCGCGAGTCAGGGGCGCGAGACGCGCAGATTCGCGTACTCGCCGATCAGGGGCGCGAGACGCGTAGGTTCGCGTACTCGCCGATCAGCGGTGCCATCTGCCGGAAGCCGAGCTTGCCGCCGGGCAGCGGCTGCTCGTCGCGCCAGGAGAAGCTGACCAGCTCGTTGACCGCGAACGTGATCTCGCCCTGGTGGGCGGTGAGCCTTATCCGGTACGGGCCGTCGGCGTCCGCGACGTCCGGGATCGGGTCGGCGCCCTGCGCGACCAGGTGGAACCCGTAGCTCTTGCGCAGGTTGCAGGTGTGGAAGGCCCGCTCGGCCGGCCAGCGGCGGCGGAAGTACGAGACGTGGTACGTGTCCAGGTCGCCGTGGTGGTACTGCTCGTACGGCCCGGTGCGCGGCCGGAGGTCGAACAGATCCTCGCCGGCGCGGCCGCGGGCGTGGAAGAACAGGATGCACAGGCCGGGCTCGCGAATCGGCCAGAAATCCCACTCGACGGTGACGTCGGGTGGGAAGTCCTCCGGGCACCACAGCACCACGTTCGCGTCCTGACCGTCCTCGGCCGGGCGCACGCTCTCCAGCCGCAGCCGACCGAGCGGGAACGAGGTCGCGCCGTCGCCCTCGAGCCGGAACCCGTCGAGGTCGGTGGGGGAGGCGAGCGGGTTCTCGTAGTAGACCGTCATCAGCGCTTGCGTTTGAAGTCGCTGGATTCGCGGACGATCAGGTCCGGCTGGAAGATGACCTGTCTGTGCTTGTGCCGGTCCGCAGCCTCGACCTCCTCCTGCAGCAGCTCCATCGCGGACCGCCCGAGCAGCTCGGCGGGTTGCCGCACCGACGACAGCGGTACGGCGGCAGCCCGCGCGAAGTCGATGTCGTCGTACCCGACGATCGCCATGTCCCGCGGTACTCGGAGGCCGGCGACGGCCATACCCTGCAGGAATCCGAGCGCGAGCAGGTCGTTGGCGAGGAACGCCGCGGTCGGGCGGGACCGGGCGGGGAGCGCGGCGATGCGTTCACCGATCGCGCGGCCCTCGACGACGCCCATCACGTCGACCTCGTAGTGCTGGAGCTCGACGCCGCCGGCCTCCTCGACGGTCGCGGTGATCCCGGCCTGGCGATCCGCTACCTGCTGCATCGAGAACGGCCCACCGACGAAGGCGATCCGGCGATGACCGGCCTCGATCAGGTGGTTCCCCGCGAGACGTCCGCCCAGTTGATCGTCGACCGACACGGAGCACAGGCCGCGATCCGCCGTACGGTCCACGAGGACGACCGGCGTACCGCGATCCACCAGGGCGGCGAGGCGCGGATCGCTGCTGTCGAACGGGGTGATGAGGATGCCCATCACCCGCTGCTGCTCGAGCTGGTCGAGGTGATGACCTTCGCGGACCGGGTCGGTCTTGCTGTTGCACAGCATCACGACTGTGTCGTGCTCGTACGCGAGCGACTCGGCGCCTTCGGCGAGGTTGGTGAAGAACGGGTTGCTGACGTCGAGCACGACGAGGCCGACCGTGCGGCTCTTGCCCGCGCGGAGGTGCCGGGCCGCCTCGTTCCGGACGAATCCGAGGGCGTCGATGCTTGCTTGCACACGTTTGCGCGTGGCAGGCGCCACGATCGAAGGCCGGTTCAAGAAGTTGCTCACGGTCCCGACCGAAACCCCGGCCTCCCGCGCAACCTCCTTGATGCTGGGCGTAGCCATCATCCCCCGTCCAGCGTCTCGATCCTGTCTGCCGAGCAGTCTAGTCAGCCCGGATTGAATCGTCTAAATCCAAAGGACACCGCTGCGCGGCGGCTGTCCTGTTGGCCGCCTTCGGCGGCGCGCGGACTGCATCCAGGCCGTGCGGGTACCGGCGAAGCTCCAGGTCCCGCCGAGGACACCGCCGCGTGGAAAGGACACCGCTGCGCGGCGGCCGTTCTGTTGGCCGCCTTCGGCGGCGCGCGGGCTGCGTCTACGCCGTTCGGGTTCCGGCGAAGTTCCAGGTCCTGCGGGGGGCAGGCGCTGGACTTGCGACATCAAATGGGGACCGTGCACAAGGTATTGCCTGTGCAACGTCCCCATTTGGTATGCCCGGTTCCGGTGACGGTCTTCGGCGGTCGGCGCCGGCTGTGTCGCGGGCGACGCACTGCGCGCGCGATCGGGGCCGAGTGGCTACGCGTGCGGCTGTCGGTTGTGGACGGCGTACGTCAGGTAGGTCACTCGGGGAGCGGGCTCCGTGCGTGCCGGCTCCAGGGCTATGCGGTCCGCGTCGACGCCTTCGAACAGGCGGGTTCCGGCGCCGAACAGCACCGGCGACAGCGTGATGGTGAACTCGTCGATCAGGCCCGCGTTCAGGTACTGCAGGATCGTCTCGCCGCCGCCGGAGACGCGGACATCGCGGTCACCTGCGGCAGCGCGGGCCTGGTCGAGAGCCGCTTCGATGCCCTCGGTGACGAAGTGGAATGTCGTCCCGCCCGGCCGCTCCCACGGGTCGCGTTTGGTGTGTGTCACGACAAAGACCGGCGTATGGAACGGCGCCTCCTCCGGCCACGCCAACTCTCCGGCGTCGAACATCCGCCTGCCCATGACATTGGCGCCGATCCGCTCGTGCGTCGCCCGCGCGATCTCGTTGTCCCGGCCTTCCTCGCCGCCCTTGCCGAGTTTCAGGTTCTCCCGGAAGAACCGCTGCGGGAACGTGGCCTGATGCAGCTCCGACCACTGCGCCATCCAGCGCCGTACGCCCGGATCGTCCGGCTTCCTCGCAGGCCCGAAGAGATCCTCGACGGGCACCTCCGCAGGCGCGATGAACCCGTCCAGCGACATCGTCACGCTGAAGAACACCTTCCCGCCCATCAGCCCTCAGCCCCTTTCGCCAGGATCTCGGTGACATACGCGGCCAGCTTGCTCAGCGTCTGCCGGCCGCCCTCGACAGCGTGATACTTCTCGACCGCTTCGTCGCGCAGCTCCTGCGTAGGAAACACAGTGCGCATCTCGATCCGCGTCGCCATACCGTCGGGCTCGAACGTCAGCACCGACTCGAAGGCGTTCGGGTCGTCGCGGGACTCACCGTGCAGCAGCGCGATGCGTTCCGGCGGGGCGATCTCCGTCCACGAGATCCACTCGGCGTACTCCGTCCCGTCCGGCCCGCGCATCGCGAAGTCCCACACCCCGCCGACGTGGAACTCGAACGACCGCGTGGTCGTGGCAAACCCCTCCGGCCCCCACCATCGCGACAGATGCCGTACGTCGGTGAACGCCTCGAACACCAGCTCGCGCGGCGCGTCGATGACCCTGGAGATCACCACCTCCCGGCTGGCCGTCGCGGAACGCGCTCCCAGCTCGCCCATCAATCAGTCCTCCTGCCTCGCCTGCTTGAGCTCCTGCACGTACGCGTCCAGCCGGTCGAAGCTCTCGTTCCAGAACCGCTCGAAGCCGCCGGTCCACTCGTGAACCGGCCGCAACCCGCGGGCGTCCAGGCCGTACAAGCGCTGCTTGCCCGCCTTGCGGTCGCGCACCAGCCCGACTTCGCGGAGCACCCGCAGGTGCTTGGAGGCTCCCGGCTGGGACATTCCCAGCTCTTCGGCCAACTCGGTCACCGGCCGCTCGCCCGCCCGCAGCAGCACCAGGATCTGCCGGCGCTGCGGCTCCGCGATCGCGTTGAAGACGTCCGACGTGGTCGCTGCTCGTGCCATGCCAGCGATCATATGCCCATATCGGAATACGTCAACCCGGCCGACGATCAGAGTGCGAGTACGGCTCCGGCCGCGTGCAGGTCGTCCTGGAGGCGCCGTACGTCGATCTGCTGCACGGCACGCGCAGTCGCGACCGCTTGTGCCGCCGCGAGCCCGGCCGCCTGGCCGAGCATCTCGTACTGCACCTCCATCCGCACCGACGCGAACGCGACATGCGACGCACTCAGGCACACCGGGACCAGCAGGTTCCGGCAGTCGTCGTAGCGGGGCACGATGCAGCGGTACGGGATCTGGTACGGCGCGACGCCGACGGACAAGTAGCCCTCGTTGAACACCGACGCGACCGGATCCGGGTGCTCGTAGGCGACCGACCACGTCCGCTGCAGCTCGCGGACATCGATGTGATAGGAGCCCATGGCAACGGAGTCGTACTGAGCCGCGGGCCGGGGGAGCAGGTCGTGCTGCGTGAGGACGTACTCGCCGCGCATCCGGCGCGCCTCGCGGACGTACAGCTGGTGCGGGAGCCCGCCGGTGTCGGTGAACTCGTCCACCGGCAGGCCCCAGGCGGCCAAGCCGTCGCGCACCGACCTCGGTACGTCGGGGTCAGTGGTCATGAACCAGAGGAAGTCGCGGGTGTAGTCCTCGTGGCGACGGCGGATGCGTTCGCGTTCGGTGGGGTCGGCGTCGGGGTAGGCCCAGTTCGTTCCGTCGAGCAGGCTGAGCGACAGCGGGCCGATCGAGTTGCCGTCGCACTTGGCGTTGGGCAGGTTCGGCACGAGACCGATCACGTCGCCCGCGGACACCTCCACCCCGCCGGTCCGCAGTACGGCGAACCACCGCCGGGCCAACTCCCACTCGGCAGGGTCGTACCCGGCCCGCCGCTCGAACGGGATCCGGTCCGCGGCCTGCGTCAGACACACGCGATAGCCGTAGGCCATCACGCCGCCGTCGCCCGCGCCGACCTCCGCCAACGGACGCGCATGCACCAGCGGCAGGACCGCAGCCGGCTCATGTTCCGGAGATTTGCCGTACGGCGCTGGAGGTGTCGTCAGCGGCGACACGAAAGGTGGGAACTGGTGCTTCCCGGGCGCGAACTCCCGGCGCCCGGCGAGGCTTTCGCCGTACTTCGTCCTGCTCTCACGGCCGATGTCGTACGGGACACCGGCGGCGGCCATGAGGTCGCCTTCGTACGATGCATCGACGTACACGCCGGCCGTGTAGTCGCCGGCGGTCGTGCTGATCGCGGTGATGACGCCGTCCACCACCTGCGCGCCGGTGAGCGTCGCACCGAAGACGACGTCGACCTTGGCGTCCTCGACCCAACCGGTCAGAATCGCTTCCGCCACATGCGGCTCCGGACCGGCGAAGTGCCCGGGTGGTACGTCGTACCGCTCGGCGATCGCGAGCATGAACTCCCGCCCCAGACCGCCCAGCACCCGCGCATCGCCAAGGTCGGTATACCCAAGCCCACCCGACACCATCCCACCCAGATGCCGCCCCGGCTCCACCAACGTCACCTGCGCACCAGCCCGCGCAGCCGCCACCGCAGCGCACACCCCACCCGCCGTACCGCCATACACAACCACGTCACCCATCGCCCCAACCTACGACGCAGCAGCACGGGAAGAGACACCGCCGGGAAAGGACGCCGCTCCGCGGCGACAGTCCTCCTGGCCGCCTCCGGCGGCGCGCAGACGGTACCGCGCCCTCTCGGTACTGGCGCAGCCGACGGCCCTGCCAGACGAACGATGTGCTCGGCCCGCCGCGTGCTGTGGTGTGCGCTGCAGTGGCGATCTGCGGGGACGCGGCGGTGCACGGCGCGTGGACGGCCTTGGGGGCGGGGTGTGGGAACTGGGTGTGGCGGGCGGGGTGTGGGAACGGGGCGTGGCGGACGGGGTGCGGGGGAGGGGCACGGAGGATTGTGGGCGGCGGACGCTGGACTACGTGCGGCGGACCAGGTGTGCGAACCGCAAGCCGCGAACCACCGGCATCAGCGTCCTGTCCCGTGCCGACAACCAAGCTCAAGCTCTGCAGTTCCCACCGGGCGACCTGGCGTGTAACACCGTGTTCACAAATGGGCAACAGGTCCGTAATTGCTGGTTGGCACTGTCGGGGGCGGTCGGGCAGGTACACGTGAGGGCGCGGCCTCTACGAAGGGACGGACAGTTGACCTACAAGGCCGAGTACATCTGGATCGACGGCACGCAGCCCAGCGCGCGGTTGCGGTCGAAGACGAAGATCCTGGCGGACGGCGCCGAACTGCCGGACTGGGGGTTCGACGGGTCGAGCACCAACCAGGCGCCGGGTGACAACTCGGACTGCGTCCTCAAGCCGGTGTTCTCGTGCCCGGACCCGATCCGCGGCGGCGACCACAAGCTGGTGCTGTGCGAGGTCTACCTCGTCGACGGCACCCCGCACCCGACCAACAACCGCGCCAAGCTGCTCCCGGTCGCCGAACAGTTCGCCGAGCAGGACTCGTGGTTCGGCATCGAGCAGGAGTACACCTTCTTCCAGGAGGGTCGCCCGCTCGGCTTCCCGGCGGTCGGGTTCCCCGCGCCGCAGGGGCCGTACTACTGCGGCGTCGGCGCCGACGAGGTGTTCGGGCGCGACATCGTCGAGCGGCACCTGGACGCCTGCCTCGATGCGGGTCTGAAGGTCTCCGGTATCAACGCCGAGGTCATGCCCGGCCAGTGGGAGTTCCAGATCGGCCCGGCCGGACCGGTCGAGGTGGCCGACCACCTGTGGGTGGCGCGCTGGCTGCTGTACCGGATCGCCGAGGAGTACGACGTCGCCGCGACGCTGGACGCCAAGCCCGCGAAGGGTGACTGGAACGGCGCCGGCGCGCACACGAACTTCTCCACCCGCGCGATGCGCGAGGGGTACGACGCGATCATCACCGCGTGCGAGGCCCTCGGCGCCCCCGGCAAGGTCGAGGAGCACATCGCCGGGTACGGCGACGGCATCGAGGAGCGCCTCACCGGCGCCCACGAGACCGCCCCGCACGACGTCTACAGCTACGGCGTCTCGGACCGCGGCGCGTCGGTCCGCATCCCGTGGCAGGTCGAGGTCGACAAGAAGGGCTACATCGAGGACCGCCGCCCCAACGCGAACATCGACCCGTACAACGTCACCCGCCTCCTCGTGAACACCTGCTGCACTGCCCTGGAGAAGGCCGGCCAGGTCTGACGCAACCGTCTCAACCACTCCCCAGAAGCCGCATCATCCCTAGCTTCTGGGGAGTGTGTCTTGGCTTCGGGAGCATCCACAGGGAGTGGACCTGGGGTGGTGATCTGTCATGCTCGCGGGCGTGGAGGACGGGCTGACAGCAGAGCTTCGGTTGCCGTCGCCGCTCGTCGAGCTCGACGACGAACGGTTGCGGGCCGCGGGGGTACGGCTCCTGCTGAAGCGGGACGACCTGATTCACCCGGAAGTGCCCGGGAACAAGTGGCGGAAGCTGAAGTACAACATCGCCACTGCCCGGGAGCTGGGGTTCGGCATGCTGCTGACGTTCGGAGGCGCGTATTCGAACCACATCCGCGCGACCGCGGCGATCGGGGCGTACTGCGGATTCAGCACCATCGGGGTGATCCGAGGCGAGGAACATCTACCGCTGAACCCGTCGCTGCGGTACGCCGTCTCGCGCGGCATGCGGCTGACATACCTGGACCGTTCGACGTACCGCGAGAAGACCTCGGACGCCGTCATCAGGGCACTGCGTCAGGAATTCGAGGACTTCTACTTGATTCCCGAGGGCGGCAGTAATGCTGACGCTGTCCGGGGATGCGCGGAGTTGCCCGCAGAACTCGATGAATCCGTCGACGTGCTGTTCTGCGCGGTCGGCACCGGAGGAACCCTCGCAGGTGTCGCCGCCGGCCTACAGCCGAACCAACTGCTGATCGGAGTCCCAGTCCTCAAGGGCGCCACCTTCCTGGAGGACGAGATAGTCACCTTGCAGAACGAGGCGTACGGCGCCCGCACCGGAACATGGCGCCTCGAGCACAACTACCACTTCGGCGGCTACGCGAAACGGACACCCGAACTGGACAAGTTCCTCGATGACTTCGAGGCGCGACACGCTTTGCGCCTGGACTGGGTGTACGAGGCAAAGATGATGTACGCCCTCTACGACCAGGTCACCCGCGGCACTTTCCGTCGAGGCGCGACGCTCGTAGCGCTGATCAGCGGCTCCGGCAACGCGCCGGAAGCCTGATAACCACACTTCCAGCCACACCAACTGACAGTCACTTAAGCTGACGCTGCAGCTCTCGCCAAAGCCGAGCCCGAACCGCATCCGCGGCCAGCCCGCACCCGTCGCCGCCTCGATCCTCCGCCGGGACTCGGAGACTCGGGCATGGGTCCCGTCCCAGCATGGGCCGTGTCCCCGGGAGCCGTGGTCCACCGGTCAGTCCGGCACCCGAGCATCGCCATCACCACTCGCCGGAAACTCCCTGGTCGCCGGTGCCGGACTAATTCGTTCGCTCCGCTCGCCTTCGCGCTGTCCGTCGCGCAGCCCGCGCCTTCGCCGGGGCCCGGGTTGGGTTGGGCGGTGATGCGCGCCGCCGGAGGCGGCTGATGGGCTGCCGCCGCGAAGCGGTGTCCGCTGTTGATGCAATCACTTCAGATGTTGCCCGCGGGGTCGCGGAGGTCGGGCCTTCGCCGGGACCTGAATTGCGCGGGGCGTGATGCGCGCCGCCGGAGGCGGCCGAGGGACTGTCGCCGCGTAGCGGTGTCGTTTAGGCGTTCTTCGCCGCGCACTTCACGTGGGATGTGACTCGTGAGTAACATGTGGGGATGAGTCAGGTGTTGGGGTTGTGGGAGCGGTTGCGGGGTGTGCCCGGTGGGGAGCGGGTGTTTTCTTGGGGGTTTGCGTGGAAGGCGCCGTACTTTTGGTCGGTTCGGCCGCGGTTCGTGCAGGTCAGTCCTAACTTTGCGGCGCTTACCTTGCCCAAGCGGCGGGCGGTGTTGAATCACATTGGGACCGTGCATGCGATTGCCGTGTGCAACGGGCTCGAGGCGGCGATGGGGGCGCTCGCGGAGGCGACGGTGCCGGCGGGGAAGCGGTGGTTGCCGAAGGGGATGGAGGTTTCGTACCTCGCCAAGTCGACGTCGGACCTGACGTGCTCGGCGGAGACCGATCCGGACGCCTGGACCTCGGGACCCGACGTGCCGGTGAAGGTGAAGGCCACCCGTGACGACGGCACCGTGGTCGTCGAAGGCACCATCCACCTGTGGGTCACGGACAAGAAGGCGACCCACGAACGGGCGACCGACAACTAGGCGACCGACAAGCAGGCGACCGCCAAGAACGCGACCGACGAGAAATAGCCCCCCGCTTACCACGATGTCCGGCGTAAGGTCTGCGGGTGACTGAACTGCGGGTGGTGGATGTCGTCGAGGAGCAGCTCGACTCGGTGTGGCAGGTGCGGAACCGGTCGTTCGGGCCGGGTGGGGACCGCGAGGAGTGGACCAAGAACGCGCGCACGTTCATCGCCGACGGCCGGATGCTCGGCGTCCAGGACGGCGACGTACTGGTCGCGGCCGCGCGGATCTGGCCGTTCGAGCAGTGGTGGCAGGGGCGGCGGGTGCCGATGGGCGGGGTGGCCGGCGTCGTGGTCGCTCCGGAGTACCGCGGTCGTGGTGTCGGCAGTCTGCTGATGCGCGGCGTACTGCGCCGGTGCGCGGAGAAGGGCTACCCGCTGACCGGCCTGTATCCGGCGACGACGGTGCTCTACCGCCGCCTCGGCTACGAGTTCGCCGGCAGCCGCTACAGGTTCTCCTTCCAGGCGGCCGACCTGCGCACTCTCGGCGGCAGCGGTACGGCGGTACGCAAAGCCGGCCCGGCCGACGCGGACCGGTTCCTGGAGCTGGCGTCGAAGGCGCACGAGACCAGGCGGTCGAGCGGGCCGCTGATCTGGCCGCGGTCCGAGATCGTGTCCTGGCTCGAGGACGAGGACAACTTCGCCTACCTCGCCGACGACGGGTTCGTCGTCTACAACTGGTCCGACGGCGACCTGGCCGTCGATGAGCTGATCGCAGGTTCGGAGGAGACCGCGCGGGCGCTGTGGGCGACCGTCGGCTCGGGTGCCTCGATCGCGCGGACCGTGCACGCGTACTGCGCTCCGTTCGACCCGATCCACCTGCTCGCCGAACACGAGGCCGACGGCGACGCGCGCACCGTCCGCTGGATGCTCCGCCTGATCGACGCCCCGGCCGCGCTCGCGGCGCGCGGTTTCCCGGAAAACGTCGTACTCGAGGCCGACCTGCGGATCGACGACCCCGAGCTGCCCACGAACACCGGCGACTGGCACCTGTCGATCGCGAACGGCTCGGCGCGGCTCACCGCGTCCGAGCCGTCGCCTGACGCGCTCCGCCTCGGCGCCCGCGGTCTGGCCGCGCTGTACGCCGGTACGCCGCTGGCCGCGCTCCGTGGCGCCGGACTCGCCACCGGGGCAGACGTACTCGACCCAGCGCTGGACGCAGTCTTCGGCAGCCCAGCGCCGTACATGCTCGACTACTTCTAGACCGGCGCGTCGATTTCAGTCCGCCCAACGCCTCCGATTAGGGTTGTCGAACAAACGTTCGGAGGTGGTCCATGCGGGTGCTCGGCGTCGACCCGGGACTGACTCGGTGCGGCCTTGGCGTCGTCGAGGGCACACCGGGGAAGCCGCCGGCGCTGGTCGCCGTCGGGGTGATCCGGACGCCGGCCGAGCTGGACGTGTCCAAGCGGCTGGTCCAGATCGAGGCGGAGCTCGACGAGTGGATCGCGCGGCACCAGCCGGACGCGGTCGCGGTCGAGCGGGTGTTCGCGCAGCACAACGTCCGGACCGTGATGGGGACGGCGCAGGCATCGGGGGTCGCGATGGTCGTCGCCGCGCGGCGCGGGCTGCCGGTCGCGCTGCACACGCCGAGTGAGGTGAAGGCCGCGGTCACCGGATCGGGCCGCGCCGACAAGGAGCAGGTGACCACGATGGTCACCCGGATCCTCAAGCTGAGCGAGCGTCCGACGCCCGCCGACGCCGCGGACGCGCTGGCGCTGGCGATCTGCCAGGTCTGGCGCGGCGGCGTGGCGAGCAAGTTGCAGCAGGCGGCCACGAGCCGGTCCAACCTCGAGGCGGCCGCGCAGGCGCAGTCGCGGCTGCAGGTGGCGAGGTTGAGGGCCGCGGTGGCGGCGCAGCAGGGCAAGCGGTGAGCACGGATTTGAACGGGCTTGGAGGTTGGCGATGATCGCCTTTGTGCGGGGACCGGTGGCGGCCATCGGAGTGGACAGCGCCGTGGTCGAGGTCGGGGGAGTGGGCCTGCAGGTGTACTGCGACCCGGGCACGCTGGCGGGTCTGCGGCCGGGGCAGGAGGCCCGGATCTCGACGTCGATGGTGGTCCGCGAGGACTCGCTGACGCTGTACGGGTTCGCGGACGACGACGCGAAGAACCTGTTCGAGCTGTTGCAGACCGCGTCCGGCGTCGGGCCGAAGCTGGCCCAGGCCGCGCTCGCGGTGCTGAGCCCGGACCAGCTGCGGCAGGCCGTCGCGACCGAGGATCTCGCCGTACTCGTGAAGGTTCCCGGCATCGGGAAGAAGGGCGCGCAGCGGATCGTCCTGGAGCTCAAGGACAAGATCGGCGCCCCGTCCAAGACGGTGAGCGGTCGGCCGCTGCAGGTCCAGGAGGCGTGGCGCGAACAGGTGCACGCCGGTCTCGTCGGTCTGGGCTGGTCGGCGCGCGACGCCGAGGACGCGGTCACCGCCGTGTCGCCGCTCGCCGCCGAGAACCCGAACCCCTCCGTTCCCGATCTGCTGCGCGCCGCGCTGCGCGTGCTGTCCAAGGCGTGATCCATGGAAGACAACGTTCGGCCCCTCGTCTCCGCGGACGCGGTGGACCTCGAGGAACGCAAGATCGAGTCCGCCCTGAGGCCGCGGTCACTCGCCGAGTTCGGCGGGCAGCGCCGGGTCAGCGAGCAGCTCGAACTGGTGCTGCACGCGGCTCGTGGGCGCAACCGCGCGCCTGACCACGTGCTGCTGTCCGGTCCGCCCGGTCTGGGCAAGACCACGCTGGCGATGATCATCGCGAGCGAGATGTCCGCGCCACTGCGCGTCACCAGCGGTCCGGCCATCCAGCACGCCGGCGACCTGGCCGCGATCCTGTCCGGGCTGAGCGAGGGCGAAGTCCTGTTCCTGGACGAGATCCACCGGATGTCCCGGCCGGCCGAAGAGCTGCTGTACATGGCGATGGAGGACTTCCGCGTCGACGTGATCGTCGGCAAGGGGCCTGGCGCGACCGCGATCCCGCTGGAGATCCCGCCGTTCACCCTGGTCGGCGCGACCACGCGCGCGGGTCTGTTGCCCGGGCCGCTGCGGGACCGGTTCGGCTTCACCGGTCACCTCGAGTTCTACGACGCCGCCGAGCTGGAGAAGATCGTGAACCGCTCGGCAGCGCTGCTCGAGGTCGACATCACCCCCGAGGGCGCGACCGAGATCGCGTCCCGGTCGCGCGGTACGCCGCGGATCGCGAACCGGCTGCTCCGCCGGGTCCGCGACTACGCCGAGGTCCGGGCGGACGGCATCATCACGCTCGCGCTGTCGAAGGCCGCGCTGGACCTGTACGAGGTCGACAAGATGGGTCTCGACCGGCTCGACCGGTCGGTCCTGGACGCCCTCTGCCGGCGGTTCGGCGGCGGGCCGGTCGGTCTGTCGACACTCGCGGTTGCGGTCGGAGAAGAACGTGAGACCGTGGAGGAAGTAGCGGAACCTTTCCTGGTCCGGTCGGGCTACCTGGCCCGGACGCCGCGCGGCCGCGTCGCCACGCCCGCGGCCTGGCGGCACATCGGGCTGAAGGTGCCGAAGGGCGCGACGTTCGCCGACACGCTTTTCGACACCGACGAGGACTGAAGGAATCCGTCCCAACTGAAGAAACGACCACCGGGAACCTCCGTCGGTCGCGGAACGTAGACACTCCGTAGCGAGTAACGCAAACGTGACCCGGCGTCATGCGGCAGTTGTTGACGCTCGGCGTTAGACTCCCCGGTGGCCTGACCTCCAGGTCGTTCCCGCTGCGACCCGCGCACTGGCGCGGGGCCCGCTTCCACCGACCCGACGAAGGATTCTGAGACCCGATGCAACTCCTCGCCGTACCGATGGCCTCCTCCGGGGGTGGCGGTGGCATCACGCTGCTGCTGCCGCTGATCCTGATCGTCGGAATGATCTGGTTCATGAGCCGCACGCAGAAGAAGCAGCGTCAGCGGCAGGCCGAGACCGTGGCCGCGCTCAAGCCCGGCACCAAGGTGATCACCACCAGCGGTCTGGTCGGCATCGTCGAGGAGACCGACGACGACTACGTGACGCTCGAGATCTCCGAGGGCGTGCTCGTGCAGGTCGTCAAGGCCGCCATCGGCCGGGTGCTTCCGGACGAGGACGGCGCCGACGAGGACAGCGCCACGGACACCGACGACAGCGCCGACACGGCCGAGTCGACCGAGCCGGCGGCTGCCGCGTCCGCCGACGAGTCGACGACGCCCGAGAAGGTCGACGTACCGGACGCCGGTGGGGACAAGGCCGACGGCAAGGTCCAGGACAAGCCGAAGCTGCCGCCGACGCACACCGAGAACTGAGCTTTCCGTCCCAACGGCCTGCGGCGCGGCGTTCGGCGTCCACCTGACGGTGCGGCGCGCCCAGAAGTACAAAGGTTGAAACTGACGTGGCAACGACTTCGACATCCCGTCCCGGGCGGAGCCTGATCACCTTGCTGGTGGTCCTGGTGCTGCTGTTCGGGATCATGGCGCTGACCAAGACCTGGAAGCCCAAGCTGGGACTGGACCTGCGCGGCGGCACCACCATCACGCTGACCGCCAGCACCATCGACGGCACCGGCAAGGTCACCGCCGAGCAGTTGAACGAGGCGAAGAACATCATCAGCCAGCGCGTCAACGGCGCCGGCGTCGCCGAGTCGGACATCACCACGTCCGGGTCGAACCACATCAACGTGGCCGTCCCGGGTGCCACGAAGGAATCGCTCGTGTCGCAGGTCGGCCAGACGGCGCTGCTCTACTTCCGGGTGGTGTACGACGCCCAGGCCGCCGCGGCACCGCCGGCGCCGACCACCACCCCCAGTACGACGCCCGGTACGACGCCGAAGCCGAGCACCACGCCCAAGCCGGGGACGTCCGTCACGCCGAGCGCCACGGTCAAGCCCTCCGGCGCCGCCAGCACCACGCCGAGCAGCACGCCGAAGGGCCGCGCGTGGTCGAGCGCGCTCGGCGAGGCCACGCCGACGCCGACCCCGAAGCCCAGTACGACGCCCAAGCCCAGCACCACCCCGAGCGCGGCCCCGAGTGCGACCCCGTCCACGCCGGCCGCCGGGGGCGACGGGCTGAACTACACGCCGGACGCGGCCACGCAGGCGGCGTTCGCGGCCTTCAAGTGCGGTGACAAGCAGGTCGACGACCCGAACAAGGCGATCTTCTCCTGCGACCGCGCGAAGCAGTACAAGTACCTGCTCGGCCCGGCGATCCTGAAGGGCACCGACCTGTCGGACGCCACCGCCGGCATCCCGCAGAACGGCCTGCAGTGGCAGGTCAACCTGAAGTTCACCGGCGAGGGCGGCGACAAGTTCCTCAAGGCCACCACGGCGATCTCGCAGCGCGGCCAGGGCCAGAACCTGTTCGCGATCGTGCTCGACGGCGAGACCATCTCGACGCCGAGCGTGGAGAACCCGATCCCCGGCGGCGAGGCGCAGATCACCGGTACCTTCACCGAGTCCGACGCCCGCGACCTGGCGAACGTGCTGAAGTACGGCGCGCTGCCGGTCAAGTTCGACATCTCGTCGGTGGAGACGGTCTCGCCACAGCTCGGCGGTGACCAGCTGTCGGCGGGGATCTGGGCCGGCATCATCGGCCTCGCCCTGGTCGTCGTGTTCTGCTTCCTGTACTACCGCGGCCTCGGCCTGGTCGTCGTGCTGTCGCTCGCCGCGGCCGCGCTCCTCACCGGAGCCCTGGTGATCCTGCTCGGCAAGGCGATCGGCTTCACGCTGACGCTGGCCGGTATCGCGGGTCTGATCGTCGCGGTCGGTATCACCGCGGACTCGTTCATCATCTACTTCGAACGACTCCGCGACGAGGTCCGGGAAGGCCGCAGCCTGCGGTCCTCGGTCGAGACCGGCTGGGCGCGCGCCAAGCACACGATCATCGCGGCCGACTCGATCTCGCTGCTGGCCGCGATCGTGCTGTACGTGCTGGCGATCGGCAGTGTCCGGGGCTTCGCGTTCACGCTCGGCCTGACCACGCTGATCGACCTGGTGGTGGTCTTCCTGTTCACCAAGCCGCTGGTAACACTGCTGGCCCGGACCGACTTCTTCGGCCACGGCCACAAGCTGTCCGGCCTGGACCCGGAGCATCTCGGCGTCGAACGCCTGCCCGGCCAGACGAAACCGTCGGACCGGCCCCGCCGGACGCCGTCGACGCGCAAGCCGGTGGGAGGGGAGGTCTGATGTCGAAGCTCGGACAGCTCGGTGCCAAGCTGCACCGCGGTGAGGCGTCGTACGACTTCATCGGGCACCGCAAGTTCTGGTTCACGCTCTCGGTCGTCCTGGTCGTGATCTCGCTGGGCGGCCTGTTCGCCCGCGGCCTGGCGCTCGGCATCGAGTTCAAGGGCGGCGTCGAGTACGAGGCCAAGGTCAAGGTCACCGACAACACCGTGCAGGATTTCGGTGACGCGGTGAAGGCGACCAACGCCAAGGACCTCGGCGACCCGGTCGTCACCACGATCAACAACGAGAAGGTCCGGGTCCAGACCAAGCCGCTGGCGCAGGCCGACATCGGCCGGGTCCGGGAGGCGATCGCCAAGGAAGCCGGCATCCCGGCGAACCAGGTGACCTCGCAGCAGATCGGCGCCTCGTGGGGCCAGCAGATCGCGAACAAGGCGATCCTCGCGCTGGTCGTGTTCCTGGTCCTGGTGTTCGGGGTGATCTGGGCCTACTTCCGGGAGGCCAAGGCGTCGATGGCGGCGATCATCGCGCTGGTCCACGACGTCACGATCACGGTCGGCCTGTACGCGCTGATCGGCTTCGACGTCACGCCGGCCACGGTGATCGGCGTGCTGACGATCCTCGGGTACTCGCTGTACGACACCGTCGTGGTGTTCGACAAGGTCCGCGAGAACACCCGCGGGATCACCGGCTCGAACCGGCTCACCTACTCGGACGCGACCAACCTGGCCGTCAACCAGACCGTGGTCCGGTCGATCAACACCACCGTCACCGCACTGCTCCCGGTCGGCGCGATCCTCGTCGTCGGTACGGCGGTACTCGGCACCGGCCCGCTGAAGGACCTGTCGCTGGCGCTGTTCGTCGGTATCGCGGTCGGCGCGTACTCGTCGATCTTCATCGCACCGTCGCTGCTCGCGGTCTTCAAGGAGCGCGAGCCGGGCATGCAGGCGCTGAGCAAGCGGGTGGCCGCGAAGAAGGCCCAGGCCGCCGCGGCCGCCGCCGCTCCGGTCGGGGTGGCGACCGCCGGTGCGCCGGCCGGCGCCGCGGCGCGGACCGCCGTACAGGACAAGCCACGGCAGGCGAACCGGGCGACCGGTGCGGCACCGACGCCGTCGTCGCGTCCGATGAAGGCGACAGCCGCGGGACGCCCGCAGCCGACCCGCAAGCCGCGATCGAAGCGCGGTAAGTGATGCGGTCGCTGGAGCAGGTCCTCGCCGACGGCATCCGCGACATCCCGGACTACCCGCAGCCCGGCGTGCTGTTCAAGGACATCACCCCGCTGCTGGCCGACCACACCGGCTTCACGCAGGTCGTGGAGGCGCTGGCGGCGGCCGGGAAGGACGACGACGGCAACCCCGTCGTCGACAAGGTGGTCGGGATCGAGGCGCGCGGGTTCATCCTGGCCGCCCCGGTCGCGCTCGCGCTCGGCGCCGGGTTCGTCCCGGTGCGCAAGAAGGGCAAGCTGCCCGCGGCGACGTACGAGGAGTCGTACGCGCTGGAGTACGGTGAGGCGACGATCGAGGTGCACCAGGACGCGTTCGCGCCCGGTGACCGGGTGCTCGTCGTCGACGACGTGCTCGCGACCGGCGGCACGGTCGAGGCCTGCCTGCGGCTGATCCGGCGCTGCGGCGCCGAGGTGGCGGGCACCGCGGTGCTGCTCGAACTCTCCTTCCTGCCCGGCCGCAAGCGGCTCGGCAACGAGAACCTCACCGCCCTGCTGACGGTCTGATTCCGGGCAAACTCTCCGCGGTCGCGAGGTGACCCGGCGTGTTGTCCACAGGCGATTCCGCCTGGCTGGACGCGGGCCTCTAGACTGGTGGCCTGTCGGCGGAGGGACACAAACGTGGGCGAAGACCCGGCGATGACATCTGCGGTGCCGAACGCCGTACCGCAGGAGCCCCCGCGCGCGCCGTCGCCGGTGCGCCCGGTGCCGGCGTCACCGCCGCCTCCGACCCAGCCGCCGCGGATCGCGCCCGCGCGGGTGCGCGCCCGGCTGGCCCGCCTCGGCGGCACCCGGCACCCGAACCGGGCTCCGATGCTCGAGCCGCTGTTCCGGGTGGTCCGCGCGACGCACCCGAAGGCCGACCTCGGGATGATCGAGCGCGCGTACCGGACCGCGGAGAAGTACCACGCCGGCCAGATGCGCAAGAGCGGCGACGCGTACATCACGCATCCGCTCGCCGTCGCCACCATCCTCGCCGAGCTCGGCATGACCGCGACCACGCTGTGCGCGGCGCTGCTGCACGACACCGTCGAGGACACGCCGTACACGGTGGAGGACCTGACCCGCGACTTCGGCGAAGAGATCGCCATGCTGGTCGACGGCGTCACCAAGCTGGACAAGGTGCGATACGGCGAGTCCGCGCAGGCCGAGACGATCCGCAAGATGGTCGTCGCGATGTCCAAGGACATCCGGGTCCTGGTGATCAAGCTGTCCGACCGGCTGCACAACATGCGCACGCTCGGCTCGCTGCGCCAGGAGAAGCAGGAGCGGATCGCCCGCGAGACGCTGGAGATCTACGCCCCGCTGGCGCACCGGCTCGGTATGAACACGATCAAGTGGGAGCTCGAGGACCTGGCGTTCTCGACCCTGCACCCGAAGGTGTACGACGAGATCGTCCGGCTGGTCGCCGAGCGCGCCCCGTCCCGCGACGAGTACCTGGCGACCGTCATCGACCAGGTGCACGAGGACCTGCGCTCGGCCAAGGTGAAGGCCACGGTCACCGGCCGCCCGAAGCACTACTACTCGATCTACCAGAAGATGATCGTCCGCGGCCGCGAGTTCGGCGACATCTACGACCTGGTCGGCATCCGGGTCCTGGTCGAGTCGGTCCGCGACTGCTACGCGGCCCTCGGCATCATGCACGCGCGGTGGAATCCGGTCCCCGGCCGGTTCAAGGACTACATCGCGATGCCGAAGTTCAACATGTACCAGTCGCTGCACACCACCGTGATCGGCCCGCAGGGCAAGCCGGTGGAGCTGCAGATCCGGTCCTTCGCGATGCACCGCCGGGCGGAGTACGGCATCGCCGCGCACTGGAAGTACAAGGAGGACCCGAGCTCCGTCGCGCCGGCCACGCCGAGCACCGAGATCGGCGGCCCCAACGACATGCCGTGGGTGCGGCAGCTCGTCGACTGGCAGCGCGAGACCTCCGACCCGTCGGAGTTCCTCGACTCGCTGCGGTTCGAGATCAACAACGCCGAGGTCTACGTCTTCACCCCGCGCGGCGACGTGATGTCGCTGCCGACCGGGTCGTCGCCGGTCGACTTCGCGTACGCCGTGCACACCGAGGTCGGCCACCGCTGCATCGGCGCCCGGGTGAACGGGCGGCTCGTACCGCTGGAGAGCACACTCGAGAACGGGGACGTCGTCGAGGTCTTCACCTCGAAGGCGCAGGGCGCGGGGCCGTCGCGCGACTGGCTGACGTTCGTCAAGAGCCCCCGCGCGCGGAACAAGATCAAGCACTGGTTCTCCAAGGAGCGCCGCGACGAGGCGATCGAGCACGGCAAGGACGCGATCGCGAAGCAGCTCCGCAAGGAGGGCCTGCCGCTGCAGCGCCTGCTGTCGCACGAGACCCTGACCGCCGTCGCGAACTCGTTGCGCTACCCGGACGTCACCGGGCTGTACGCCGCGGTCGGCGAGCAGCACGTCAGCGCCCAGGCCGTCGTACGACGCCTCATCGAGACGTACGGCGGTGAGGAGGGCGCGGCCGAGGACCTCGCCGAGGGCCTGCGGCTGCCCGCCACGAAGGAGCGCCGCAAGCGCTCCGCCCGCGGCGACGCCGGCGTCATCGTCAAGGGCGCGACCGACGTCCTCTCGAAGCTGGCGCGCTGCTGCACGCCGGTACCGGGCGATGAGATCATCGGCTGGATCACCCGCGGCGCGGGCGTCTCGGTGCACCGCGCCGACTGCGCCAACGTCGAGAACCTGAAGACCCAGCCGGAGCGGATCGTCGAGGTGGAGTGGGCGCCGACCGCCCAGTCCGTGTTCCTGGTCGCGATCCAGGTCGAGGCGCTGGACCGGGCGCGGCTGCTGTCGGACATCACGCGGGTGCTGTCGGACTACCACGTGAACATCCTGTCCGCGGCCCTCACCACGACCCGCGACCGGATCGCCAAGTCCCGCTTCACCTTCGAGATGGGCGACCCGACCCACCTCGGCCACGTCCTGAAGGCGGTCCGCTCGGTCGAGGGCGTCTTCGACGTGTACCGCGTCACGCAGTAGCCGATCCGGTGGTGTTTGTGACGCTTGGGAGACTGCCGGTATGGATGTCTCGGGTGTCGGGCGGCGTGGTCTGCTGATCGCCGGCGTGGGACTGCTGACGGGGTGCAGCGGTTCCACTGCCGGGGGTTTGCCGAGTCCGGGTGGCTCGGGTACGTCGAGTGCGCCTAGTGCGCCGGGCTCGTCTAGTGCGCCTCGGAGTACGCCTGGTTCGGTGGGTACGTCGGCGCCTGCTGTCCGGCTGCCGGAGGTGCGCTCCTGGCCCGCGGGACCGGGGGAGATCGAGCCGGGTGCGAAACGGGCAGCTGTGGCGGCGGTGACGGCGTTGCTGAAGCCGCGCGGCGTACGAGGCGTGGTGGAGGTGATCGACGCGCAGTACGGCGGGATCCTGAGCGACACCGCCAGCGTGCTGGTGCCGTGCCGCGTCTACACGATCTCGGGCGGTCGGCTCGTGACCAGCGGTACGACGGTCGACGTACGGCTGACGAAGACACGCGGGACCTGGCGAGTCACCGCGACCCACCCGGCGCAACCCGGGAAGGCGACCACGCGACTGTCAGCAGCGGCCCGCCAGGTGCTGAGCAACGAACAGATCCTGTTGCCGCCGGCCTCGGAGGCGGACATCCGCTCCGGCCAGGTCCACGACGCAGTACTGACGGCAATGCTCGAACTGGCGAAGACCTACCGCATCGGCGTCAGCGTGATCCGCTCCGGCCACCCGCTCAACGTCTTCGGCACCAACCGCCCCAGCGACCACCCCCGCGGCCGCGCCTTCGACACCTGGCAGATCAACGGCCACCCGGTAGTCGCCCCCACCACCCCGCGCGCCCTGGTCACGTCGTACATGCGAGCCACCGAATCCACCGGCTCCCACAACGTAGGCGGCCCCTACCAACTCCCCGGCGCCGCCTACTTCTCCGACCCCACCCACCAAGACCACATCCACGCCGGCTTCCGGCCCTAGTCCCATTCCCAGGTGATGCCGATGGTGCCGGGGGCTGCGGAGGGTTCGATGGTGTGGACTCGGGCGTCGGGGGTGAGCATGAGTTCTCGGTGGATGAGGTCGGGGCCGGAGGTGTGGCGGCGGCGGAGTTCGTAGACGCGGACCGGGAGGGCAGTGCGGTCGAACTGGACCTCCAGGACGTAGTGCATCCCGCCCCACTCGCTGAACCGCTGGTACTCCGTCGCGGGCAGCCCGGTCCGGTCCTCGATCTCGTAGTGCACGACCGCCGTCTCACCCACCGCCAGCACCCGGTCCAGCAGCAGCTCCCCGAGCATCGCGCCGGCCTCGGGGGAGCGCGCCACCCGTCCGGCCCGGCAACCGCTGACCGCACGCAGCGCCAGCCGTTCCGCGTCGCAGCCCGGCTCGCCCTGGTGCGCGATGATCAGCCGATCCACCGGCTGTACGGCGACCACACTCTGCGTCACCCGCCGGCGGTGCGCACTCCGGTCCGCGCCGATCCGGACCTCCTCGAGTACCGTGACGTTGCGTAGCCTGCCGTGGGCGTCCCGGCGGAGCCGGTCGAGCAACCGGGTCAGCGCCTCGGCGTAGTCCACCACGGCGTACGGCTGAGGCGTCGTCTCCGTGCGCGCCGGCGGAATGCGGACAGTCAGCCAGCCAGGCGGCAGCTCCAGCAGCTCCTCCAGCGCCGTCACAGTCGCCAGCGAGTCCTCGCACGGGACCCGGCGGCCGCTCTGCCACGTGCTGAGCGTCGCCACGCCGACGTGCAGGCCGCGGTCGGCGAGATGCGAGCGGATCCGGTTCAGCGCCAGGCCGCGCCGGGCGATCGCGTGCCGCAGCGCGTCCGCGAACGACGCTTCCGCCGTGACCGCGGGGACTTCGACTGGTCTGACCATGAGGCCCACGCTCCTTCAGGAGCAGCAGTGTAAACATTCACACCACTCCTCGGCACTGGCTCATCACCCACTGTTCACGCGGCCCGGCCGTTCACACCCCGGATCCGGGTTCTTGCCGCACCCCGGCGCCGTCCCGACGATGGACTCCGCCCACTCCTCGCAGTACCGCCTCTCGAAGGAGGACTCATGCGCAGGCTCCGCCCCGGCCGCCGCTCCTGGTCGTTGCTCCTGGCCACGATGCTCGGACTGGCCACCCTCGTCCCACTCGCACCACCGGCCGCCGCCGCCCCCGGCAGCTGGTACCTGAACGTCACCGGCCAGGCCCAGCAGAAGTCGAACTGGTGCTGGGCGGCGGGCGGCAACAGCATCGCCGCGTTCTACGGCTACTCGTACAGCCAGAACCAGTTCTGCAACCTGGCCTTCGGCTACCCGATGAACGCCACCTGCCCGAACGACCAGGCCACCCTCGCCAACGACCAGCGGGCGTTCCGCGCGATCGGGATCAGCAGCGGCCGGTACGTCTCGTCCACGCCCCACGTTCAGCACGCTCGTCACCGAGATCGCCGCCGGCCGCCCGGTGATGACGCGGATCGGCTGGACGTCGGGCGGCGGTCACATGATGGACATCATCGGGTACGACGCCTCCGACTCGACGATCGAGTACTACAACCCGTGGCCGGACGACCCGCGGTACAACTACTCGACGTACGGCTGGTACCGGTCCAACTCGCAGTTCACCTGGACCCACTCCCTGTACCAGATCGGAGCCTGACATGCGCCGCCCGAAGAATGTCCTGTTCCGCTGCGCCGCCGTACTCGCTGTCGGTTTCGGTTTCGGGTTCGCCACTGTCGCGCCGGCGGGGGCCACGGGTGCCGCCGGTCCGCAGCCGGTGCCGCCGGGCGAGTTGTCCGAGGCAACCACCGCCGCGCGGTCGGCCGGCGCGCTGAGCCTGCTCGGCAAGGCCGGAGGTACGGCGAAGGCGCCGGCGACGGTTGCGCGGGAGACGTATCCGGTCTACGCGCTCAACCCCGCCTTCGTCCGCGACGCTTCGGCGCAGGTCGCCACGTTCTGGTACGCCGCAACGCCGGCGACCGCGGGCGGACGGGCGATGACGGTCTTCACAACACCCGACGGCAAGGGCGGCTGGCAGGCGGTGAACGTTGCCTCAGGCAACACCGAGGCGAAAATGGCCGGCGCGGCCCGAGGTACGACGCTCTTCACCGAGCCCCAGATCGGCGCCTGGTACGCACTGACCGCAACACAAGTACGGCCCTTGAACCAGTCCGCAATCAAGTCGATCGGCACCAAGCCGATCACCATCCCGGCGTACCAGGAGCTGGTCGAAACCCGCTACTCCGACAAACTCCCCGGCTCGCAGTACAACGAGTCCGGCACGGCCGGCGGCTACAACGCGACGGGCACGACTGGCGGTTACAGCGAGTCGGTTGTGGCTGGTGGTTACAACGACACCGCGCAGGCGGCGACGGGCGCGGTGGCGCAGACTGCGTCCCGCTTCCCGGCGCTGCCGTTGGCCGCCGGCGGGCTCGTGCTGGCGGTCGCACTCGCGCTACTCATCCGGCGGGCCGTCACACCCCGCTGACACTCCCGCGCGTTCGGCTCGCCGTACCACGCCCTCGGTACGGTGAGCCGGACGGGCGGAAGAATGGCCCAATGCCCTTCCCGGACGAGCTCGGACCCGCTGTCGCTGTCACGGAGTACGACCCTGCCTGGCCCGCCGAGTTCGACCACCTCGCCGGCCGGCTCCACGCCGCCCTCGGCGATCGTGCGCTGGCCATCGACCACATCGGCTCGACTTCCGTACCAGGTTTGGCCGCGAAGAACTGCATCGACGCCCAGGTCCGCGTAGCCGCACTCGCCCCCGACCTGATCGACCTGATGGAGTCACACGGTTTCCGCTGCCGCCCCGAGCCCTGGAACCACACCGAGATCTCCAACGGCCACACCTGCGAGAAACTGGTCTTCGCCCCACCGATCGGAGAGCGCGCCACCAACGTCCACCTCCGCGTAGCCGGCCGGCCCAACACCCGCTTCGCCCTCCTCTTCCGCGACTACCTCCGCGCCGACCAGACCGCCCGCAACGCCTGGGGCGCCTTCAAACAACGCCTGGCACAATCCGTCCCCAACCTCGCCGACTACGGCCAAATCAAAGCCCCCGCCACCGAAATCCTGATGCTCTCCGCCGAACGCTGGGCTGCGCAGACCAACTGGAGCCCTAGTTGAACCGGTGAGTCAGCCGAGACTCTTCCGCCGTACCCGAAGGTGATACATCGGTGGTGAACCGGGCACGCGCTGGCTCCCCAAACCACCAGTCACAGCAACGTCCCAGCCCCGCTCCCGCATGTGCGCCGCGAACGTCCGCAGATCGCGGATCTCGCACCCGCACTCCAGCGCCACCTCGACCTCGACGTACGCAGCCGCAGGATTCGTCTCGTACGTCGACACCGCCCAACGGACGTCGTGCCGGTGCTCGTGCAGCCCGGTCCGCTCCGGATCGGGCTGCAGGCCGATCGCACGCTCGTACTTGTCGATGTCGTCGATCAGAACAAGTCGCTGCGATACTTCCCGGGCCACACGGCAAACAGCTGACTCTGCCCGGCGCGGACCCGAGCGGACACATCCTGCTCGGGCGGCGACGTCACCCGTCCGCTGTGGTCGACCTCGAGGAAGCAGACGGTCGGGTCTCGATACGGGAAGTTCTCCGACAAGCTGGCATGACGCATCGGCTTCACTCCTCTGGTCATCAGCCATCGTACGAAGGCGCCTCACCACCGCCGGGGCAGCCGGGGTTCCTGGCAGAGGAAGGCGCCGACCGCGAGTTCGAGAGCTGGGTACGAGCCCCAGAGGTCCGGGCGGCGGACCGAGATGATGTGCCAGCCGAGGGCGTCCAGCTCGGCGCGGCGGGTCTCGTCCTTCAGTTGCTGCTTGGTCGACGAGTGCCACTGGTCGCTGTCGTACTCCAAGCCGAGCCGCCGACCGTCCACCGGCCGATCCGGATACCCGAGATCCAGATGGTACGTACGTCCGTTGCCCTCGACCCGCACCTGGAGGTCGGGATGGTGGAAGCCGGCGTCGATGAGGCGGAGCCGGAGCCAGGACTCACCGGGGGAGGCGGCGCGGCGGTCGGCCCAGCGGAGGATCTCCTGGCCCTGGCGGTAACCCGGATGCCGTTCGTAGTCAGCCGACGTGGCGCGCAGCACCCAGCGGTCGGCCTTTCCAGAACGCAGGAACGCGTCGACGGCCGACAACGCGAACGGCCGCGGCATCCGCATCGCGAGCTCGACGGCCGTGACGACCGGGCTCGTGACGCGTACGCCGTACACCTCGACCTCGTCGCGCGACTTCCGCGTCCATTGGGCCTCGACCAGCTCCGCGGGCCCGAGAGCCGTCGTGTCGATGCCGTGCAGCCAGGCAGCCGCCGCCCCGCACACGACCGCGTCCTCCGGCGTCACCAGGCGAAGTGCGTCCGCTCGCAGTTGGGGCGAATCAGGTACGCGTACGTCGACGTACACGCCTTTCATCACCTCGCGGATGTCGCCGAGCCCGAGCAGCCATTTCAGCTTGCGGCCTACTTGATAAGGCCGGAACGGCAGACCACAGAAGAAGTACGGAAAGTCAGCAGGCAGCATCCGCAAAGGATCGCCGAAAGCACACGATCTTGCAGGAACTTGTCCACAGGGTGCTGGTCGTCGAGATTTGCGAGCGTGAACTGAGGCCGTACTGCGAACCCTGGCGGCTTGCGGGTTGGGTCAGCTGAAGTCCGACAGGGCGTTCTGGGCCTGGGTCAGCCATTCGCGGCGGGCGGCGATGGCTTCGCGGGCTTCGGTGGCTTTGCGGGTGTTGCCCTGGGACTCGAACTTGGCGGCTTGTTTCTCCAGGTCGGCGATCAGGGACTGGAGTTGCTTGACCGTGGCCTCGGCGCGGGCGCGGGCCTCGGGGTTCGAACGGTTCCAGACTTCGTCCTCGGCGGCCTTCACGGCCTGTTCGACGGCGCGCAGCCGAGCGTCGATCGCGCGCATCGAGTCGCGCGGTACCTTGCCGATCTGGTCCCAGCGGTCCAGGTAGTCGCGGAGCTGCTCGCGGGCGGTGCGGGCGTCCTCGACCGGCAGGATGCTCTCGATCTCGACGAGCAGCGCCTCCTTGGCCTTGAGGTTCTCGACCTGTTCGGCGTTCTCCTCGGCCTGTACGGCGTCCCGCGCGCCGAAGAACTGGTCCTGCGCCGCGCGGAACCGCGCCCACAGCTTGTCGTCGACCTCGCGCGGCGCCGGCCCGGCGGCCTTCCACTGCCGCATCAGGTCCCGGAAGCGCCCGGACGTCGGCCCCCATTCGGTCGACGACGCCAGCGTCTCGGCCTCCGCGGCGAGCCGCTCCTTGACCTGCGCGGCTTCCTCGCGCTTGGAGGACAGCTCGGCGAAGTGCTGCTTGCGGTGCCGGGTGTACGTCGTACGCGCCGAGGAGAACCGGTGCCACAGCTCGTCGTCGGAGGACTTGTCGAGCCGGGGGAGCGCCTTCCATTCGTCGAGGAGTTCGCGGAGCCGGGTGACGCCGTGCCGCCAGTCGGTGCCGGCCGCGATCGTCTCGGCCTCGGTGGCGATCTTGGTCTTGGCCGACCGTGCCTCCTCGACCTTCGCGGCCCGCTCGGCCTTGCGGCGTTCGCGCTGCTGTGCGACGAGCGGGGCGAGCGCCTCGAGCCGGGCCTTCAGGCCGTCCAGGTCGCCGACCGCCTGCGCGTCCTCGAGCGAACTGCTGACCTTCTTGACCGCGGCGCGCGCGTCGTCGGGCGACACCGTGCCCGCCTGGACGCGCTGCTCCAGCAGCTCCACCTCGAAGGCCAGCGCGTCGTACCGGCGGGTGTAGAAGGCGAGCGCCTCCTCGGGGTTCGCGTCCGGCCACTGGCCGACCGCCCGTTCACCGTCCTTCGTCCGTACGAAGACCGTTCCGTCCTCGGCTACCCGGCCCCAGCTCTCTCCGGCCACAACTCGCCCCTTCCGGCGGTATGCACTGCGCTCGTGCCCATTCTGGTCAGTTCCCGGTCCAACAGCGCGGACAGGCCCGGCCTGGGCGCGTCGAGCTGCCTTCTCGACGCTTATCCCTGAACAATCACAAACTCCCAGCTCAGGCGCAACGGGGTTGGATCACAATCCGGTTCGAAACCACTCAGGCCCGACCGGTAGCCTTGGTGGGTCCCGAACACCGTTCCAGGAAGGTCTGTCGTGCTCATCGCCGGGTTCCCCGCGGGTGCGTGGGGTACGAACTGCTACGTCGTCGCCACCGGCCAGGGCGCGGAGTGCATCGTCGTGGACCCCGGGATGGACGCGACCCCGGGTGTCGAGCAGGTCGTCCGGGAGAACAAGCTCAAACCCGTCGCCGTGCTGCTCACGCACGGTCACATCGACCACATGTTCTCGGTGCTCCCGGTCTGCGGGACGTACGACGCGACCGCCTGGATCCACCCCGACGACCGGCACCTGCTCGCGGACCCGATGGCCGGGATCAGCCCGGAGACCGCCCGGATGCTGCTCGGCGGCAACCACGAGTTCGCCGAGCCGGACGACGTCGCCGAGCTGAAGGACGGGCAGTCGCTGGAGCTGGCTGGCCTGCAGTTCACCGTCGACCACACCCCGGGCCACACCCGCGGGTCGGTCACGTTCACCACGCCGTACGACGGGCCGGAAGAGGTGCCCGCGGTGCTGTTCTCCGGTGACGTGTTGTTCGCCGGGTCGATCGGCCGGACGGATCTGCCTGGGGGCGACCATCCGGCGATGCTGCATACCTTGGCCACCAAGATCCTGCCGATGCGCGACGAGATCGTCGTCCTGCCGGGTCATGGTGGCCAGACCACGATCGGCCGGGAGAAGGCGACCAACCCCTACTTGCAGGACCTGGAGATACCGAAGATATGAGCAAGGTGACCCCACTCAGCGGGTTCCCCGAATTCCTCCCGTCGGACCGGATCGTCGAGCTGCAGTTCCTCGACGTGATCCGGGAGACGTTCGAGCTGCACGGTTTCGCGTCCGTCGAGACCCGCGCGGTCGAGCCGGTCGAGCGGCTGTCGAACCAGGGCGAGGACGCCGACAAGGAGATCTACGGCGTCCGGCGGCTCGCGGCCGGCGCGGACGAGGACGCCGCGCTCGGCCTGCACTTCGACCTGACCGTGCCGTTCGCGCGGTACGTGCTGGAGCACAGCGGCAAGCTGGTGTTCCCGTTCCGGCGCTACCAGATCCAGAAGGTGTGGCGCGGCGAGCGCCCGCAGGAGGGCCGGTACCGCGAGTTCACCCAGGCGGACATCGACGTCATCGACAGCGGCGAGCTGCCGTTCCACTACGAGGTCGAGCTGCCGCTGGTGATCGCGGACGCGTTCCGCAAGCTGCCGATCCCGCCGTTCCGGATCCAGGTGAACACCCGGCAGATCCCGGAGGGGTTCTACCGCGGCCTGGGCATCGAGGACGTCACCGGCACGCTCCGGATCGTCGACAAGCTGGACAAGATCGGCCCGGACAAGGTGACCGAGCTGCTGACCGCGGCCGGCCTGTCCGCCGAGACCGCCAAGCAGGTACTGCGGCTCGCCGAGATCTCGAGCACCGACGCGTCGTTCGCGGACCAGGTCCGCGCGCTCGGCGTCAAGCACGAGATCCTCGACGAGGGCCTGGAGCGGCTGTCCCAGATCATGACGGCCGCCAACGAGCACGCTCCCGGCCTGCTGGTCGCTGACCTGAAGATCGCGCGCGGGCTCGACTACTACACGGGCACGGTCTACGAGACGCAGCTGATCGGCGACGAGGGGTACGGGTCGATCTGCTCCGGCGGGCGGTACGACTCGCTCGCGTCCGACGGCAAGACGACCTACCCCGGGGTCGGGATCTCGATCGGGGTGTCGCGGCTCGTGCACCGGCTGATCAGCAAGGGATTGCTGACGGCGAGTCGTCGTACGCCGACTGCTGTGCTGATCGCCCTGAACTCCGAGGACGACCGGGCTGAAGCCATGCGGACCGCGATCCAGCTGCGCGGCCGGGGGATTCCGGTGGAGGTGGCGCCGGCTGCTGCCAAGTTCGGCAAGCAGATCAAGTTCGCGGACCGGCGGGGGATCCCGTTCGTCTGGTTCAGCACCGAGAACGGGCCCGAGGTGAAGGACATCCGCAGCGGCGAGCAGGTGCCTGCCGACGCCGCGACCTGGTCCCCGCCCGCCGAAGACCTACGTCCGAGCATCAACACGCAAGAGGAGAAGTCGTGATCCGTAACCGTTCCGCAGGTTCGCTGCGCGCCGAGCACGCCGGCGAGACCGTTGTTCTCGCGGGCTGGGTGGCGCGGCGGCGCGATCACGGCGGCGTGGCGTTCATCGACCTGCGCGACTCGTCCGGCACCGTCCAGGTCGTCATTCGCGACGAGGAGGCCGCGCACGGCCTGCGGTCGGAGTACTGCCTGAAGATCGTCGGCGAGGTGTCGCCGCGCCCCGAGGGCAACGCGAACCCGAACCTGCCGACCGGCGAGATCGAGATCATCGCCACCGAGGTGGAGGTGCTCAACGAGGCGGCCCCGCTGCCGTTCCCGGTCGAGGAGCACCACGCGACGCCGGTGAACGAGGAGATCCGGCTCAAGTACCGGTACCTCGACCTGCGCCGCCAGGGCCCGGGTACGGCGATCCGGCTGCGCAGCGAGGTGAACAAGGCGGCCCGCGAGGTGCTCGCCAAGCACGACTTCGTGGAGATCGAGACGCCGACGCTGACCCGGTCCACGCCGGAAGGGGCCCGCGACTTCCTGGTCCCGGCCCGCCTGCAGCCGGGCAGCTGGTACGCGCTGCCGCAGTCGCCGCAGCTGTTCAAGCAGCTGCTGATGGTGGCCGGCATGGAGCGGTACTACCAGATCGCCCGCTGCTACCGCGACGAGGACTTCCGCGCCGACCGGCAGCCGGAGTTCACCCAGCTCGACATCGAGATGAGCTTCGTCGACCAGGACGACGTGATCGCGCTGTCCGAGGAGATCCTGACCGCGCTCTGGAAGCTCGTCGGGTACGACGTCCAGACGCCGATCCCGCGGATGACGTACGGCGAGGCGATGGCGCGGTTCGGCTCCGACAAGCCGGACCTGCGAATGGGCCTCGAGCTGGTCGAGTGCACGGACTACTTCAAGGACACGCCGTTCCGGGTGTTCCAGGCGCCGTACGTCGGTGCGGTCGTGATGCCGGGTGGCGCGGACCAGCCGCGCAAGCAGCTGGACGCGTGGCAGGACTGGGCGAAGCAGCGCGGCGCGCGCGGGCTCGCCTACGTGCTCGTCGGCCAGGACGGCGAGCTCGGCGGCCCGGTCGCGAAGAACCTGTCCGAGGAGGAGCGCGCGGGCATCGCCGACCACGTCGGCGCGAAGCCGGGCGACTGCATCTTCTTCGCCGCCGGACCGGTGAAGTCGTCGCGGGCGCTGCTCGGCGCGGCGCGGCTGGAGATCGGCCGTCGCGGCGGTCTGATCGACGAGTCGGCGTGGTCGTTCGTGTGGGTCGTGGACGCGCCGCTGTTCGAGCCGGCCGACGAGGCGACCGCCGCCGGTGACGTCGCGGTCGGGTCCGGCGCCTGGACCGCCGTGCACCACGCGTTCACGTCGCCGAAGCCGGACTCGCTGGAGACGTTCGACACCGACCCGGGCTCGGCGCTGGCGTACGCGTACGACATCGTCTGCAACGGCAACGAGATCGGCGGCGGGTCGATCCGTATCCACCGCGAGGACGTGCAGAAGCGGGTCTTCAAGGTGATGGGGCTGTCCGACGAGGAGGCTTCGGAGAAGTTCGGGTTCCTCCTGGAAGCGTTCAAGTTCGGCGCGCCGCCGCACGGCGGGATCGCGTTCGGCTGGGACCGGATCACCGCGCTGCTGGCCGGCACCGAGTCGATCCGCGACGTGATCGCGTTCCCGAAGTCCGGTGGCGGGTTCGACCCGCTGACCGCCGCCCCGGCGCCGATCACGCCGGAGCAGCGCAAGGAGGCCGGCGTCGACGCCAAGCCGGAGCCCAAGGCCTGAGGTTGCGTACTTGAGCAACCCACCTGGGGCGGTGGGAGAGTGACCCAAGTCCTCTCCTACCGCCCCAGGAGTGCTTCATGCTCAAACGTGTTCTGTCGTCCGCCCTCGCCCTGGTCGCCGTCGCCGCCGGAAGTCTGCTGGCCGCCACGCCTGCCCAGGCGGCGACGTACCAGACGACCGCCATTGCGCTGAACGTTCGTACCGGCCCGTATCTGTCGGCAGCCGTCGTGAAGGTGCTGTCCGGCCCGACCTCCGTCGAGGTCGACTGCCAGAAGTCGGGTGACTCGGTCACCGTCGGGTCGCGTACGACGCCCTGGTGGGCGCATCTGCCCGCGCACGGCGGCTACGTGACGGTCGCCTACCTCAACACCAGTGAGACCAAGCTGTCCGGCGTACCGGAGTGCACGGTCGATCCGGAGCCGCCGCTGGGCGAGGTGACGCTGGCCGACGTCCAGGCGATGTTCGGCAGCCGGATCGTGAACCCGTCGACCGTGCAGACCGGGCTCGCGTCGCTGAACCAGGCGATGCGCGACGCGCAGATCAACACGGCGTACCGCAAGGCCGCGTTCCTCGCCACGCTGGTGCACGAGTCGCGGCTGGAGTACAACATCCGCGAGATCGGCGACACCCGGCTGTACGGCGGCCGCGGGTACATCCAGCTCACCGGCGACTTCAACTACGGTCCGGCCGGCCGGTACTTCGGCATCGACCTGCTCGGCAACCCGGACCTCGCGCTGTCGCTGCGGTGGAGCGCGCCGATCGCCCGCTGGTACTGGACCGTTGCGCGCAGCATCAATCCGTACGCCGACAACCTGGACATGGGCCGCGTGAACGCCGCGATCGGGTATCCGGCCGGTGCGGAGGACCAGCGGCGTTGTGACTCGTTCAAGAACGCGCTGCGGTATCTGACCGGCTCGGTGCCGTCGGGGATCATCTGCACGCGGCCGTCGGCGCTGCAGGGCGACACCAGCCAGCTGACCCGCACCCAGTTCGACAAGCTCGCCAGGCAGGGCTCCGGCCTCGGCTGATTCAGACCGGCTGGGCGCGGACCCACATCTTGTCGGGCGTCAGATAGCCCGTGCGTTGCAGACCCGCCTCGGCCAGTTGGGCTTCGAGGGCATCCTCGGAGAGGTTCTTCGTGACGATCCGCTGCGACCAGGTGCGCCCGCTGACCGTATAGGTCAACGTGGCCGCCTGGGCGCTAGGACGACGTCGAACTGTCGGTTCAGGCGGAGGTCGGCGATGGTGGAGCGCACCGTTTCCGTTTCGGTGACGCGCGCGAGCATGTCCGGCGACTCGTCGGCGGCGAGCACCTGGTGGCCGAGGGCGAGCAGCGGGCGGGTGATTCGGCCGGTTCCGCAGCCGAGTTCGAGGATGCTGCTGTGCGGGGCGATCGCGGCGTTGATCAATTCGTCGTCGCCGCCCGGCGCGGCGGTGAGTTCGTAGAGTTCGATCGCGCTGCCGTCCGGTGCGTGCGCTCCTGGCCCGGTACCGCCCTGTCAGACTCGCACCCCGGCGCACCCTCCGTCTGTTGGACCCGCTACTTCCATTCTCTAGAGTCGGTCAAGTGAGCGACGTACCGGTGGAGCTGCTGCCACACCTGCGGCGCGCGCGGGATGTTGCCGATCGCAACTACGCGGAGCCGCTCGACCTGGCCGCGCTGGCGGCTGCCGCGGGCGTGTCGAAGTACCACTTCCTGCGCTGTTTCGCGGCGGAGTACGGCGAGACGCCGATGCAGTACGTCACGCGCCGGCGGATCGAGCGGGCGTCGGACCTGCTGCGGGCGACGAACCTGACGGTGACGGAGGTGTGCGGGCTCGTCGGGTACAGCAGCCTGGGGTCGTTCTCGCAGCGGTTCACGGAGCTGGTCGGGATGACGCCGTCGGAGTACCAGCGGACGCAGGAGGGGCTGCGGATCCCGGGATGCTTCGTGTTCATGCTGGGGCTGAAGTCCGCAATTCCGGAGAAGCAGGCGGGCGGTGCGGTCGAATACCGTCGTACCGAGAGCCCTGCCGAGGAGGAATCGTGATCACCAACATCAGCCTGATGAGCGTCTTCGTCAACGACGTGGACGAAGCGAAGGAGTTCTACACCGAGAAGCTCGGGTTCGAGGTGAAGAACGACGTGAAGCTGCCGGACTTCCGCTGGTGCACCGTGTGCCACCCTGATCACCCGGAGCTGGAACTGCAACTGGCGCTGCCCGGCCCGCCGCTGGACGAGGAGGCGACCGCGGCCGTCAAGCGGATGATGGCGAAGGGGACGATGCACGGCTTCGGCATCGCGACCGACGACTGCCGCAAGACGTTCGCCGACCTGACCGCGAAGGGCGTCGAGTACATCCAGGAGCCGTCGGACCGCCCGTACGGCGTCGAGGCCGTACTGCGCGACAACTCGGGCAACTGGCTCGTCCTCGTGGAGCAGCACCCGTACACGGCGGAGGACTTCACCTGAGATGCTGACCGGATGGACATCACGGTCGATCCGGTCGGACTGACGCCGCCGTACGAACAGGTGCGCTCGCAACTCGAGGCACTGATCCGCTCGGGCGAGCTGGCGCGGGGGACGCGGCTGCCGACGGTGCGGCAGCTGTCGCTGGACCTCGGGCTGGCCGTGAACACGGTGGCCCGCGCCTACAAGGAGCTGGAGGCCGACCAGCTGATCGAGACCCGCGGCCGGAACGGCACCTTCGTGCTGGCGTCCCGCAGCCAGACCAATGACGCAGCCACCCACGCCGCCGCCGTCAAACTGGCCACAGCCGCCCGCCAAGCCGGCCTCTCCCTGGCCGAAGCCACAGCCATCCTTCAACGCGCCTGGTAAGTCGCAACCACGTTGCCGTTGTCCTGGTAGATGACTTCCAGGCCGGCTTGTTCCAGCTCGGCTCGGAGCGCTTCGGGGTGTAGGTGGCGGCGGTGGGGGAGGTACCAGGTGCCGTCGAGGTTGACCGCGTCGGGCGCGGGGCCGGTGGTTGCCTGGTAGCAGATGCCGGTGGTGGCGTCGTACCGGAAACCGTCCTCGTAGACGCGTTCGGCGTCGTACATGGCCGTAGAGAGGACGTAGTACCCGCTGAGGCGGTCGCGGACGGCGGTGAGGAGGTTGGCGCGGTCGGCGTCGGTGACGATCGACTGGAGGCAGTAGCTGTCGAGGATGACGTCGTACCGCTTGGTTCCGGGCGGCATCGTGCAGATGTCCTGGACGCTGAAGTTGACGTCGACGCCGCGGTCGCGGGCGAAGTGGCGGGCCAGGGTGATCGCCTCGGGGATGAGGTCGATCGCGTCGACGCGGAAGCCGCGAGCGGCGAGGAAGCACGCTGCGGGTCCGGTGCCGCAGCCGTATTCCAGTGCAGCGGGGGTCGGGGGCAGGTCGAGGTCGGCGAGGGTGTGTTCGAGGAAGGCGCGGTTCGGGAAGGCGTCGAAGTCGGCGGTGCGGTCGGCCTCGAACAGGTCGTTCCACTGGGTCAGGCCTTCCTCGGCCAGCCGCTGGTACGCCGCCTGGTGCTCCGCGTAGTAGTACCGCACGCGCTTACTATGGCTCGCCGCTGTACGTCGGTGCATCGGATTTCCGCGGGAGGGACCAGGAGATGGACGAGGGTGAGCAGGCGGCCGTGGCGGAGGCCGAACAGTTGCGGGCGGACGCGGAGGAGGCGAAGACCGACCCCGCGGTGCAGGAGGAGTGGATCCGGCAGTCCAACCTGATCTACGGCGGACTGGCCGCCGCCGGCTTGGTCGTCGTACAGCCGTTCCTCACCGCGTCCCCGCTCGACCTGACCGCGACGATCTGCGTCGTCGCCTTCGCCGTCGCGATCCCACTGCTCGCCGCGCTGCTCGTCCTGAACCGCCAGGAGGCGTTCCGCCGCCAGGTCACCAGATCGCGCCTGGTCAGCCTGGCCAAGTCGATCGCCGAAGCCTCCGCCTTCGTCGGCCTCACCGCCGCCTTCTGGCACATCTCCACCCTCGCCGGCGTGGTCTTCCTCGTCACCGGCATCATCCCCGTCGGCGTCCACTCCGCCGGCTACACCAAACTCGAGTACGACGGAACATTCCGCTCCAGATTCCGCCGCGGCAAGCCGTCCGCGTAACGATCCCGCAGACTTGTCGCCTACCGCCGAAACCTGATCTCTGCCCCGGATCAGCGGAAACGATTCCAAGAAAGTCGGGGCAACGTTGTAATGAGCTATGTACACGCTCTCTCGGGGTTGCTAGATTCCGGCCAGATTTGACATCGATGTCAACCTCAGGGAGTGGTCGCGATGGTTTCGAGACGTGCGTTCCTGGCGGGCAGCGGTGCGGTGACGGCGGGTGGGCTCGGGATGGTTCCGGGCCTCGCCGGCACTGCATATGCTGCGGATTCATCGACGTCCGGCAGCCCCGCTCGGCTGCTGCCGGTGTTCAACCGCCCACGACACCTGGACTACGCCGACGTCAGCAAGCTCAGCGGGGGAGATCAGACCCTGCTGACAACGTTGCAAGGCGTCGTCAACCGTACTGAGCCGGAGTTGTACTTCCTCTACGACACCGGGACGCAGAGCGTGCCGGACGCCACCTGGCTGGCCGACATGCGGCTGCCGAAGAAGCTCTACGCCAACCCGCTGGACCTGGTCGCGAAGTACCGCCACCGGGTGCGCGGCGCGATCGTCCACGATCCCGCCGTACCGGACTCGCTGAACGTGGCGACCACGATCGCGGGACTGGAGAACGCGGTCGTCGCCGACGCCGAGCAGGCCAAGGCGCACGGGCTGCGGATCGTGAAGGACCTGCGCGGGATGTTCGACGACGACCGCGTGAAGACCTACCGGTGGCAGCTGGACAACCTGTTCCCGCGGGTCACGCACCAGCTGCTCGCCGGCCTCCCGCCGACCCGCGTGGTCGACGTCGAGGGCGTGGTCTGGCAGGAGATCGCCCGCGAGACCCGGCAGATCCGCGACTCCTCGAACCGTGGCACGTACGACCTCGACGTCTCGGCCAAGCTCGGCAAGGAGGCCGTGTACGTCAGGTTCGCGGACTCGTTCACCGACGACGGCTGGGGCGCCTCGGTGCGCTCGGTGTCGGTGAAGGCCAACGGCACCGTGATCGCCAGCTTCGAACCCGACACCCCGGAAGAGGCGCCGTACCTGTTCGACGGCTCCCGCTCGTCGATCGGCGGCGAGGCCAACCGGTTCGCCGACGGCGGCAACTACTGGATCTACCGCTTCGAACCACCGGCGGGTACGACGTCCCTTGTCGTCACGGTGGAGATGTGGAACCAGTACCTGGTGTCGATCACCGACACCTCGCCCACCCGCATCGAGCCGTTCGCGTACTTCCGCGACTACGTGGTGGCGACCAAGGCCCTGGTGAGTTGGCTGCCGCCGGGCGGCGCGACGGGTGAGCTGCTCATCGAGCACTTCGCGAAGTACCCGACGCCCGCGCCGTACCTGGGCTGGTTCGCCAACGACGTCTCCGGCGAATGGGACGGCGTCGACCTCGCGTCGAAGGGCGGGTCGCCGGTCGTCGCGGCCGACTTCTACATGAACGGCACCGTGCACGCCGGTCTCGCCTCGCCGATCTCCGACAAGGTCCGTCCGGTACGGCGGATCGACAAGCCGAAGAACAAGGTGTACCTCACGCTGACGTTCGGCGAAGGCGACAACATCCAGTACTGCCAGCGCCGGCTCCGGGAGATCTGGGACGACCCGAAGCGCGGCGAGGCGCCGACGAACTGGACGATCAGCCCGCTGCTGCTCGAGGCCGGGCCGAACATCTACAGCTACTTCCAGCGCACCGCCACCGGCAACGACCTGCTCGTCTGCGGCCCGTCCGGCGGCGGTTACACCTACCCGTCGGTGTGGTCGCCGGCCGAGCTCACGGAGTACCTGAAGATGACCGGCAGCTTCATGCGCCGCACCGGCCTGGACCTGGTGTACGCGTACAGCGGCCGGCAGAACGACACCTGGGTACTGCTGTCCAAGGAGATCGCCGAGGGGTACGCCGCCCACACACCGACCAAGGGGATCATGCAGACCTGGGACGGCGACCCGCTGACCGTCCGGCAAGGCGGTCTGCCGATCACCGGGGGATGGGGCGCACCCGGTAAGGCGGTCGAGTTCAAGGCCGCACTGGACCGGCGGATCGCCGGGTGGGACGGCGCGAGTCCGCTGTTCGTGTCCGGACTGATCGGCGCCTGGTCGTGGACGCCGTCCGACATGGCCGAGCTCGCACCACTGCTGACCGATCCGTACGAGCTGGTCCTCGGCAACACCTTCTACGACCTGCTCAACCGGGTGCTGTAGGACACGTTCCGGCGGGCGGTCCGCCAACCGCCCGCCGGAACGCGGGTCACCGGAACAGCTTGTCGGAGTTGCGCAACGCGTGGGCCGCCACCTGTCGGCCCAGCGTCACTCCGACCGTGTCCGCCGTACGGGTGTGGATGCCGGACCACACGCGGGCGTCGACGTTCTCAACGGTGAGCTGGCGCCAGTTGCTGTAGGTGCGCGTCACGCCCGGCGCACTCGGACTGCCGATCGTGTACGGCTTGGCGGTGCGTGCGCCGACCAGTGTGGTCAGCACCTGCTCGGCCGAGCCGGAGTATGTGTTGTGGCCGCTCGGGTAGTCCGGATGGGCAGGAGTGTTGTGCAGCGGCGTCCACTCCGCGTCGGCGGTGCCGCGGAGTGCGGTGACCGGGCGCCAGCGCAGATAGGCGTACTTCGTGTCGGACGTGGCGATCTGCGTGTCGACCGCGGCGACGTGGAAGAGCGCGACCAGCTGCAAGCGCTCGGCCAGTGGACGTTGAGCTGCTTCGGACAGGGCGAAGCGCAGCGGCGCGGTGTAGAGCACGTACGACGAGCCGAGCCAGAACGTCGCGGTGTCGGTCTGCGCCTGCGTGCGCGTCGTACTGCCGACCGCCCCGTCGGCACGCACCTCGGCCAGATCGCGGTTGTACTGCGGAGAACCCAGCGCAGGCGGCGGCCCTGGGCGGAACTGGTCGGCCCGCGCGAGCAGGAACGGTTTCGCCAGCCGGTTCCCGTACTGCGTTGCAGGGCTGTACGTCGGCGGCGTCGGCTGCCAAACGCCCGCGGCTGCGGGCGGTGGGGTGAAGGGCGCGTTGACCGAGGCGGGGTCGAGGCCGTCGTCAGCACGCGATGCCAGGACCGCCTGTGCCTGTTGGCGTCCCGCCGCGACACCTCCCGTTTCCGCGCTGCCGTCGGGGATGCGGGCGAGTGTGGCAGTCAGGGCCTGGTCCAGCTCGGTCTTTCGGGCCGGTGCGAGCGCTACCAAGGTCTCGTGCACCGCTGCGGCGACAGCAGCTTCCTTGTACGGCGCCGGCGCTGCGGGCGATCGCAGTACGGCCCGGGTTGCTGCGGTCCAGCCGATCGCCCAGGTGCGGTTGTTCGTCACCTGGGTCGGCGCGCCGGCGGCGGCGAGAGTCTCAGCTGTGACGTCGTACCACTCCAGTGCGACGTCGGTCGGGGTCGTGGTACCGGCAGCGGGCGCGGATACCAGCGTGGACAGGGCGAGGGCGGACACGGCCGCCAGGGCAAGCGTTCTGCGTAAGGTCGTCACGCCGGGATCGTGACACCCGGCAGCCCGCCGCGAAGTGCAGTATCACTACTTGGAAACTAGACATTTTGCTTGACACCTCGGGGTGCGGCCGCCCCGGGGGAGGGGGCGGCCGCTGGGTGGGGGCTTACCAGTGGTGGGCGACGTCCACCACGAGCCGGCTGCTCGAGCCCGGTCCCGCGAGGGTGAAGACGCGGAACGGGAGCCGCGCGCGGACACCGAGGCCGATCGTGGTCTGGCCTTCGAAGCTGCCGGCGAACGCGACCTGGCGGAAGGTGCGGTAACCGCTGACGTTGCTCAGCTCACGCCGGTTGGCCGGGTTGTACGTCGACTGCCCGGACGTGTTGTACGACGGGGCGCGGACGACGATCTGCAGCTTCGCGCCGCCGCGGAGCGGGACGGCGAAACCGGACCCGTCCTGGCGGACCGTGCTGACGTAGCGGACGTCGTACCCGGGGGCCCGGCCGCGCAGGTCGACGACGAGCCGGTCGAAGCAGGCGTGCCGGCCGGTGCGGACGTTCGTGATCGGCGACTGGACCATCCGGCTGCTTGCCTCGGGCAACGAGCCCCAGCCGCTCGGGCAGGAGGTGGTCGTGGAGGTGGTCGCGGAGGCGGTCCGGGGGGCGGCGGACGATCCGGAGACGGCGGGTGCGGCGACGGCGACGGCCGGAACCGCCAGGACCGCGGCGGCGGCGAGTGCCGTCTTGCGGGTGATGTGGTGGATGTTCATGATGTCCCCCCTTTCAAGGACACTGATGTGACGACGGCGAGGGCCCGTCAGTTGACTTCCGGGACCGGTAATTTCCGGTACCCGCCCGAGCACGCGCCGCAACCGGAAAAACGGTTGCCTGACGGTGCAGGATGAGCAGATGACCCCGGACGAACTGCTCGACGTGTTCCACCGCCGGATCCGCCTCCCGGACGCGGACGCGATCCCCGGCTGGAAACAGGAACACGTCGGCCCGGACGGCCGGGTGCACCGCTCGTACGTCGAGGGGGCTGAGGACGCGGGATTCGTCGAGACGCCGCGCGGGCTCGGCGACGACCCGGACGCGGTGATCGCGGCCGAGCTGGCGTTCTTCCGGGAGCGCGGCCTGCCGTTCGAGTGGAAGACGTACGCGTACGACGAGCCGGCCGACCTGGGGGAGCGGCTCGAGCGGCACGGGTTCGCGAAGGGCGATCCGGAGACGCTGATCCTGGGCGAGGTGGACCGGGTCCTCGAGCGGCCGTCGGCGCTGCCGTCGAAGGTCCGGTTGCGGGAGGCGCGGGACGCCGACGACTACCAGCGGATCGGCGTACTCACCGACAGCCTGTGGCACAACGGGCTGGAGCGGATCGTCGACCGGCTGGCCTCGGAGGCGCGGATGTTCCCGGACCGGCTGTCGGTGTTCCTCGTCGAGGACGCGCTGCGAGGACCGGACGGGCCCGCGGTCTCGGCCGCGTGGATCCGGTTCCACCCGGGCACCGGGTTCGCCAGCCTGTGGGGCGGCGGCACACTGCCGGAATGGCGCCGCCAGGGCCTGTACTCCGCGCTGCTCGCGCACCGCGCCCGCTTGGCGAAGGAGCGCGGTTACGAGTTCCTCCGCGTCGACGCCTCCGAGGATTCCCGCCCGATCCTGCAGAAACTCGGCCTGTACGGCGTCACCACTACAACGCCGTACGAGTGGACACCCTGACCTGACGCGCGGAACGACCGTCCGAGGCTGTACGTTGCCTGCATCATGGCCCTGAAAATCGCTTCCCGCTTCCGCCGGCTGCTGCAGCGCCCCGGCTCGATCGATCTCGGCCCGTACGAGCGGCTCACGCAGCTGGTCGGCGAGGCGGAGGAATCGGTCCAGTCCCTGACCGACGACGAGTTGACCGAGGCGGTCGCGGAGCTGCGTACCAGCGGCGGGCTGCACGAGGACGAGCAGATCGAGTTCCTCGCGCTCGCCCGGGACGCCGGCCGCCGGGCGATCGGCGAGCGCGCGTTCGACGGGCAGGTCGTCGGTGCGCTGGCGATGCTGCAGGGCCGGGTCGTCGAGATGGCCACCGGTGAGGGCAAGACGCTGGCCGGCGCGATCGCCGCCGCGGGGTACGCCGTCGGCGGCCGCAAGGTGCACGTGCTGGCGGTGAACGACTACCTGGCCAAGCGCGACGCCGAGTGGATGCGCCCGGTGTACGAGCGGCTCGGCGTCACCGTGTCGCACGTCGGCCAGGTGTCCACGCCGGAGGAGCGCCGCGAGGCGTACCAGGCGGAGGTCTGCTACGTCCCGGTCAGCGAGATCGGTTTCGACGTACTGCGGGACCGCCTGGTCACCGACGTGGCGGACCGGGTCACCGCCGAGGCGGACGTGGCGCTCGTCGACGAGGCCGACTCGGTGCTGATCGACGAGGCCCGGGTGCCGATGGTGCTCGCCGGCGCGACCCGCAACGAGGCCCTGGACGACGACGTGGTCCAGCTGGTGCGCACGCTGCGCGCGGGCGTCGACTACGAGATCGACGGCGACGGCCGCACGGTCGCACTGACCGACAGCGGCACCGACAAGGTCGAGAAGGTCCTCGGCGAAGCCGCCGCGGCGGAGGACGACCCCGACGAGGCTGACGAGACCGAAGAGGCTGCCGAGCCGGCGGTCGCGAAGAAGTTCAACCTGTACGACGACGAGAACCTGGACCGTTTGACGCAGATCAACGTCGCCCTGCACGCCGAGGTGCTGCTGCGCAAGGACGTCGACTACCTGGTCCGCGACGGCAAGGTCAGCCTGATCAACAACAACCGCGGCCGGATCGCGAAGCTGCAGCGCTGGCCCGACGGCCTGCAGGCCGCCGTCGAGGCGAAGGAGGCCGTCCCGGTCAGCGACTCCGGCGAGGTGCTGGACAGCATCACCGTGCAGTCCCTGATCAAGCGCTACAAGACCCTGTGCGGCATGACCGGTACGGCGGTCGTCGTCGGGGAGTCGCTGCAGGAGTTCTACGACGTCGAGGTGGCCGTCGTACCGCCGAACAAGCCGAACATCCGCAAGGACGAGCCCGACCGCCTGTACCTGACCGTCGACCAGAAGAACAAGGCGCTCGTCGAGCACATCGCCGAGGTGCACGAGACCGGACGCCCGATCCTGATCGGGACCCACAGCGTCGAGGAGTCCGAGCAGCTCAGCGACCAGCTCGAGGCGGCCGGCATCGAGCACGTCGTACTGAACGCGAAGAACGACGCCGAGGAGGCCGCGATCATCGCCGAGGCCGGTGTGCCCGGGACGGTGACCGTGTCGACGCAGATGGCCGGGCGGGGTACCGATATCCGGCTGGGCGGCAAGGACGAGTCGCACGACAAGGACAAGGCGCTCGAGCTCGGCGGGCTCTACGTGATCGGCACGGGCCTGCACGCGTCGCGGCGGCTCGACGACCAGCTGCGCGGGCGCGCCGGGCGGCAGGGTGACCCGGGCGGGTCGCTGTTCTTCGCGTCGCTCGCCGACGAGCTCGTCACGCGGTACTCCGTTTCGTCCGGTCTCCGGCCGCACCCGGACGACACCGGACGGCTCACCGACCGCAAGTCGATCGGGGTGCTCGAGCACGCGCAGCGCGTCGCCGACGGCGCGAACGCGGAGCTGCACCGGACGACGTGGCAGTACAACCGGCTCACCGGGCAGCAGCGGGCGATCCTGCTCGAGACCCGCGAGCAGGTGCTGACCGAGGACCTGGCCGCGACGGAGCTCGCCGAACGGGCCAAGGAGCGGTACGACGAACTGGTCGACGAGGTCGGCGAGGACGTGGTGAAGAGCGCGGCGCGGCGGATCGCGCTGCGGCACCTGGACCGGCGCTGGACCGACCACCTGGCGTACCTGGCGGACCTGCGGGAGGGCATCCACCTGCGCTCGCTGGCCGGCGGCATCGTGCACCTGAAGCCGATCGACGAGTTCAACAAGTCGGCGATCGCGTCGTTCGACACGCTGATCGAGGACGCCTGGAAGGACGCGGCGGAGACGTTCGGCACCGCGGAGATCACCGCCGACGGGCTGAACGAGGAGGCCAGCGGGATCCCGCGGCCGACCGCGACCTGGACGTACCTGGTCAACGACAACCCGTTCGGCACCGAGGCGGACCGGATCCTCGGCCGCCTCCGCAACGCGATCAAGCCCGGCTCGGCCGCCGAACCGGAGGAGATCCTGCCGGAGGAATTCGACGAGGACGAACTCCCCGAGGAGCTCCGCGACGCCGACTCGGACGACGACCTGCCGGAGGAGCTCCGGGACGCCGACGAGGACTCGGCGGACGGGAAGAAGTAGGACCTGCAGGCCATCACAACCGGGACGGCGAGCACACTTCCAGCGTGCGCCGTCCCGCCGGCCGGCGATTGTGATGGCCTGGGCGTCCACTCCGACTTTGGTCTAGGGGCGGGCAGCCGTCGGCCCGATGCCGGGTGGGGGCGGGTCGGGCGACTCTTTCCGCATGCCTCTCAAGGGTCCGCGGCTGCTCGTGGTCGACATCGCCGTCCCGCTCGCGCTGTTCTACGGGCTGCGGGCCCTCGGGGCGAGCGACCTGACCGCCTTGCTCGTCGGCATCGTCCCGGGACTGATCGGCTCGGCGGTCTCGCTCGTGCGTACCCGCCGTACCGATCTGATTGGGATGGCGGTCGTGCTGAGCATGGTCGGCAGCGCGATCGTCGCCGTGCTCGGCGGCGACGCGCGGATGCTGCTGGTCCGCAACGCATGGGTCAGCCTGCCGTTCGCCGGCATCACGTTGTGGTCGCTGCGGCACCCGCGGCCGATCTGCTACACGGTCACGCTCGCGATGCTGCCGCGGCGGGCGCGCGTGATGGAGCAGCTCTGGGAGACGAACGCGCGGTTCCGCGAGGCGTGGAAGTGGATCACGGTGTGCTGGGGGATCGCGTCGGTCCTCGACGGCGTACTCCGGATCGTGCTGGCCTACACGTTGCCGATCTCCGTCGTACCGGCGACCGACCCGGTGATCACCGCCGTGACCATCGTCGTCCTGCAGGTCCCGACCCTGATCCTGCTCCGCCGCAGCGGCACATGGCACCTCGTGTTCGCCGTTGCAAGTAAGTAGTCATCGGCTACTCCTCCACAGCCTCTGGCAAGGCGGTCCCGGTCTGATGCTATGGACTGCCGGGTAGACGTTTCACAGCCACCTGCCCGGTCAGCCGGGTCTTCTGGTCGGCTCCGCGTCCGTTTGAGGTCTCCGTCCCACTGACGGCGACTGCCAGCGCGGCGAGGTTCCTCGCCGCGTTCTCGTCACGGTCCATGATCAGACCGCAGAATTCACACTTGTACTCGCGTTCGGACAGGAGCAGTTTGGCTTTCACCGCTCCACAGCCCGAACAGGTCTTGCTGGACGGGAACCAGCGGTCGGCCACGACCAGCCGCCCGCCGTTCCACCTGGTCTTGTACGCCAATTGCCGCCGGATCTCGCCGAACCCTACATCTCCGAGCCGGCGGGCAAGACGCTTGTTCTTGAGCATCCCAGCGACGTTGAGGTCCTCGACCACGACGATGCCGTACTCGGCCGCGATCGCGGTGGTGAGCTTGTGCAGCGCGTCGGCGCGCTGGTACCAGACCCGGTGATGGACTCGGTTGCGCTGGGAGCTGGCACGCTTCCACCGGTTTGACGCCACGCGACCAGTACGACGATCCGGGCCACGACGACGCGATACCCGACGTGACAGCCTCCCCAACTTGCGCATCGACGTGTCCAGATGTTTCGGGTTCTGCACCGCTTGCGGCTCGATATCCGGCGCGGCGAGCATTGCGAGGTTCTTGACCCCCAGATCCACGCCAACCACAGCATCGGGATGCTTCACGGCTCGCGTGGAGATCACCTGCTCGACAGTGAAGGACACGAACCATCGGCCCCGCTCGAACCGGATCGTTGCGGCCGTGATCCGGACGCTGCCGTCGACGAGTTCGGGCGCCGGTGTCTCGTGCAGCCGTATGCGTCCGATGCGCGGAAGCACGGCGTACCGGTCGTCACATCCGATGGCGCCGGTGGTGAACCGGCACGACCTGACCGCCGTACGCTTGGACTTGAACCGCGGGAATCCCACCGCTCGACCGGCGCGCATGCCCCTACGGGAGTCGTGCCAGTTCTTCAATGCCGCCGCCAGCTGGGTCAGACCCGATGCGTAGGCCTCCTTGGAGTACTCCGCCCACCAGGGAGCCACGTCGGCCTTGGCATGGTTCCATGCTTTGCGCAGCGAGTACATCGACCAGGAGATCGCCGGAGTCTGCAGCTGGTGCGGGATGCCGTAGCTGCCTTCGGCTGCCCGCTGATCCATCACCGCCTTGACCCGCCCCAGACCCCAATTGAACGCCTTACGCGCAGCGCCACAGTGCCCATCCAGGTACCTCGCCTGACGGGGTGTCGGGTTCAGCGCGTACTTGTATGCCCGAAGCGTCACGATGGCTCCCCGGACACGGGGGCGACAGAATCGTCAGGCATGCCTGCAGTCTCGCCGACCCCACCGACACATATCCGGCAGGTATCCGCGGCGCGACCCCGTCGGCCGCCTACTCTCGGTCGAGTGACCGACGACTACGTTTCGCAAGCGCGCATGCGCGAGTTGATCGATGACGGTTCGGCGACGGTGATGCTCGCCGGGGCCGAAGTCAGCCCGACCTGGTACGACGGGCGGTGGTGGTACGTCCCCGCCGACGCAGCCGAGGACGCCGACTACCAGGCCGCGGAGCCGGAACAGGCGGAGCGGTTCGACAAGTTGCGGCGCCGGGCAGAGGCCGTCGAACGGGTCCAGGCCGAGCTGGACGCCCGCTCGTGACGCCGCTGACGCCGCGTACGCCGCGGGGCTATCGCGGCGAACCCAGCCGTGACGAGCTCGCCGCGGCGCAGCAGGTCGTGGACCTGTTCGCTACCGAGGCCCTGCTGGCGCTGGACCGCTTCGAGCGATCGTTCCCGGCGGGAGCGGCCGGTCGGGAGCGTCAGGTCGCGGACCGGCTCGCGCACTGGTGGCAGAAGCTCCAGTTGGACGACGTACGCCTGGACCCGGCGGGGACGGACGCCGAACAGATCCTGGGAGCAGCCGCCGACCTGTCCCTCGACCCGGAGAACGACTGGGGTGTGAGCCTCGAGGAGGCGTCCGCACAGGCGGTCAACCGGGCCGCGCTGGACGGCCGGACGTTGCCGGTCACGACGGTCGCCGACCTGCGGACGGACTTCGAGACGGCGTACGGCGACCGGGTGAAGGTGCCGGAGCGGGACGACGAGTGGCTCGTCCAGTCGCTGACCCGGTTCGCCAGAGCCAGTGTCCTGCGCGACGTGATCGCGGAGGGCGCGCACGTCCGGGTGAGCGAGCCGCTCCGCGCGGCAGCCAACGAACTGGTCCGCCAGGGCCAGCAGTTGACGGACGACCGGCGGCAACTCGACGTACAGCAGGCAGTCCCGGCCAAAGGCTCGTTCACGGGCCACGCACGGAACTTCGCCGGTCTCTGGGCGTACTCCACCGTAGTCGGCATGACCGGCGCCCCGTTCTGGGCCCAGGTCGCCATGAACACGCCCGCCAGCGCCCTGTTCCTCGCCTCCTGGCACGAACAACGCCGCCAGCAGAAAGCGTTCGAACACCGACTGGACCCGGCTCAGGCCCAGCTCCGGTCCGTCCGCGCAGACCTGATCGGCAACCTGGACACCACCCAGCCGCCGACGCGCCGCGACAATGCGGCACTGCGCAACGCCGCCAACCGGCGTACCGGGCCGGGCCGCTGAGCGTCCCCGACGGCGCTGTCGGTGGGGCTGGCTAGGCTGCTGGCGTGAGTGATGGGTTGTTTGATCTTCCGGGGGCTCCGGCGCCTGCTCGTGGGGGCGGGAGTTTGGCGGATGTGGACCATACGGCGGCGCCGTTGGCGGTGCGGATGCGGCCTCGGAGTTTGGATGAGCTGGTGGGGCAGCAGCATCTGCTGGCTCCCGGGTCGCCGTTGCGGCGGTTGGTGGAGGGGGACCAGCCGATGTCGTTGCTGCTCTGGGGTCCGCCGGGGACGGGGAAGACGACAATCGCGGCCGTCGTGTCGCATCAGACCAACCGGAAGTTCGTGGAGCTGTCGGCGGTCACCGCCGGTGTGAAGGACGTCCGGCAGGTGATCGACGCCGCGCGGCGGGACCTGTCCCGCGCGACTGGGGCCGTCGAGACCGTGCTGTTCATCGACGAGGTGCACCGGTTCACGAAGGCGCAGCAGGACGCGCTGCTGCCCGGTGTGGAGAACCGCTGGGTGACCCTGGTCGCCGCGACCACCGAGAACCCGTTCTTCTCGGTCATCTCACCGCTGCTGTCCCGCAGCCTGCTGCTCACCCTCGAATCACTCACCGACGAGGACATCTCGCGCTTGCTCGACCGCGCACTGACCGACGAACGCGGCCTGAACGGCGAGTTCGAGCTCGCCGACGACGCCCGCGACCACCTGCTCCGGATGGCCGGCGGCGACGCCCGCCGAGCTCTCACCTACCTGGAGGCCGCCGCCGGCGGAGCCCGCGCCAAGCACGACCAGGCCGTCAAGTACCAGGACGCCTCCGAGCCGACGGACGAAACAACCGCATCGGACGTGGGACCGGCGGTGATCGATCTGGTCACGTTGGAGACCGCGGTCGACCGCGCCGCGGTGCGATACGACCGGGCGGGGGATCAGCACTACGACGTCGCGTCGGCGCTGATCAAGTCGATCCGGGGCTCGGACGTCGACGCGGCGATGCATTACCTCGCGCGGATGATCGAGGCGGGCGAGGATCCGCGGTTCATCGCGCGGCGGCTGGTGATCTCGGCCAGCGAGGACATCGGGATGGGGGACCCGACGGCGCTCGGAGTCGCGGTCGCGGCGGCCGAGGCCGTGCAGCTGATCGGGATGCCGGAGGCGCGGATCAACCTCGCGCAGGCGGTCGTGGCGCTCGCGCTCGCGCCGAAGTCCAACGCGGTGATCATGGCGGTCGACGCGGCGATCGCGGACGTGAAGGCAGGCAAGGTCGGACCCGTACCGCCGCACCTGCGGGACGCGCACTACGCCGGTGCGAAGAAGCTCGGCCACGGGTCGTCGTACCAGTACTCCCACGACGACCCGCGCGGCATCGTCCCCCAGCAGTACGCGCCGGACGTCATCGACGGCACCGACTACTACAACCCCACCCGCCGCGGCGGCGAGGCGGCGTACGCCGATCGGGTCGCGGCGATCCGGAAGATTCTCCGGGACCGCAAGCGCGACCGCAAAGAGGAGCGCAAGTGAGCCGGGTCGCCGAGCACGTCGACGCCTTCAACCAGGCGGTGGCCACGGGTGACTGGGACGGTTTCGCCGGCCGGTTCGCGGCGGACGCGTCGATGACCTTCGCGGGCGTCCCGGTCGGCCCGTTCCACGGACGGGCGGCGATCGCGGCGGCGTACCGGGAGGATCCGCCGACCGACACGATGACCGTGCTCGACGTCCGGACGTACGACGGAACGGACAGCGCCCGGTTCCGCTGGACCGACGGCGGCACCGGGACGATGGAGCTGACGTGGACCCCGGACGGTGCCGTCCAGGCGCTGACGGTGCGATTCGACCCGGGCGCGTGAGTTGGTAGGCTGCCAGGCGACCTGGGGGTGAAGGGTTACCAGTGAGGCAGTTCCACCTAGGACGACATGTCAAGAAGTTCGGGGCGCGGCACAGCCGCCGGCGCCCGCCGATCCTGAAGCTGGGTGTGCTCGCGACGCTCGTGGTCGCGGTGGCCGGCGCCTGGTTCTTCGTCCCGTCCGGCGCGCGGAACGCCGAGGCGCCGCAGGCCGGCGCTGCGTCCAGTACGCCTGAACGCGCCGAGGCCCCGTCCCGCTCGACCACCCGGCCGTCGCTCCCGGTGGGGCGTCCGTTGCAGCCCGTCACTCCCGGCCTGCCGCCGGCGGTCCCGACCACCTCGGACCCGGTACCGCCGTGGTCCGCGCCGACCGCCACGCAGGAGAGCTCGCGCAGGGACGCGTCGAAGCCCCGGCCGGAGACGTCGGCCTGGCCGACCAGCCCGACCACGTCGAGCGCCCCGCCCAGCGCGGGCCCCACGACCCCGACCACGGGCCCGACGACGACCTCAGCCCCGTCCACCCCGGCCCCGACCACGCCGGCCCCGACGACAGCGGTCCCCACCACCCCGGCCCCGACCACACCCGCCCCCACGACGCCGACCCCGACGACCACACCGTCGCCGACCCCGACCCCGACACCGACACCGACGCCGACGAAACCGAAGCCCAAGCCGACGAAGCCGACCCCGCGTCCCCTGCTTCCCAGCCTGCCGCTGCCGACTCTCACCCTCAGCCTCGGCTGAGCCACCGGTCGTGAACCCCCTGCGACAGCAGGGTTACCGAGCGAACGGCCCGGTTTGGTGAGCGACTGTGATGTGCGGGATGGTGTCCTGGAGCGGGGTGCGGTCACGCCGCGCGATAAGGTCGGGCGGTCCACAAGCTCGCACAGAGTTCGCATCAGGTCGCTACGGAAGGTGGATCGTTTCCATGAGCGTCGGTGAAGTCGCGGGGCTGATAGCCGCCTGCGCGCTGCTCATCCTGGTGGGCCTGCTGGCCTATCCGATCCTGAAGCTCGGCAAGGTGTTCGACGAGACCCGGATCATGGTGAAGGGCGTCTCCGACTCCAGTGTCCCGCTGCTCGGCGAGGTGACGACCACGGTCGCGACCACCAACGCCCAGCTGGCGAAGGTGGACACGATCACCGACAACGCGACCACGGTGACCACCAACGCGGCCGCGCTGATGTCGCTGTTCTCGGCCACCGCCGGCGGCCCGCTGGTGAAGGCGGCCGCGTTCACGTACGGCGTACGGCGGGCACTCGGTGAGCAACAGCGCAAGGACGTCGCCAAGCGCGTCAAGGACGAGATGAAGGCCGAGCGGAAGGCGCGGAAGCGGTGAAGCGGATCTTCTGGCTGATCATCGGGATCGCCGTCGGCGTGTACGCCGTCACCCGGTTGAAGAAGCGCGCCCAGATCCTCGCTCCGGAGAGTGTCCAGGAGTCCGCGGCCAAGCTGGCCGCCGCGGTCCGGCACTTCGGCGACCAGGTCCGCGAGGGCATGGCCGAGCGGGAGACCGAGCTGCGCGACGCGCTGGGCATCGAGAACACCAACGATCGTGAGGACTACCGGTAACACCCATGGAAACCAGTGAGATCAGGCGGCGGTTCCTGCAGTACTTCGAGGACCGGGGCCACACCGTGGTGCCGAGCGCGCCACTGCCGTCGCCGGACCCGAACCTGCTGTTCAACGTCGCCGGCATGGCCCAGTTCGTGCCGTACTTCGTCGGCCAGCAGACGCCGCCGTACCCGCGGGCCACGAGCGTGCAGAAGTGCGTCCGGACGCTCGACATCGACGAGGTCGGCAAGACCACCCGGCACGGCACGTTCTTCCAGATGAACGGCAACTTCTCCTTCGGCGACTACTTCAAGGAGAAGGCCATCGAGTACGCCTGGGAGCTGGTCACCAAACCGCAGAACGAGGGCGGTTACGGGTTCGACGAGTCGGTCCTGTACGCCTCGGTGTACTACGAGGACGACGAGGCGATCGACCTCTGGAAGCGGGTCGCCGGCCTGCCCGACGACCGGATCGTGCGGCTCGGGATGAAGGACAACTTCTGGTCTATGGGGATCCCGGGTCCGTGCGGCCCGTGTTCGGAGATCCTGATCGACCGCGGCCCGGAGTTCGGCGCGGACCGGGACTGGGAGGCGGGCGACCGCTACCTGGAGTTCTGGAACCTGGTCTTCATGCAGAACATCCGCGGTGAGGGCGGCGGCAAGGAGGGCTACCCGATCCTCGGCGAGCTGCCGAAGAAGAACATCGACACCGGTCTCGGCCTGGAGCGCGTCGCGTACCTGCTGCAGGGCGTCGACAACATGTACGAGATCGACGAGATCTACCCGGTGATCGAGCGGGCGTCCGAGCTGACCGGCCGCAAGTACGGCGCCGAGCACGAGGACGACGTCCGGTTCCGGGTGGTCGCGGACCACGTCCGCAGCGCGCTGATGCTGATCGGCGACGGCGTCACCCCCGGCAACGAGCAGGGCGGGTACGTACTGCGCCGGCTGCTCCGCCGCGCGATCCGCTCGATGCGGCTGCTCGGCTACGAGGACCCGAGCCTGGTCGAGCTGCTCCCGGTGAGCCTCGAGCAGATGAAGAAGTCGTACCCGGAGCTGGTCACCGACTTCGGCCGGATCAGCCAGGTCGCGTACGCCGAGGAGGACGCGTTCCGCCGTACGCTCACAGCCGGTACGACGATCTTCGACGTCGCGGTCCGTGACACCAAGGCCAGCGGTGCGCACCAGCTCGAGGGCGCGAAGGCGTTCCAGCTGCACGACACCTACGGGTTCCCGATCGACCTGACCATCGAGATGGCGGCCGAGCAGGGCCTGAACGTCGACACCGAGGGCTTCCGGAGCCTGATGAAGGAGCAGCGCGAGCGGGCCAAGGCCGACGCGCGCGCCAAGAAGGCCGGTCACGCGGACACCTCGGGGTACCGGGAGCTCCGCGAGAAGGGCGTCACCGAGTTCACCGGGTACTCCGAGCTCGCCACCGACTCGCAGGTCCGCGGGCTGCTCCGCGAGGGCGCGGTCGCCGAGTTCGCCGAGCAGGGCGAGACCGTCGAGGTCGTGCTGGAGAAGACCCCGTTCTACGCCGAGTCCGGCGGCCAGATCGCCGACGAGGGCCTGATCGTCGGCGACGGCCTGAAGCTGAAGGTGCTCGACGTGCAGCGCCCGGTGAAGGGCCTGATCGTGCACAAGGTCGAGATCCTCGACGGCGTACTGCGCCCGGGGACCGACGTGCACGCGGAGGTCGACCACGAGTGGCGGGTCTCGGCCTGCCAGGCGCACTCCGGGACGCACGTGGTGCACGCCGCGCTGCGCCAGGTGCTGGGCCCGAACGCGCTGCAGAGCGGTTCGTACAACAAGCCCGGCTACCTGCGGCTCGACTTCGCCTGGTCGTCGGCGCTCGACGCGGCCACCCGGTCGGAGATCGAGGAGGTCGCGAACCTCGCGGTCCGCCAGGACCTCCCGGTGTCGGCGCAGTACATGACGCTGCCGGAGGCCCGGGAGTGGGGCGCGCTGGCGCTGTTCGGCGAGACGTACGACGAGCAGGTCCGCGTGGTCGAGATCGGCGGGCCGTGGTCGCGTGAGCTCTGCGGTGGCACGCACGTGAAGCACTCGTCGCAGGTCGGCGCGCTGACCGTGACCGGCGAATCGTCGGTCGGCGCCGGGGTCCGGCGGATCGAGGCCTTCGTCGGCATGGAGGCGCTGCACTACCTCGGCCGCGAGCGGGCGCTGGTCCGGCTGCTCAGCGAGAACCTCAAGGCCCGTCCGGAAGAGCTGCCGGCGAAGGTCGCCGACCTCGCCGAGCGCCTGCGCGCGGCGGAGAAGGAGCTCGAGCGGGTGCGGGCCGCGCAGGTCCTGCAGGCCGCGGGCGAGCTGGCGGCCGACCCCAAGGACGTCTTCGGCGTCCAGTACGTCGGCCACCGGGCGCCCGACGGCGTGAACGGCGGGGACCTGCGCAAGTTGGCCCTCGACGTCCGCGGCCGGATGCCGAACGACAAGCCCGCCGTGGTCGCCGTCCTGAGTGTGAACGACGGCAAGCCCGGGGTGGTGGTCGCGCTCAACGACACCGCCCGCGAGTGGCGGCTGAAGGCCGGCGACCTGGTGCGGGTCGCGGCCGAGAAGCTCGGCGGCCGCGGTGGCGGCAAGGACGACGTCGCCCAGGGTGGCGGCACGGACGCGGCCGGTGCCGACGACGCGCTGAACGCCGTCGAGCACGCCATCGGCCACCAGGTGACCGGCTAGAAGAGAACCGACGATGAGACGAGGCGTGCGGATCGCGCTGGACATCGGGGATGCCCGGATCGGCGTCGCCAGCAGCGATCCGCACGGGATCCTGGCAACGCCTGTGGAGACCGTCCGGCGCGGGCCGGGCGATCTGGATAGGATCGCGGCACTCGCCGCCGAACTGGAGGCGTTCGAGATCGTGGTCGGGCTGCCGCGCTCCCTGTCCGGGGGCGAGGGACCGGCCGCGGTGAAGATCCGGGAGACGGCGGAGCAGGTGCGGGACAAGGTACGCGTGACGAACACGGGGACGACGGTGCGGCTGGTGGACGAGCGGTTCACCACGGTCACCGCCGAACGGATGTTGCGGGAACGGGGAAAGAAGGGCTCCAAGCGACGGGCCGTGGTCGACCAGGCCGCGGCGGTCGTGATTCTCCAGCACGCGCTCGACCTCGAGCGCGAGACCGGCAACCCACCCGGGAGGCCCCTGTGAACGGACCATCGGTGCACGAAGAGACGAACGAGGGCGAGGACCAGCGCGACGACCTGGGCACCGGCCTCGGTCTGCGCCCGGAGTCCCGCACGGAGCGGCGGGCGAACCGGCGCCGGGCGCGCGGCCGCCGGGCGTTCGGCTGCTTCGCGGGCCTGGTCTCGCTGCTCGTCGTCGGTGCGCTGGTGGCCGGCGCGGTGATCGGCTTCGGCAAGGGCAAGGACGCGCTGGCCGGGGTGTTCTCGGCGCCGGACTACGAGGGCGCGGGCACCGGCACGGTGATCGTCGAGATCACCAAGGGCCAGGCGACCGCGTCGATCGCGGACACCCTGGAGAAGAAAGAGGTCGTGAAGAGCGCCCGCGCGTTCGAGCGGGTGGCCCGCGACGACCCGCGGTCGCTGCAGATCCAGGCGGCCACGTACACGCTGCGCAAGCACATGTCCGCGAAGGCGGCGCTCGACCTGATGCTGAACACGGCCGAGTCGGTCCGAGTGGCGCGGATCAGCGTCCCGGCCGGCAAGACCAAGGCCGAGGTCGCGATGATCCTGCAGGGCTCGAAGCTCAAGCTGCCGGCCGGCGCCGCCGCGAAGGCGCTCGGGACCCCGGCCCAGCTCGGCCTGCCGCCGTACGCGCGCGGCAACGCCGAGGGCTTCCTGTCCCCGGGGACGTACGACGTGCCGAAGAACGCGACGGCGTACACGATGATCAAGCTGATGACGGCGAACTACGCGAAGAACGCCGCGTCGCTGGACCTGGTGAACACCGCGAAGCGGAAGAAGCTGGACCCGTACCAGGCGGTGATCGTGGCCAGCATCATCGGCGCCGAGACCAACAGGTCCGAGGACTACGCCAAGGTCGCGCGGGTGATCTACAACCGGCTGGCCAGGGGCATGCGGCTGCAGATGGACTCGACGATCCACTACGTGGTCGGCAGGGACGGCGGTGTCTTCACCACCCCGGAGCAGCGCGCCAACCCGTCGCCGTACAACACGTACAAGCACAAGGGCCTGCCGCCGACGCCGATCAACTCGCCGACCCGTGACGAGCTGCGCGCCGCGATCAACCCGGCGCAGGGCTCGTGGCTGTACTTCACGCTGATCAACCTCGACACCGGCGAGACCGCGTTCGCCAGCACCGCCGAGGAGCACGAGGCCAACGTCGACAAGCTCCAGGCGTGGTGCCAGGCTCACAAGGGCAGGTGCTGACTTGACCCGTTGCGCTGTCCTCGGTTCGCCGATCGCGCATTCGTTGTCGCCGGCGATGCACCGGGCGGCGTACGCCGCGCTCGGGCTGGACTGGACGTACGACGCGTTCCAGGTGGAGGAGGACGAGCTGCGCGGCTTCGTCGCGTCGCTCGGTGAGGACGTCCGCGGGTTGTCGCTGACGATGCCGCTGAAGCGGGTCGCGCTGGACCTGGCCGACACCGTCGATCCGGTCGCGGAGCTGATCGGCGCCGCGAACACGATGCTGTTCGAGCCCGACGGATCCCGGTCCGCGCACAACACCGACGTACCCGGGCTGGTGAACGCGTTCGCCGAGCGCGGGATCACCGCGGCCGAGAGTGCCGTCGTGCTCGGCGGCGGCGCGACGGCCGCGTCGACCCTCGCGGCACTCCGCGGCATGAAGGTCACCGAGGTGACGGTCGTCGTCCGGGACATCTCGAAGGCGGAGCGGCTGCGGGACCTGGCGGCGGAGCTCGGCCTCCGGACGTCGGTCGCGGACTTCTCGCAGGTCGAGCAGATCGGCGGCTTCGACCTGTGCGTGTCGACGCTGCCCGGCGGCGCGGTCGACCCGTGGGCGGAGCACTTCGCCGGCGTCGCGCCGGTGGTGTTCGACGTCGCGTACCACCCCTGGCCGACCCGGCTCGCGCTCGCGGCGCACCGGATCGGTACAGAGCTGTTGAACGGACTTGATCTACTCGTGCACCAGGCGACCCTCCAGGTCGAGATGATGACGGGTAGGTCGCCGGCTCCTCTGGCGGCCATGCGGACGGCTGCGCGTGAGGAGCTGGGGGACCGTGAGCCTGCTTGACCGTCGTACCCTCCTGATCGCCGGCGGCGCCGCGGCCGCCGTCACGCTCGCCGGTTGCAGCGACAGGACGGATACCGGCGGTACGGCAAGCCCGTCGCCGACCGCGAGCACCGCCCCAACCTCCACGACGTCCAGCAAGCCCAGTAGCACACCGGCCCCGACATCGAGCGGGCCGAACTGGAACAGCTTCGCCCGCGCCCTCGAAGGCCCCCTCTACCTGCCCTCCACCTCCGGGTACGCCGCCGCGCACCAGCTCTTCGACCCGCGCTGGGACAGCGTCCGCCCGGCCGCCGTGGTGAAGGCGACGAAACCGTCCGACGTCCAGCAGGCGATCACCTTCGCCCGCGCCAACAAGCTCGCGCTCGTCCCGAAGAGCGGCGGCCACTCGTACGTCGGCGCGTCCACGATCGCCGACGGCGTGCAGCTCGACGTCGGCGGCCTCAAGAGCATGAGCTACGCGAACGACGTCCTCACCGTCGGCGCCGGCGCCCGCCTGTACGACGTCCACGTGTTCCTCGACCGGTACGGCCGCTCGCTGCCGACCGGGACGTGCCCGACCGTCGGCGTCGCGGGCCTCACGCTCGGCGGCGGAATGGGGGTCCACACCCGTACGTACGGCCTGACCTGCGACCGGGTGGTGTCGATGGACGTCGTCACCGCGGACGGCATGTCCCACACCGTCAGCGCGGACGCGGAGCCCGAGCTGTTCTGGGCCCTGCGCGGCAGCGGCGGCGGCAACTTCGGCGTGGTCACGTCGTTCCGGTTCGCGACGATCCCGGCGACCAAGCTCGGGTTCTTCCGGCTCAGCTGGCCGGAGCCGCAGGCGGCGGCCGTCGTCCGCGGCTGGCAGCAGTTCGCGCAGAGCGCGCCGACGACGGTCTGGGCCAACCTGCACGTCGATGCCAGGAGCAACGGCACGCTGGCGATCCGCGTGCTGGGTGTGTCCACCACCGGCGACGCCACGGCGGCGGCCGCGCAACTGGAGTCGCTGGTCGGCGCGAAGGCGTCGGCCCGCACGCTGTCGGTGAAGTCGCATCTGGAGGCCGTGAAGTACCTCGGCGGCGGCACGACGAGTCCGCGCCAGCGTTTCCTCGCCGGTTCCGACGTCCTGAAAGGCCCGCTGGACGCGGCGACGATCACCGGGCTGCTCGGCGCGGTGAAGGCCGCCGCGCGGGCGGCGACGCCCGCCTCGGCGATACTCGATCCACTCGGCGGCCAGGCCGCGAAGCAGCCAGCGGGCGGCTCCTCGTGGCCCTGGCGCAGCGCGCTCGCGGTCATCCAGTGGTACTCCTCGGCGCAGAACAAGGGCGCGCAGACCTTCATCGCCAACGGTCACGCCGCTGTCCGCTCGGCCTCCGCGGGCGGCTACGTCAACTACGTCGAGACCGGCCGGGCGGTCAGTTCGTACTACGGCGCGAGCGCGTCCCGGCTCGACGCGGCGAAGAAGAAGTACGACCCGGACAACTTCTTCCACACTCCGTACACCCTCGGCTAGCTAGTGTTCGGCCCGTGAAGCTTTGGCGGGTGATCGCGGGTGTGCTGGCCGTCGGATTCGTCGCGGCCGGAGTCACTCCGGCGTGGGCGTGTGCCTGCGGCGGCTACCTGCCGGACCGGGAGTCCCAGGCCCGCGCGTACGGCGAGAACGCCTTGGTCGAGCACTCCGGCGGCACCGAGCGGATCACGCTGTCGATGGCGGTGCGCGGTGCGTCGAAGAAGGCGGCGTGGATCATGCCGGTCCCGGCCGCCGCGAAGGTCGACCTCGGCGACGAGTACCTGTTCTCCCGGCTCGAGCAGCTGATCCGCCCGAAGCGCGTGGTGAAGAAGACGTACTGGCCGTTCCGCGACCTCGGGATCATGGGCAGCGGCCGCGGCGACTCGGCCGGCGCGCCCACCGCGGACGCGGGTGTCAACGTCAAGCAGCAGATGCTGCTCGGCCCGTTCGCCGTCACCCGGCTCGGCGGCTCCAGCGGTACGGCGGTCACGGACTGGCTGCGCACCAACGGGTACGTCGTACCGGACACGCTGGCCGCCAACCTCACGCCGTACCTGACGGAGAAGTGGGAGATCGTCGCGGTGAAGCTGGCGCCGCGGAGCGACGGCGAGAGCCTGAGCGGCGCGACGCCGCCGCTGCGGCTCACGTTCGCGTCGGACCGGATCGTGTACCCGATGCGGCTGAGCAAGGGCGCGACGACCACCCAGACCGTCACCGTGTACGTCGCCGCGGAACACCGCGTGGACGCCACGAAGGTGCCGGACGCCGCGGTGAGGCCCGAACTGCTGTTCGCCGGCCGGGTCGACAGCGACGTGGTGGAGCAGCCCGCGGACTTCCTGACCGCGTACACGGCGACGTACCGCGAGCCGGGCCGGATCACCGACGACTTCACGTTCGAGCGGGCCGCGAACGACGACGCGTACCAGCGCATCACCTACGTCACCGAGAACGACGGCTTGTGGAGCACGATCGCGGTGCTGTTCGGCGGCCTGCTGCTGCTCGGCGGCGGCGCGGCCGTACTCGCCCGGGTGCTGGCGAAACGCGCGGCGGCCAGCCGCTAGGCTGCTCGATCGTGCCGGCTGAGAACGCGTTGCTCGCTGCGGGGATCGGTGTGGTCCTCTGTGGTCCGGCCGCGTTCGTGCTCGGGCCGTGGTTGATGCGGCGCATCCCGGAGCCCGTCCTCGACGAGGGCGAGACCAAGATCCCGTACGCGTCCCTCGCCGGGCGGAGGGCGGCGTACTGGTGCGGTGGTCTCGCTGCGCCGGCGGGCGGGTTGCTCGGCTGGTTGATCGGTCTCGCGGCGGTGCTGCCCGTGTGGCTGGTCCTGGCGGTGGCCGGTGCGGTGCTCGGCTACATCGACGCGCGGACGCGGTACCTGCCGTCGGTGATCATCTGGCCGATGTACGTCGTCGTCGCGGCGGGCCTGCTCGCGGCCGCGGCCGCGACGGGGGAGTGGGGGTCGTTGCGGCGCGCGGTGATCGCGGGCGCGATCGGGTTCGCGGTGTTCTACGTGCTCTGGTTCGCGTTCCCGCGCGGCGTCGGGTTCGGCGACGTCCGGCTGTCCGGGCTGCTCGGCGGCGCGCTGGGGTGGCTCGGCTGGGGCGAGTTCGTGTCCGGGTTGTACGGCGGGTTCTTCCTCGGCGCGCTGGTCGGGATCGTGCTGATCGCGACCCGGGTGATGACCCGGAAGCAGATGGTGCCGTTCGGGCCGTTCATGCTGGTCGGGGCACTGGCCGGCGTACTGCTCGGTGCTCCCCTGGAGCGGCTGTACGCCGGATAGGGGATCCCTGGCTTCCCCCCGACGGTTGATGTGCGCGAACCCTGAGCCTTCCTAGGGTCGAGGAAATCGAGCTCTGGGAGGGAATACCCATGCCAGTCAGTCGTCGCGGTCTCCTGGCCGGAACCGCCGTCGCGGGTGCCGCGCTCGCTGTTCCCGGTACGGCGTCCGCTGCCGCAGTGGCGAGCACCAGCACCAAGATCGGCCCGAACGACGCGCGCTACCAGGACCTGGTGCTGCGCGGTCAGAACCGCCGCTTCGTCGGCACCCCCGACTACGCGCGCGTGATCCAGTCCGGCGAGGACGCGGTCGCCGCCGTCCAGGACGCAGTACGCAGCGGCAAGCGGATCGCAGTCCGCGGCGGTGGGCACTGCTTCGAGGACTTCGTGGACAGCAGCGACGTCGAGGTGCTGCTCGACATGTCGACGTACGACGCGGTCACCTGGGACCCGCAGTACCGCGCCTTCTCGATCGGCGCCGGGGCGACGCTCGAGACCGTGTACAAGGAGCTGTTCTACGGCTGGGGTGTGACGGTGCCCGGCGGGGGCTGCCTCAGCGTGGGGGTCGGCGGGCACTTCAGCGGCGGCGGGTACGGGCCGCTGTCGCGCAAGCACGGCTCGGTCGTCGATCACCTGTACGGCGTGGAGCTGGTGGTCGTCGACGCCCGCGGCCGCGCCCACTCGGTGGTGGCGACGCGGGACAACGCGCACCGCGACCTGTGGTGGGCGCACACCGGGGGTGGCGGCGGGAACTTCGGTGTCGTCACCCGCTACCTGATGCGCTCGGCCGGCGCCTCCGGCCGGTCGCCCGCGGAATCGTTGCCCAAGGCACCGGCCGCGCTGCGGGCGAGCCTGCTGCTGTACGACTGGAAGACGATGACCCAGGCCGGGTTCGTGCGCACGGTGCGGAACTGGTTCGACTTCTTCGAGCAGCACAACACGGCGGACTCGCCGTACGCGACGCTCTACGCGCCGTTCATCCTCACGCACTCGTCGGCCGGCCAGTTCCTGCTCTCCACCCAGCTCGACGCCGCGGCGCCGGACTCGGAGAAGCTGATGAACGCGTTCAACGCCGCGATGACGGTCGGTGTGGACCCGAAGCCGCAGGTGATCGACACCGGCGTCGGGCCGTTCCTGCACACCACGATGGAGCGCTCGATCGCGGAGACCCCGACGCCGGCACGCGCCAAGTACAAGGCCGGCTACCTGAAGCAGGGCTACACCGACGAACAGATCGTGGCGCTGTACCGCGCGCTGACCGACACGACGTACGAAGGACCGCAGTCGTCCGTGCTGCTCGTGCCGTACGGCGGGAAGGTCAACACCGTCCCGGCCGACGCGACCGCGTCCGCACAGCGCGACGTGGTCGCCAAGATGGTGCTCAGCGCCGCGTGGACGTCCGCCGCCGACGACGACAAGCACCTCGCGTGGGCGCGGAAGACGTACACCGCCATCTACCGCGACACGGGCGGCGTACCGGTGCCGAACGCGATCAACGCCGGGTCGTACATCAACTACCCGGACGTCGACCTGGCCGATCCGGCGTACAACACCTCAGGGGTGCCGTGGCACGAGCTGTACTATCTCGGCAACTACCCGCGGCTGCAGCAGATCAAGGCGAAGTGGGACCCGCGGAACGTGTTCCGGCACAAGCTTTCGATCGAGCCGCGCTAGTCACCAGCCGGGGTAGCGGGTCGTCCACTCGGTGAACGGGCCGTAGTCACCGTGCAGCCGCTGCCGCTGGCTGAACTCCATCGCGAAGTCGTCGGCGAGCTGCAGGATGACCCCACGACCCTCGACGGCGAAGACGAGCTCCGCGGGGAGAGCCGTCTCGCCGTGCAGGGCGCCCAGGACGTTGCCGCAGATCGCGCCGGTGGAGTCGCTGTCACCGGAGTGCGTCACCGCAAGCGCCAGGGCGTCCAGGAACTGCTCGGGCTCGGGGTAGGCGAGGGCGGCGTAGACCGCGATCGCCAGCGCCTCCTCGGCGATCCAGCCGCCGCCGAGGCGCTCGACCGTGACCGGGCCGGGCGGCGCGGTGGCGGCCAGTTGCCGCGCGAACGAGAGCGCCGTACTGGTCTCCTCGTGGCCCTGGCGCTGGACCAGGATGCTGGTGGCCTGAGTGATCGCCTCGTCGAGGCCGGCGCCGGCGCACAGCGCATGGATGATCGCGGCCAGCGTGCCGGAGGCCAGCTTGCCGGTCGGATGGCCGTGCGTGTACCCGGCAGCGTCGGCGGCCGAGTCGAAGATCCAGTCGATCGGGTACACCTGCGGCATCAGCCCGAACGGCGCGACCCGCATCACGCCGCCGCAGCCCTTCGAGTCGTTGACGGCCTGCGCACCGAACTGCGGGATCTTCGCGTCGCCCTTGCGCGCCTCGGTCAGCGCGGTGAGGCAGGTGTTGCCCGGTGCACGGCGCGCGTACAGCCACTGCTCGCGGTGCAGCCAGCCGTCGCGTTCACCGCTCGGCCCGGGCAGCGTCTGCGTGTCCAGCCACCGGTCGTACGCGTGCTGTACGACAGCCACGGTCAGCCCGAGCCCGCGGTCGGTACGGACGCCGGCCCGGATCAGCCCCTCGACCGTGAACAGCGTCATCTGGGTGTCGTCGGTGACGGTCCCGGGCGGCCAGCCGGGCCCGCCGTCCACGAAGGTCCGGACGCCGGCCGGGTGCTTCGCGACGATCGAGCGCCCGTCCTCGAACTCGACCGGTCCGCCCAGCGCGTCCCCGATCGCCCCACCCAGCAGACACCCGCGCACCTGCGCCCGCCACGTCTCCATGTCCCGCCGCGTCATGCCAGGACCCTATCGAGGGTGGTGTCAGCGCTACCTTCAAGACGGGTTCCAGGGCCAGTTCGCGGAGCGCTCGCGGCTTCTACGGTCGTTGGTAAGACCGATTGAAGGAGCGCATGATGACCCCCGCATTCCGTCGTACCGCCGGGCGCCTGGCCGCGGCGGCGCTGGCCACCACCGCCCTCGTGGGCGCCGCGATCGCCGGCGGTCAGGCGGCCGCGGCCAGCTCGACCTGCGAGAACTCCGCCCTGGTGAAGACCTTCAACGCCGTGCTGACTGTCCGCACCGCCTCCACCCAGGACACCCAGCCCTGCCGCTGACTCTGAGACCACTGTCCGGGTGCTGAGCGTGCCGTGGAAGAATCGGGGGCATGCTGCGCTGGCTCACCGCCGGCGAGTCGCACGGACAAGCGCTCGTCGCCGTACTCGAAGGTCTTCCCGCAGGCGTTCAGGTCACCACGGACGACGTGGCCGACGCCCTGGCTCGTCGTCGCCTCGGCTACGGCCGCGGTGCCCGGATGAAGTTCGAACGGGACGAGGTGACGTTCGTCGGCGGGTTCCGGCACGGGCTGACCCTCGGCAGCCCGGTCGCGATCCAGGTCGGGAACACCGAGTGGCCCAAGTGGGAGCAGGTGATGAGCGCCGACCCGGTCGACCCGGAGACGCTCGCCGGCCTCGCTCGGAACGCGCCGCTGACCCGCCCGCGGCCCGGTCACGCCGACCTGGCCGGCATGCAGAAGTACGGCTTCGACGAGGCCCGCCCGGTGCTCGAGCGCGCCAGCGCCCGGGAGACCGCGGCCCGGGTCGCGCTCGGCGAGGTCGCGGCCCGCTTCCTGCGGCAGGCGTACGGCGTGACGATCGTCAGCCACGTGGTCGAGCTCGGCACGGTCAAGGCGCCGTACGGCGTGATCCCGGCGTACGGCGACGTCGCGAAGCTGGACGCGGACCCGGTCCGCTGCCTGGACCCGGACGCGAGCAAGCAGATGGTCGCCGAGATCGACGCCGCGCAGAAGGCCGGCGACACGCTCGGCGGCGTGGTCGAGGTCGTCGTCGACGGCCTCCCGCCGGGGCTCGGCAGCTACGTGCACTGGGACCGCCGCCTCGACTCCAAGCTGGCCGGCGCGCTGATGGGCATCCAGGCGATCAAGGGCGTCGAGCTCGGCGACGGCTTCGAGCTGGCCCGGACGCCGGGCTCCAAGGCGCACGACGAGATCGTCGCGGAGGACGGCTCGGTCCGCCGGACCAGCGGCCGCTCGGGCGGCACCGAGGGCGGCATGAGCACCGGCGAGACGCTCCGGGTGCGCGCCGCGATGAAGCCGATCGCGACCGTGCCGCGGGCGCTGCGCACGATCGACACCGCCACCGGTGAGGCCGCGTCCGCGCACCACCAGCGGTCGGACGTCTGCGCCGTACCGGCGGCCGGGATCGTCGCCGAGGCGATGGTCGCGCTGGTGCTGGCAGAGGTCTCGCTTGAGAAGTTCGGCGGCGACTCGGTCGCGGAGACGGCGCGCAACCACCAGTCCTACCTGGCGAACCTGCCGACGACCATCACGCCGAGGGAGTGGGAGTGAGCCCGGTCGTCGTCCTGGTCGGCCCGCCCGGATCGGGCAAGTCCACGATCGCGGCGGTGCTGTCCGAACGGCTCGGTGTGAAGCACCGCGACACCGACGCCGACATCGAGGCCGCGGCCGGCAAGCCGATCTCGGAGATCTTCGTCGACGAGGGCGAGCCGCACTTCCGCAAGCTCGAGCGGGCCGCGATCACGGCCGCACTGCAGGACGCCGGCGAGGTGCTGTCGCTGGGCGGCGGCGCGATCCTCGACCCCGAGACCCGCGCCGACCTGGCGGGCCACCACGTGGTCTACCTGGACGTGAGCCTGGGGGAGGCGGCCAAGCGCGTCGGCCTCGGCGTCTCCCGGCCGCTGCTGCTCGGCAACGTCCGCACCCAGCTGCGGAACCTGATGGAGGCACGTCGGCCGCTGTACGACGAGGTCGCCAAGCAGACCGTCCTCACCGACAACAAGACGCCCGACCAGATCGCCGACGAGATCCTGGAGCAGCTCCAGTGACAGTGTTGAATGCCGCGCCTCCGGCGCGGGGGTCATGGGGCTGTAACTCCCGTCCTTCCCTCGTCGCTCCGGTCGCTTCGCTCCCTGCGCTCCTCAGTCCAGGACGGGAGGCCCCATGACCGGACCCACCAGGATCCGGGTCGCCGCCGCCGCGCCGTACGACGTGGTGATCGGCAACAACCTGCTCGGCGAGTTGCCCGGGCTGCTCGGTGAGGGGGTGCAGCGGGTCGCGGTGATCCACCCGCGGGCGCTGCGCGAGACCGGCGATGCGATCCGCGACGACCTGAGCGCGTCCGGTTTCACCGCGCACGCGATCGAGATCCCGGACGCCGAGGAGGCCAAGACCGCCGAGGTGCTGGCGTACTGCTGGTCGGTGCTCGGCCAAGCCGGCTTCACCCGGTCGGACGCGATCGTCAGCGTCGGCGGCGGGACCACGACCGACCTCGCCGGGTTCGTCGCGGCGACCTGGCTGCGCGGCGTGAAGGTCGTGCACATCCCGACCACGCTGCTCGGCATGGTCGACGCGGCCGTCGGCGGCAAGACCGGTATCAACACCGCCGAGGGCAAGAACCTGGTGGGCGCGTTCTGGGAGCCGGCCGGCGTGCTGTGCGACCTAGCGGCGCTCGAGACTCTCCCGGCGAACGACTACGTCAGCGGCCTCGCCGAGGTCGTGAAGTGCGGCTTCATCGCCGACCCGGTGATCCTCGACCTCGTCGAGAAGGACCCGGCCGCGGCCACCAGCCCGTCGTACGGCGCGACCGAGGAGCTGATCGCCCGCTCGATCCAGGTGAAGGCCGACACGGTCGGCGCGGACCTGCGGGAGCGGACCACGACCGCCGGCGGCCGGATCGGCCGCGAGGCGCTGAACTACGGGCACACGCTGGGGCACGCGATCGAGCGCGTCGAGCGGTACAAGTGGCGGCACGGCGCGGCGATCAGCATCGGCATGGTCTTCGTCGCCGAGCTCGCCCGCGCCGCCGGCCGCCTCGACGACGCGACCGCCGACCGGCACCGCGCGGTCCTGCAGTCGCTCGGCCTCCCGGTCAGCTACCGCGCCGACGCCTGGCCGCACCTGCAGGACGCGATGAAGCTCGACAAGAAGACCCGCGCCGACCGGCTCCGGTTCGTGATCCTCGACGCCCTGGCGAAGCCGACCATCCTCGAAGCGCCCGACCCGGGTCTTCTGGTCGCGGCGTACGGCGAGATCAGTTAGGGTTCTGGAAACGCCTCGGAAAGGGCTTTCCAGGATGAGCGAACGCAAGTACCGGATCGCGATCGTCGGCACCGGCGGGATCGCCGGCGCCCATGCCACAGCCGTCACCGCCCTCGCGGACCGGGCCGAGCTGGTCGCGGCCGTCGACGTCGACCCGGCACGCGCGAAGGAGTTCGCCGCCGAGTGGAACATCCCGGCGACGTACTCGAGCCTGACCGACCTGCTGGCCGCCGAGGAGGTCGACCTGGTCCACCTCTGTACGCCGCCGAAGACGCACGTCCCGCTGGCCGTGGAGTGCCTGGCGGCCGACGTCGACGTCTACATGGAGAAGCCGCCGACGCTGTCGCTCGACGAGTTCGATGAGCTGCTCGCGGCGGAGGCGAAGTCCGCGGCGCAGGTGGCCTGCGTGTTCCAGCACCGCTTCGGGTCCGGCGCCGTCCGGCTGCGGGAGCTGCTCGCGAACGACGTACTCGGCCGGCCGCTCGTCGCGTTGTGCAACACGGTCTGGTACCGCGACGACGCGTACTTCGCGGTGCCGTGGCGCGGGACGTTCGACGTCGAGGGCGGCGGCCCGACGATGGGCCACGGCATCCACCAGTACGACCTGCTGCTGTCGGTCCTCGGCCCGTGGGAGAAGGTGACCGCGCTCGCCGCCCGGCAGGCGCGCCCGACCCAGACCGAGGACGTGTCGATGGCGCTCGTCACCTTCGAGAACGGCGCGGTCGCCTCGATCGTGAACTCGCTGGTGTCCGCCCGGCAGACGTCCCAGCTCCGCTTCGACTGCGAGCACGCGACCGTCGAGCTGGAGCACCTGTACGGCTACCGCAACCCGGACTGGACGGTCACGCCCGCGCCCGGCCACGAGGACGTCGTCACGGCGTGGTCTGCCGACCTGCCGGACGTCGCGAGCGGCCACACCGCGCAGCTGACCGCGATCCTCGACGCGAAGGCTGCCGGCGAGCCGACGCCAGTCACCCTGGCCGAGGCCCGCAACACGCTGGAGCTGGCAGCCGCGATCTACGCGTCCGCATTCACCGACAAGCCGATCCGCCGCGGCGAGCTGGGCCGCGGAACGCCTTACGCCGAACGCATGGGCGGACCGGGCGCTCCCTGGAGCTGAGGTGGTAGCGGCTGGACGTGCAGGATGTCCAGCCGCGACACCGCGCGGGTGAGGACGACGTACAGCCGGTTCAGGCCGCGGGACTCGGCGGCGACGATCTCGGCCGGCTCGAGCGCGATCACGTGGTCGTACTCGAGCCCTTTCGCCAGGCTCGCCGGTACGACGGCCACCCGGCCGTCGCCGTCCGCGCCGGTGACCTCGATCCCGGCGGCCTTCAGCGCGTCGGTGGCCGCCGCGAGCTGATGGTCCGCCGCGATCACACCGATCGAGCCTTCCTTCCCGAGGGCCCGCCGCACAGCCTCGACGGTGCCGGTGGCGAGATCGTCGACCTGCGAGATCGTCAGTTCGCCGTCGGAGCGGAACAATCTCGTCGGCGGGACCGAGACCGGCAGTGCGGCGAGCAGCCGGTTCGCGAGCCCGACCACCGTCGCGGGCACCCGGTAACCGGTGCTCAAGGCAACGATCTCCGCGGCGGGTTTCCCGAGGTGGCCGAGCTGGGTCGGCCAGTCGGCCGCGGCCCACGGCGTCGTGCCCTGTGCCAGGTCGCCGAGCACCGTGATCGAGCTGTGCTCGCTCCGGCGCGCGATCGCCCGGCACTGCATGGGGGAGAGGTCCTGCGCCTCGTCGACGATCACATGGCCGTACGTCGGCGTACGTTCCAGCAAGGCGCTCACTTCGTCGAGCAGTACGGCGTCCGCGGCCGTCCACCGCGCGCTCTTCGCCTTCCGCGGCCGCGTCCAGGTGATCGCCCGCTGCTCGTCGGGCGTGAGGATGCCGTCCGCCGCCCGACCGGGATCGCTGAGCACCTCGGCCAGTACGTCGTCCGCCTTGAGGTTCGGCCACACCGCGTCGACGGCGGGCGTCACGGCCCGCGCCATCCGCCGCTGCCAAGCGCCGTTGCAGTTCTGGCCGCGGGCCTCGGCCTGGCGTTGCAGCGCCGCCACCAGTCGCGCGACGACGCGCTCGCGTCCGGTCAGGTACGTCGTCGCCTCCGCCTCGGCGACCATCTCCGCGAACTCGTCCTGGTCGACCCGCCACTTGTACGACGCGTCGTTCACCACGACCGCCTGCTCCGGCTGCCGGATCCGGCCGTACACGGCGTTCCGCAGTACGGCGGCCATCCGGACGTCGTGCTTGACCGCGGCAGCGGCTGGTTCGTCGGCGGCGCGGACCTCGCGGTCGAGGAGGCGCTCGATCGTGATCTGCTCGACGTCGACCTCGCCGAGCGTGGGGAGGACCGCGGAGATGTAGTGCAGGAAGGCCTGGTTCGGCCCGAGGACGAGGACGCCGTTGCGTTCCAGGCGCGAGCGGTGCGCGTACAGGAGGTACGCCGCGCGGTGCAGGCCGACCGCGGTCTTGCCGGTGCCGGGCGCGCCCTGGACGCAGACGGAGCTGTCGAGGTCGGTCCGTACCAGGTCGTCCTGTTCGGGCTGGATCGTCGCGACGATGTCCCGCATCGGACCGACGCGGGCCCGCTCGATCTCCCGGCGGACCAGTTCGCCGGCACCAGAAGGCGTGGGCGGTGTCCCGGCCCGCAGGTGCTCGTCCTCGAAGCTGGTCAGCGTGCTGCCCGCCCAGCCGAAGCGGCGCCGGGTCTCGATCCCGCGCGGGTCGACCGCGGAGGCCTGGTAGAACGCGGCCGACACCGGCGCCCGCCAGTCGATCACCATCGGCGGCCGCCCGATCGCGTCCGCGATGTGCCGCCGGCCGAGGTAGTAGGTCTGGCCGCTGTGGCCGCCGGCGTCGGCGCCGTACGCGATCACGCCGAAGTACGGCGGGTTCTCGCCTTCCTCGCCCAGGTCGCGGGCGAGCGTCTTCAGGTAGTAGCCGAGCCGCTCGGCCGTGTACCGGTCGCCCCAGGTGTGCTCGCCGACGGCCACGTTCTCCCGGGCGCCCGCGACCATGCGGTGCAGCGCCGCCCGGCAGTCCTCGGCGTACGCACGCTCCTCGTCGAGGCTTCTCATCGCCCTCCTTCGCGAAAGATTAACTCGGTCAATCTTTTGTCTAGGTTAACATGGTGACGTGACCGGACTTCGCGAGCGGAAGAAGCAGCAGACGTACGACGCCTTGTCGCAGGCGGCGATCGCGCTGTTCCTCGAGCGCGGCTTCGACGCGGTCCCGGTGACCGACGTGGCGGCGGCCGTCGACGTCTCCAAGCCGACGCTGTTCAAGTACTTCCCGAGCAAGGAGGACCTGGTCATGCACCGGATCGCGGACCACCGGCGGGAGGCGGCCCGGATCGTCCGGGACGCGTCCGTGCCGCCGGTCGCGGCGCTCCGCGAGCGGTTCCTGACCGGCCTCGCCGAGCGCGAGCCGACGACCGGACTGAACGACCATCCGCAGGTCGTTGCCTACTACAACCTCGTGTTCACGACCCCGGCGCTGGCGACCCGGCTGCGCGAGTTCATGGACGACGACGAGCGGGCGCTGGCCGAGGTCCTGGGCGGCGACCTGACCGCGGAGTTGCTGTCCGCCCAGCTGCTCTCGACGCAACGGATCCTCGCCTACCGGAACTGGTCGGCGATCTCCGCCGGCCGATCCGCGGACGACCGCTACCCGACCGCGGTCTCGGAGGCAGAGGCCGCGTTCGACCGACTAGGGTGACCGTGTGACGGATGTGAGCAGGCGGGTGCTGGTGCTGAACGGGCCGAACCTCGGGCGGCTGGGGTCGCGGGAGCCGGAGAAGTACGGTACGACGACGTTCGCCGAGTTGGTCGGTGTGTGCGAGAAGGCCGGCGCCGACCTCGGGTTCGAGGTCGAGGTCCGGCAGACCGACGACGAGGCCGAGCTGGTCGGCTGGCTGCACGAGGCCGCCGACGGCCGGATCCCGGTCGTCCTCAACCCGGCCGCCTTCACCCACTACTCGTACTCGCTGCGCGACGCGATCGCGCAGCGGACCGCGCCGCTGATCGAGATCCACCTCACCAACCCGGCCACCCGCGAGGACTTCCGGCACACCAGCGTCGTCGCCGGAGTCGCCACCGGGACGATCGCCGGCTTCGGCCTCGACTCGTACCGGCTCGCGCTGCGCGCACTCAGCACCCTGGATTCATAACCAACCTGCCCTTTCGGGCATCAGGTGGAGTGTGGGGACACTCGACAACTCCTGGGGGGCACGTATGACGATCCAACCTGTTCCGGTCTGGGTGAAGGCGCTCGACCCGCTGTCGCAGTTCGGGCTCGACCACGCACTGCGCCGGCGGCCCGAGGTCGCACTGGTCACCGACGCGGAGCTGGCGGCGCTGCCGGCACGTCCCACCGGTCCGCCGCCGGTCGCGATGATCGCGGTCGACGCGCTGGACGCCGCGGCCGTCCAGGTACTGCGGTCCGCGACGCAGCGCGGGTGCCGGCGGATCGCGCTGATCGGCAGCACGATCGACGACGACGCGCTGCTGGCCGCGGTGGAGCTGCGGGTGGCCGGCGTACTGCGCCGTACCGAGGCGACGCCGGACCGGATCGTGCACCTGGTGCTGGCCGCCGCGTCCGCCGCGGGCAGCCTGCCGCCGGACCTGCTGGGCCGGCTCCTCGGTCAGACGTCCCGGCGCCCGCGCCAGCTCCGGGTGGCGCGCGGCGGGGGACTCAACGCGCTGTCCGACCGCGAGACGCAGGTACTGCGGCTCGTTGCTGACGGCAAGGACACGCAGGAGATCGCCCGGGAGTTGTCATACTCGGAGCGGACGGTCAAGAACGTCCTCCACGACGTGACCAGCCGGCTCCAGCTCCGGAACCGTTCGCACGCCGTCGCCTACGCGCTGCGGGAGGGACTCATCTGACGGTCGACGCGGACGCAGCTGGGCGGCGACGAGTGCGGCGAGGACGACGAGACCGCCGAGCGCCTGCAGAGCGGTCAGGTGCTGGTCGAGCACCAGCCAGCCGAGCGCGGTCGCAACCACCGGGCTGAGCAGGCCCAGGAACGTGACCTCGGTCGGGGCGAGCTCCCGGAGCCCTCGGAACCAGAGGGCGTACGCGACGGCGGAGCCGATCACTGCCAAGTAGGAGTAACCGGCAATGTTCTGCAGCGTGAAAGCGGGGAGTGCGCCTTCTACCAGGAGCGTCACCGGCAACAGCACCAGCCCGCCCGCGACGAGCTGCCAGCCGGTGGTTGCCAGCAGGGGAGCAGGTGACGTCCAGCGCTTGCTGAGTACGACGCCGAACGCCATCACGACAGCACCGCCGAGGGCTGCCATGACGCCCCAGGTGTCCAGCCGTGCAGTGGCTCGCAGTACCAGCAGACCGACGCCGACGACGCCGAAGATCGCCGTGAGGACGGTCCGCAGTGACAGGCGCTGCCGCAGCAGTCCCGTCGACAGCAGTGCGACGACCAGCGGCTGGATGGCGCCGACTGTCGCCGCGACGCCGCCAGGTAGCCGGTAGGCGCCGACGAACAGCAGAGCGAAGAAGGCGCCGATGTTGAGCGTGCCGAGGACCAGTGAGCGCCACCACCAGCTGCCGCGGGGGAGGACCCGAGTGATCGCGACCAGCAGCAGCCCGGCCGGCAGGGCGCGCAGGAACGCGGCCAGCAGCGGGCGCTGCGGCGGGAGCAACTCAGTGGTGACGAGGTAGGTGGTGCCCCACAGCATCGGGGCGATCGCCGTGGCGAGCAGGAGCGCGGTCCGTCGATTACTTAGCACTAAGACAAAATATCTCAGCGCTAAGTTAATTTCAAGTCTCTCATCGCTAAGCAAAGTGGCGTTAGGCTGGTCCCATGGCAGACCACGTCGACCTGGTGCTCGAGCAGTGGCGGGCGCGGCGGCCCGACCTGGACGCGTCGCCGATGGGGATCATCGGGCGGATGAGCCGGCTCGGCGCGCTCTTCGACGCCGAGCTGCGGCGGAACTTCGTCCGGCACGACCTCGACCGCGCCTCCTTCGACGTCCTCGCGACCCTGCGGCGCAGCAACCCCGAACACAGTCTGACCCCGGCCGGCCTGATGCACTCGTCGATGGTCACCTCGGGCGCGATCAGCCAGCGGCTGGACCGGCTGGAGGCGCGTGGCCTGGTGACCCGGACGCCTAGTGAGACCGACCGCCGCGGCGTCCGGGTGACGTTGACGCCCGCCGGGCTCGAGCTGATCGACAAGGTGCTGCCGACACATGTCGACACCGAGGCGCAGCTGCTCGCCGGCCTCTCGGAGGCGGAGCGCGAGCAGCTGGCGGGACTGCTGCGGGCCTTGCTGGAATCGCTCGGGGACAAGCGGGACTGATCATGACGAGCGTCGGCAGGGACTCGGCACGAGCGGAGTCGCTGCGGACGGCCCTCGTGCAGCAGTTGATGTCCGCGGGGACGCTCCACGGCGAGCGCGTCGCGGCCGCGTTCCTGGCCGTACCGCGGCACGTGTTCGTCCCGCATGTCTCGCTCGAGGTCGCGTACGCGGACGACGTCGTACCGATGAAGCAGAACGAGGCCGGGGTGCTGACGAGCTCGGTGTCGCAGCCGAGCATCGTGGCGCTGATGCTCGAACAGGCCGCGATCCGGCCCGGGGACCGGGTCCTGGAGATCGGCTCCGGCGGGTACAACGCGGCGCTGCTGCGGGAGCTGACCGGGCCGGGCGGTGCGGTGACGACCGTCGACATCGACCCGGAGGTGGCGGAGCGGGCGCGGGCGTCGCTGGACGAGGCGGGGTACGGCGACGTGGCCGTCGTGCGGGGTGACGGTGCGTTCGGTGATCCGGAGCGGGCGCCGTACGACCGGATCGTGGTGACGGCGACCGCGTGGGACATCGCGAGCGCCTGGGTGCGGCAGCTGCGGCCGGACGGGCGGATCGTCGTACCGCTGCGGTTGCGGGGGCAGACGCGGTCGATCGCGTTCGATCTGGTCGGTGAGCACCTGGAGAGCCGGTCGACGACGTTGTGCGGGTTCGTCAGTATGCAGGGCGTTGCTGCGGACTACGAGCGGCTGGTTCCGCTGCGGGAGGGCCGGTTGACGTTCGACGAGGACCAGGAGCGGGAGCCGCGTCCGCGGGACGACGTACTGGCGTTGCCGGCCGTGCAGAGCTTGTCGGGGGTGGAGGTGGATCGGGAGGAGCCGTTGCTCGACCTCTACCTGTGGCTGGCGTGCAGGCTGCCCGGGTACTGCGTCTTCAGCGGAGCGGAGTGGTCCTGTGTGCCGGCTGCCGCGACGGCGGACAGCCTCGTCTACCTGACCACGCGGGCCGCTCTGAACGAGTCACGGGTGGAGCTGGGCTGTGGCGGGCACGGGCCGTCCAGCGGTGAGCTGCTGGAGCGCATGATCGGGGAGGTGCGGGCGTGGGACGCGGCGGACCGTCCTGAGCCGTCGTTCCAGGTGCATGCGGTCGGTGCCGAGCTGCCGGCGGGCTCTCACATCGCCCGGCGGCAGAGTTGCCTCACCGTGCGGTGGGAGGCGCCGGCCGCGGCGGGTTGCTGACGGTCTGCCAGAGCTCGTCGATGTCGGAGCGGTCCTCGGGCTCCGGGGTGTCGACCCAGCCGCTCGCCCAGACGTTCTCGTCGCGGTCGTCGAGGTTGAAGATCGACTCCGCGAACGCCGCCGAACCGACGTACCGCTCCTCGTCCTCCGGCGTGTCCGGTGTTTCGGAACGCTGCTGTACGTTGGAACGCTGCTGAGCCGCGGGCGGCGCGACCAGGGAGCGCGCGTACTCCTGCGCCGCCTGGATCCCCAGCTCGCGTTCGTCGCACAGCAAGCGGACTGCGCCGACCTCGTTGCCCGCCTGCATCAGCTCGCGCACCTTGGCGTCCAGGTCCTGCTTCGAGGTCGGCAGGCTGTGATGCTGCGGGCGGTGCGCCGGCGGCTGGTACGGGCCCGGGTTGTACTGCACCGGCTGCTGCGCCGGCTGGAACTGACCCGGTGGCTGGTACGCCGCGACCGCCCCGGGCTGGACCGGGAACGACTGCCCCTGGAAGTGCTGTCCCGGGTGCGGTTGACCCTGGAAGGGCTGTCCCGGAAACGGCTGCCCTGGGAACGGCTGCCCTGGGAACGGCTGGCCCGCGAACTGCTGGCCGGGGACCTGCTGGCCCGGCGCCGGCTGCGGGCCGCCCGGCCCGGCGGCCTGGGTGAACTGGCCCTGGAACTGGATCGGCTGGTTGCCGGCCTGCTGCGCCTGGATCCGCTCGATCAGCGCCTGCATCCGTGCATTCGGCCGGTTGTTGGCGCCCCCGGACTGCCGGCGCGCCTTGTTGATCAGCCCCAGCACGATCATCACCACGACGAAGATCACGAACCCCGTCATCGCCCGGCCTCCTGACGCCCGTCGACGGTCTGGGACACCACCCTAAGGCCCCCGAGGTGCGCGAATCGGAGGAAAGGCCAGGTGGCCGCTACAATCCGGTGTTACCGCTGATCGATTTCGAAGGGCATACCCGCGTGGCAACGACGAACGACCTCAAGAACGGCATGGTGCTCGACCTGGACGGCCAGCTCTGGTCCGTCGTGTGGTTCCAGCATCACAAGCCGGGCAAGGGCGGCGCCGTCGTCCGGACCAAGCTGAAGAACGTGCTGTCCGGCAAGGTGGTGGACAAGACCTTCAACGCCGACGTCAAGGTCGAGGTGGCCACGGTCGACAAGCGTGACATGACGTACCTGTACAACGACGGCTCCGCGTACGTGTTCATGGACAAGTCGACGTACGAGCAGCTCAACATCCAGCCCGACGTGGTCGGCGACGCCGCGCACTTCCTGCTGGAGAACCAGGACGCGATCGTCGCGGTGCACGACGACCTGCCGCTGTACGTCGAGCTCCCGGCCTCGGTCGAGCTCGTCGTCGAGTACACCGAGCCGGGCCTGCAGGGCGACCGGTCCAGCGGCGGCACCAAGCCCGCCCGCCTGGAGACCGGCTACGACATCCAGGTGCCGCTGTTCCTGACCACTGGCGAGAAGGTCAAGGTGGACACCCGGACCGGGGACTACCTCGGCCGCGTCAACTCCTGATCGACGCCGACCTTTAGGACAAGAGAACATGTCTGCCCGGAGCAAGGCCCGCAAGCGCGCCCTCGACGTGCTGTTCGAGTCGGAGGTCAGGGGGCTGCCGGTCGGCGGCACCCTGGCCGACCGGGTGGCCGACAACGACCCGCCGGTGAACGAGTTCACGGTGGCGCTGGTCGAGGGGGTCGCGAAGCACAGCGAGCAGATCGACGAGCTGCTCTCGACGCACTCGGTCGGCTGGACGCTGGACCGGATGCCGGCCGTCGACCGGAACATCCTGCGGATCGGCGCCTACGAGCTGCTGTACGACGACCAGGTCCCGGATGTGGTCGCGGTGAGCGAGGCGGTCGCGCTGGCGCGGGACCTGTCGACCGACGAGTCCCCGACGTTCGTGAACGGCCTGCTGGCCCGGCTGCTGCAGTTGAAGCCCACGCTGGGCATCTGAGGCCCAGGGGCTGCGGGGAACGAGGGGGGCGAGCCCTCCGGAGTCAAGGCCCGGTGACCGTCTCGGTACGGTCCCGGGCCGCCGTTGCGTCCCCGTGGTGCGGCGGGTGAGGTGGTACCTGCCGCTTGTCGTGCGCTGTGTCTTGCCTGGTGTTGCTGGTACTGCTCTGTTCTGTCCGCGAGAGGAAGGCGGGCGGCCGCGGGCCAGCTGCTACAAGCCCCGACCGTCTGGTGCCTTCTCAGGCGTCAGGCGCCGGCGGCCTCGGACGAATCCTCGACGTCACCCTTCGCCTCCGGGTTCAGTACACCCCAGGAGATGAAGCGCTCGGTCAGCGTCGTCGGCGACTCGTCGTAGATCACCGCGAGCGTCCGCATGTCGTCCTGACGGATCGACAGCACCTTCCCGTTGTAGTCCCCACGCTGAGCCTGGATCGTGGCCGCGTACCGCGTCAGCGGACCGGCCTCGCTCGCGTCGAGGTGTTGCAGGGCCTCCAGGTCGAGGATCAACCGGGGCGGAGCGGCTGCCGCGGCGGCCGCGCTGGCGTTGCCCGGAAGCAGTTCCCGGATCGGCACGCCGTAGAAATCGGCGAGCTCCGCGAGCTTCTGGACCGTGACGGCCCGATCGCCGCGCTCGTACGAGCCGACGACGACCGCCTTCCAGCGACCCTTGGACTTCTCTTCCACGCCGTGCAGCGACAGTCCTTGCTGCTGGCGGATGGCGCGTAGCTTGCCACCCAGTGTCTTCGCGTATTCGCTAGGCACGCTGGTTCTTCCCTCCGACTAGTTCGTCATGTCCGGGACCGATGACCGGCCCCGGGAACGGTGAACCCCCCTCGATTACACAGAGTAACAATATTCCGGGGCGGAGGCCAGCGTCAAGACGGCGTGTCACATCCGATACCATGTCAAGCGGTCCGAACGTCCTTTAAAGACCCGTCCAGAGAGGCGGGAAAGGAGGAACGGTAGCGATGAGCCCTGCCCAGAGTGCAGAGCAGCCCGAGGGCGCGCAGCCGCCGAAACGCAGCAGCCGCGAAGTCCTCGACGCTTCCGACATTTCCCGGGCACTGACCCGGATCGCCCACGAGATCCTCGAGCGGAACCGCGGCGCCGACCCGGTCGTCCTGCTCGGCATCCCCAGCCGCGGCGTCCCGCTGGCCCAGCGGGTCTCGGCCCGCATCCAGGCCGTCGAGGGGCAGAGCGTGCCCACGGGGTCACTCGACGTGACCATGTACCGCGACGACATCGGCCTCAAGCCGCCGCGCGGCCTCGAGCACACCGACATCCCGGCGGACGGGATCGACGGCAAGGTCGTGGTGCTGGTCGACGACGTGCTGTTCTCCGGCCGGACGATCCGCGCGGCCCTCGACGCGCTCGGCGACATTGGCCGCCCGCGCGCCGTCCAGCTCGCCGTCCTCGTCGACCGCGGGCACCGCGAGCTGCCGATCCGCGCCGACTACGTGGGCAAGAACCTGCCGACCTCGCTGGTCGAGCGGGTGACCGTGCACCTGACCGAGTTCGACGGCGAGGACGCGGTGCTGATCGCGGACAAAGCTGTGGACAAGCCGGGGGACAAGCCGGGGGACAAGCCGGGGGACAAGCCGGGGGACAAGCCGGGGGACAAGACGACCGCGGGGGTGAAGGCATGAAGCACCTGCTGAGTACCGCGGACCTGAGCCGCGACGAGGCGCAGCGGATCCTCGACACCGCCGAGGAGATGCGGTCGCTCGCCGACCGCCCGATCAAGAAGCTGCCCGCGCTCCGCGGGCGCACCGTGGTGAACCTGTTCTTCGAGGACTCCACCCGGACCCGGATCTCGTTCGAGGCGGCCGCCAAGCGGCTGTCCGCGGACGTCATCAACTTCTCCGCCAAGGGCTCCAGCGTGAGCAAGGGGGAGAGCCTCAAGGACACCGCGCTGACCCTGCAGGCGATGGGCGCCGACGGCGTCGTCTGCCGGCACGGCTCGTCGGGGGCGCCGCACCTGCTGGCGACCTCGGGCTGGATGACCGGCTCGGTGGTGAACGCGGGCGACGGGACCCACGAGCACCCGACGCAGGCGCTGCTCGACGCGTTCACGATGCGAAGGCACCTCGGGTCGCTGGAGGGCCGCCGGATCACGATCGTCGGTGACGTCCTGCACTCCCGGGTCGCCCGGTCGAACGTGCTGCTGCTGTCGACGCTCGGCGCCGAGGTGACCGTGGTCGCCCCGCCGACGCTGCTGCCCGTCGACATGAGCAGCTGGCCGTGCGTCACGTCGTACGACTTCGACTCCGTGCTGCCGAAGAGCGACGCGGTGATGATGCTGCGGGTGCAGCGGGAGCGGATGAACGACGCGTTCTTCCCGAGCGCCCGCGAGTACAGCCGCCGCTACGGGCTTGACAAGTACCGGATGGCGCAGCTGCCGGACGAGGCGATCGTGCTGCACCCCGGCCCGATGAACCGCGGGATGGAGATCAGCGCCGAGGTCGCCGACTCGACCCGCTCGGTGATCGTCGAGCAGGTCACCAACGGCGTCGCGATCCGCATGGCCGTCCTTTACCTACTCCTGTCCGGAAGCAACGAAGGGGAACCGACAGCATGACCGCGTATCTGATCACCGGCGCCGCGATCCTGGGCGGTGAGGTGGCGGACCTGCTGATCGACAACGGCGAGATCGTTGCCACCGGCACCAACCTCCCCACCCCTGACGGTACGACGACGGTCGACGCGCGGGGGCTGATCGCGCTGCCCGGGCTCGTCGACCTGCACACGCACCTGCGCGAGCCGGGCCGGGAGGACGCCGAGACCGTCCTGACCGGCACCCGGGCCGCCGCGAAGGGCGGGTTCACCGCGGTCTACGCGATGGCGAACACCGACCCGGTCGCCGACACCGCGGGTGTGGTCGAGCAGGTCTGGCGGCTCGGCCGCGACGCCGGGTACGCCGACGTGTACCCGATCGGCGCCGTGACGGTCGGCCGCAAGGGCACGCAGCTCGCCGAGCTCGGCGCGATGGCGGACTCCGCGGCCCGGGTCCGGGTCTTCTCCGACGACGGCGACTGCGTCTGGGACGCCGCGCTGATGCGCCGCGCGCTCGAGTACGTGAAGGCGTTCGACGGCGTGGTCGCGCAGCACGCGCAGGAGCCGCGGCTGACGCAGGGCGCGCAGATGAACGAGGGCGCGCTGTCCGGCGTCCTGGGCCTCACCGGCTGGCCGAGTGTCGCCGAGGAGGCGATCATCGCCCGCGACATCCTGCTGAACGCGCACGTCGGGTCGAAGCTGCACATCTGCCACCTGTCCACCAAGGGCTCGGTGGAGATCGTCCGGGCCGCCAAGCGCCGCGGGCTGGAGGTGACCGCCGAGGTCACCCCGCACCACCTGCTGCTCACCGAGGACCTGGCCGCGTCCTACAACCCGGTCTACAAGGTGAACCCGCCGCTGCGCACCAAGGCGGACGTCGAGGCAGTCCGCGAGGGCCTCGCAGACGGGACGATCGACATCGTCGCCACCGACCACGCGCCGCACCCGGTCGAGGACAAGGACTGCGAGTGGAGCGCGGCCGCGTTCGGCATGACCGGGCTGGAGACCGCGCTGAGCGTCGTCCAGCACGCGATGGTCGACACCAAGCTGCTCACCTGGGCCGACGTCGCCGACCGCATGAGCTACCGGCCGGCCGCGATCGGGCAGTCCGCCGACCACGGCCGCCCGCTGGAGGCCGGTGCGCCCGCGAACGTCGTGCTGTACGACCCGCGCGTCGAGCGGACCGTCGTACCGGAGGAGTCGGTGTCGCTGTCGCGGAACACGCCGTTCGACGGGATGACGCTGCCGGGCAAGGTGGTCGCGACCTTCCTGCGCGGTACGCCGACCGTCCTGGACGGTGAGCTGACGACCGGGGCGGTGGGGCGGGGAAGGAATTCAACGGAGTGAAGGCCTACCTGGGCGTTCTCGGCACGCTGCTGGTGCTGGCGGCGGGCTATTTCGCGATGTACCGGGGCTGGCGCAACCGCCAGTCCCGGCAGGCCGACCTGGCGCCGCTGCCCACGGCGCCGACGGACGGCAGCACCCGCGGCGTCGAGGGCGTGTACGTCGCGACGACGAGTGCCGGCGACTGGATGGACCGGATCGCCGTCCACGAACTGGGCGTCCGCGCGACCGCGGACCTGGCCGTCAGTGAGGCCGGCCTGATCTTCCACCGGCAGGGCGCGGCGGACGTCTTCATCCCCGCCGACCGGCTGACCGGGGTCCGGACCGACCGTGGCATCGCCGGCAAGGTGACCGCGGAGAAGTCCGGCCTGGTCGTGGTCACCTGGACGCACGACGGCCGGGAACTCGACACCGGGTTCCGGCCGCGGCGCAAGGCGGACACCGAACCCCTGACCGCATCCATCTCGACCTTGATCGGAGCACAATGAGCCAGCCCGCGCTGCTGGTCCTCGAGGACGGCCGGGCGTTCACCGGTACGTCGTACGGGGCGACCGGATCCACGTTCGGCGAGGCGGTCTTCACCACCGGGATGACCGGGTACCAGGAGACACTGACCGACCCGTCGTACCACCGGCAGATCGTCACCCAGACCGCGCCGCACATCGGCAACACCGGGATCAACGACGAGGACGACGAGTCGCAGAAGATCTGGGTCGCCGGGTACGTCGTCCGCGACCCCGCCCGGGTGCCGTCGAACTGGCGCGCGACGCGCTCGCTCGACGACCAGCTGAAGGGCCAGGGGATCGTCGGGATCTCCGGGATCGACACCCGCGCGCTGACCCGGCACCTGCGCGAGCGCGGCGCGATGCGGGCCGGGATCTCCACCGAGATCCTGGAGCCGGCCGAGCTGCTGGCCAAGGTGCTCGAGCAGCCGCCGATGGTCGGCGCGGACCTGGCCTCCGAGGTGACGACGTTCGAGCCGTACGTCGTCCCGGCCGAGGGCCAGAAGCGCTTCACCGTGGTCGCGCTCGACCTCGGGATCAAGACCATGACGCCGAAGCGGATGTCCGAGCGCGGCATCGAGGTGCACGTGCTGCCCGCCACCGCGACGCTCGAGGAGATCCTCGCGGTCAACCCGGACGGCATCTTCATGAGCAACGGCCCTGGCGACCCGGAGACCACCGAGCACCCGACGACGCTGCTCAAGCAGCTGCTCGAGCGGAACAAGCCGTACTTCGGGATCTGCTTCGGCAACCAGGTGTTCGGGCGGGCGCTCGGTCTCGGCACGTTCAAGCTGAAGTACGGGCACCGCGGGATCAACCAACCGGTGCTCGACCGGGCCACCGGCAAGGTCGAGATCACCGCGCAGAACCACGGCTTCGCGGTCGACGCGCCGATCGAGGAGACGGTCGAGACGCCGTACGGCACGGCCGAGGTCAGCCATGTGTCCCTGAACGACAACGTGGTCGAGGGGCTCCGATTGACCGGCAAGGACGGCCGCGTGCTCGCCTTCTCGGTCCAGTACCACCCTGAAGCGGCGGCCGGTCCGCACGACTCCGCGTACCTCTTCGACCGCTTCGTAGAGCTGATGGAAGGGCGGAACTGATGCCGCGCCGTACAGACATCGATTCGGTCCTGGTGATCGGGTCCGGCCCGATCGTGATCGGCCAGGCCTGCGAGTTCGACTACTCCGGAACCCAGGCCTGCCGGGTGCTGAAGGAGGAGGGCTTCCGGGTCGTCCTGGTGAACTCCAACCCGGCCACGATCATGACCGACCCGGAGTTCGCCGACGCGACGTACGTCGAGCCGATCACGCCGGAGTACGTCGAGAAGGTGATCGAGAAGGAGCGCCCGAACGCGCTGCTCGCCACGCTCGGCGGCCAGACCGCGCTGAACGCCGCGATCGCGCTGCACGAGAACGGCGTCCTGGAGAAGTACGGCGTGGAGCTGATCGGCGCCTCGGTCGACGCGATCCAGCGTGGTGAGAACCGGGAGTCGTTCAAGCAGATCGTCGAGAAGCTCGGCGCCGAGGTTGCGCGGTCGCGGATCTGCCACTCGATCGACGACGTGCTGGCCGCGGCCGGTGAACTCGGGTACCCGCTGGTCGTCCGGCCGTCGTTCACGATGGGCGGCGTCGGCTCCGGGATGGCGTACGACGAGGCCGACCTGCGCCGGATCGCCGGCGCCGGCCTGCACGCGTCGCCGACCACCGAGGTCCTGATCGAGGAGTCGATCCTCGGCTGGAAGGAGTACGAGCTGGAGGTGATGCGCGACAAGGCCGACAACGTCGTGATCATCTGCTCGATCGAGAACGTCGATCCGATGGGCGTGCACACCGGCGACTCGGTCACGGTCGCACCGGCGATGACGCTGACCGACCGCGAGTACCAGGTGATGCGGGACCTGGCGATCGGCATCATCCGCGAGGTCGGCGTCGACACCGGCGGCTGCAACATCCAGTTCGCGGTGAACCCGGCCGACGGCCGGCTGATCGTGATCGAGATGAACCCGCGGGTGTCGCGGTCGTCGGCGCTGGCGTCGAAGGCGACCGGGTTCCCGATCGCGAAGATCGCCGCGAAGGTCGCGATCGGCTACACGCTCGACGAGATCCCGAACGACATCACCCGGAAGACGCCGGCCAGCTTCGAGCCGACGCTGGACTACGTCGTGGTGAAGGTGCCGCGGTTCGCGTTCGAGAAGTTCCCGGCCGCGGACGCCACGCTGACCACGCACATGAAGAGCGTCGGCGAGGCGATGGCCATCGGCCGGAACTACACCGAGGCGCTGCAGAAGGCGCTGCGCTCGCTGGAGAAGCCGGAGGCCCGGTTCTCCTGGGCCGGCCAGCCGGCGAGCGAGCTGGAGCCGTTGCTGGAGGCAATCAAGACGCCGCACGACGGGCGGCTCCGGACCATCATGGACGCGATCCGGGCCGGTGCGACGCCTGAGCAGATCTTCGACGCCACGAAGATCGATCCGTGGTTCGTGGACCAGCTGTACCTGATCCATGAGACCGCGCTGCAGGTGGCGGCCGCGCCGCGGCTGACGCCCGAGGTGATCAAGCTCGCCAAGCGGCACGGGTTCTCGGACCTGCAGCTGGCCGAGATCCGCGGGCTGACCGAGGACGTCGTCCGCGGCGTGCGGCAGGCGCTCGGGATCCGGCCGGTCTACAAGACGGTCGACACCTGCGCGGCCGAGTTCAAGGCCGAGACGCCGTACCACTATTCGTCGTACGACGAGGAGACCGAGGTCGCGCAGCGGGACACCCCGGCGGTGCTCATCCTGGGCTCCGGGCCGAACCGGATCGGTCAGGGCATCGAGTTCGACTACTCCTGCGTGCACGCGTCGATGGCGCTGCGCGAGGCCGGGTACTGCACCGTGATGGTGAACTGCAACCCGGAGACGGTCTCGACCGACTACGACACCTCGGACCGGCTGTACTTCGAGCCGCTCACCTGCGAGGACGTGCTCGAGATCGTGTACGCCGAGCTGCAGGCGGGACCGGTAGCGGGCGTGATCGTCCAGCTCGGCGGCCAGACGCCGCTCGGCCTGGCGCAGCGGCTCGCGGACGCCGGCGTACCGATTGTCGGCACGCCGCCGGAGGCGATCCACCTCGCCGAGGAGCGGGGCGCGTTCGGCAAGGTGCTCGCGGACGCGCAACTGCCGGCGCCGAAGCACGGTACGGCGATGTCGGCCGGCGAGGCGCACGCGGTCGCGGAGGAGATCGGGTTCCCGGTCCTCGTCCGGCCGTCGTACGTGCTCGGCGGTCGTGGGATGGAGATCGTCTACAGCCCGGCCGAGCTGACCGCGGCGCTGGACCGGCTGAGCGCCGGCTCCGGCTCGTGGGAGCACCCGGTGCTGATCGACCGGTTCCTGGACGACGCCGTGGAGATCGACGTCGACGGGCTGTACGACGGCAACGAGCTGTTCCTCGGCGGCGTGATGGAGCACATCGAGGAGGCCGGCGTGCACTCCGGCGACTCGTCGTGCGCGCTGCCGCCGATCACGCTCGGGAACGCGGACATCGAGAACATCCGGCGCTCCACCGAGGCGATCGCGCGCGGGGTCGGCGTCCGGGGTCTGCTGAACGTGCAGTACGCGCTCGCCGGCGACGTGCTGTACGTGCTGGAGGCGAACCCGCGGGCCTCGCGGACGGTGCCGTTCGTGTCCAAGGCGACCGCGACCCCGATGGCGAAGGCGGCGGCCCGGGTGATGCTCGGCGCCACGATCGCCGAGCTGCGGGCCGAAGGGCTGCTGCCGGCGTCAGGTGACGGTGGCACGCTGCCGCCGACGACGCCGATCGCGGTCAAGGAGGCCGTGATGCCGTTCAACCGGTTCCGGACGATCGACGGGGCTTCCGTCGACACCGTGCTCGGGCCGGAGATGCGGTCGACCGGTGAGGTGATGGGCATCGACGACACGTTCGGTACGGCGTTCGCGAAGTCGCAGGCGGGTGCGTCGCAGCCGCTGCCCGGGGCCGGCAAGGTGTTCGTCTCGGTCGCGAACCGGGACAAGCGGCACATGATCTTCCCGGTCAAGCGGCTGGCGGACCTCGGCTTCCAGATCTACGCGACGGAAGGGACGGCCGACGTCCTGCGGCGCAACGGGGTCGAGGCGGTGACGGTCCGCAAGAGCAGCCAGGGGCCGGGACCGAACGGCGAGCCGACGATCGTCCAGATGGTCCAGGACGGCGAGCTGAACCTGATCGTCAACACTCCGATCGGGATCACGCAGGGCGGCTCCCCGCGCCTGGACGGCTACGAGATCCGCAGCGCCGCCGTGGCCCGCAACATCCCGTGCATCACCACGGTCCAGGGCTTGGCCGCCGCCGTCCAGGGCATCGAGTCCCAACGAGCCGGCGACATCGGCGTCCGCTCCCTCCAGGACTGGGTCCCGAGGATCCGCGGTGTCTGACCGGGCGAAGGTTCCGGCGGTGCGGCCGGGTGCGACGGCGTACGAGCGGTTCGTCCGGCCGGTGCTGTATCGGCTGGGGCGTGGTGATGCGGAGGTCGCGCACGAGCAGACGCTCGCCGGCCTCCGCCTCCTCGGCCGCATCCCCGGCGCACCCCGCGCCGGGGCCCGGGTGTTCGGCGTCCCCGGTCTCGCCCGTCGCGGATCGTCCGGCGCGGCTCGGAAGGTGTTCGGGGTTCGGTTTCCGTCGCCGGTGGGGCTTGCGGCCGGGATGGACAAGAACGGGATCGCGCTGCGGTCCTGGCCGGCGATCGGCTTCGGCTTCGTGGAGGTCGGAACCGTCACAGCGCATCCGCAGCCCGGTAACGAGAAGCCGCGGCTGTTCCGCCTCGTCGAGCACGAGGCGGTGATCAACCGCATGGGCTTCAACAACCTCGGCAGCGCCGCCCTGGCTTCGCGTCTGGCGGCGTACGGCGACCTCGGCTACCCGCTCGGCATCTCGATCGGCAAGTCCAAGGTGACACCCCTCGAGGAAGCCGTCGACGACTACGTGACCTCCCTGCGCCGCCTCTACCGGTACGGCGACTACTTCGCGGTCAACGTCAGCTCACCGAACACTCCGGGCCTGCGCACCCTCCAGGACGCCGGCCACCTGCGCGAGCTGCTCACCGCACTGCACGCCGAGGCCGCGGCGCTGACCGTCGCCGGCCTGTCGCCGAAACCGATCCTGGTGAAGATCGCCCCGGACCTGACCACGTCGGCGATCGACGAACTCCTCCAGGTCTGCACCGACACGGGCGTCGCCGGCATCATCGCCACCAACACCACCATCGGCCGTCCCGGCGTCGAGACGCATCCGCTGTCGAAGGAGACCGGCGGCCTGTCCGGCCGCCCGCTGACCGAGACGTCCGCCAAGGTGGTCGCGCACATCCACAACGCCACCGGGGGAGCGCTGCCGATCATCGGCGTCGGCGGCATCCTGGAACCGTCCGACGCGACCCGGCTGTTCGACGCCGGCGCGAGCCTCGTCCAGGTGTACACAGGTTTGATTTACCGCGGCCCGGGCCTGATCCGGCAGATCAACAGGAGCTTGCCATGAGCAACAACAAACCGTTCGGCGCCCGGCTGCGGGCGGCGATGGACAGCCGCGGACCGCTGTGTGTCGGCATCGACCCGCACGCGCACCTGCTGGACGCCTGGGGCCTGCCGGACACCGCGGAGGGCCTGGCGTCGTTCACGTACGGCGTCGTCGACGCGCTCGCGGACCGGGTCGCGGTGTTCAAGCCGCAGTCCGCGTTCTTCGAGCGCTTCGGCTCGGCCGGGGTCGCCGTACTCGAGCAGGCCACGATCCGGCTGCGTGAGGCCGGTGCCCTGGTGATCATCGACGCGAAGCGCGGTGACATCGGTACGACGATGGCCGGCTACGCGTCGGCGTACCTGGCGGAGAAGGGGCCGCTGGCGTGCGACGCGCTGACGGTCAGCCCGTACCTCGGCTTCGGCTCCCTGCAGCCCGCGATCGACGAGGCCCGCGCGGCCGGGGCGGGCCTGTTCGTGCTCGCGCTGACCTCCAACCCGGAGGGTCCGCAGTTCCAGTCCGCCCGCACCGCGGACGGCCCGACCGTGGCCGGCGCCGTCCTGGACGGCCTCCGCGCGCTGAACGCCGACGCCGACGGCCTGGGCTCCTTCGGCGCAGTCGTTGGCGCCACCATCAGCCCCACCGACGAGAACCTGGACATCAACGGCCCGCTCCTGGCCCCCGGCCTGGGCGCCCAGGGCGGCACCGCCGAGAGCCTCACCAAGGTGTTCGGCGCCGCCGTCCGCAACGTCGTCCCCTCCAGCTCCCGCGAGATCCTCGGCGCGGGCCCGGACGCGACCGCCCTCCAGGACGCCGCCGCCCGCACCAACGACGCCTACCGGGCGGTCCTGGGGTACTGATCGCGGTTACGCTCGTCGGGTGACTTCGGGCCTGGAGTTGTGCAGGCGGTTCTACGACGAGGTGGTGCGGCACGTCGTCGACGTGCCGCACAGTGCGGCCCTGCTGGGGCGGGGGTCGGAGGTGCTCGGGTACGACGACGAGATGTCAACCGACCACAACGGCGAGGCGCGGGTCGTGCTGTTCGTGCGGCCGGGTGTCGTGGTGAGGCCGGAGGTGCCGGAGCGCTTCGAGGGGCGGCCGACGCTGGTCGAGGTGCACACGGTCCGGGAGTTCTTCCAGTCGCGGCTCGGCTTCGATCCGGAGGCGGCGCTGACGGTCGGGGACTGGCTGACCTTCCCGGAGCAGCACCTGCTGATGATGACGGCGGGCGCCGTCTTCCACGACGAGCTCGGGGTGCAGGACGTGCGCGACCGGCTGGCGTACTACCCGGACGACGTCTGGCGGTACCTGATGATCGCGGCGTGGTGGCGCGTGCATCCGGAAGTGAATCTTGCGGGCCGGGCCGGGTACGTCGGCGACGAGCTCGGGTCGGCGGTGATCGGCGCGCAGTTGGTGCAGGACCTGATGCGGCTGGGCTTCCTGCTGGAGCGGCAGTACGCGCCGTACTCGAAGTGGTTCGGTACGGCGTTCAGCCGGCTCTCGTCCGGCCCGGCGCTGACACCGCTGCTGCAGGACGTACTGCGTGCGTCGAGCTGGCAGCAGCGGGAGGAGGCGCTGATGGCGGCGTACCGGGCGGTGGGGGAGCTGCATAACCGGCTGGGGATCACGGCCCCGGTGGAGCTCGGGGTCGAGCGGATGTGGGGCCGGCCGTTTCGGGTCGTCTGGGGTGACTTCCCAGGCGCGCTCTCCGCGACGATCCGGGATCCCGGCGTACGGCGGATCGCCGAGCGCTGGCCGGTGGGCGGGATCGAGCAGGTGCGCGACGTGCTGCACCGCGTCCGCGACCGGCGTCAGTTGCTGGCGTTGCTCGAGTAGAGGGTGGTGAGCAGGTCGACGGCGGCCTCGGTGGCTGGGTGCGGGTCTTCACGCGGCCAGATCAGGTGTACGTCGATGGGCGGGACGTCGCGGACCGGGCGATAGGTGACACCCTCGCGGCGGTACTGCGTTGTGGTGGCCTGGGCTGTCATGCCGACGCAGCGGCCGGAGGCGATCGCAGCCAGCCAGTCGTCGACGTCCTGGGTGTACTCGATGGCCGGCCGGGCGTCCTCGGGCCACAGGTCGATCGTCGTGCTTCCGGTGCGGCGGTCGATGACGAGCGTGCGGTCGCGGAGCTGGTCGAGCGTGACGGCCCGTTTACGCGTCAGCGGGTCGTCGGCGGGCAGGGCGCAGTACCGCGGCTCCCGGGTCAGCAGGACGTGGGCGAAGCGCCGGAGGTCGAGGTGGCTGCGGACAACCGCGAGGTCGCACTGCCCTTCCGCGAGTCCACCGGTCGTCGTGTTGCTGCGGATCAGTTGCAGCTCGATCCCGGGGTGCTCGGCGGCCCAGCGGCGCTGGAACTCGCGGGTGTGACTCCCGAACGCCGACCACGCGTGCCCGACGCGCAGCCGGGTGTGTCCGCTCGTCGCCTCACTGACCAGCTCGTCGATCTCGGCGAGGATGTGCCGCGCCCGCGCGAGCACCCGGACACCGGCGCTCGTGGGCGTGAGCGACCGGCTGGTCCGGTGCAGCAGGCGGACACCGAGCTCGCGCTCCAGTGCCAGCAGGTTGCGCGACACCGCGGCCTGGGAGATCCCGAGCTCGATCGCGGCGTCGGTGAACGTCCCGGAGTCCACGATCTCCACGAGGCACCGCAGCTGCCGGATATCCATGACTCCAGCGTATAGATCGGGCAGTCGATGCATTTTGCGGCCGGCCGCCGCGCGCGCACGCTCGGGAGCGTGAGGCGAGATCGGTTGGTCGGTGTGGTGATGATGCTCGGCAGCGGGCTGTCGACGCAGGTCGGCGCGTCGGTGGCGGCGCTGGCGTTCCCGGTGATCGGGCCGGCGGGCGTGGTGGCGATCCGGCAGTGGGTCGCCGCGATCGTGCTGCTCGCGGTCGGCCGCCCGCGGCTGCGGTCGATCACGGCGCGGCAGTGGCGCCCGGTGATCGGGCTGGCGGCGGTCTTCGCGGTGATGAACCTGTCCCTGTACACGGCCATCGACCGGATCGGTCTCGGGCTGGCCGTCACGCTGGAGTTCCTCGGACCGCTGGCTGTCGCGCTGCTCGGCTCGCGGCGGGTGCTCGACCTGGTGTGCGCGCTGGTCGCCGCGCCGGCCGTCGTACTGCTCGCCCGGCCGCAGGCGTCGACGGACTACCTCGGGATCGGCCTCGGGCTGCTGGCGGCGACGTGCTGGGCGTTCTACATACTGCTCAACCGCGTGGTCGGGAAAGAGTTGCCGGGCGCAACCGGTTCGGCCGCCGCGGCCGGCCTGTCCGGGCTCGCCTACGTTCCGATCGGCATCGTGGTCCTGCTGCACCACCCCGTCACGCTCGCCGCCGCGGCGTACGCGCTGGTGGCCGGCGTGCTGTCGTCCGCCGTACCGTTCCTCGTCGACCTGTTGACGTTGCGGCGGGTGCCGGCGCAGTTCTTCGGGGTGTTCATGAGCGTGAACCCGGTACTCGCGGCGCTCGTCGGGCTCGTGGTGCTGCACCAGCGGCTCGCGTTGGTGGACTGGCTGGCGATCCTCGTGATCGTTTCCGCGAACGCGGTCGCGATCACCTTCGGCGGCAGCAGGACCGTCGTACCTGAAGTGGACTCGAAGGCCGACGCGGCAGATCACAGCCCGGTTCCAGTCGGCCGGTGCGACGTTCTTCACGGCGCGCCGGACGCCGTGGTGACCCCGGCGTTCGGAAAGGTATCGCCGGACGGGGAGCCACGGTCTTCCCGCGTGACACAGTGAAGGAACACGATGCGGAAGCTGGCAGCCCTCGCGGCCGTTGTGACGATGAGTGTTGGCGCCCTGACGGCCTGCTCGGGTGGCGACTACTGCGGTGACCTGAAGGGCTACGTCGACTCGTCGAAGGACCTGGACATCAAGAACGCCGACGCCGTCGGCAAGATGCTCGACAAGGCGAAGACCGTGTCGAAGTCCGCGCCGGACGACCTGAAGGACGACTGGAAGAACGTCATCGACTACGCCGAGAAGGCGCAGGACGCCAAGGGCGACACCAACAAGCTGGTGGAGCTCGCGAAGAACGACGGCACCAAGATCCAGTCCTCCATGGAAGCGATCACCAAGCACGCCAAGGACACCTGCAAGATCGACCTCCCGGGCGCCGGCAACTGACGCAGGCCCCCGCGACGTGCGTGGCCCGGTGGACGGCTCTGCCCGTTCCGTCGCACCGGGCCGCCGTACGGCGGAACGCGGTCGTTTCGGATCGCTTGGTGACGGCCGGTAGCGTGGGCGCGGTGAAGCGTACTCTCGCCGTCATCGCGACCCTGACCGCCGGCACCGGACTGCTGACCGCCTGCACCGACGAGCAGGCGTACTGCGTCGATCTCGCCACCTACGCCGCCAAGGCGGTCGACGTCGACCCGCAGAAGCCGGTCGACTACGTGAAGATCCTGGACGACGCGAAGAAGCTCCAGGAGTCCGCGCCGCAGGACGTCAAGGACGACTGGGGCGTCGTCGTCACGTTCGCCGAGAAGGCCAAGGCGGCCGGTTCGGACGCGGTGAAGCTGGCCGAGCTGAGCAAGCAGACGCCCGGCGTGATGACGGCGTACAAGAACATCACCACCCAGGCGAAAGACAGCTGCAAGGTAGATCTCCCCGCCCTCAACTGAGTACCTGGTCCGTCCCGGGCTGGAGCCGTGTTAGGTTCCCTTGCGAAGCCATACAACGGGACAGGTGAAACGGTGCCACTTCCTACTTTGACCCCGGAGCAGCGAGCGGCGGCTCTGGACAAGGCCGCGGCCGCGCGGCGTGAACGAGCCGAGATCAAGAACCGGATCCGGCACTCCGGAGCGTCGCCGACGGAGGTGCTCCACGAGGGGCAGACCAACGACGTGATCGGCAAGATGCGGGTCAGCCAGCTGCTGCAGTGCATCCCGGGGGTCGGCAAGGTCCGCGCCCAGCAGATCATGGAGCGGGCCGGCATCTCGGAGACCCGCCGCGTCCGCGGCCTGGGCTCCAACCAGATCGCCGCCCTCGAGCGCGAATTCGCCGAGTGACCCAGACCAAGACCCCGATCGGCTCGTTGGACACTGGTGTGACGATGACCACGCACGCAGGACACAGTTCGAACGAGCCGGCGGCGGCTCCCGACCCGGCGCGGCTGACCGTGCTGGCAGGGCCGACCGCGGTGGGGAAGGGGACGGTCGCGGCGGACATCCGCGAGCGGTTCCCGGACATCTGGATCTCGGTCTCGGCGACCACCCGCAAGCCCCGGCCGAACGAGGTGCACGGCGTGCACTACCTGTTCGTCTCGGACGCGGAGTTCGACCGGATGATCGCCGACGGCGAGCTGCTCGAGTGGGCCGTGGTCCACAAGGCGGCCCGCTACGGAACGCCGAAGCAGCCGGTGCTCGACCAGCTCGCGGCCGGCCGCCCGGCGCTGCTGGAGATCGACCTGCAGGGCGCCCGCCAGGTCCGCGAGACGATGCCGGAGGCGCAGTTCGTCTTCCTGGCGCCGCCGAGCTGGGACGAGCTGGTCCGTCGGCTGCTGTACCGCGGGACCGAGACGCCCGAGGAGCGCGAGCGCCGCCTGGAGACCGCGACCGTCGAGCTCGCCGCCGAGAAGGAGTTCGACGTGACGATCGTCAACGCCTCGGTTCGGGAGGCCGCCGATCAGTTGGTAAAGTTGATCCGATCACCCTCCATCTCTGGAAAGAGCTGAACTTGTCTGGCAACCAGCCCGTCGCCATCGGCATCACGTCCCCGCCGATCGACGACCTGCTCACCCACACCGACTCCAAGTACAAGCTGGTGCTGTACTCGGCCAAGCGGGCGCGGCAGATCAACGCCTACTACTCGCAGCTCGGCGAGGGCCTGCTGGAGTACGTCGGACCGCTCGTCGAGACGCATGTCCAGGAGAAGCCGCTGTCGATCGCGATGCGCGAGATCAACGACGGCGTGCTGACCTGCACCGACATCGACCCCGAGGCCGAGGCGGAAGCCGCCGCGGCCGCGGAGAAGTCCGAGTAACCCCAGACGACCGACCGGGAACGGAGTCCGCGCAGATGTCCGCAACCGGTGACCAGATCCCCGGAGCCGAGCAGGTCCCGGGGGCCGACGTCGTGCCCCGCCACAAGCCGAACGTCGTGCTCGGTGTCGGCGGCGGCATCGCGGCGTACAAGGTCTGCGACCTGCTGCGCCGGCTGACCGAGTCCGGGCACAGCGTGCGGGTCGTGCCGACGGCGGCCGCGCTGGAGTTCGTCGGCGCGGCGACCTGGGCGGCGCTGTCCGGGCAGCCGGTGACCGCGGACCCGTTCGACGACGTGCAGGAGGTGCCGCACGTCCGGATCGGCAAGGCCGCCGAGCTCGTCGTCGTGGCCCCCGCGACCGCGAACCTGATTGCCAAGGCCGCCCACGGGCTCGCCGACGACCTGCTCACGAACACGCTGCTCACCGCGCGCTGCCCGATCCTGTTCGCGGCCGCGATGCACACCGAGATGTGGGAGCACCCGGCCACCCAGGCGAACGTCGCGACCCTGCGCTCCCGGGGGATCACGGTCCTCGACCCGGCCGTCGGGCGCCTGACCGGCACCGACACCGGCCGCGGCCGGCTCCCGGAGCCGTCGGAGATCTTCGCGATCAGCCAGCTGATGCTCGCCGACGAGGCGGCCCGCGCGGCCGGCCAGTCGGTCGCCGACCTGACCGGCAAGCACGTGCTGATCAGCGCCGGCGGCACCCGCGAACACCTCGACCCCGTGCGGTACCTGGGCAACTCCTCGTCCGGCAAGCAAGGCTACGCGCTGGCCCGGATCGCGGCCGCCCGCGGCGCGAAGGTGACGCTCGTCGCCGCCAACTCCGAGCTCCCGGACCCAGCCGGCGTCCAGGTCGTCCCGGTGACCAGCACCCGCGACCTGTACGACGAGATCACCGGCCGCGCGGCCGACGCCGACGCGATCGTGATGGCGGCGGCGCCCGCCGACTTCCGCCCGGCCGATGTCGCCGAGCACAAGATCAAGAAGACCGCCGACGGCTCGGTGCCCGCGGTCAACCTCGTGCAGAACCCGGACATCCTGCAGACGATCTCGCACGACCGTGCCCGCTCCGGTCAGGTGATCGTCGGGTTCGCCGCCGAGACCGGCGACGCCGAGCACACCGTGCTCGAGCTCGGCCGCGCCAAGCTCGAGCGCAAGGGCTGCGACCTCCTCGTCGTCAACGACGTCTCCGGCGGCAAGGTCTTCGGCAGCGACGTCAACGAGGCCGTCGTCCTGGACCGCGACGGCAACGCGCTCCCGGTCCCGTCCGGCAGCAAGGACGCCCTCGCCGGCGTCATCTGGAACCTCGTCGCCACCCACTGGGCATGACCGACCTGACCGTCGAGCCGGCGCAGGCGGCCGACGTACCAGGCATGCTCGCGCTCGCCGGTGAGGTCGAGCACTGGTTCGGCCCGATGGTCGAGGAGCCCGGTTTCCACCGCGCGCTCGACGAGCACATCGCCGACCAGCGGGCGTTGATCGCGTACGACGCAATCGCCGGGCGGACGCAGCCGCTGGGAGCTGTGCTCTTCGGCGGCGAGTCGCCGCGGTACGCCGTGCACTGGCTGGTGGTCTCCGAGCGCGCCCGCGGCCGCGGCGTCGGTCGGAGGCTGATGACGGACGTGGTCGCACGTTTGACCGATGGTCGCGGCCTGGCGGCGGGCGAGGTCGTGGAGGTCGTGACGTTCGGCGAGGACCATCCGGGCGCGGTTGCCAGTGGCGCCCGGGTCTTCTACGAGCGACTGGGTTTCACACCCGCCGAACCGGCGCCGAACGGCCCGGAAGGCGGCTCCCGGCAGGTGTTCCGCTACCAGCGGTGACCGGTCGGTGGATCGCTCGACGCGGTGTCTGTCGAGGTCTTTACCGCTGATCCGGGCAGCAGTAGCGTGAGCGCGTTCCCGGAAGCGGAGCGTAGGGCGTTTCCCTGGTGGGATGCGCTGTCGTGGGGGCTTGTAGTGGGGGATCACGCTCGTCGTTGCGAGCGCGACTGGATTCGCGCGCGCTCATTCGGCCGGCCGGGCAAGGACGCGCGGCCTGGGCATCCCGTCGTACCCTCCCTCAACTCTTCCGCCCGCGGTCCGCCGCGGACGGCTCCCGGTGCGGATCGCGCCTGTGGATGATCACCCTCCCTGTGAGTCCCTGTGCAGCTCATGACGGCCGTCGAGACCGGCCGCCTCGAACTGGGGAACGGGTGTGAATCGAAGGGATGTACATCATGAATCGCTCGGGTGCCAAGGGCACCTCACGACGTGTCGGCACACGTCGTCGCTTGACCAGCGGTCTCACGATCCTCGTGCTCGCCGCGCTCGGCCTGGCGGCGAGCACCGGCTCGGCGTCGGCGACTGTCTCGACCGACGCGAGCTTCGAGTTCGCCGACGGGAACCTGGTCCACAACACGTTGATGGACTGGAACGACTTCTCGCCGACGACGTGGACCGGTACCGCGCCGTTCCGGACGTCCGGCAAGACCGTGGCCGGCTGGGCCTTCACCGGCCTGGAGGACGCCCAGGCGACCACCTCCGACACCGCCTTCGCGGGCGGCGTCAAACAGGACAACGACTGCGCGACGCTGTCGCCGGCGAAGGCGCCGAACAAGGACGACCTCAAACGGGTCTACGTGACCAGCAACACCGTCGGCGGCGATGTGTTCCTCGGCCTGGCCTGGGTACGCATTCCGCAGAACACGACGTCGCCGTCGGCGCACATCGGCTTCGAGTTCAACAAGGGCTCGACCCCGTGTCCGGCGCCGTCCACGCTGGTCCGGCGGACGGCCGGCGACATGCTGATCGTCTACGACTTCGAGGGTGGCGCGGCGGACACGCCGACGATCACCCTGCGGCGCTGGGTGACCAGCGGATCCTGTGAGGTCGGCAGTGCCAGCCCGCCGTGCTGGGGTCCGTCGACCAACCTGACCGCGCTCGGGTTCGCCGAGGCCAAGGTGAACACGACCGGTGCGGTGTCCGACACCATCGGCCCGTCGTCACCGGCGTCCGAGTCGCTCGGCACCAACGAGTTCGGCGAGGCCGGGATCAACCTGACCGACGCCGGCGTGTTCTCGCCGAACGTCTGCGAGGCCTTCGGCAAGACGTACGCGGTGAGCCGGTCGTCCGGCAACTCCGCGACCGCCCAGATGAAGGACCTGGTCGGCCCGGGGAACATCAACATCACCAACTGCGGCAACGTGATCATCCGCAAGGTGACCGTGCCGAGCCCGGACCCGACGGACACGACGTTCGGCTACACGACGACCGGTGGACTGAGCGCCGGCTTCGGGCTGAAGAACGGCCAGAACCAGTCGTTCAGCAACGTCCTGACCGGCAGTTACAGCGTGACCGAGACCGATCCCGCCCCGACGTTCGCGTTCACGAGCCTCGACTGTTCCGCCTCGAACGTCAGCCACGGTACGACGATCAACACCTCCGGCCGCACCGTGAGCTTCGACCTGAAACCGCTCGACACCGTGGACTGCACGTACACCAACACGTTGCAGCAGGGTGCGCTGCGGATCCTCAAGACGAGCACGAAGACCGGCAACCCGCTCGTCTCCACCGCCGGTGCCGCGTTCTCGGTCACGGGATCGACGAACTTCACCGTGCGCGACAACAACACCGGATCGCCGGCCGGCACGAAGTCCGACGCCTCCGCGACGATCGGTGAGATCTGTGTACCGGGGCTGCTGCCCGGCTCCTACACGGTGAACGAGACGACACCGCCGCCGGGCTACGGCGGTGCCACGCAGACGAACCTGACCGCCGTCGTTGTCGTCGGGACCAACTGCACCGCCAACGAGCCGGCGGCCGCCGACACGGCAGTCTTCACCAACGCCCCACTGGCGGACATCCAGGTCAACGTCCGCGACGGCGGCTCCGGTGAGACCTCGGCCGACTCGATCACCTGCACGGCGGGTACGACGACGAGCACCACGCCGCCGTCCGGCTGGGACTCCTCGATCACCAACACCGGAATCCCGATCGACCCGTCGCCGCGAACCATCACCTGCACGATCGTCATCGATCCCTGACCCGTTGAGGTCAGAAGCTGTCCGCTTCGGTCGATAGCTTCTGACCCATGGAGATCAGCTGGGAAGCAGTGGTTGCCCGGCGGATGCGGCGGCATCAGCTGACCGAATCCGCCGGGCGACCGGTCGACGCCGTGCGGGCGATGTGCGGCGCGCATGCGCAGATCGCGGCGGCGGGGGAGACGTCCGTGGCGTTGCGGGTGGATGGTGCGACCCGGGAGACCGTTCAGCGCGACGAGGGGATCGTGAAGACGTTCGGGCCGCGCGGGACCGTGCACCTGCTGCCGCTCGAGGACCTGCCGATGTGGACCGGTGCGCTGTCGGCGTTGCAGGGGTCGAGTCAGCAGCCGGAGCCGATCCGGATGAGCGCGGACGAGATCGACCAGGTGGTGATCGCGATCGGCGAGGCGCTGGCGCACGACGACCTCACCGTCGACGAGCTGACGGAGGAGGTCGTACGGCGTACCGGTGAATGGGCGCGGGAGCCGACCATCCCCGCGTTCCAGGGCGCGTGGGCGCGCTGGCGGCAGGCGATCCCGGTCGCGGCGAACGCGGGCGTCCTCTGCCACGGACCGCTCCGCGGTCGCCTGACGACGTACTCGAACCCGCATCGGCTGCGGCCCTTCGACCCGATGCCGGCGGAGAAGGCGCTCACCGAGCTCCTGCACAGCTACCTCTACTCCTACGGCCCCGCAACGCCACAGCACTTCGCCCGCTGGCTCAAGTCCACGCCGACCGTGGTCAAGCCGTACTTCGACGACCTGCCGCGGGTGACGCTCGCGGGTCAGACCGTCTGGTACGCGCCCGGCGACGACGAGTTCCCGGACGAGCGGGCCGAAGGCGTCCGGCTGCTGCCGTACTTCGACGCGTACGGCGTCGGCAGCTTTCCGCGCGAACTGCTCTTCCCCGGCAAGGCCTTCGCCCGCGCGACCGCCCGCGGCCAGGCCGGTAACTACCCGCTGCTGCTCGTCGACGGCGTTGTCTCGGGCGTGTGGCACCAGAAGAAGTCCGGCCGCACCGTGCACGTCACGGTCGAGGCGCTGAGGCCGCTGAACCGGCGCCGCCGGCGGCTGCTGGACGCCGAGGTGGACCGGTTGGCTGCCATCCTCGGTGGTACGGCGTCGCTCACACTCGGCGACGTGACGGTCGGCCCGCACGCCTGAAACCGGCGCCGCTGTCCACAATATGATCGTACATCTCGTATTCCGGATGAATTCGGAGCGTCGCCGGGACGCGGGCGGAAACTGCTGGCATACTTCCCAGATGCATCGCCAACCGCCGGTGCATGGGGGGATCGCGCGGCCGTGCCAACGCGCAGCCGGGCGGCACGAGAGGAACCGAGGGAGAACTGTGGCGAGGCGCCTTTTCACGTCCGAGTCCGTGACCGAGGGTCACCCGGACAAGATCGCTGACCAGATCAGCGACTCCATCCTCGACGCGTTGCTGGCCGAGGACCCGAAGAGCCGGGTCGCGGTGGAGACCCTGATCACCACGGGTCTGGTCGTCGTCGCGGGCGAGGTCACCACGACGGCGTACGTCGACATCCCGGGGATCGTGCGCTCGCGCATCCTCGAGATCGGCTACGACTCGTCGCTGAAGGGCTTCGACGGCGCGTCCTGTGGGGTGCAGGTCGCGATCGGGAGCCAGTCGCCGGACATCGCGCAGGGCGTCGACACGGCGTACGAGTCGCGCTCGGACGCGTCCACCGACGTCCTGGACCTGCAGGGGGCGGGCGACCAGGGACTGATGTTCGGCTACGCGTCCAACGAGACGCCGGAGCTGATGCCGCTTCCGATCACGATCGCGCACCGGCTGTCCGAGCGGCTCGCCGAGGTGCGCAAGAACGGCACCCTCGCCTACCTGCGCCCGGACGGCAAGACCCAGGTCACCGTCGAGTACGACGGCGACAAGGCGGTCCGGATCGACACCGTGGTGGTGTCCAGCCAGCACGCGGCGGACATCAACCTGGAGACGATGCTGACGCCGGACATCAAGAAGCACGTCGTCGACCCGGTGCTCGAGCAGTTCGACATCGAGGCCGGCGACTACAAGCTGCTGGTGAACCCGACCGGCCGGTTCGAGATCGGCGGCCCGATGGGCGACGCCGGGCTGACCGGGCGGAAGATCATCATCGACACCTACGGCGGGATGGCGCGGCACGGCGGTGGCGCGTTCTCCGGGAAGGACCCGTCCAAGGTGGACCGGTCGGCGGCGTACGCGATGCGCTGGGTGGCGAAGAACATCGTCGCGGCCGGGCTCGCGGACCGGGTCGAGTGCCAGGTCGCGTACGCGATCGGCAAGGCCGCGCCGGTCGGCTTCTACGTCGACACGTTCGGTACCGAGAAGGTGGCCGTGGACAAGATCGCCGCCGCGGTCCGCGAGGTCTTCGACCTGCGGCCGGCCGCGATCATCCGCGACCTGGAGCTGCTCCGGCCGATCTACGCCCAGACCGCGCGGAACGGCCACTTCGGCCGCACCGGCGGCGACTTCACCTGGGAGCGCACCGACCGGGTCGAGGCGCTCAAGGCCGCGGTAGGCAAGTAGCAGTTGTCCACAGGCGGACGGCAGTGCGGTCCCGCACTGCCGTCCGCGCGGACTAGCATTTCCCGGTGACATCGGACTCGCCCGAGCAACTGACGCTGCTGCGGGACACTGTGCGCAGGTCGCGTACGAAGGAGCCGGCCCCGATCACCGAGTCGTTGCCGGTGGCCCGGGTCGCGGTCGATGTCTCGCTGCCGCACCTGGACCGGCCGTTCGACTACCTGGTGCCCGAGGACATGACCGCGGCGGCCCAGCCGGGTGCGCGGGTGAAGGTGCGGTTCGCCGGCAAGGACCTCGACGGGTTCGTGCTGGAGCGGCTCGCCGCGTCCGACCACGACGGCAAGCTGGTCCGGCTCCGCAAGGTCGTGTCGGCCGAGCGGGTGCTGACCCCGGAGGTCGCCGATCTCTGCCGGGCGGTCGCCGATCGCTACGCGGGGGTGTTCGCGGACGTCACCCGGCTGGCTGTCCCGCCCCGGCACGCGAAGGTCGAGGGTGAGCCGCTGCGGTGCGACCAGCCCGTGCCGCCGCCGGTGTCGACGTCCCGCTCCGAGTGGTCGCCGTACCCGGCCGGCTTCCTCGACGCGGTGGCTCGCGGGGAGGCTCCGCGCGCGGTGTGGACCGCGGTGCCGGGAGCCGACTGGACGCTCGCGTTCGCCCAGGCGGCGGCGGTGTGCGTGGCCGCCGGCCGCGGCGCGCTGCTGCTCGCCCCGGACGCGCGTGATCTCGAGCGCTTGGCCGCCGCGTGCCGGGCGGTGCTCGGCGAGACCGGCTTCGTGACCCTGTCCGCCGACCTCGGACCGACGGCTCGGTATCGGGCGTTCCTCGCCGCGGCCCGGGGGAGTGCGCGCGTCGTGATCGGCACCCGCGCGGCGGCGTTCGCGCCGGTCGCGGAGCTCGGGCTGGTGGCGATCTGGGACGACGGCGACGAGTCGTACGCCGAGCCGCGCGCGCCGTACCCGCATGCCCGGGAAGTCCTGCTGCTGCGGGCGTTCCGGCAGGAGTGCGCGGCCCTGCTCGGCGGGTACGCACGGTCCGCGGAGGCGGCCGCGTTGCTGGAGTCCGGGTTCGCGCACGAGCTGATCGCGAGCCGTACGACGATCCGCGCGGCGGCACCGTCGGTGCACATCGCGGGGGAGTCGGACATCGACCTGGCGCGTGACCCGGCGGCGCGGGCGGCGCGGTTGCCGCACCGGGCGTTCGAGATCGCGCGCGAAGGGCTGAAGACCGGCCCGGTGCTGGTCCAGGTGCCGCGCGCCGGGTACCTGCCCAGCTTGGTGTGCCAGACGTGCCGGGCACCGTCGCGGTGCGCCACCTGCGGCGGGACGTTGCGCCGTACCGGCGGATCCGGGCCGGCGAGCTGCAGTGTGTGCGGGCGGCCGGCGGTCGACCACCGGTGCCCGGAGTGCGGCGACACTCGGATGCGGGCGGCGGTGATCGGCGCGCGTCGTACGGCGGAGGAGCTGGGGCGGGCGTTCCCGGGCGTCGTCGTACGGACGTCCGGCGGGGACAACATGCTCGACGACGTACCGGACGCGCCGGCGCTGATCGTCAGCACACCTGGGGCCGAGCCGGTCGCGGCGGGCGGCTACAGCGCGGCGCTGCTCCTCGACACCTGGCTGATGCTCGCGCGGCCCGACCTGCGGGCGCCGGAGGAGGCCGTACGCCGGTGGTTCAACGCGGCCGCGCTGGTGAGGCCGGCGCGCGACGGCGGCACCGTGATCCTCGTCGGCGACCCGTCCGCGCTGCCCCTACAGGCGATCGTCCGCTGGTCACCCGAGGGCTACGCGTCCCGCGAGATCGAGGACCGCCGTACGGCGCGACTGGCCCCGGCCGCCAAACTCGCCGAACTCACCGGCCCCGCGGAGGCGGTCAACGACCTCGTCTCCCGCCTCCGCGACGTGATACCGCCCGCCGCCGGCCTCGAGGTCCTGGGCCCGGTGGACCTCGACGACGAAACCGTCCGAGCCGTCGTCCGCACCCCCCGAGCCCAGGGGACCACCCTCGTCCGCGCTTTGAAGGAAGCCCAGGCGACCCGCGCCACGAAGAAGAGCCCGGGCGCGGTCAGGGTCCAGGTCGACCCACCCAGCTTCGGCTGACTACCTGCGGAACGCCGCTCTGGTCGCGGCCGCGGTCGAGGTGAAGTACTCGGGCGGGTCGATGAACCACCACTCGTCGAACGGCGCGCCCTTGGTGAGGTCGCGGTGGTAGCCGAAGCACACCAGGTAGAGCGGCCTGATGTACATCACGCCTTCGAGCCGGTCGAGCTCCTCGTCGGTCAGCTCGACGTGCTTGCGGTACGCCGTGACGACGGTGTTGACGCGTTCCTCGTTGGTGCTTCTCGAGGGAGCCCAGTTGCCGGTTCCCCACAGCAGGAAGGCGAGGTCGGCGAGCCGCGGTCCGCGCCCCGACGCCTTCCAGTTGATGGCCACCGGTCCGTTCTTGCCGATGACCGCGTGACTGGGAGCGTGCATCAGGTTGCCGTGCAGCAGGCCCTCGGGCAGGCCGTCGCCGTCGTCGGCGGAGCGCACCTGGTCGAGGAGCTGCTCGAACCGTTCGCGATCGGCCGCGCCGACCTTCGTGTCCACCGCGTCGAGAAAGGCCAGGCCGGCCAGCAGATCCTGCCGGGGCGTTCCCATCCGGCGGGGGTCCTCGCCACTCGCCCCGCCAGGCCGGCCGACCGACTCGTCGTACGGCAGCGCGTGCAGCCGTCCGAGCAGATCGGCCATGATCGCGAAGTCCTCGATGCCGCCCGGCAGCGGGGTGCTGTCGACGAACTCGGTGACGAGGACCGCGCTGCCGTCGAAGTCGGACACCGCGTCGTCGACCGCGAGCCGTTCCGCGGGATAGTCGTGCCGCTCGAGAAATCGCAGTACGGCGGCGTCGCCCTCGACGTCGGCCCGCGGCCGGGCCGGCGGGAACGCCCGCGCGATCCACGGCGCGCCGTCGTTCCTGTCGATGCGGAAGACGTACGTCTTGTGCACACTGAGCTTGGTCGCCGCCACCGCGTCGACACCGTAGTGGTCCCGGAGGTGGACGAGCAGCCGATCGGCGTCCGCCTCGTGGTAGATGCGGTCGCTCAGGCCTTCGAGATCGGTCAGCGCCTCGGTGTACCGCTGGCCGGTCTGCGCGGCGTGCCGCCGTACGACCTTCTTGAAATTTCCGTCCTTCGTCATGACAAGCCTCCTCGTCGACACCCTCGTCCCCCAGTGACGCGGTGTTCGGAGATGGCCTGCTGGCATCGACGACCGAGAGGGCTGATTCCCCTTCGCCCGCTGGAACCCCGACTGGGGCGGATGTCCCAAGGCTCGGCGACCGGTCGGCGCCGTCAGCCAATCTCCCCGACCGCGGCGGCGCTTGTCAAGGATCAGGCGGAGGTCGCCAGGCTGGTGGACGCGGCGAGCAGTTGGTGCCCCAGCGCGGTGCGGTGGTAGAGGACGGTGCGGCCGTCGCGGCGGGAGTCGACGACGCCGGCGTTGCGGAGGATGCCGAGGTGGACGCTGAGGGTGGGGGCGGAGACGCCCAGCTGATGCGCCAGATGGGTCGTCGACATCGGGAGGTCGAGGTGGCTGACGATGGCGGCTCGGGTGCGGCCCACCAGGTCGGCGAGCGGTGAGTCGGTGGTGTCCTGCCGGTCCTCCCAGAGGCGGCCGAGGCCGCGTGGGGGATAGGTGATGGTGGGCACGTGCGGTGCGCCGGTGACCGCGAGGCCGGCCGGCCAGGTGAACACGCACGGGACCAGCAGCAGGCCCTGCCCGGCCATCGGCTCGCCGTCGCAGCAGAACGGGCGGTCGATCTCGATCCGGTCGCCGCGGTAGCTGATCGACGGGTGCAGGTTGCGGAACAGGCGCTCGATCCCGCCGCTCGCCAGCTCGTCCAGCCGGAACGCGAGGTCCTCCTGCAACAGCGCCCGCATCCGCCGCCAGTCCGGCTCGATCGCCCGCCGCCAGTACGACTCCATCGCGGAGGTGATCAGCTCCAGCGCCCGCGCCGGCCGCGCGATCAGGCCGGGCAGCATCGGGTGCGGGGTGTCGGTGTGCAGTTTCCCGAGCTCGTCGGCCACCAGGTCGTACGGCGTCCCGGCGATCGCCGCGAGCCCCGACTCCAGGCTCGTCGACCGGCGCGGCGGCGCCGGGGTCAGGAAGTCCGGGATGTACCCGACCGGCGGGATGAGGGCCCTGAGCAACGTCAGGTCGTCGCCCTCGATCGCCGGCCGGACCTTCTGCAGCCAAGGCCCGTGCACGCTGCGCGCGGTGTTGTTGCTCAACGCCCGGACGCTCGTCACGATCTCCCAGACCGGCGACAGCGCGAACCGGATCCGGCCGATGTCCCCGGCGGTGAGCCTGATCGTGATCACCCGCCAAGATTAGCCCTGAGCCTAATCGTCGACAACACCCCCGCAGGTCCCGGACAGTTGACCCCATGAGCGCAACCGCCGTCGACACGCCCCGCTCCGCAGCCCTGCCGCGGGCGTTCTGGGCCCTGTGGGTGTGCCAGCTGGTCAACCGGCTCGGCAGCTTCGTCCAGCCCTTCCTGGTCCTCTACTTGACCCAGGACCGGCAGCTCACCGTAGGGATGGCCGGCGCGGTCGCGGCCGCCGTCGGTGCCGGGAGCGTGGTGGCGCAGTTCGTCGGCGGCTTCCTGGCCGACCGGGTGGGGCGCCGGCTGACGATGCTGATCTGCTTCTTCGGCACCGGCGGCGCGCTGATCCTGCTCGGGTCGGCCCGCGCCATGGCGTTGATCTGGGTCAGCGCGTTCCTCGTCGGTCTGCTCGGCGACCTGTTCCGGCCCGCCGTACAGGCCACCGTCGCGGATCTGCTGCGGCCGACGGAGCGCGTCCGGGCGTACGGCCTGCTGTTCTGGGCGATCAACCTCGGCTTCTCCGTCTCGACGGTCAGCGCCGGAGTCCTGGCCTCGCTCGGGTACAGCCTGCTGTTCTGGGTGAACGCGGGCACTTCGGTGATCGCCGGCCTGGTCATCTGGGCGATGGTGCCGGAGAGCCGCCCGGCCCCGGAGCCCGACGCGGTCGGCCGGTCGCTGCTGCCGGTGGTCGTCCGGGACACAGTGTTCCTGCTGATGATCCTGATCCAGATCGGCTACGCGACGATCTACATGCAGGGCTACTCGACCCTGCCGCTGGCGATGTCGGAGGACGGCCTGTCATCGCGCACGTACGGCTTGGTGATCGCGCTCAACGGCGTGGTGATCGTGCTCGCGCAGCCGTTCCTCGGCCGCTGGATGGCGAAGCTCGACCGCCCGAAGCTGCTCGCGAGTTCGATGCTGGTCGTCGGGCTCGGTTTCGGCCTCGGCGCGGTCGTGCACGACTGGTGGGGGTACGGCCTGTCGGTCGTGGTCTGGACGCTCGGCGAGATCGGGTTCGCCGCGGTCATCGGCGCGGTGTTCGCCGACCTCGCCCCGGTCGACCTGCGTGGCCGCTACATGGGCCTGTCGGGGATGGCGTTCGGCGTCGGCACGGTCATCGGCCCGCTCGCCGGTGCCAACGCGCTCGAGCAGTTCGGCCCGACCGTGACCTGGCTCGGCTGCGCCGTCCTGGGCGTCGCGATCTTCATCGGCCAGTACGCGCTGGCTCCCGCCCTGCACGCCCGCGCCGAGGCGAACGCGGCGACCGCATGACGCAGTCGACCTGGGGAGGATTCCTTCCCGGATCGGGCGCAAAATCCTCCCCGACCCGGCCGTACTGCGGCAACCGGAGGCGCGGGCCCGTAGGCGGGGTCTCGTAGGGTTGCGGGTATGAGTGAGCGGACGATCGACGCGGTGGTGTTCGACATCGGTGGGGTGTTGCTGGACTGGAGTCCGACGTACCTCTACACCGAACTGATCCCGGACGAGGAGGCGCGGACGCACTTCCTCACCAACGTGGCGACCCCCGCCTGGAACCACAAGCAGGACGAGGGCCGGCCGTGGGCCGAGGCAGTCGCCGAACTGACCGCCCTGCACCCCGAACACGCCGAGTGGATCGAGGCGTACGACACCGGCTGGCTGAAGATGGTCCGCGGCGTCTTCGAAGACACCGCCGCGGTCCTGACCGACCTGCAGGACGCCGGGGTGCCGACGTACGCCCTGACAAACTTCTCCGGCGAGAAGTGGCAGATCGCCAAGGAGACGTTCCCGGTCCTGACGCGGTTCGACGGTGAGGTGGTGTCCGGCGTCGAGCAGACCGTGAAGCCGGACGAGAAGATCTACCGCATCCTGCTCGAGCGCTTCAACCTGGATCCGGCGCGGACCTTCTACACCGACGACATGGCCTACAACGTCGACGGGGCTCGCGCGGTCGGCCTCGACGCGGAGCTCTTCGCCGGTGCCGTGGACCTCCGCAAGCACCTCCGCGCCCGCGGCCTCCCCATCTGACAACTCCGCGCACGCGCCCCCGCCTCCGCCGTGTGCCGTCGGCGGCGGTTGCGTCAGAGGGTGGCGGCGATGGTTTCGGTGTAGGTCGGGGTGGTGGTTAGGTATGCCGCCTCGACGTAGATCGTGTTGTTTTGGCAGGTCATCGGTGAGAGGGCGACGCCGGGTTGGGCGGCGTACAGTTGTTGGGGGGTGGGGAGACCGGGGCGCCAGCGGTGGATTTGGTAGGTTTCCTCGCCGGCGGGGGCGATTGTCCTGGTCTCCCAGAGGATCCAGTTGCTGCAGGCAATGATGGTGTCGGTGACGATGCTGCCGAGTGGGCGCGCGGGGGAGTCGCCGGACTCGCGGACGTACGCCTTGCTTTGGTACTGGTCCGGATCGGCCGCGCCGACCTCTGACCACACGGTCGCGCCCTTGATCGTCGCGCCGCTCCATTGGATGCAGTTCGTTGCTGCGGGCACCGGTCTCGCCGGTCCGCCGGAGAGTGCGGCTGTGAGGACACGCTTGCAGCGGCGGGCGGTCTCCGGCGCGACGATCTCGCTGAAGGTGACGCTGTCCGCCGAGACGACCGGGTCCGCGACGTACCCGGGTGCCGCGACGCACGTCACGCTGCGGGACTTCAGCGTTGCGAGGTCGGCGACGATCAGGCAGGACCGGTTCTTCGCGTCGGTGGAGCTGTACGCGAACGTCCCGTCGTACGCGCCGATCTCCGGCTCGGACACCGGCGGCAACCCGCTCGGCGTACTCGCCTTCCCGGTCGTCAGGTCGTAGCGGACGATCCTGATCTGCGGATCCGGCCCCTCCGAGCGGATGTCCTCGACCAGCGCCCACCGGTCATCGATCACGACGGGGGACTGGGCCACGAACCCGGACGCCGGGACATGCCGTACGACGACCTTCTGAGTGCCGCGGTCCGTGATGGTCGTCGTACCGGCCTCGTCGCTCCCGCGCGTGACGACGTACTTGCGCTGCCGAGTGACGAGGTGCTGCCCGTTCACCGGCTGCCGCAACACCTTCCCCCACACCGGCAACGCCGTACCGGTGTCCGTCGGCCGGCCCGGGGTGGAGGCCGACGGACTCGGGGTCTGCGTGGGCGCGGGCGTGCTGTCCGGGGTTGTCGACGAGCAGCCGGCCAGCAGCAGGACAAGGGTGCCTAGGGCAACGGTACGGCGACGCATCACAGGCCGATGTTCTGGAACGAGTTGGCCAGGGTGGCGTTGAACAGGGCGCTGGCCGGGATGTTCTTCGGGCCGTCGGTGACGTTGCCGCGGCTGTTGAACCGGCGTTCGTTGAAGACCTCGAAGATCGCGATGGTGCCCTTCGCGGTGTCGTACCCGCGGCCGACCTGGTAGTGGCCGCTGTGGTTGAAGGCGAGGTACGGGAAGTACCGCTTGAGCAGTTGGGTGTGCTCGATCACCGGGGCCTTGTAGACGCCGAGGTGCTTCTGGTGGACGGTGAAGAAGGTCTTGGTGTTCCAGTTCGAGACGTTCTGCACGATGTAGGTGCCGGCGGACTTCGGCCAGGCGGTCTTCAGGTTCGTCTGCTTCACCATCGCGGAGATCGCCGTACCGGAGGTCGTGGTGCCGAGGTCCTTCGCCCAGGACGCCTGGGTGTCCTTCTGGTTGTCGTCCGCCCAGTCGACGGACTGGAACGTCGCCGGACCGCACCAGTACCCCTTCTCCTGCGAGGTCTGGTACCCCTTCATGATGTACGCCGACGCGGGCGGCGCAACCGGAGCCACCGGAGTCTGCGAGGGCACAGGCGTCGAGGTACCCACCGTGGGCACGGTCCGCGTCGGCACCCCGGTCGGGGTGGACGTGCCACTCGGGGTGGTCGTGCCGGTCGGGGCAGGCGTGTCAGTCGGAGCGGACGACGTGGCTGGGGTGGCTGTGGTCGGGGCGGATGGGGTGGTCGGGCCGGCGGCGCCGGTCGGACTCTGGCTGCTCTGGCTGCTCGGGGTGCTCGGGGTGCTCGGGGTGGTCGGGGTGGGTTCAGGGGTCTGGGGGTTGGGTGGTGGGGTGTTGGCTTCGGCGAGTTGGCGGAGTTCGCGGGCCTTGGTGCGGCCGTTCCAGGCGGCTTGCATCTCGTCGAGTTCCGCGGTGACGCGCTGGCTCTTCGGCATCGCGGCACGCTGAGCTACGAACGCGGCGGGGGTCAGGTCACCCGTCGGGATGTCTTGCTCGGCGTCGACGGCGCCTGTGTCGGCGGCGCGCAGGCTAGGTTGGGTCATCAGTGCGTGCCGGTCGGCGCCGGTCGGCAGTTGGGCGACGAAGCCGAGGCCGAGGCAGTAGTTCTCCGAGTCCAGCTTGAAGCACCGCAGCATCGACGCAGCCTGCGCGGATTCGTCCGCCGACCGCAACTGCATGTCACCCGGCGACGTGTCCGTAACCTGCTTCACCACCTCACTCCACGACCGCGCAACCGGAGCCCCACCCGGGCTGCTGGTGGTGGTTGGCGTAGGCGACGCCCCCGGGCTGGAGGACGGCGTCGTCGTCGGATACGAACTCGGCCCACCGCTCGGCACCGAGCTAGGATCCCCAGCCGGCACCGAGGTCGGCCCGGAAGTGGGCGCGGCAGTGCCCGAGGTGGCGCCCGAGGTGGCGTCCGAGGTAGGGGCCGAGGGGGCGCCCGAGGACGGGGCCGAGGTGGGGGCGGTAGCGCCCGGGGTTGGTACGTAGGTGGGCGCGGCGGGGGTGGGGTGGCGGTGTTCGGGGTTGCGGGGTTGGTAGGCGTGGGCGGGGGCGGGTGCCTGGGCTAGCAGTGCACCCAGGAGGACCAGAGTTGCCCCCCGTGCTGCTGTGAGCATTGGGTCTCCCGAGCGGCGTGTGACGGTAGTGACTGAGGGTACGCCTGGGACCACAGTATGTGCTTGTGGCAACAAACCACAGCCCCCTCCCGCCGGGAATCCACCGTGCGGGCCAACTAGACTGACTCGGTCCCGGTCCGTGGAACCTGTGTGGAGCGTCTGTGTCGGTTCAACCCATCCGTCTGTTCGGCGACCCTGTGCTGATCACCAAGGCCGAGCCGGTCGTCGACTTCGACGCCGAGCTGCGCCGCCTGGTCGCCGACCTCACCGACACCATGCAGGACGCGCCGGGCTCCGGCCTGGCCGCGCCGCAGATCGGCGTCGGCCTGCGGGTGTTCACGTACCACGTCGAGGGCGAGCTCGGGCACCTGATCAACCCCGAGCTGACCTTGTCCGCCGACGAGCAGTTCGGCCCCGAGGGCTGCCTGTCGATCCCGGGGCTGACCTTCGACTGCCGCCGCGCCCAGTCGGTGATCGCGAAGGGCTTCAACATGTACGGCGACCCGGTCGTGATCGAGGGCTCCGACCTGCTCGCCCGCTGCATCCAGCACGAGACCGACCACCTGGACGGCATCCTGTTCGTCGACCGGCTCGACCGCGAGACCCGCAAGCAGGCGATGAAGGCGATCCGCGAAGCCGACTGGTCCGGCCTCGGCGGCCCACCCCAGATCAAGGTCTCGCCCCACCCGACGAACGGATTCGGATTGTGAGGGTCGTCTTCGCCGGTACGCCGGAGCCTGCGGTCACCGCGCTGGAGGCGATCGTTGCCAGCCGCCACGAGCTCGTGGGGGTCGTCACCCGGCCGGACGCGCCGGCCGGGCGCGGGCGCAAGCTCGTCGCCTCGCCCGTGGCGCAGTACGCCGAGGAGATCGGTGGGGTCGAGATCCTCAAGCCGGTCAAGCCGAGCGACCCGGAGTTCCTGGCCCGGTTGCGGGAGATCGCGCCGGACTGCTGCCCGGTCGTCGCGTACGGCGGGCTGCTGCCGCAGGCGGCGCTCGACATCCCGCGGCACGGCTGGATCAACCTGCACTTCTCGGTGCTGCCCGCGTGGCGCGGCGCCCCCCCGGTGCAGCACTCGATCATCTCCGGCGACGACGTGACCGGCGCGAGCACGTTCCGGATCGTCAAGGCGCTGGACGCCGGCCCGGTGTACGGCGTACTCACCGAACCGATCGGCCCCGAGGACACGTCCGGCGACCTCCTGCACCGGCTGGCGGTCTCGGGCGCGAAGCTGCTCGTGGACACGCTCGACGGGATCGAGGCCGGCGTACTCGAGGCGCGCGAGCAGCCCACCGACGGGGTGACGCTGGCGCCGAAGATCAACGTCGAGGACGCCGAGCTGGACCTGACCGCGCCGGCACAGCGCGTCGACCGGCTGGTGCGCGGGTGCAACCCGGCGCCCGGCGCCTGGACGACGTTCCGCGGCGAGCGGCTCAAGGTGCTCGCCGTACGGCTGACCGACGACGAGTTGAAGCCCGGCGAGCTGCGCGCGACCAAGTCGAGCGTCACGGTCGGCACCGGCAGCAAGGCGGTCGAGCTCGTCACCGTCCAGCCGCAGGGCAAGAAGCCGATGGCAGCCGCCGACTGGGCCCGCGGCGTCCGCCTCACTGACGAGGACTTACTGGGGCCGAGCGCGTGACCGACAGAACGCCCCGGAACCGGGCGCCGCAGCGGCGGCCGGACCGGGTACGGCGGGTCGCGTACCAGGTGATCCGCCAGGTGACGGCCGAGGGCGGCTACGCCAACCTCGCCCTCAACAAAGCACTCCGCGAAGCGCGGCTCGGCGGACGCGACGCCGCGTTCTGTACCGAGCTCGTGCACGGGACGCTGCGCTGGCAGGGCACGTACGACGCCTTCCTGGCGCGGAGCGTGTCGCGCGCACTCGACGATCTGGATCCCGAGCTGCTGGACCTGCTCCGCCTCGGATCGCACCAGCTCCTGAACATGCGCGTCGACTCGTACGCCGCGGTGTCGGAGATGGTCACGCTGACCCGCTCCGAGCTCGGCCAGAAACGCACCGGCCTGGTCAACGCCGTACTCCGCAAGATCAGCCAGCGCTCCCTCGACCAGTGGATCGACGCGGTCGCTCCGGCGATCGGCGAGGACCGCCTCGGTCGTCTCGCGATCGCCGAAGCACACCCGCGCTGGGTGATCGAAGCGTTCGACCGCGCGCTGGCAGGCGGCCGGCCGGAGCCGTCCGGCGCGGCGGACAGCGGCGCGGCGGACAGCGGCGCGGCGGCAGATGGGCTGGAGGCGTTGCTTGCCGCGGACAACGAACCGCCGCGGGTGACCCTGGTGGCGCGGCCGGGCCTGTCCGATGTCGACGAGCTGGTCGCGGCCGGTGCGACGCCCGCACCGTGGTCGCCGTACGGCGCGGTGCTCGAAGGTGGCGGCGATCCGGGCCGGATCGCGGCCGTCGCCACCGGGCGTGCCGGCGTCCAGGACGAGGGTTCGCAGCTGGTCGCGATCGCGCTGGCGTCGGCGAAAGTCGACGGCGACGACGCTAACTGGCTCGACCTGTGCGCGGGCCCCGGCGGCAAGTCCGCGCTGCTCGCGTCGCTGGTGGACGGTCAGCTGACGGCCGTCGAGCCCCTCAAGCACCGCGCGGACCTCGTCCGGCAGAACCTGCGTGCCATCGCCGGCGACCACAAGGTGCTCGTCGGCGACGGGACGAAGCCGACCTGGCCGGCGGGCTCGTTCGACCGGGTGCTGGCCGACGTGCCGTGCAGCGGCCTCGGCGCGCTGCGGCGCCGTCCGGAAGCGCGCTGGCGCCGTACGCCGGAGGACGTCGAGGAGCTGCGTCCGCTGCAGGAAGCGCTGCTGGACTCGGCAATCACCTCGGCGCGCCCGGGCGGCGTGGTCGCGTACGTGACCTGCTCGCCGCACCCGGACGAGACCCGCGCGGTGGTCGACGCCGTCCTCGCCCGGCGCGACGACGCGACCCTCGAGGACGCGCGGCCGCTGTTCCCCGGCGTACCGGAGCTGGGGAACGGGCCGGACGTCCAGCTCTGGCCGCACCTGCACGGCACCGACGCGATGTACCTGGCGCTGATCCGGCGCTCATGATCCGCCGCTCATGATGCGGACCCGCTGTCAGGCGCTACCGGCCGAACGGTCATGATAGTGATGTGACAACAACCGCCACCCGCCCGGAGAGCTCGACCCGGCAGCACCACCTCGTCGGCCTCGTCTCCGCCTTCGGGATCGGGATGCTGGTCGCGGTCCAGTCACGGCTGAACGGCGAGCTCGGCGGCCTCCTCGGCGACGGGATCCCGGCGGCGCTGATCTCGTTCGGCTCCGGCCTGCTGATCCTGCTGGTCGCGACGGCGCTCGTGCCGCGGGTACGGCGCGGTCTCGGCAACGTCTGGCGCGCGATCCGGACGCCGATGCGGGGGTACGGCGGCCTGCGCTGGTGGCAGTGCATCGGCGGGGTCGCGGGCGCGTTCCTGGTGGCCACGCAGTCGATCACGGTGTCGGTGATCGGCGTGGCGGTGTTCCTGGTCGCGGGTGTGGCCGGGCAGGCGATCAGTAGCCTCGCCATGGACCGTCTCGGTTTCGGTCCGGCCGGGCCGCAGCCGCTCACCGCGGTACGCATCGTCGGCGCGCTGGTCGCGTTGGTCGCGGTCGGCCTGGCGGTGTCCGAACAGCTGAGTCACCCCGACGGGCTCGTGCTCGCGGTCCTGCCCGCGCTCGCCGGAGTCGGTACGGCGGTCCAGCAGGCGATCAACGGCCGCGTCGCCCGGACCGCCTCCTCGGACGCGTACGGCGCGGTCGCGGCCGGCGTGGTGAACTTCCTGGTCGGCTTCGTCGCGCTCCTGCTCGTCTTCCTCGTCGACCTCGCCGTCCGCGGCGTGCCGAACGCGCTCCCGAACGAGCCCTGGCTGTACCTCGGCGGCGCCTGCGGCGTGATCTTCATCAGCGCGGCGGCCGCCGTGGTCCGGGTCGTCGGCGTCTTCGTCCTCGGCCTCGGCACCATCGCCGGCCAGCTGATCGCCAGCCTGTTCATCGACGTCTTCCTGCCCGTCGCCGACAAGCCAGTCACCACCCCGGTCGTCGCCGGTACCCTGCTGGCCCTGGCCGCCGTCCTCATCGCCGCCGTACCGAACCTCCGCGGCACCCCCTGACCGCCCCGCGGCACCCCCTGACCGCCCCCGCGCAGCGTCCTGACCGCCCCGCGCAGCGTCCTGACCCGTCCCGCGCCGCGTCCCCGGTCCGGCGAACCCTCCACTCGAGTGGGCGCCCACTGAGCTGGAGGGTTGCCCACTGAAAATATGAGGGGGCAACCCTCCAGCTGGGTGGGCAAGGGCGGTCCCGTGGTCAGGTGGCGGGTGCTTCGGCGGGGACCGGGGGTTTGCGGCGGAGGGGGTTGAGGAGGCCTTGGGAGACGGCGACGCCGAGGAGGACGACGAGGCCGCCGACCGGTTGGTACCAGGTGATGTGTTCGTGCAGGACGATCACGCCGACCAGGATCGAGAAGACCGGCATCAGGTACGTGACCATCGACGAGCGGCTGGCGCCGATCAGCCGGATGTTGCGCATGCTGAGCACGAACGCGAGCCCACTGCCCAGCGCGCCGAGCGCAAGCACGCTCAGCACGACCTCCACCGACAGCGACCACGGCGCGGGCGGCGCCTGGAGGGTCACCAGCGGCGCCACGATCGCCAGCTGCACCGTTGCGCAGAGCAACAAGCTCGCGGACAGCGCCGTCCCGGACAACGCCGTACCGGCCAGGAACCGTTTCTGGTAAGGGATCGCGAGCCCGTAGAAGAACGCGGCCAGCATGCACAGCGCCTGCCCGAGCAGGTCCGCGCCGCCCTGCACGCGCCAGGCGCCGAGCACCACGAGCATGCCGAGGAACCCGATCAGCAGGCCGAAGCCGCGCTGCGCGGAGAACGTCTCGGTGCGGAAGATCAGCACCGCGATCGGCAGCACGATCAACGGGGTGATGCCGTTCCAGATCCCGGCGAGCAGTGACGGGATCCGCTCCTCGCCGTACCCGAACAGGGTCCACGGGATCGCCGACCCGATCGCCCCGACCACGAACGAGTGCGCCCACAGCCGCGGGTCCCGGGGCAGCGGCTCGCGCTTCACCAGCAGGATCGCGACCAGTACGGCGGAACCCGCGAGCACCCGCCCGAGCGCCAGGTAGAGCGGCGGCAGCTCGCGCACGCCGACCGAGATGAACAGGAAGCTGCAGCCCCAGATCGCGGCCAGGACCAGCATCGTGGGGAGCCAGGCCCGGACCGGGGCGCTGGGAGTGCTGTCAGGAGTCGTCGCCGTGCTCACTCCTGACATCCTGCACTACATCGCCGGCAGTTCGCGCATTTTTATCCGTATTCGGGCACGGCGTCCGCGGACCCGCGGTGGCGGCTGCTGTCAGGGGTGAGGGAGGATGACGCTCATGAGTTCCTTCCAGGTGGTCGCCGTTCGGAAGCAATTCCCCGCGCTCGACGAGGGTGCGGCGCACTTCGACGGCCCGGGTGGTTCACAGACGCCGCAGGCGGTCGCCGACGCGGTGGCGCGGACCATGACGTCGGCGCTCGCGAACCGCGGCCGGCTGACCGCCGCGGAGCGCCGCGCGGACGAGATCGTGGTCGGCGCCCGCGAGGCGATGGCCGACCTGCTCGGCACCACCGCGCAGGGGATCGTGTTCGGCCGCAGCATGACGCAGCTGACGTACGACTTCTCGCGCACGCTCGCCAAGACGTGGTCCGCGGGCGACGAGGTGATCGTCACCCGGCTCGACCACGACGCGAACGTCCGCCCCTGGGTGCAGGCCGCCGAGGCTGCCGGGGCGACCGTCAGGTGGCTCGGGTTCGACCCCGAGACCTCCGAGCTGGACGACATCGCGCCGCTGCTCACCGACCGCACCCGCCTGGTCGCGGTCACTGCCGCCTCCAACCTGCTCGGCACCCGCCCCGACACGCAGAAGATCGCCGCCCAGGTCCACGAGGCCGGCGGCCTGATCTACGTCGACGGTGTCCACCTCACCGCGCACGCCGCGATCGACGCGCGGTACGCCGACTTCTTCGCGTGCTCGCCGTACAAGTTCTTCGGCCCGCACCTCGGCGCCCTGACCGCGGCGCCCGAGCTGCTCGAGACGCTGCGGCCCGACAAGCTGCTGCCGTCGACGGACGTCGTACCGGAGCGGTTCGAGTTCGGCACGTTGCCGTACGAGCTTCTCGCGGGGACGACGGCCGCAGTGGACTTCATCGCCGGCCTTGGCGGCTCCGGCAGCACCCGCCGCGAGCGGCTCGTCAGCTCGTTCCAACTGGTCGAGGAGCACGAGGACGGCCTCCACGACGACCTGGAGCGCCGCCTGCGGGCGATCCCCGGCCTCACGCTCTACGGGCGTGCCGCGAGCCGCACGCCGACGCTGCTGTTCACGCTCGACGGGCACACCCCGGCCGCCGTCGCGGAGCAGCTCGCCAAGGCCGGCGTGAACGCTCCGGCGGGCTCGTTCTACGCTTACGAGCCGGCCCGGCACCTCGGTCTCGGCCCGGCGGGTGCGGTCCGCGCCGGGCTCGCGCCGTACAACGACCAGTCGGACGTCGACCGCCTGGTGGCCGCACTTGCCGCCTTGACCGGCTCCTCAGGCACTAACTAAAGTCCCTGGGGAAATTAACCCCGAGGGAGTCAGGTGAGAGAACCGAGCGCTGTCTTCGTCCAGGCCGACCCCTCGGACGGACTGAGTACGGCGACCCGTTCCGGCGGGACCTGGTCGGCCGCCGGCGCCACGATCGGGTGGCACGACGGCGCCGTCGAGGTGACCGCGGCGCGGGTCTCCCGGGTGGCGCTGCGCTGGGCGGAGAAGCTCCCGGCCGAGGCGCTGATCCTCGGGGACGCCTGGGAGCGTTCGTACGGCGACCTGCAGTGGCGGCACCAGCAACCCGAGCGGCTGCTGCCGTGGTACTTCCTGGCCCACGACCCGCGGACGGGCGCCACGACCGGCGCCGGTGTCGACGTCCAGCCGAACGCGTTCTGCGCGTGGACCGTCGACGGCGAGGGCTTCACGCTCTGGCTCGACCTGCGCAACGGCGGCGGTCCCACACTTTTGGACGGTCGTACGCTGACAGCGGCGGTCGTGCGACGATTCGAGGACGCGGGTACCCCGTGGCAGACCCTGAACGCAGCGGTCGCCTCCCTGAGCCCCCGGTTATCGGCGCGACCTGAGCCCGCGCCGATAACCGGGCCTGTAGCCGGACCTGTAGCCGGACCTGTAGCCGGACCTGTAGTCGGCGCGAACAACTGGTACTACGCGTACGGCGAGAACTTCGACGAGAAGGCCGTCCTCCAGGACGCGGCCACGATCGTCGAGCTCGCCGACGGCCACCCGGTGAAGCCGTTCAGCGTCGTCGACGACGGCTGGTACCCGGGCGGCATCGCCTCCGGCGGCCCCTGGGACCGCGGCACGCCCGGCGTCTTCGACGACCTGGCCGGTACGGCGGCCGCGATCAAGGCGATCGGTGCGCGCCCCGGGCTGTGGTTCCGCCCGCTGCTGGTACGCGAGCCCGGACCGCGGGCGTCCAACGGCCCGCACGACAAGCCGGGCCGCGCGCTCGACCCGTCGTACCCCGAGGTGCTCGACGGCGTCCGCGCGGACCTGCGGCGGTTCAAGGAGTGGGGTTTCGAGCTGGTCAAGCACGACTTCAGCACGTACGACGTGTTCGGCGGGTTCGGGCCCGCGATGGGGTCGCGGCTGACCGACGACGGCTGGCAGTTCCACGACCCGTCGCGGACCACGGCGGAGATCGTGCTGGCGTTCTACCGCGAGATCCGGGCCGCGGCGGACGGCGTCGTACTGATCGGCTGCAACACGGTCGGCCACCTCGCCGCCGGGCTGGTCGACGTCCAGCGGACCGGTGACGACACCTCCGGCCGGGACTGGGAGCGGACCCGGAAGATGGGCGTCAACACGCTGGCGTTCCGGCTGTCGCAGCACAACCGGTTCTTCACCGTCGACGCCGACTGCGTGCCCTGCACCCCGCAGACACCGTGGGAGCTCAACGAGCGGTTCCTCGACCTGGTCGCGCGGTCCGGTACGGCGCTGTTCCTGTCGATCGATCCGGCCGCGCGGACCGACCGCACGGACCGTGCGCTCCGGGACGGGATCCGGCTCGCGCTCGACGGCGGTACGCCGGGCGGGATCGAGCCGGCCGACTGGCTGGTGAACACCACACCCACTACCTGGCGGGCCTCCGGCGAGACGCTCCGCTACGACTGGTCCCAGCCGTGGGGTGCCGACCCGAATGGCTAGACGGGGGACGAATCTCGATCGCGTCGGAGGGTTCAACGACGCGGTCGTCCTCGATGCGATCCGCCGCTCCGACCAGCTCAGCCGGGTGGAACTCGCCGAGGTCACCGGTCTGTCCGGCCAGGCGATCTCGAACATCGTCCGCCGCCTGCTGGAGGCGGGCCTGGTCCGCGAGGCGGGCCGGTTGCGCGGCGCCGGTCTCGGCAAACCGCGGACCCTGCTCGAACTCGAACCCACCGGCCGGTACTCCGTCGGCGTCCACCTGGACCCGTCCGTCGTCACGGTCGTCCTGCTCGACCTCACCGGCGAGATGGTCGCCCGGCGGCCGGTCGACCAGTACGCCGACGACCCCGACCTGCTGATCGACGGCATCGCGAAGACCATCGAGGAAGTGATCGCCGAGGCCGGCGCGGCCCGCGACCGCGTCACCGGCGTCGGGATCGCGGCGCCCGGGCCGATCGATGTCGAGCGCGGTGTGGTCGTCGACCCGCCGAACCTGTCCACCTGGCACCTGGTCCCGCTCCGTGACGCGCTGGGCGAGCGGACCGGGCTGCCGGTCGTGATGGACAAGGACGTGACCGCCGCGGCCGCCGCGGAGAAGTGGGCCGGTCAGGGCGGCAGCTTCGTGTTCTTCTACCTCGGCACCGGCGTCGGCGCCGGGCTGGTGGTCGGCGACGAGGTGATCCGCGGCTCGTCCAGCAACGTCGGCGAGATCGGTCACGTGATCGTCGATCCGGACGGCCCGGTCTGCTACTGCGGCCGCCGCGGTTGCGTTGGCGAGTCCAGCCAGCCGCGCTACCTGGTCCAGCAGGCGGTCGCGGCCGGAGTACTTGCCGCAGGCATCGACCTCGACGACCGGCCGGCCGTCGAGGAGGCGTTCGTCCGGCTGTGCGCGCTCGCGGCGGGCGGCGCCCCGGCCGCGCGCGGGATCGTCGTACGGCTGGCCGACCGGATCGCCAAGGTGGTCGAGGACATCGCGAACCTGCTCGACCTGGACCGGGTCGTCTTCGGCGGCCCGCATTGGGAGCCGCTCGCCCCGGTCCTCGGCGACGCCGTCCGGGACGCGCTGGCCGGACGGTTCCTGCTCCAGGCAGTGCACCCGTTCGAGGTCACCGGTACGGCGCTCGGCTCGGACGTCGGCGCGATGGGCGCCGCGAGCCTGATCCTCGACACCACGTTCTCACCCAACCCCTCACTCGTCGGTGAAAGGTAGTTGTTCATGATCGACCCCGAGGTCCTCGCCCGCGCCACGGCGGCCGTGCAGCGCGCCACCGGCGACGACGTGATCGCGGAGATGTTCCGGCGCTCGATGGCCGAGAACCTGCCCGCGGTCGCCGAGCGGCTGCCGGACGGGACGACGTTCGTGCTCACCGGCGACATCCCGGCGATGTGGCTGCGCGACTCGGCCGCCCAGCTGCGCCCGTACCTGCTGCTGTGCAAGGAGGATCCGGGCCTGCAGGACATCCTGGTCGGCGTCCTGCACCGGCAGCTCGAGTACGTCGTCCTGGACCCGTACGCGAACGCGTTCAACAAGGAGCCGAACGGCGCGGGTCACGTCACCGACGAGACCGAGATGTCGCCGTGGGTGTGGGAGCGCAAGTACGAGATCGACTCGTTGTGCTTCCCGCTGGAGCTGGCGTACCGGCTGTGGCGGATCACCGGCCGCGCGGACGTCATCGACGACCGGTTCCGGGCCGCGGCCGAGGCGATCGTGGAGCTGTGGACCGTCGAGCAGGACCACGAGGCGCGGTCGCCGTACCGCTTCCAGCGTCATGACGACCGGCCCTCGGACACCCTGGTCCGCGAGGGCCGCGGGCGGCTGACCCGGCCGACCGGGATGTCGTGGAGCGCGTTCCGGCCGAGCGACGACGCGACGGAGCTGGGCTTCAACGTGCCCGGCAACATGTTCGCCTCGGTGGTGCTCGGCTACCTGCAGGAGATCGCCACCGAGGTACTGCGGGACGCGCCGCTGGCCGAGCGCGCGAAGGCGCTGAAGGCCGAGATCGACGAGGGCATCGCGTCGTTCGGCACGGTGGACCACCCGGTCCACGGCCGCGTCTACGCGTACGAGGTCGACGGGCTGGGGGAGTCGTTGCTGATGGACGACGCGAACATGCCGAGCCTGCTCTCGATCCCGCTCACGGGGTACGCCGCCCCGGACGACCCGACGTACCTCGCGACGCGCGCGCTGCTGCTCAGCCCGGACAACCCGTACTACTACAGCGGAACGGCGGCCGCCGGCATCGGCAGCCCGCACACGCCGCCGCGGTACATCTGGCACATCGCGCTCGCGGTCCAGGGCATCTCGAGCACATCGGCGGAGGAGCGCCAGCAGTTGCTGGAACTCCTCCGCGACACCACGGGCGGAACCGGGCAGATGCACGAAGGCTTCGACGTCGACGATCCGCGCAAGTACACCCGTGAGTGGTTCTCCTGGGCGAACGCGATGTTCTGCGAGCTCGCGCTGGTGCACGCCGGGATCAGGTGACATCGCGGCGTCGCGTGGTCCACGCCGCGAGGACGGCGAACACCGCGCAGTAGCCGATCAACGTCAGCAGGGCCCGTCCGCCGCCGACCGCGTCCCGCACGCCGGGTGGCGCGTCGGCGGCGGCCATCCCGGTCACGCTGAAGACGAGCGAGCCGGCGTTCGTGCCGGGCAGCGCGTCGGAGAGCCAGTCCAGGCTCGGCAGCAGGCTGCTCACGACGCCGGCCAGCAGCGTCTCGATCCCGAGGATCCAGACGACGCCGAGCCCGATCGGCAGCGCGACGTTGCGGAAGGCAACGGCCAGGACGGCACCGGCCAGGCACCACGTCATCAGGACCAGCCAGCCGCCCGCCAGGCCCTGCGCGAGATCGCCGGCGCCCGGCCAGTTCGCCGGGCCGTCCTCCGCGGCGGCGATGCCGATGCTGCAGAGCGCGCAGGCGGCGAAGATCCCGAGCACCCAGAGCGCGATCATCGTGCCGAGCGCGAGGAACTGGGCGCCGAGGATCGTCAGCCGCCGCGGGCGCTGGGTGAGGACGGTCTTCAGCGTGCCCCAGGTGTACTCGCCGCCGATCACGATCGCGCCGAGCACCAGCGCGAGCGCGCCGGCGAAGATCGGGTAGCCGCCGATCGTGTTGTCGACGACGCGTTCGGGCAGCATGCCGCGGAGGACCTCGGCGCGCGGGATGCCGTCGGTCTGCGGGTTCTCGTCTCCGGTGGCGTAGCCGAGGTACGGCAACAGGTACCCGAAGATCAGGCTCAGCACCAGCCCGGCGCCGAACAGGACCCAGACGGCGGAGCGCTTCCGGAGCTTGAGCAGTTCGGCTCGGTAGCTACCCAACATCGGCCTTCTCCTCCCCGGTGCTGAGGTCGGTGGTCAGTTCCGCGGTCAGCTCGAAGAAGATGTCCTCGAGGGCGCGTTCGGTCGTGTGCAGCTCGGAGACCTCGATGCCGGCCTCGACGAGCGTCCGGTTCACCTCGGCGGCCCGCGCCGGATCCACCTGCACCCGGAGCGTGTCGTCGTACTGATGGACGGTGCCGAAGCGGGCCAGCAGCTTGTGCGCGTCGTCGCGCGGGGTGGCGCGGACGACGAGTTCCTGCTCGCCGCGGAGCTTCTCGACGTTGTGCTCGGCAACCATCCGGCCGGCGTTGATGATGCCGACCCGGTCGCAGATCTGCTGGACCTCGCCGAGCAGGTGGCTGGACAGCAGCACGGTCCGGCCGCCGCTGCCGAGCTCGCGGATCAGCCGGCGCATGTCGCGCATCCCGGCCGGGTCGAGCCCGTTCGTCGGTTCGTCGAGAATCACCAACTCCGGGTCCTTGAGCAGCGCCGCGGCGACCCCGAGCCGTTGCTTCATCCCCAGCGAGTACGTCGAGAACCGGTCCCTCGCGCGATCGGCGAGGTCGACCAGCTCGAGCACCTCGTCGATCCGCTGTCGCGACACGGCGGCGTACTCGGCCAGCAGCCGGAGGTTGTCGAGGCCGGACAGGTACGGGTAGAACGCGGGCGACTCGATCATCGACCCCGTCCTGCCCAGTACGCCGGCCTCACCCGGACGGCCGCCGAGCACCTGTACGGTGCCGCTCGTCGGCGCGATCAGCCCGGTGAGGATCCGCAGCGTGGTCGTCTTGCCCGCGCCGTTCGGCCCCAGGAACCCGTAGACCTCACCCGGCAGCACCGTCAGATCGACACCGTCCACCGCGAGAGTGTCGCCGTACCTCTTCGTCAGCCCACTGACCTCGACTAGCGCATCCATACCTCGAGGGTGCCGGTCGGGACGGGTCCGCCGCGTCGCCCGCAGGGAGTGAACGGGCCTACCCCCGGCGGAGTACTCAGCTGCTCGGGTTGGACTCCAGCCGTTGCACACTCCCGGCCGCGAGCGCGTCCGCCACGTGCTCGAAACCGCTCCTGATCACGTCGCCGTACTCACCCTCGGGGAGGTTCGCGAGGTGCGGTCGCGCGGCCTCCAGGTGCTCGGCCGCTCGCTCCGGCTGGTGCAGCCGGCGGTAGTCGTCGGCGAGGCTGAGATGCAGCGACGGCAGCCACTGGTCGTCCGACACGAGTTCCATCGCCCGGAGGTCCCAGGCCAACTCGTCCTCGGTCTCGTCCTGGACATCCGCCAGGAAGTGCGCGATCACGCACCGGGTCGCCCGGTCGTCGATGCTGTCCCACAGCGCGGTCAATTGCGTGCGGGCGCCAGCACGGTCCCCTGTGCGCCCGAGCTCGACGGCGGCGGTGATTTCGGCGAGGTTCATCATGCGATCACCCTCGCGCTTCCAGTGACTGGAAGGTCAACCCAGCCAGCCGGGGCGGACCAGGCCGGTCTGGTAGGCGACGACCACCAGCTGCGCGCGGTCGCGGACGCCGAGCTTGATCATCGCGCGGCTGACGTGCGTCTTCGCGGTCGCCGGGCTCAGCACGAGCCGCTCGGCGATCTCGTCGTTCGACAGGCCCTCGCCGACCAGCGCGACGATCTCCTTCTCGCGTTCGGTGAGGACGTCGAGCTCCTTGCTCGCGTGCGGTTGCCGCGACCGGGACGCGAACTCCGCGACCAGCCGCCGCGTCACTCCCGGCGACAGCAGCGCGTCGCCGCGCGCGACCACCCGGACCGCCTGCAGCAGCTCGACCGGCTCGGTGTCCTTCACCAGGAACCCGCTGGCGCCGACGCGCAGCGCCTCGAACACGTACTCGTCCAGGTCGAACGTCGTCAGGATCACCACGTGCACGTCGGCCAGCTCGGGATCCGCGCCGATCTGCCGGGTCGCCTCCAGGCCGTCGGTGCCGGGCATCCGGATGTCCATCAGCACGACGTCCGGCTTCTCGCGGCGCGCCACGACGACCGCCTCGGCGCCGTCGGACACCTCGCCGACGACCGTGATGTCGTCCTCGGCGTTCAGCAACGACCGGAACCCGGCCCGCACCAACGCCTGATCATCCGCCAGCAGCACCCGAATCATGCGCTGGAGCTTATGCGAGCCCGGCGTCGTGCGCGAGCAGCGCGACCTGCGTCCGGTTGCCGAGCTCCAGCTTCGTGAGGATGTGCGAGATGTGCGCCTTGACGGTCGCCAGGCTCATGAACAGCTCGGCGGCGATCTGCGCGTTCGGCTTGCCCTGGGCGACGGCGAGCATCACGTCGTACTCCCGCGGCGACAGCCGCCGCAACTTCTCCTGGGCGATCGTGTGCGCGTCGGCCTGGGTGGCGGCGCGGTCCATCAGCCGCCGGGTGATCGCCGGTGAGAGGATCGGGTCACCGGCGGCGACCCGCCGGACGGCGTCGACGATCTGGGCCGGGGGAGTGTCCTTCAGCAGGAACCCGCTGGCTCCGGCGCGCAGCGCGTGCAGCACGTTCTCGTCGGTGTCGAAGGTGGTGAGGACGACGACCTCCGGCGGATTGTTCCTTGCGCGGACCCGGCGGGTCGCGACGATGCCGTCGACGCGGGGCATCCGGAGATCCATCAGCACGATGTCCGGGAAGTGCGCGTCGACGGCGGCCGGTACTTCGTCGCCGTCGGCGGCCTGGCCCACGACCGAGATCCCGTGCGCGCCGTCGAGCATCATCTCCAGGCTGGCCCGGACCAACGCGTCGTCGTCCACCACCAGGACCCGGATCGGCGTCTCGCTCATGCGGGCCACGGTAGCGAGGCCTCGAGCCGGAAACCGCCACCGGGCACCCGCCCGTGGTCGAGCGTGCCGCCGGCGAGCTGCACGCGTTCGGTCAGTCCGACGAGGCCGGTGCCGCTGCCGGGGGTCAGGGGCGCGCCGTGGTGCGTGGCCGGATTCGTGAGCTCGATCCGCAGCCCGTCACCGGGGCGTCCGGTGAGCGTCAGGGTCACGGGGCGGCCGGCGGCGTGCTTGCGGGCGTTGGTGAGACCCTCCTGCACGATGCGGTACGCCGTCCGGCCGGTTGCCGGTGGCAACGAAGCGGGGTCCGCGACGTGGTCGTCGTACGTGATCGCCGTACCGGCTTCGCGGGACTCGTCGACCAGAGCGCGGAGGTCGGCGAAGGTGGGCTGCGGGCGGCCTTCGTACACGTCCTCGTCGCGGAGCACGTTGATGACCTCGCGGAGCTCGTCGAGGGCCTGGTGTACGCCGGTACGGATCACGCCGGCCGCCTTCGCGAGCTTCTCCGGCGACGAGTCGGGGCGGTACTCGAGCGCACCGGCGTACGTCGCGAGCAGCGAGAGGCGATGGGCGAGTACGTCGTGCATCTCCCGCGCCATCTTGGTGCGCTCGAGCGTGCGCGCCTCGGCGATCCGCCGCCCCTGCTCGGCCTCGGCTCTGCGGGCGCGTTCCCGGAGCGACTCGAGCAGCTGCCGACGGGCCTGCGCGCCCTGACCCCAGCCGAGCAACGCGGCGTGGACGACGACATCCAGTACGGCGAACCAGAGGAACGGCAGCCCGTGAATCGGTTGCCAGAGGCCCTGAATCAGATGGGCGACGGTCCCCGCGCCGGCCACCATCAACGCGATCGGCAACGGCCGCCGCGACGCAACGATCAGGGTACCCACGGTCGACGGCGGCGTGGCCGCAGGCGACAGCACCGCGAGCACAGCCAGGGTCACCGCGCCCACGACCGGCCGTCGAAACACCACCGGAACCACCGCGACGGCGACCACCCCGACTGCAAGGTCCAACACCAGAAGCCCACGATGCTCCGGATCCGACAACCGCCCCACGATCGTCATCGCCACGAACACCGCAAACACACCGACCGCGGCCGCCTCGACCACCCACGCCGGCTTCCGCGCCCCGCAAACCTCCTCCATACCCCGACCCTAAGCCGCCTCCACCCACCCCACCACCGACCAAAGTAGAACCCCCCACGAACTTCCGGCCCCCACCAACCAGCCCCGCGACCGATGCCCAGCCGGCGACTGTCCAGCGACTGTGGAGTCCACCAACCCCAGCCTCTGGAGGAATCCGATGACATCGCCCACGCAGACAACGCAGCAGTTCGCCACGCCGCTCTCGCGCCGGAGCCGCCTCGCGGTCGTCGGAGTCGCGGCACTCGCAGCGCTGGCTGATTGGGTGGTGCTTTCGCCGGTTGGCGGTGTCGTGTTGGTAGCTCGGCAGGGTGGCGCGACTCAGCATGTCGGGGCGGTTGCTGTGGTGTTGTCGACGGTCGGGGTGAGTCTTGCCGGGTGGGGGCTGTTGGCGATCTTGGAGCGGCGTACGGCGCGTGCCCGGGCGATCTGGACTCTGGTCGCGAGTCTGGTCTGCGTGCTGTCGCTCGGGAGTCCGTTGATCAACGGGATCGGTGCCGGTGCCAAGCTCGGGCTTGCGTCACTGCACCTGGTGGTCGGCGCCGTCGTCGTGCTCGGGCTGCGTCGTACCGCCGAACGGGGCTAGCTGTGCCGCCTGGTAGAAGCCGCGGATGTGTGCGGTCACCAGCTCGGCCGCGCGCTCGGGCTCGCGTTCGCGCACTGCCGCCAGGATCGCCCGGTGCTCCGCCCGGAGCCCGACCGCCGTGGCCTCCCAGTCCGGCAGGTTCGGTACGGCGGCCAGCACGTAGCCGTGGATCGCCGACCGCAGCGACGCCATCACCGCCGCGATCAGCACGTTCCCCGCGAGCCCGGACAGCGCCACATGGAACTCCGCGTCGAACTGATGGAACTCCTCAGGCGTCAACCCGACGTCTTCCATCCGGTCCAGCAGTCCCTCGGCGACCTCGAGCTCGTCCGCACCGAGCTCCCGCCCCGCCGCCTCCCGCGCTGACCACGATTCCAGCAGCAGCCGGGTCTGGACGACGTCCGCCATCGGCAGGTGGTTGGTTGCCAGGTGCAACCGCAGTACGGCGGTCAGCGGCGACACCGGCTCCGCCACGATCACCGCGCCCGCCTCGGGCCCGGACCCGGTCGCGGTCCGCACCACGCCCATCGCCTCGAGCACCCGGACCGCCTCGCGCACCGATGGCCGGCTGATCCCGAGCTGCTCCGCGAGCACCCGCTCCCCGGGAAGCCGGCCGCCGATCCGCAGCCGCCCCGCCGCCAGGTCGGCCTCGACCCGATGCAGGACCAGCTCGTAGTTCTTCACGTGGACACCCTACCCGTGTGGTCGGACCACAGGGTAGGGTGTGGTCCGACCACAGAATCACCCGGGAGATGTGATGACCGACCGCCAGATGCCCAAATGGTCCGAGCTGAAGCCGCTGCTGCGGCCGAAGCCGATCACGGTGAACCCGACCGAGCGGCGGCTGGAGAAGGCGCTGACCATCGCGGACCTCCGGGCGATCGCGAAGCGCCGGACGCCGCGCTCGGTGTTCGACTACACCGACGGCGCCGCGGAGGCCGAGATCAGCCTGCGCCGGTCCCGGCGGCTGTTCGCCGAGCTGGAGCTGCAGCCGTCGATCCTGCGCGACGTCTCCGACCTCGACCTCGGGACGTCGATCCTCGGCGGCCGCTCGGAGTTGCCGTTCGCGTTCGCGCCGACCGGGTTCACCCGGATGATGAACCACGAGGGCGAGAGCGCGGTCGTCAAGGTCGCCGAGGACATCGGCATCCCGTACGCGCTGTCGACGATGGGTACCACGTCGATCGAGGACGTCGCGGCCGCGGCGCCGAACGCGCGCAAGTGGTTCCAGCTGTACGTCTGGAAGGACCGCGACGCGGGCGAGGACCTGGTGAAGCGCTCGGCCGCCGCCGGGTACGAGGCGCTGATGCTGACCGTCGACGTCCCGGTCGCCGGCGCCCGGCTCCGCGACGTCCGCAACGGCTTCACGATCCCGCCGTCGCTGACCGCGAAGACCGTCCTCGACGCCTCGCTGCACCCGGCCTGGTGGGCGAACCTGCTCACCACCCGGCCGCTGACGTTCGCCTCGCTGTCCAGCTGGGACGGCACCGTCGCCGAGCTGCTGGACAAGCTGTTCGACCCGACGATGACGATCGACGACTTCAACTGGCTGCGCTCGATCTGGGACGGTCCGCTGATCGTGAAGGGCATCCAGACCGTCGAGGACGCCCGCCGGGTGGTCGACGCCGGCGCGGACGCGATCGTGCTGTCGAACCACGGCGGCCGCCAGCTGGACCGCGCGCCGACACCGCTGCGCATCCTCCCGGACGTCCGCAAGGCGATCGGCAGCGACGCCGAGATCTACCTCGACACCGGCATCATGTCCGGCGCGGACATCGTCGCGTCGATCGCGCTCGGCGCCGACGCCTGCCTGGTCGGCCGCGCGTACCTGTACGGCCTGATGGCCGGCGGCCGGCGCGGCGTGGCTCGCGCGGCGGAGATCCTCACCAAGGAGGTGCGCCGGACGATGGCGCTACTCGGCGTCTCCAGCGTGGCCGACCTCAACCCGTCCCACGTCCGCCTGCCCTGATCTCGTCGCCGTACACCGCGGCCGGGCCGGGGCCGGGATTCACAGGAAACCTACAGCGGCAGGGTCGCCGTGATCCGCAGGCCGCCGGTGGGGGTGCGGTTCGCGGTCAGCGTGCCGCCGAGGGCTGTCGCGCGCTCGCGCATCCCGGAGATCCCGTTCCCTTCCTGCGGCGGTCCGGTCAGCGATTCCCCGTTGTCGTCGATCTGCAGCACCAGCGTCTGCTCGCCGTACTGGATCCGGACCGTCGCCGACGTCGCCCGCGCGTGCCGTACGACGTTCGTCAGCGACTCCTGGACGATGCGGAACGCCGCGCGGTCCAGCCCCGCCGGGAGCGGGCGCGGGTCGCCGTGGACGAGCTTGTGCACCTCCAGGCCGGCCCGTGACGTCCGGCTGACCAGGTGGTCCAGGTGGTCGAGCCCGGCGACCGGCTGGCGGGGCGCCGACTCGTCGGACTGCCGCAGTACGCCGACGATCGAGCGGAGCTCCACCAGGGCTTCCTTGCTGGCGTCCTTGATCGCGGACAGCGCCGGGGCGGCCTGCTCCGGCTGCCGATCGACCAGGTGCAGCGCGGTGGAGGCCTGGACGTTGATCAGGGAGATGTGGTGCGCGACGACGTCGTGCAGTTCCTGGGCGATCCGCAGGCGTTCCTCGCCGGCGCGGCGGAGCTCCTCTTCCTTCCGGGTGCGCGCGGCGGCCATCACCCGGTCGCGGTGCGCGCGGAAGAGTTCGGCGAGGAACCCGAGGACGGTGAAGCAGGTGCCGACGATGACCACCTGGTACACACCCTGCTCGTTGATCCCCAGGAGCAGCCGTCCGCCGACATGCCCGACGTACAAGGTGACCAGGCCGACCCAGCCCGCCAGGCGGTGGCCGAAGCGGATCGTGCTGAAGACCGCGATCACGAACGGGATGACGACCGGGCCCCACGGGTACTCGAGGAGCATGTAGGCCAGCGTCGAGACGATCGTTGCCCACAGCGCCGGGATCGTCCGCGTCCGCAGCCAGTAGAGGGACAGGCCGGCGACCAGCAGCAGCACGACCATGAGCACGTCCGGCTCGTTGCGGTCCACCTGACCGCGGGAGGCGCCGAACGTCCCGAACACGGTGAACGCGGTCACGAGCAACGGCAGCAGGGCGCGCCGGATGCGCGCCCCGTACGTCGGGCTCTGCTCAGTCGTGCTCACAGTACGAAACCGTAGAGGGCGCGCGGGGCGGGTGTCATCGTCGCCACGGAGTACTCCGGCCTGCGCCCGCCGCGGTAGCTCAGTACTTGACCTTGTAGATCTTCTCCTCGTACGCCGGGCCGTAGTACTCCTCCAGCGTCGCGAGGTCGTCGTCCGGGCGCTCCAGCGCCTGCGCGATCCGCGCCCGCGGCGCGACCGCGTCCGGCTGCCAGGTCTCGGGCTTCCACAGCTTCGAGCGCAGGAACGCCTTCGAGCAGTGGTGGAAGATCTCCTCGATCTCGACGAGCAGCGCGAGCTGCGGGCGGTTGCCCTTCACGACCATCTCGTCGAAGAACGGCGCGTCGCGGACGATCCGGGCGCGGCCGTTGATCCGCAGTGTGTCGCCGCGGCCGGGCAGGAAGTAGATCAGCCCGACGTGCGGATTGGAGAGGATGTTGGTGAACCCGTCGACGCGCCGGTTGCCGGCCCGCTCCGGGATGGCGATCGTGGTGCTGTCGAAGACCTTGGTGAACCCGGCCGGGTCGCCCTTGGGGGAGACGTCGCACGTACCGTCGGCCGCGGAGGTGGCGATCAGGCAGAACGGCGAGGCCGCCAGCCACTCCCGGTCCAGGTCGTGCAGCTCCTTGCGGGCCTTGCCGGCCGCGGCGGCCAGCGGTTGCGGGACGATCTCGCGCAGTTCGTCGTACGTCGTGACCTCGACCAGTCCGGGGATCTCCATCAGGCGGCGTTCTCCTCTACCAGCGACGGCGTGGCGTCCTCGTTGACGGCCCTCGTCCGCGCTGCCCATCGTACGGCGGGACCAGTCGCGCAACTGGTCCCCAGGAACAGGGCTCCGACCACGATCCAGCCGATCGGGCCCCAGCCGAGAACGACCGTGGTGAGCAGTGCGGGGCCGAGCATCCGGGCGATCGCGGGGCCGGTGCCGAAGAAGCCCTGGTACTGCCCCTGCTTGTCGGCGGGGGCGAGGCCGAAGCTGATCTCCCAGGCGCCGGACGCCAGCTTCATCTCGCCGAGGGTGAGGAGTGCGGCAGCGAGGACCAGCGCGGCGGCCGCGAGGGCCGGGCTCAGGTCGGCGGCGGTGGTGGCGAACACGGCGCAGGCGGCGAGCATCGCGATTCCGGCGTACCGGACCGAACGGGCGGCGGTGGGCAGATCCTTGACGGCATGGGCGATCCGGACCTGGAAGAGCGTGACGCCGAGCGTGTTCACGATCATCAGCGAGGCGACGACCCAGCTCGGCGCGTCGGTGCGGGTGACGATCCACAGCGGGCCGATCAGGCTGATCAGCGGCATGAAGAGCAGCATGACGGCGTTGATCAGCGCGAGGACGGCGTACGGGCGATCACGCAGTACTGCGAGCCTCGGCTCACCTGCGCTGCGGACGCTGACCGCTACCGGCGGGACGCGGTGGATGAGGGCGGCCGCGACCAGGAAGCTGAGCGCGTCGATCGCGAAGACGATCAGGTACGCCGCGGTGCTGTCGAAGCGGAGCGCGACGCCGCCGAGCAGCGCGCCGATCGCGAGGCCCGCGTTGACGGTGGACTGCAGGAACGCGCGGATCCTGGTTCGCTCTGCCGGTGGGACGAGCCCGGCCAGGAGTGCCTGACGCGCCGCCGTGAGCCCAGTCTGGCTGCAGGCGTAGACGATCGCGGCGATCAGGAAGCCGGCGAAACTCCTGACGACCAGGAACGAGGCGACCGACGCCGCGGTGGTCAGGGCGAGCAGGACGGCCGCGCCGCGTGCGCCGTGGCGGTCGGCGAGGTTGCCCAGCGGGACACCGGCCACGAATCCCAACAGCCAGGCGATCGTCAGCCCGAGGCCGACCTCCGCCGTCGACAGCCCGACCACGCGGGTGAAGAACAACGCCGAGGTGACGACGAACGCCCCGTCACCGACCGAGTTCGCGAACTGCGCCATCGCCAGCTTCCGCGGCGCCCCGGCCGGCGGAACCATCTGCCCAAGTCTCATGCTGTCGAGCCTAGGTTCGCAGCGGCCCATTGGAGAGATCCATTCTCTCCTTGATCTCATGGGCCACTTTGCCCTGTGGAAAACCAGGCCCGGCGGTCGGAGTCGCGGCATCTTTACAGACATGAGCTTCGAGAACCTGCCCGCCACCTGGACCGACCAGCCCCTCACCGACCCCGCGCGCACCGCCGACGTCGTAGACCTGATGGTCAGCCTCGGCGACCGCACCCGAGGCACCCTCACCGCCGTCATCTGCGACCCCGACGCCCACTACCGAGCCACGGTAGTCATCGACCTCCCACCCACCGTCGAGCTGCGTCGGCAGGCGTCTACCCACACCGTTCCCTCCCCCGCCGAGCTCTGCCAGACCGCTCTGCACCCGATCATCCCGGCCGTCCGCACAGCCCCAGGCACCTCCCTGATCCTCGCCCTGGGGCGCCCAGGCCCCGCCCACCTCCCCACCCAGGACAACGAATGGTCAAGAGCCGCCCACACCATCTGCGAAGCCGCCGAAATCAACCTTCTCGGCTTCTACATAGCCACCAAACAAGGCATCCACCAACCCCACCCGACCTCCACCGCCGCCTGATCACCCGTCCAGCCGGCTGCTGAGGGGTGTGTTCGGGGAGGGTGGGGTCAGCGGACGCCGCGGGGGCGGAACTGGATGCTGATTCGGGGGCCTACGCGCCCGGTGGCTTTGGGGATGGCGTGTTCCCAGGTGCGTTGGCAGGAGCCGCCCATCACGATCAGGTCGCCGTGGCCGAGGGGGTAGCGGATGGTGGAGGCAACAGGCCCGCCGGCCGCGCCGGGACGTGGGCGAAGAGCGAGCATCCGAGGCTCTCCGACGGAGAGGATCGCGACCATGGTGTCCTCGTGGTTCCCGCGGCCGATCCGGTCACCGTGCCACGCCACGCTGTCCTTGCCGTCCCGGTAGAAGCACAGTCCCGCGGTCCGGAATGGCTCGCCCAACTCCTCCGCGTAGTAAGCACTCAACGCATCCCGCGCCTCGTCGAGGATCGGCAACGGCAGGTCGGCGTTCTCCCCGTAGAAGCACAGCAACCGCGGTACGTCGACCACCCGGTCGTACATCTGCCGCCGCTCCGCCTGCCACGGCACATCCCGCGCAAGCCGCTCATACACCTGGTCCGCCCCCGTCAACCACCCCGGCAGCACGTCAACCCAGGCCCCGCGCCCCAACTCGGTCCGCGCCAGCCCACCCAACGACCCCAACGCCGGATCCGCAAACGCATCCAGCAACGAGCCCTGAAGATCAGCACCCATGCCCGCCACTGTACCGGAGATTCGAACATATGTTCCAGCCGCCTGGTATCTACGGAGTCAAACCTCTGGTGAAGAGCCCCCAGACCAACGGCGTGGTCGAACCCTGATCGACGAGTACCTACCAGGCTTATGAGACTGCCGAGACCTCCACGCCGGACCAGCGGTCCTGAGGTCTTTGGAAAGAGCTCCGGGCGCGGTGTCGGATCGGAGCAGAGGTGTTCGTAGCAGGGGTGAGAGGCGGTCTCGCCAGGGCGCCCCGAGCCACAACGGTTGAAGGAGATGAAGATGCAGTACCTGGTTTCCGTGATCGACGATGAGTCCAGCTCCGCCGACCCCGCCGAGCGATCGTCGTCCTCAGCGGCGGAGGCGTTCAACGACCGGCTCAAGGCGGAGGGACACTGGGTCTTCGCCGGTGGCCTTGCGGCGCCCGGCGCCGCCACCGTCATCGACAACCGGGGTGGGGAGGCGGTGTTCACCGACGGTCCCTTCCTGGAATCCAAGGAGTACCTCGGCGGGCTGTGGATCATCGAGGCCCCCGACCTCGATATGGCGCTCAAGCTTGCCGCTGAGGGCTCGAAGGCCTGCAACCGGCGGGTCGAGGTGCGGCCGTTCCAAAACCAGTGAACGTCGTCGGCAGTTCGTCCAAGCCGGCATGACGTCACGCAAGCCCGACAAAGTAGCGACGACACCTACGTCAGCGCGGATGAGGTCGACACCTCGTCCGGACCTCCCGAGGAGTTACTCATGCGTCCCCTCATTCTCCGCAACAGCTTGTCCCTCGACGGCTACGGCGCGCCTCCGCCGGGCGTGCCCGAAGACTTCATCCTGGAGTACGACGAGGACGAGGAGTTCGTCGCGCACATGGCCGGCGTACTCGGCAACGCGGGCGTGCACGCGATGGGTGCCAAGACGTACCAGGACATGGCCGGGCACTGGCCCTACCAGGACGGCCCTGAGGCCGACGCGATGAACAGGATCCCGAAGGTCGTCTTCTCCCGTAGGCCGATCGATACCCCCTGGGAGACGACGACGGTCTGCTCCGGAGACCTCGCCACGGAGGTCGCGAGGCTCAAGGCGCAGGACGGCGGCCCGATCCTCGCGCACGGCGGCGTCCGCCTCGCGCAGGCGCTCGTGCGTGCCGACCTTGTCGACGAGTACCACCTGTTGATCAGCCCGGTCGCCCACGGTGGCGGCAGCCCGCTGTTCACCGAGTTCACGAAGCTGAAGCTGGTCGACGTGAAATCATTCCCCCGAGGCAACCTCGCGCTGACCTACACGCGTCCGGATGCACGCGCGTCCTGAGACGCATCGACAGCACACCCCAACCGATGAAGAAGCCCTCCAGCTCCACCATCTCGCCAAGAAACCTGCCAAGTTCTTGACGCAGGAAAGGTGGACCGGCGATCGGTGAGACTGCAGTACGTCGGTTGGCTGCTCCTGCCTGTGGAGGATGAATGTCGCGCCTGGTGATCCGCAACGTCTCCGTGCTGGTGGTGCCCGAGCAGGGGGAGTGCCGGGTGGATGAAGCGCAGGACATCTACGTCCAGGACGACCGAATCGTCGCGATCGAACCGACGACACCGGCGTCCGTCGCGTCGCCGGCGGGGGCTGCTGTGGCGGGGGACGATGAGGTGGGGGAGGTGATTGATGGGACCGGGTTGTTGGCGGTTCCGGGGTTGGTGAATTCGCATACGCATAGTCCGATGGTGATGATGCGCGGTGCGGCGGAGGATCTGGGGATTGAGGACTGGTTCAATCGGCGGATTTGGCCGATGGAGGTGAATCTGACGGCCGAGCGGGTTCGGGTGGGGGCTCGGTTGGCTTGTGCGGAGATGTTGCTGGCGGGAGTGACCACGTTCGTGGATCACTACTTTCATCCGGAGCAGATCGCCGCAGTGGCGGTCGAGGCCGGGATTCGGGCGGATATCGCGCCGACGTTCTTCTCGTCCGCGGGACAGGAGGCGATCGACGCCGCCGTCGACACGACCCGTCAGCTGACAAGGCTGCACCCGCGGATCACCGCGAGCCTCGGGCCGCATGCGACGTACACGGTGACCGACGACGACCTTCGCCGTACGGCGGACCTCGCGCGCGCCGAGGGGCTGCGGATCCATCTGCACGCCGCCGAGACCGCCGACCAGACGCAGGCCTCGCTCGACAAGCACGGTGTCACGCCGATCCAGGTGCTCGAGCGGACCGGCGTACTCGACGCCGGCGCCCTCATCGCGCACGGCTGCGGGATCCGCCCCGCCGATCTCCCGATCCTCGAGCGGTACGCCGATCGCACCATGGTGGCGAGCTGCCCGAAGGTGTACCTCAAGCTCGCGATGGGCGAAGTCACCCCGATCAAGGGCCTACGATCCGCCGGCGTCGACGTCGGAATCGGCACCGACGGTGCCGCGGTGCACAACACCCTGGACGTGTGGGAAGCGATCCGCATGGTCGCCCTCACCCAGAAGCAGCGCGAGAACGACGCCGAGTGGATGACGCTCTCCGACACCCTCCGCCACGCGACCCGGGGGAGTGCCGCGGCAGCCGGTCTGAAGGGCCGCGTCGGTGCACTCGAGCCCGGGCACCAGGCCGATATCGCGCTCCTCGACCTCTCCGCACCCCACAACCAGCCGCTCCACGACCCCCGCGCCGCCCTCGTGTACTCCGTCCGCGCCTCCGACGTCGTCACAGTCCTCGTCGCCGGCCAGGTCGTCGTACGCAACCGTCAACTCACCACGATGGACCTACCGGAAGTCCTGGCCGAAGCCCAATCCCTGGCCCACACGCTCGTAGACCTCTCCGCAGGAGGCGCAGTCCAGCACTACGCCCCCTGACCTGCACTACGCCCCTCTCAGCTGATGGTGACGATTCGATGGGGTGAGTACGCCGGCGCGTGGTCCGCGTCGCCCGGGAACCACGCCCGGTAGGCGATCTGACCGCGCACCGCCGGCCGGATGCCGAACGCGTACTTGCCCGACGTCGACAGTTTCACCGACGCGATCGACCGCCACACCTTGTTCCCGTACTGCTGCAGATACACCAGCTTCCCCGCATGCGCCGGAGCGACGTACCCACTCAACGCCGTCGTCCCACCCAGCCGGATCGACGACGGCGACAGCGCCGCGGAGATCGTCGGTCGGACCTGCACCGTGACGTCGACCGTCCGCGTCCCCATCAGGTCCGCGTTCCCCGGGAACGTCAGCATGTACACCGACGAGACCAGCGGCTTGTGCGCCACCGACACCGTCCCGGTCGACGACGTCTTCAACGCCGCCAGCAACGAGAACCGCGACGACGTCTTAGGCCGCACGTAGACGTTCACCGGCAACCCGGCGTACGCCTTCCCGTCGATCCGCAACGTGCTCCCGCGCACCGTGATCGACCCGCCGTAGCTCACCAACGTCGACGTCACCGCGATCCCGGACCGCATCCCCAGCAACTGCGTCGTCGCCACCGGACTGAGCTTCCCGCTCCGGTCCTTCACCCAAGCGGCATACGTGTACGTCGTACCCTGCGCCAGCCCGGTGTTCTTCACCGCCGTCCCGGTGCCCGCGTACACCAACGTCCCCGTGCTGAGCGTCGGCGCCCTGCTGCCCACGTTCCGCCGGACGATCACCTGGTCGAGGTCGCTCATCGGCGGCAGCTTCCACGCCAGGTTCGCCGCCAGATACAGCCCGGACGCATCGAGCGACACCGCCCGCGGCGCCACGTCAGCCGTCGAGAACACACTGCTGTACGGCGCCAACGCCGCACCGCCGGCCTCCCGCACACCGTTCACCACGATCCGGTACGGCGTACCGTCGAGCAGTGGCACCGTCGGCGAAATCACCGCCTTCCGGCTCGCCGCGTCGTACGCAACCGTCGCCCCGACCGTCGATCCGGTCTTCCCGTTGACCAGCCGCACTGTCGACGCCGACACGTCGTCGACATCCCGCGCAAAGGTCACCGACGGATGCACCGTCACGGCGGCCGTCGACGACGACCCGGCAGGCTGCACGTCCCGCACCGGATAGTCCGACCCAGGAGTCGCCATCACGAGCGAGCTCGTCGGCTGAATGGACAGCGTGTAGTCCCGGGTGTCCCGCGACCCGTTGTCGTTGCGCACGGCAACATAGAGCACCGGTCCGGTCATCGGGACGTCGAGAGTCGCGGCGAGGAACTCGGGCTCGTGGCAGCCCGTCTCCGGGTCGATCGGCGTGGTCGGGTACGGCTTCACCGCATGCCCCAGGGACCGGAGGTTGCTGTCGTACACGTCCACCCGCGGCGCGAAGTTCGACGCGTAGCTGCAGTGGAACTCCGACCCCTGCGCGATCACCCGGAGCTTGTCTGCCGTCGTGGCCTCGTACCGGTACCAGTCGACCTCGCCCTCGGTACTGATCTTCGTCACCGCGTAGCCCGTCTTCAGCAGCAGCGCCCGCGACGGCTCGTCGTTGCCGTCGGGTGCGTTCGTCGCGAAGTCGGCCGCCCACCGGCCGCCGAGCGCGGCGTACGCGTCCACGATGCCGTAGCCGAAGTACGGGTCGATGCCGCGCGGCCCGGCGTCGCGCGCCAGCACCTTGAGCCGCTGCGCCACCTGCGCGGGCGTGAGCGTCGGCCACTTGTTCTTCACCAGCGCCGCGATCCCGGTGACGACGGGCGCCGAGCAGGAGGTACCAGTGCAGTACCAGTACGGCACGTACTCCGGCGGCGTCAGCGCGCGCGGACCCGTGCTCAGCAGGTTCCAGCCGGGTGCGGCGACGTCCACCCAGTCGCCGTACGAGCTGAAACTGGTCAAGGCGCCGCCCGGATTCGTCGCGGCGACCGCGATCGCCTCCGGGTACGCGGCGGGGTACTGCACGACGTCGCTCCCGTCGTTGCCCGCAGCAACCACGATGACGACGCCCTTCGCGTACGCGCGCTTGACCGCGTCGTGCAGGACCACGTTGTCGCCGGGTCCACCGAGCGACATGTTGATCACCTTGGCGCCGTGGGCCACGGCCCAGTCGATGCCCTCGGCAATGTCCGCGTCGTACCCGCCGCCGTTGGCGTCGAGGACCTTGACCGGCATCGCCTTGACGTTCCACCCGACGCCGGCGACACCGACGCCGTTGTTCGCGCCCGCCGCGATCAGGCCGAGCGTCATGGTGCCGTGCCCGTTGTCGTCGACCGGGTTCGGCCGCGTGCTGGACACCGCGTTGTACCCCGGCACCAGATGGCCGACGAGGTCCGGATGCCCGGCGTCGACGCCGGTGTCGAGTACCGCGACGAGCTGGCTGCCCGTCGACTTCGACACGTCCCACGCCTCGGGCAGGCGGACGGTCGAGTACGACGCCCGCTGATCGCTCGCGTAGTACTCGTCGTTCGGGGTCGCCGAGAGGTGGCGCTTGTAGTTCAGCGAGGCCAGCTCGACCGCCGGATCCGCCTTCACCTTCTTCAGCAGCTCCGGCGCCGGCACGTCGCCCTCGAGCTTCACGACGTTCGCGCCCGCCGTGTCCGCCACCGAAGCACCAGCCCTGGTGACCGCGGACCTACGCGCCGAGGAGGTCGCCTTCGGCTTGAACTTCACCAGCACCGCGTTCGGCTCGTACTCCGCGGCGGCGGAGCGATGCCCGTTGAACTTCGGGTGGTACGGCTTGGGCTGGGCCGCCGTACCGGACGAGCCGGTCAGCACGATCAACGAACCCGCGACCAGCGCCGCGGGCAGGGCCAGCCGGAGCAACTGAGCAGGGCGGAATGACACGGGACCCCCCACTGGGTCAAAGCAGTAGACCAGCGGAGTATCGCAGAGCCCCGAATGCCTGTGCAGACCAGAATGACTGCCACAAGCTGCAACCCAAGCGGGAATTCCTCTGGGAACACCTGACAGCGACGGTCTGACGACTGTCCGTTCGCAAATGTCAAAACTACGTTGGGTAACTCGCACGGTGTGATTCGGTGGCCCTCCGGTGGGGAAACCTGCTGGTGCCCGGGGGTGTTCGTTGCTGTCCGCATGGGCGGGGGAGCGGTGGGTGACACCATCATTTTTCCTCTGGTCGTGGGTACCGCAGACATGACACGATCGGCCACCGAGGCATGACAGGGGACTGGGACGAGTGAGGCTGTATGAACGGGCGGACAGCGCAGGAAAGCCGGATCCCGGCGAACGGGACCGCGGCGGCGAACGGGACCAATGGTCACTCTCCGCAACCAAGTACTCACCTCGACCCACCTGGCGAGTGGCAGTCGGGTCAGCGGATCGGTGAGATCCACCCGGACCAGCCGCGGGAGGCCGCGCCGCCCGAGTGGCTGTCCGAGGTCCGGGACCGGCCGCGGGAGTCGAGCGGTACGACGTTGCGCCAGTTCAACACCCCGGTCCGGGTCGACGAGATCGCGGTGGCCGCGATGACGCTCGCGGAGGACTTGCACGCCGCGACCCAGAACATGCCGGACTCGGTCGAGCTGCGGCGCTTCCGGCGCGACCTCGACCAGGCCGCGACCACGTTCCGCGACCTGGCGAGCAGGCTCGAGGTCACCGCCGGCAAGCTGGTCCGGCTGGCCGCGAACGAGGGCCAGACGTGCGGTGTCGGCTGGGGCGTCTGTCCCGAGCACGGCCTGACGCTGATGAACATCGGCGAGACCATCACCTGCCACGTCCTCGGCTGCGGCCGCGAGAACGTCGGCGACGTCGAACGCTGCGAGCACCCGGTCGCCTACCGCGTCGTGGACGCCGCCGGCCCGTCCCTCCTCACCTGCTCCGGCCACGCCATCGCCTGCCGCCTCTACTTCGACAACCCCGTCATCACCGCCACCGCCGACAGCATGGAACTGTTCTAGGCGATCCGGCACGACGTCAGCTGGTCGTTCGCGTTCGGCGAGAGCGCGACGAAGTTCGGCGTGTCCGCCGTACGCACCCATGACTGGCCGCCGAAGTTGTCCTCGGCGTAGACCGTCACCGTCCACCCGGCCGGGACCCGCACGGACGACGCCCAGTTGTCCGGCACTCCGGCGGCCTGCAGTTGTGCTCGCGTGTAGCTGCCCTTGGCCAGCGCAGCCCCCGCCGCGCCGCCGTAGTCGACGTGCTCGTAGAACACCACGCCAGCGGCTGGTGCGGGCATCGGGATCGTCGGGCGGGTTGGGGTCAGCGGTGTCTGGCGCTTGAACATGCGGCCGCCGTCGTTGGTGAGGCGGAGGTAGTAGTCGGCGGAGCACGCCGTACCGTCCTCGTCGAGTGCGCGGATGCCGGAGCCGGCTGGAACCCACGCGGCGGTCTCGGCCGTCTTGGCGATCTGGTTGCCTTCGTTGAACTCGTCGAACATCGAGATGTAGAGGCCCTGCACCCCCACGCGGGTCAGGTTGTAGAACTGGCGCCACATCAGCTCACCGTGCCGCCGGTGGCCGGACTGCAGATCGCCGGGAATCACGCACGGCTGGTAGTCGATGCCGTGCGCGGTGCAGTCCGCCTGGTCCTGCTGGTTCACGTTGTTGTAGTAATGGTCCGCGCCCGCGAGGTCGCTGATCCGCCCGACCATCCACGGCGACAACATGTCGAACGCGTGGTACACACCCAGATACCCGGGCCGCGAGTCCTCGTTCCCGACCCGCCAGTGCGTCGGCACACCGCCGATCACGTAGCAGCCCTGATCCTTGAACCAGTTCACGACGTCCAGGCAGACGTCCGCGGGCCAAGTCTTGTTCGGTTCGTTGAACCCGAACCCCCAGATGCAGACGACGGGTTTCCCGTTCTGCCGCGCGTACGCCGGTGACGCCGTGTACGCCCGCATCTTCCCGACCCAGTCCGCCTTCATCTCCGACTGCATCGACGTCCAGCCGGTCGCGTCGTACATGATGTAGAACTTCCGGCCGTACTGTTCCGCGGCCTGCCGCACCTTCGCGGCCATCGCGTCCCGGGTCGGTCCTTCGCCGCCCGTCGGGTTGAAGCGCTGCAGCGCGGCCGTGTCGCAGCCGTACTGCTGCATCCACCGGAAGTGCGTGTTCACCGTCTGCTGGTCGTACGACGAGAAGACCTGAGCCGTCTGCCCGTTGCCGAGATTCGGGTACGCCGTCGCGTACGTCGAAGTGAAGTCGCGGACGTCCGGCCAGCTGACGATCGCCGTGTTCGTCGGCGAGGGCGGCTGACTCCAGTTGTGGCTCCAGTGCCACCAGCCGTTGATGGGTGCGCCGTCTCCGGAACAAGCGAACCAGCCTTGATAGCCGACGGTGACCTTGCCGACGACGTCACCCGGCGGGCTGGCCGCGACGGCGAACGAGGACTTGCCGGCCAGCGCGGCCGCGGCGGTGCCGGCGAGGAGGGTACGACGAGAGATCTTCATGGGCGAGCTCCTGAAAAGGGGGCGGGGCAGGAGAAAGCTCCGCGAGCGTACAAAACGCCGACAAAGTCCTGCAAGAACTTGACTGTTGCGAGGTCTTGACGGCCGACCCGCGTGAACTTAGTTTGTTGGCTCAACAGACAAAGTCTGGGAGGGGGTGTCACGATGACGTTGACCGATGGCCGCCGACCGGGAAGCCGGGGTGTTGCCGCCGATCACGTCTCGCTGCGGCGCAACAACCTCTCGGTGGTACTACGGCACGTCCGCGACCTCGGCCCCCGCTCGCGCGCCCGGATCGCCGAGGAGACCGGGCTGAACAAGGCGACCGTGAGCAGCCTGGTCGCCGAACTCGTCGAACGCGGCCTGCTCCGCGAGGGCTCCGCCGACTCCAGCCGCGCCCTCGGCCGCCCCGGGCAGCTCGTCGAGCTCGACGGCACCGGTGTCTGCGGTGTCGGCGCCGAGATCAACGTCGACTACCTCGCTGTCGCCGCGCTCGACCTGGCCGGCGACGTCGTCCTGGAGAAGCGCGTCCCGGTCGACGTCGCGCACCTCGATCCGACGGAGACGCTCGACCGGTTCGCAGACCTCGTCCAAGAAGCAGTCGCCGCTGTCACCGGGCGGCACGGCCAGCCGGCCGGCGTCACCCTCGCGGTTCCGGGTCTCGTCGAGGGCGCGACCGGCGACCTGAAGCTCGCGCCGAACCTCGGCTGGGGCGAGCTGTCGGTGGCCCAGGAGATGCGCCGCCGCCTGGGCGAACCGTCGTACCCCTTGCACGTCGACAACGAGGCGAACCTGGCGGCGCTGGCGGCGTACGCCGAACTGCGGGACGAGTCGGTCCACGACCTGGTGCTGCTGACCGGCGCGGTCGGTGTCGGCGGCGGCGTGGTCACCGGCGGGCACCTGCTGCGCGGCGGCGCCGGGTACAGCGGCGAGGTCGGGCACATGCCGGTCGCGCCGCCCGGGCGGACCTGCGGCTGCGGGCGGACCGGCTGTTGGGAGACGGTTGTCGGACTGACCGCACTGTTGCACAAGGCAACCGATCGCGACGACCCGGTGCGGGACCCGTCGCTGGACGTGGAGCAACGGCTGGCCGGGATCACCCGGCGCGCCGAAGCGGGGGACGAGCGGACGCTGTCCGCGCTGAAGAACGTCGGCACCTGGCTGGGAATAGGGGGAGCGATCCTGGTGAACATCCTGAACCCCGACGTGCTCGTGCTCGGCGGCTACTTCGCCGTCCTCGGGCCGTGGCTGGAAGAACCACTGGAGAAGGCGATCCGCGAGCGCGTGATCGCCCCGGACGGCGGCGGCTGCCGGGTGGTGCGCTCGGAGCTCGGCTTCGCGGCGGCCGTCCGGGGCGGCGCGCAGATCTCGCTCGACCAGGTCTTCGTCGACCCGACCCGGATCGGGGCGACACCATGACCGATCTGCTGAACATGCTCGGGATCGTCAAGGAGTTCCCGGGTGTGCGGGCGCTCGACGGGGTGGACCTCGACGTCCGGGCCGGTGAGGTGCACTGCCTGCTCGGGCAGAACGGCGCCGGCAAGTCGACGCTGATCCGGGTGCTGACCGGCGCGCACCAGCCGGACGCGGGCATGATCCGGATCAACGACGAGCCGGTCCAGCTGAACACCCCGACCGCGGCGATCCAGCGCGGTATCGCCGCGATCTACCAGGAGCTCGACCTGGTCCCGGAGCTGACCGTTGCCGAGAACATCTTTCTCGGCCACGAGCCGGCCCGCTACGGCTTCAGCCGGATCCACGAGGCGAACACCAGGGCGCGCGCGATCCTGCAGGGCCTCGGCCACGCCGAGATCCCGGTGCACCGCACGGTCGGCTCGCTGCCGGCCGCCGGCCAGCAGATCGTCAGCATGGCCCGCGCGCTGTCCCGGGACGCCCGGCTGATCGTGATGGACGAGCCGTCCGCGGTGCTCGACCCGGAGGAGGTCGGCAACCTGTTCCGGGTGATCCGCGGACTGACCGAGCGCGGCGTCGCGGTGATCTACATCTCGCACCGGCTCGAGGAGATCCGCGAGATCGGCGACCGGGTCACCGTGCTCAAGGACGGCGCCACCGTCGCGACCGGCCTGGACGCGCGCGAGACGCCGACCAAGGAACTCATCCAGCTGATGACCGGCCGCTCGATCGAGTACGTCTTCCCGCCGCGCACCGAGATCCCGTCGACCGCGCCGGTCGTGCTCGAGGTCACCGGCCTGAGCCGCCCCGGCGAGTTCGCCGACATCGGGTTCGAGGTCAGGGCCGGCGAGATCCTCGGCTTCGCGGGGCTGGTCGGCTCGGGGCGTTCCGAAGTACTCGAGACCGTGTACGGCGCGCGGCGTGCCGCGACCGGGTCCGTGCGTGTCGACGGTGCGGTACTGCGTCCCGGCCGGGTACAGGCCGCGGTGAAGGCCGGGGTCGGGCTCGCGCCGGAGGAACGCAAGAGCCAGGCGCTGCTGCTCGACGAGGCGGTGTTCAAGAACATCACCGTGTCGACGCTGGGGCGGTTCGCGAGCACGGGGTTCCTGAACAACCACGCCGAGCGGGAGGCCGCGAGGAAGCTGGCCCAGGCGCTGGACGTGCGTCCGCCGGGTGTGGACCACCCGGTGCGCAACTTGTCCGGCGGCAACCAGCAGAAGGTCGTGCTCGCCCGATGGCTGCTGCGGGAGTGCCGCGTGCTGCTGCTGGACGAGCCGACGCGCGGTGTCGACGTCGGTGCGCGCTCGGAGATCTACGCGCTGATCAGGCAGCTGGCGTCCAACGGGGTGGCGATCGTGCTGGTCTCCAGCGAGGTCGAGGAAGTGCTCGGTCTGTCCGACCGGGTCGTCGTACTGCGGGAGGGGCGTGCCGTCCACACGGGGCCCGCGCAAGACATCGACGAGCACCAGGTCCTCGACCTGGTGATGGAAGGAAGTGCCGTGTGATGAGTGAGGCCACCAATGACGATTGAGGATGGCACGACATCGTCGACACAGGAAACAGTGACGCCGCCCGCCGCCCAACGCTCCACCGACCTGCTGCACACCGGCTTCGGCCGCAACCTCGGGCTCGTGGTCGCGCTGGTGCTGCTCTGCGTCGTCGGCGCGATCACCGCGGGGGACACGTTCGTGACCGGTGCGAACGTACTGACGATCCTGCGGCTCGCGGCGGTCATCGGGGTGGTCAGCGTCGGGATGACGTTCGTGATCACCGGCGGCGGGATCGACCTGAGCGTCGGCGCGATGGTCGCGCTGGCGTCGGTGTGGGCGACCACGCTGGCGACCCAGCAACTGGCCACCGACTACCACTGGATCTTCATGGTCAGCACGGCGCTCCTGGTGGGCGCGGCGTGCGGCCTGGTCAACGGCCTGCTGGTTGCCTACGGCAAGGTCGTGCCGTTCATCGCGACGCTCGCGATGCTGGCGGCGGCCCGCGGCCTGGCCGAGATCCTGTCCGACCGGAAGACCCAGATCATCTCGGTGAACTCGTTCGTCGACTTCTTCGGCGGCTCGCTGATCGGCGTCCCGGTGCTGGTCTGGATCTTCGTGCTGGTCGCCGCGGCCGGCTGGGTGGTGCTGAACCGGACCACCTTCGGCCGCCGTACCTTCGCCGTCGGCGGGAACGCCGAGGCCGCCCGCCTGGCGGGTATCAAGGTCCAGCGTCACACGGTGGCGCTGTACGTCCTGGCCGGACTCTGCTGCGGGATCGCCGCGGTGATGCTGATGGCGCGGACGACCACGGGGAGCTCCACCCACGGTCAGTTGTACGAACTCGACGCGATCGCGGCGGTGGTGATCGGCGGCACGCTGCTGTCCGGTGGCCGCGGCACGATCGTCGGCACCGTGTTCGGCGTACTGATCTTCACGACGTTGAACAACGTCTTCACGCTCAACAACCTGAGCATCTCGGCCCAGTCGGTGGCGAAGGGCGCGATCATCGTGATCGCCGTCCTCCTCCAGCAACGGCTGGCGCGCCGCGGTACCGGCTCCTAGAAGGAGGACAACGATGTCCCGACGTTCCGCCCGAACCCTCGTGCTCGCGGGGCTGAGTGTGGTCGCACTCGCCGCCTGCACGAGCAACACCCCGAAGGCCGAGGAGGAGAAGTCCGGCAGCGCGCCGGCCGGCCCGGCCGCGGTCAAGAACGACGAACCCGGCCAGAAGGTCAAGATCGGGTTCTCGGCCCCCGCCGCCGACCACGGCTGGATGGGTGCGATCACCAAGGCCACCCAGGCCGAGGCGAAGAAGTACTCCGACGTCGAGCTGATCGTCGCCGAGGGCACCAACGACGTGAACCTGCAGATCAGCCAGGTCGAGACGTTCATCAACCAGAAGGTCGACGCGATCGTCCTGCTGCCGTTCGACGGGGCCGCGCTCACCCCGGTCGCGACGAAGGCGATGGAGGCCGGGATCACGGTGGTGAACGTCGACCGCGAGTTCGACAGCCCGTTCGCCGCCCGGACCACGATCCTCGGCGACAACCACGGCATGGGCGTGTCGGCCGGCACGTACGTCTGCCAGCAGCTGAAGGACAAGAAGGACGCGGTGGTCGCGGAGATCGCCGGGATCGACTCGCTGCCGTTGACTCAGGACCGCAGCCGGGGATTCAAGGAGGCGCTCGCCGACTGCGGCCTGAAGGTCAGCAACCGGGTGGCCGCCGAGTTCACCGTGGAGTCCGGCGAGAAGGCCGCCGCGAACCTGCTCCAGGCCGCGCCGAAGATCGACGCGATCTGGAACCACGACGACGACCAGGGCGTCGGCGTGATGGCCGCGATCAAGAACTCCGGCCGCAAGGAGTTCTTCGTGGTCGGCGGCGCCGGCTCGGCGAACGTGATGCGGGACATCAAGTCCGGCAACTCGTTGCTCAAGGCCACCGTCATCTACCCGTCCACGCAGGGCGCCGACGGCGTCCGGCTGGCTCGGCTGCTGGTGCAGAAGAAGGCCCTCGGCGACCTGGTGGAGGTCGAGGTGCCGCGCACGGTGCAGCTGTACGCGCCGGTGGTCACCAAGGACAACGTGGACCAGTACCTGCCCACAGCATTCGAGAGCTAAGAGGAGAGCTATGACGAACCTGGGCATCGGCCTGATCGGCTACGCGTTCATGGGAGCGGCCCATTCGCAGGCCTGGCGGAGCGCGCCGCGCTTCTTCGACCTGCCGCTGGACCCGGCGATGAACGTACTGTGCGGCCGCAACGCCGAGGCCGTCCAGGCGGCCGCCACGAAACTCGGCTGGAAGGACACCGAGACCGACTGGCGCAAGCTGCTCGGCCGCGACGACGTCCAGCTGGTCGACGTGTGCACGCCGGGGGACAGCCACGCCGAGATCGCGATCGCAGCCCTGGAGGCCGGCAAGCACGTGCTGTGCGAGAAGCCGCTGGCCAACACCGTCGAGGAGGCCGAGGCGATGACCGCCGCGGCGGAGGCGGCGAAGGCCAGGGGGATCAGGTCGATGGTCGGGTTCACCTACCGCCGGGTGCCGGCGATCGCGCTGGCGCGCCAGCTGGTCGCCGAAGGCAAGCTCGGCACCATCCGGCACGTCCGGGCGCAGTACCTGCAGGACTGGATCGCCGATCCGGAGGCGCCGCTGTCATGGCGGCTCGACAAGGAGAAGGCCGGATCCGGCGCCCTCGGCGACATCGGCGCACACATCATCGACCTGACGCAGTACATCACCGGCGACACGATCGGCGAGGTCAGCGCCCGGCTCGAGACGTTCGTGAAGGAGCGCCCGGTCGCCGCGGAGCACTCGGGTCTGGCCGGTACGGCGGGGACCGAGCGCGGGCCGGTGACGGTCGACGACGCGGCCGTCTTCCTCGCCACGTTCCGCTCCGGCGCGCTGGGCGTCTTCGAGGCGACCCGGTTCGCGACCGGCCGGAAGAACGGCATCCGCATCGAGATCAACGGAAGCCTCGGCAGTCTGGCGTTCGACTTCGAGGACATGAATCTCCTGCACTTCTACGACGCCACCGAGGACTCGAGGACGGCCGGCTTCCGGCGCGTCCTCGCCACCGAACCCGTGCACCCGTACGTCGCCGCGTGGTGGCCGCCGGGTCACCTGCTCGGCTACGAGCACGGGTTCACCCATCAGGTCGTCGACCTGGTCACCGCGATCGCCGAAGACGCCGATCCGGAACCGTCGTTCGCCGACGGGCTGCGGGTCCAGCGGGTGCTGGCCGCGGTCGAGGCCAGTGCGGCATCCCGACAATGGCAGGAGATTCCTGAATGAACGACTACACCCCGACGAAGGACGACAAGTTCTCGTTCGGTCTCTGGACCGTCGGCTGGGAAGGCGTCGACGTCTTCGGTACGGCGGTACGCCCGGCGATGGACCCGGTGCACGCTGTCGAGAAGCTCGCCGAGCTCGGCGCCGCCGCGGTCACGTTCCACGACGACGACGTCGTCCCGGACGACTCGACCCGCGACCAGGTGCTGGAGCGGTTCACGAAGGCGCTGGCCGACACCGGCCTGCGCGTCGAGATGATGACCACGAACCTGTTCGCGCACCCGGTCTTCAAGGACGGCGGCCTGACGGCCAACGACCGCCAGGTACGGCGGTACGCGCTGGCCAAGGTGCTGCGGAACGTCGACCTGGCCGCCGAGCTGGGCGCGACGACGTACGTGCTGTGGGGCGGCCGGGAGGGCGCCGAGTCCGGCGGCGCGAAGGACGTGCGGGCGGCCCTCGACCGGTACAAGGAGTCGCTGGACATCCTGTGCGCGTACGTCCGCGAGCAGGGCTACGACATCCGGTTCGCGCTCGAGCCGAAGCCGAACGAGCCGCGCGGCGACATCCTGCTGCCGTCGATCGGGCACGCGATCGCCTTCATCAACGATCTCGCCGACCCCGACCTGGTCGGGATCAACCCCGAGGTCGGGCACGAGGAGATGGCCGGGCTGAACTACGCGCACGGCATCGCGCAGGCGCTGTGGCACGGGAAGCTGTACCACATCGACCTCAACGGGCAGCACGGTCCGCGGTTCGACCAGGACCTGCGGTTCGGCGCCGGGAACCTGCGCGGGGCGTTCTGGACCGTCGACGTCCTGCAGGGCTCCGGGAGCTACCCGGCGTACGACGGCCACATCCACTTCGACTACAAGCCGCCGCGCACCGAGGACGAGGAAGGCGTCTGGGAGACCGCGCGGGCCTGTATGCGCAACTACCTGATCCTGCGGGAGAAGGTGCGGGCGTTCCGCGCCGACCCCGAGGTCGCGGAGGCACTGGCCGCCGCACGTGTCGCGGAGATGTCCGAACCCACCCTGGCCGAGGGTGAGTCGCTGGCCGATCTTCGCAACGCGACGTACGACCGGGACGCGCTGGCCGAGCGCGGTCTCGGGTTCGAACGGCTGGACCAGCTGGCGATGGAGCACCTGCTCGGCGTCCGTTGATGTAGCCGGTAGTACTCCCGCGCAGGGCAGAGCACGGGATTTGTAGTTGATGGAGCGCGCAAACCTTGTCCGTCCATGAGGAGCTCCGCATGATCCAGCTACGCAGGCACGGCACCTTGATCTGTGTTCTCGTGCTCGCCCTGTTCGCGGCGTTGCTGACCCCGTTGCCGGCCCGGGCCCACCCGGGCCACGGCGACGAGACCTTCAACGCCCTGATCTTCAGCAAGACCGCCGGTTTCCGGCACGACTCGATCCCGGCCGGCATCCAGGCGGTCAAGGACCTGGCCGGCGAGAGCGGCTTCACGGTCACCGCGACCGAGGACGCCGCGATGTTCAACGACACCGAGCTGGCGAAGTACGAGGTCGTCATTTGGCTTTCCACGACTGGTGACGTGCTGAACGCCGAACAGCAGGCCGCGTTCGAGCGGTACATCCGGGCCGGCGGCGGGTACGCCGGGATCCACGCCGCCTCGGACACGGAGTACGACTGGCCCTGGTACGGGCAGCTCGTCGGCAGCTACTTCGACAGTCACCCGCCCGGTACGCCGACCGCGACGGTGAAGGTGGAGGACCACGCGCACCCGTCGACGGCCGAGGTTCCGACGCGCTGGCAGCGCACCGACGAGTGGTACAACTACCGGACCAACCCGCGCGGCACCGTGCACGTGCTGGCGTCGCTCGACGAGTCGACGTACACCGGCGGGAACATGGGCCCGGAGCACCCGATCACGTGGTGCCAGGACTACGACGGCGGCCGCGCCTGGTACACGGGCATGGGCCACACGATCGAGTCGTACGCCGATCCGGCGTTCCGCAAGGTGCTGCTCGGCGGCATCCGGACCGCGGCCGGTGTGCAGCCGGCGGACTGCGGCGCGTCGCTCAGCGACAGCTACCAGAAGGTGACGCTGGACGACGACACGTCGAACCCGATGGAACTGGCCGTGGCTCAGGACGGCCGGGTCTTCTACATCGACCGGAACGGCGCGGTGAAGATCGTCAAGCCGGACGGCTCGGTCGTCACTGCCGGGACGCTCGACGTCTACACCGGCCAGGAGTTCGGGCTGCTCGGGATCGCCCTGGATCCGGCGTTTTCCGAAAACGGTTTCCTCTACCTGTACTACTCGCCGGTGAGCACGGAACCGTTCGACCGGGTCTCGCGATTCAAGGTGACTGGTGACACCCTTGACGTCGCGAGCGAGAAGCAGGTGCTGCGGATCGACACGCAACGTGACCAGTGCTGCCACGCGGGCGGCGCGCTCGAGTTCGACGGCAACGGGAACCTCTTCATTGCCACCGGCGATAACAGCAACCCGTTCGACTCCGACGGCTACTCGCCGATCGACGAACGGTCCGGGCGGGCCGCGTGGGACGCGCAGCGCAGCTCGGCGAACAGCAACAACCTGAACGGCAAGGTGCTGCGCATCCACCCGGAGCCCGACGGCAGCTACACGATTCCGGCCGGCAACCTGTTCCCGGCGGGAACGGCGAAGACCCGGCCGGAAATCTTCGCGATGGGTTTCCGGAACCCGTTCCGGATCGGCATCGACCCGACCACGAACCACCTCCTGGTCGCCGACTACGGCCCGGACGCCGGCGCGGTGTCGCCGACCCGCGGGCCGGACGGCCGCGTGGAGTGGAACATCCTGTCCCAGCCGGGCTTCTACGGCTGGCCGTACTGCGTCGGCGCGAACACGCCGTACAACGACCACAACTTCGCCACCGGCACCTCGGGCGCCGTCTTCAACTGCGCCGCGCCCGTCAACGAGTCGCCGAACAACACCGGGCTGACGCAGCTGCCGGCCGCGATCCCGGCAGCCATGTGGCAGGGCAAGTCCACGACCGGCGTACCGGAGATCGGCGGCAGCGGCGCGCCGATGACGAGCGGCGCGTACCGGTTCGACGCGGCGAACCCGTCGGACCGGAAGTGGCCGCAGTACTTCGACGGCAAGGCGGTGTGGGCCGACTGGAACGACAGCCGGCTGTTCTCCGTGCAGCTGAACGACGAGCGGACCGGCGTCGCCGACGTGTCGCGGATGCTGCAGAAGCTGAACTTCACCCGCCCGCACGCGCTGCAGTTCGGCCCGGACGGCGCGCTGTACGTGATCGAGTGGGGGAGCGGGTTCGGCGGGAACAACGCGGACTCCGGCATCTACCGGATCGACTACGTGCAAGGTAACCGGGCGCCGATCGCGCAGGTCACGACCGACAAGACGTCCGGCCCGGTGCCGCTGACGGTCGCGTTCGACTCGACCGGGTCGCGGGATCCGGACGGGCAACCGGTGATGCTCGCGTGGGACTTCGACGGCAACGGTACGACGGACAGCACCGAGGCGAAACCGTCGTACACCTACACCACCGCCGGCGTGTTCACGGCGCGGTTGACCGTGAGCGATCCGGACGGCCGGACGGCCGTGTCGAACCGGACGATCACCGCCGGGAACACCGCGCCGACGATCACCGTCGAGGCGCCCGTCGACGGCGGGTTCTTCGACTTCGGCGACACGATCCGCTACAAGGTGACGGTCACCGACCCCGAGGACGGCACCGTCGACTGCAACGACGTGGTGACGCAGCCGGCCCTCGGGCACGACGAGCACTCGCACGGTTATGAGCTGTACCAAGGGTGCGAGGGGACGTTCCCGCTGCCCGGCGACCAGGGACATGTCGGTGCGAACATCTTCGGCACCGTCACCGTGACGTACACCGACAAGGGTGCGCCGGGGACCGGCCGGATCACCACGCAGAAGGTGATCCAGCTGCAGCCGAAGACGCGCGAGGCCGAGTACTTCGACGAGACCGGCGGGCCCGGCTCCGCGCCCGGCGTCCAGGTCGAGGACACCGGTGACACCGCCGGCGGCGGCAAGAACATCGGCTGGATCGAGGACGGCGACTGGTGGGGCTGGAAGCCGACGAACTTGACGAACATCGACCAGCTCCAGCTGCGCGCGGCCTCGCCCGACGCCGGCGCGACGGTGCAGGTCCGGCAGGGCTCGCCGACCGCCGGGCCGGTGGTCGCGACGATCCAGGTATCGCCGACGGGTGGCTGGCAGACGTACGGCGACTTCACCGGCACGGTCAGCGGCGCGGCCCTGACCAGCGGGCCGCTGTACTTCGTGAAGACGACCGGCCAGCTGAACGTCAACTGGGTCAAGTTCATCGGCAAGGGCGTGACGGAGAACCAACGCCCGTCCGTGACGGTCACGGCATCGGCGACCCAGGGCAAGGCGCCGCTGACAGTCGACTTCACCGCCGCCGCGACCGACGCCGAGGGCGACCTGCCACTCACCTACGCCTGGACCTTCGGCGACGGCGGGACGGCCACCGGACCGAACGCGACCCACACCTTCACGGTTCCGGGCAAACACACCGTGACGGCGACGGTCACCGATTCGCGAGGGGCAGCAGGAACAGCGAAGGTCGACGTGACGGTCGACTCACCCTCGGCGCCAACCTGTCTGACCGGCCGCTCGGACGGCTTCGACGGCACCGCCCTCGACACCGCCCGCTGGTCGGCAGTTGTCCGAGGCAACCAAGAGCTGTCGGTCGGGAACGGCGCGTTGTCGATCCCCCTGACGGCGACCGACATCTACGGCACCGGCAACACCAACACGCCGAACCTCGTCCTCCAGCCGCTCCCCGCGGGCGCCTGGTCGGCGACGGCGAAGGTGACGTTGCCGGCGCGGCTCGCCTACCAGCAGGCCGGGCTGATCGTGTACGGCGACGACGACAACTACGCCAAGATGGTGCTCCAGGGCCGGTCCACCGGCGCCCCGTCGGCGGCCGACCGGATCTTCCAGTTCATCCGCGAGGAGAACGGCGCACCGAACGAGGTCGCCGCCTCCAACACGGCCAACCTCGGCGCCGCCTACCCGGACACCGTCTGGGTGCGGTTCACCTCCGACGGCGCGAACCTGAAGGCGGCCTACAGCCCCGACGGCGCGACGTTCACCGAGATGCCGGAGACGAAGCAGCTCGCCGGGATCACGAACCCGCGGATCGGCCTCTTCGGGCTGACCAACCGCACCGAGGCGCTGCCGATCACGGCGGCGTTCGACTACTTCTCGATCACGCCGGACGACACGGTCGAGCAGCCGGCACCGGACGACGAGTTCGCCGGTACGACGCTCGACGCCTGCCGCTGGACGGACGTCGTACGGCCCGATCCGGCCGCGTACCGGGTGCGCGACGGCGGGCTGGAGATCGACACCAGCAAGGGCGACATCTACGGCGGTACTGCGACCAACCCGCGGAACCTGATGCTGCAGCCGGCGCCGGACGGGGACTGGACGATCGAGACGAAGGTGGACGCGTCGTCGTTCAACGAGGCGTACCAGCAGGCGGGCCTGATGGTGTACGCCGACGACGCGAACTACGTGAAGCTCGACTACCTGACCACGAACGCGGCAGGCAGCGCGGTCACCCGCGGGATCGAGCTGCGCAGCGAGCAGGCCAACGTGGTCCAGTCCCCGCAACCGAACGCCCCGTCACCGACGCACGGTGTGTGGTACCTCCGGCTGTCGAAGTCGGACGCGACCTTCACCGGGTCGTACAGCTCGGACGGACTGACCTGGACCGCGCTCGCGCCGGTGACGAACACGGCGCTCAGCTCGGCGAAGTTCGGTGTGTACGCGTTCGGAGTCGACCAGACCGCGTCGAAGACCGCGAAGTTCGACTACTTCCGGCGGGTGACCGACACGACGGCTCCTACTGTCACCGTCGGGCTGAATCCGTCGACCCCGTCCGGGCAAGCAGGTTGGTGGACGGGGCCGGTGACGGCGACCGCAATGGGTACGGACAATCAGCCGGGTCAGGTGTACCTGGAGCAGAAGCTCGGTGACGGCAACTGGTCCGAATACACCGCACCCGTGGTCCTGAGTGCCGACGGCACCCACACGTTGGCGGTCCGGGGGAGCGACACCGCGGGCAACGTGTCGGAGCCTTCGTCCGTCACGGTGAAGATCGACCGGACGGCGCCCACGGCAACGATCAGTGGGCTTGCTCCCGGTGGGTCGTTGGGTGTCGCGTCCACTGTGCAGGTGAAGGCGGCGGTGGCGGACGCCCTGTCCGGACCTGACCAGGTCACACTCGCTGTCGACGGCAAGCCGATGCCGGACGGTGCCGTCTTGGACGGCGTCCTGCTCGGGCTCGGGGCGCATACGTTGACTGCTACGGCGACCGACGTCGCGGGCAACACCTCGGTGACCACAGTGCCGTTCACGGTGGTCGCGTCGTACGCCGAAGCAGTGAAACTGGTCGACCGGTACCGGGCGGCCGGAAAGGTGCCGCTGGCAACGGCCACCGTGCTGAAGGCGCACCTGAAGACTGCTGAACGGGCGGCGAGCCGGCAGCAGACGGTGGCGGCGACGGTCGCGCTCAACCTGTACCTGGCGACCGCGCGGACGGTGGCCGACGTACCGGCGCGGACCTTGCTGACCGCCGTCGGGCAGGACCTGAAGGCGCGGCTCGGCTGATGACGTCGCCGTGGGCACTCGCCGCCGTACACCTGCCGCCGCCCCGGCCGGTTCGGCCCCGGACGGGCGACGGTACGGCGAGGCCCACGGTGACCGTCCCCGGCGGCGGCCCCAGCGCTCCGGACGCCGCCGGGGACACCCCTGAAGTTTCCACAACACAAGGAGAGAGACGATGGCTCGACCGATCACGTTGTTCACCGGGCAGTGGGCCGACCTGCCGTTCGAGGAGGTGGCCCGGCTGGCGTCGTCGTGGGGGTACGACGGGCTGGAGATCGCCTGCTGGGGCGACCATCTCGACGTACGGCGCGCGGCCGACGACCCGGCGTACGTCCGGGACCGGCTGGACATCCTGGAGAAGTACAACCTGAAGGTGTGGACGATCTCCAACCACCTGCTCGGGCAGGCGGTCTGCGACGACCCGATCGACCAGCGGCACCAGGCGATCCTGCCCGCGCACATCTGGGGCGACGGCGATCCGGAGGGCGTCCGGCAGCGGGCGGCCGAGGAGATGAAGACGACCGCGCGGGCGGCCCGGGCGCTCGGGGTGGAAGTGGTGGTCGGGTTCACCGGGTCGTCGATCTGGAAGACGGTCGCGATGTTCCCGCCGGTGCCGCCGGCGATGCTCGAGGCCGGCTACCGCGACTTCGCGGACCGGTGGAACCCGATCCTCGACGTGTTCGACGAGGTCGGGGTGAAGTTCGCTCACGAGGTGCACCCGTCGGAGATCGCGTACGACTACTGGTCGACGACCGCGACGCTGGAGGCGATCGGGCACCGCGAGGCGTTCGGGCTGAACTGGGACCCGTCGCACTTCGTCTGGCAGGACCTCGACCCGGTCGGGTTCCTGTGGGACTTCAAGGACCGGATCTACCACGTCGACTGCAAGGACGCGAAACGCCAGGTCGGCAACGGCCGCAACGGCCGGATGGGCTCGCACCTGGCCTGGGGCGATCCGCGCCGCGGCTGGGACTTCGTCTCGACCGGGCACGGCGACGTCCCGTGGGAGGCGTGCTTCCGGATGCTGAACTCGATCGGGTACGACGGCCCGATCTCGGTCGAGTGGGAGGACGCCGGCATGGACCGCCTGGTCGGCGCCGCCGAGGCCCTCCAGTTCGTCCGCTCGCTGGCGTTCGACCCACCCACTGCCTCCTTCGACGCCGCGTTCTCGTCCTGACCGGCGAGCTCATCCCGCCGGCTGGCACCGACGAACGAGGTGCCGGCCGGCGGGGCGCGCCACGGTAGCAGCGCTACGCTCTGAACCATGAAGTACGTCGCGCGGATCGTCGAGGTGCCGGACCACGGGATCAGGCTGGAGCCTGGTGAGGACGCCGTGGTGCCGGAGCAGCCGACCGAGGTGAATCTGCTGGGGATGGCGATCGCGCTGGCGTTGGGTGCGGCTGGGTACCGGCACCACGCCGAGCAGCGGGACCCGGAGCTGCAGACGCTCGACGCGTTGCTCGCCGGTGACGCGGTGATGCCGTGGAAGCCCGCGGAGACGGGCGGGACGGTGTACGTGGTGTGTGAACTGAACGACGGCAGGCCGACGTGCGAGGTTCGTCCGGCGGCCGAGTGAGCTGGCCTGAGCCTCCGCCGCTGCAGGGGCCGCGGATCCTGCGGCAGCGGTGGCTGGACGTGACGTTCGTGCACTGGGCCTTCGAGCCGCGAGAGCTGCAGCATTTCTTCCCGCCCGGGACGCGGCCCGACACCTTCGAGGGGCGGACCTACGTCGGGCTGGTGCCGTTCCGGATGGTCGGCACCGGACTGCCGTATGGGCCGGGTGTTCCGTACTTCGGCTCGTCTCTGGAGACGAACATCCGGTTGTACTCCGTCGACGAGCAAGGCCGGCGTGGCGTCTTCTTCCTCAGCCTCGACGCGAATCGCCTGGCCATGGTGCTGACCGGCCGCACCGCCTTCGGCCTCCCGTACCGCTGGGCCCGGATGTGCCACGAGCGCAACGGCGCGCACCACACCTACACCTCGACCGTACGACGCTCCGGCGCGGAATCACTCGTCGGCGTCGAACTGGGGGAGCGGATCACCCCGGGACCGCTCGAGGAGTACCTCACCGCCCGCTGGGGCCTCCACGTCCACCGCGCCGGCCGCACCTGGTACCTCCCGAACCGCCACCCGCCGTGGATCCTCCACACGGCGACCCTCACAGCCCTCGACACCGACGGCCTACTGCGATCCGTCGGCCTCACGCCACCGGACCGCGAGCCGGACCACGTAGCGTTCAGCGCCGGCGTCCCAGCCGAGTTCGCCGTACCACTCGGCTGACCGGGCTCCGGTGCGCCACGATCCGTGGCGCACCGGAGTACTACGACTACTTCCCGATCTTCACCGACAACGACGTGTTGTTGTTCGCCGCGTTCGGATCCGTGGTCGGCGACGTGACGCCGGCCGACGTGGCAACCACGCCCTTGTTGCCCTTCACCAGCAGATGCACGTTGAAGGACCAGGACGATCCGGCCGCGAGCGACGTTGGACGGACGCAGGTGAGGGTCTGCCCGGCCTGCGTGCAGTTGGCGGTGTCGAAGACGTACACGGCCTGCTTGATGTCCGGCAGCGCGACCGTCACCGTCGGGGACTGCGCGTCCGACGGACCCGCGTTGCCGACCGTTGCCGTGTAGACGATCGTCGACGACGGCTTGTAGACGTCCTGGTCCGCGACCAACGTCAGCCCGAGATCGGCCGCCGTACCGACGGTCGTCGACGCGGACGCCGTGTTGTTCGCGGCGACCGGATCCGCGGTCGTCGCCGTCACCGTCGCGTGGTCGGCGATCACCCCGGCCGGCGTACCGGACTGCACCTTGGTCGCGATCACGACGGTCGTCGGCCCGCTGCCCGGCGCCATCGTCCCGAGCTCACACTCGACCTGCTTCGACGGCGGGTCGACCGGGATCGTCACCAGCACGCAACTGCCGGACCCGGTGGTGATGGTCGCCGAGGTGAAGTCCACGGACCCCGGCAGTTCGTCGACGAGCTTGACGCCCTTCGCGGTCGACGGCCCGGCGTTCGCGACCTTGACCGTGTACGTCAGTGGCCGGCCCGCGAGCACCGGGTCCGGGCTGTCGGTCGACGTCACCGACAGGTCCGCCTGCGCACCGACCTGCGTGGTGACGGTGTCGGTGTTGTCCGCCAGGTCCGGATCTGCGGTCGTCGCCGTGACCGTCGTGTCGTTGTGCATGGCACCGGCGTACGACGGATCGATCGTGGCGACGACCGTCATCGTGCGGCCCGCGCCGGGCGCCAGGTTGCCGAACGAGCACGTGGTGGGCTGCGCGGCATTACCCGGTACGCCCGCGGTGCAGGTCGCCCCGCCGGTTCCGCTGACGGAGTCCACGGTGACCTGCGCGGGCAGGACGTCGCGGACCGTCACCCCGGTCGCCGTCGACGGGCCCAGGTTGTCGACGGCCGTCGTCCAGGTGATCTGGCCGCCCGCCGTCGCGGTCGCCGGAGCGCTCTTGTCGACGCTCAGGTCGGCCGAGGCGACGATGTGCAGCGTGTCGGACGCCGAGTTGTTGGCGAGGTTCGGATCCACCGTCCCGGCGGAAGCCTTCGCGGTGTCGGCGATGTCCTGGGCCTCGTTCCCGCGCTCGCGGATCACGACCATCACCTGCTCACCCGATTCCAGGTCCCCGAGCGTGCAACTGGCCACCGCGGCGCCGGACTGGTCGCCGGCCGGAGCCGTGCAGCCGATCGACGTCGTGGACAGCTGGAACGTCCCGCTCGAGCTGACGGTGTCGGTCAGCGTGACCGCGCGGGCGATCGCCGGCCCGTTGTTCGTCACCGTGATGCTGCACGGGTACGCCGTACCGGCAGCCGCCGGACCGTCCGGCAGACAGTTCTTCGCCACCACCAGATCCGCGCGAGCGGTGGCAGCCGAATAGGCGTCGAGGACACCGGCGCCGAACGCGTTGTCGATTCCGGGTGCGCCGCGATCCGTGGCGTTGGCCGCGAGCACGGATGTCAGCGCGGACGGCGTCAGCGATCCAGGACCGCCCGCCGCATCGAGGACGAGTGCGGCGACACCCGCGGCACTCGGCGTCGCGGCCGACGTACCGAAGAATCGGCATTCGCCTTGCGCCGTGGCCGGGCAGTTGCCGGCACCGAAGTCACCGACACCGCTCACCGACACACCGTCGGCCGCTGCGTACGTCGGCGCGGTCGCGGTCCGGCCCGCGCCACCGGCGACGCTTTGGTTGCTGCCCGGGGGAGCGGAGGCCGGGCACGGGTACGACGTCGTGCAGACCGTCGAGCTCACAAGCGTGACCGGACCCTGGCCGCTGAAGCCTTCCAGGCCGACGGTCGCCGGGTCCTGGTTCGCGCCGCCGTTGACCGCCGCCGCGGAGGTGGCGAGGTCGGTGTAGTTGCTGTCCGGGTTCAGCGAACCGCCAGGTCCCGTCGCGTCGATCGCGCCGGCTCCACGCCACCGCAGGTCGATGAGCGGAGTGGCCTTCGCACCGGTCGAGCCGGTCACGTTGACGGCCAGCTTGACGGTGACGGCGGTGGCGCCGCCGTTGGTCCAGGAGGCCTGCTCGATCGTGTCGCCGGAACCGCCGCCCTGGGTCGCCGTACTGGTCGCCAGGCAGTTCCCGGCGGTGGCGTTCAGGATGTAGAGATCGAGGTTGGTGAAACCGCCGGCGCCCGCGGTCGGGAAGATCGCGCGCGGCTCGCTCCACTGCAGCGTCGCGCCGACGGTCGCGCCGGGGTTGACGTTCACGTCGAATGTGGTGTCCGCACCGTTGAAGGCGACGGTGTTCGTCGGTGCGACGGCACAGCCGACGGGAGCCGCGCCGTCCGGCCCGGCGCCGGTTCCGGTCGCCGCGACCCGTGGGGCGTGCGTGCCGTTCAGGTTGCCGGCCGACGAGCTGACCCAGATGCCGGACGCGGCCAGGACCTCGCCGTTGACCGCTGCGAGGCCCTTCTGGAACGCCGGCTCGGAGTCGAACGGGATGTCCTCGGTCAGGATGTTCACGCCGGCCGCTGCCAGGTCGTTCTGCGCGGCCACGTGGTTGGCGACACCGCCGCCGGTGGTGTGGAAGAACAGGTCCGCGCCCGGAGCCAGGTCGTGGACGATCTCGAGCATCGCCGTACCTTCGTCACCGGACCCGGTGTCCAGGTTCGTCACCCCGGCCGGCAGGTCGCCGAGCGCCTGGGAGGCGGCGAGGTTCGAGACGCCGTCGGAGATGACGCCGACCGAGACGCCGCCGCCGTCGTGCCCGAGGGCCTGCGTGTCGTCGGCGCGGTGCAGGGCGACGCCTTCGCTGAGGAAGCTGCCGGCGTCCGGTGGCGACGACTCGGTCGGACGCAGCGCGGCCACCCAGCCGAGGGCGGCGACGTCGATCACCTTGTCGTACGGCACCAGCGCGCGGAAGATCCCGGCGTTCGGCAACGCCTTCACCCGTTGGGGCTTCACCCACTGGTCGGAGCCGTTCAGCACGGAGGCACCGAGCCGGGACAGCTCGGCGCGTTCCTTGCCGCCGACGCGGCCGACGGCGTGGATCTCCAGGTCGAGATTCCCCGCCGTGTCGACCGCCAGCAGGCCGTCGCTCAGTGCCTTGCGCTGCTTCGCGTCCAGCCGATGGCCGGCGCCGGCAGCCTTCGCAACCCGCGCGACCCGCTGACCAACGAGATCCGGAATCTTGGCCGCAGCCGATCGCGGACTCGCGCCCGTTCCCGCCGTTCCCGCCGTTCCCGCCGCGCCTGCCGCGCCTGCCGCGCCCGCGGTAGCCGTCGCGTTCGTCGCGGCTGCGGCGGACCCGCTCTGCTGCGTGGGCTGCGCTTGAGCAACCCCGGTCCCGAGAACCGTGATCGCGATGACCCCGGCCGCGAGCACCCCGCGCCGTTTCCGGGCATGACTGATTCGTCTCATCGACTCCCCCTGTATCGGCTGTCCATCACCCCCGGCCCCCCGGCCGTGACAGCTCCATTGCAGAGAGTCGCGCTTACTACGAGCAGCTGTCAACAACTCAGCGTCATCAAATCACCCGTTTGCTGGACGAGCGAGGGAATCGGCACCTGCCGGGCCCACCGGTTGACCTCGGTTGCGAGCGCCCGGGCTCCGGCGAGGTCGCCCTCGTCGCGCAGCAGTACGGCGAGCAGAGTCTGCTGCGCCAACGCGCCCAGGAGATGACCGACCTGCTGACGTAGCTCGGTGGAGCGTTCCCAGTGCTGCCGGGCGAGGGCGAGGTCGCCTGCGGTATGCGCGTGGTCGCCAAGGTGCCGCAGCGCGTACGACGTCAGCAGCTTGTCGTCGGTCTTCTCGCCGAGCTCGAGCGCGGTGGTGTAGTGGGCGAACGCCTCGTCCGGCCGATTGAGCAGGTTGTCGGCCATGACGCCGGCCCAGAAGCTGACCGTTCCACGCCGCCGATCGTCCGGGGCCTGCGCGATCAGTCGCCGCGCCCGGTCCGCGAGCCCCGCGGCACCTGTCGGGGATCCGAACAACGCGGTCCCGTAGTCCTTGCGCAGCTTCAGCAGTTCGAGGTCCCACGTGCTGCTGTCGTCGCTCAACTGCTCGGCGACGGCCAACGCCGCCGAGGCGTGATCGGTCTGCTGCGCGAAGTCCTGGTCGACCGCGACCTCGGCCAGTGCCAGCGCCAAGGTACGGCGTTCCGCCGGATCGTCGGTGTGGGCAGCTGTCAACAGGTCGGTGGCCGCGGTCCACTGGCCTGCACGCATCAACTGGACAGCGGCATCGACGAGGTCGGTGGCGGCGACATGGCTCATGCTGACTCCATCAATTCGGCGGTCTGCTGGACGATGAACGGAATACCTAGTTGGCGCGCCCAACGGTTGGTTTCGCTCGCCAGTGCGCGCGCTCCGGCGAGGTCTCCTTCGTCACGGAGCAGCAGCGCGAGGCAGGCCTGTTGCGCGAGTGCGGGCCGCAGATGGCCGGCCTTCTGCAGCAGCTCGGTCGATCGCTCCCACTGCGAGCGCGCGAGCGCCAGATCGCCGGCCGCGTGCGCGTGGTGCCCGAGATGCCGCAGCGCCTGCGCCATCAACAACTCGTCCCCACACTCCTCGGCAAGCTCCAACGCGATCCGGTAATGCACACAGGCTTCAACCGGCTCCTCGTCCACGTTGTCAGCCATCGCCCCCACCCAGAAATGCGCCGCCGCAAGTCGGCCGCCGTCAGGAGCCGTGTCGATAAGCGCCCGCGCCCGCTCCTTCAGCTTCCGATCCCCTCCCTGGAACAGCACAACCGAGTAGTCCTTACGAAACCTCAGCAACTCAAGCTCCCACGAGCCCCCGGGAACGCCCGCGATCGCCCCAGAGGCATAGTCAGTCCCCCGCCCAAAGTCCCAATCCACAGCCACCTCCGCCCGAGCCAACGCAAGCACCGCGTGCTCGTCCGGGGTTTCGGGGGTTGTGGCGTTTAGTAGGGCGGTTGCGGCGGGCCATTGGCCTGCTAGGGCTAGGTGGGTGGCGGCGGTGGTGATGGCGGTGGTTGGGAGGTGGGTCATGATGAGGACGGTATTTCGAGGTCGAAATATTTGACAACTAACCTTCAGTCGCTGAAAGGTTGGGCGGATGAAGGATTTCGTGGACGGGCATGTCGAGCTGTGGGCGGGGCAGTTGCCAGCGTTGGATCGTGATGTCGAAGGCATCACGGTGCGGATGCAGGTGCTGACGCGCTACCTGGAGCGGCGCCGGGAGGCCGTGCTGGCGGCGTACGGCCTGCAGTTGTGGGAGTTCAAGACGCTGCACATGCTGCGCCGCGGCGGTACGCCGTACCGTGCGACGCCCGGCGCGCTCGCGAAGCAGCTCGGGATGTCGGCCGCGGCGCTGACCAACCGGCTCGACGCACTGGAGCGGCGCGGCCTGATCGAGCGCTCGCACGACCGCGACGACCGGCGCAAGGTCTTCGCCACCCTCACCCACGCGGGCGACGACCTCTGGCAGCGCGGCATCGAGGACATCCTCCGGGTCGAGGAGGAGCTGGTGCATCACCTGCCCCCGGCCGACCGCACCCGGCTCGACGACCTGCTCCGCCGCCTCGTCCTGGTCACCGAGACGGCGTGAGCCGTACCGAAGAACGGGTAGTGGTGCCGCTCCAGCGCGGCGCGGATCACCTCCGCAGGCGTGAGTCAGGCACCGTCTGCCGACCTCTACCCGTTCTTCGGTACAGCCATGTCAAGTTCCGTCGATCAGTTCCGACGTCCCGGTGAAAGCACCGAGAGAGGACGGACCGATGGAACCGCTGAACCTGATGGTGTCGCTGAGCCACTTCGCCAACGACAACCGCGAGCACAAACACGGCCTGAGCACGCCCGCCGGGTCCGGTCGCCCGACCAACCGGACCCGCGGCCGCCGGGTGCCGAGCGCGCCCGCGCTGCAAAATCTGCGGCGGATCTGGGCGCGGCGTGTCAGAGTCCTCGGGTGACCGATGCCTTGAAGAACCAGCTCCTAGCCGCGTACGACGACCAGCTGCGCGGCACCAGCGAGATCGCCGACGTACCGAGCAGCACCGACGGCCCGGTGGTCCGGGTCGAGTACCCGAGCCGCGGGTTCGTCAGCTACCGAACCCTCGACGGCCTGGACAGCGCCGAGATCGACGCGCTGATCGCCCGCCAGCGTGACTACTTCGCCGCGAAGGGTCAGGCCGTCGAGTGGAAGCTGCGCGGACACGACAAACCCGCCGACCTGCCGGACCGGCTGCGCGCGGCCGGGTTCGAACCCGAGGAGCAGGAGACCGTCCTCGTCGCCGAGAGCGCCGGCATCGTCGAGCGGCTCAGCGGGCGGGACGCGGTCGACGGCGTCACGATCCGCCTGGTGCACGACCTCGCCGACTTCGAGCGGATCGCCGCGATGGAGTCGACGGTCTGGAACGACGACTGGTCCTGGCTGGCCGACGACCTGGTACGGCGCCACGCCGCCGGCGCCGATGTCTACGCCGCCGAGGTGGACGGGCAGGTGGTCTCCGCCGCGTGGGCCGTCTACAAGAAGGGCACCGAGTTCACCGGGCTGTGGGGCGGCTCGACGCTCGCGGAATGGCGGGGCAAGGGCATTTACAAGGCGCTGGTCGCGGTCCGCGCCGCGCGGGCTGTGGAGCTCGGGTACAAGTACCTGCACGTCGACGCGTCCGACGACAGCTCGCCGATCCTGCAGCGGCTCGGGTTCGTCGCGGTCACCACGACCACGCCGTACGTCTACAAGCCCGCCTGACTCGCGGCGCGGTACAGGGCGTAGTGCATCGGGCCGCGGTGCGGCAGCTCCAGTTCCGCTATGACGGTGAAGCCCAGGGACTCGTAGAACCCGACGTTCGCGGGGTCCTGGGTCTCGACGAACGCGGGGGAGTGCGCCGCGTCCGCGGTCGCGAGACCGGGCGCGATGACCGCGCGGCCGAGGCCCTGGCGTTGCCGGTCGGGGTGCACGGCGGCGAGCGCGAGCAGCCAGACCGGGTCGCGGGGATGGAACAGCCCGATCGCCTGCCCGTACTCCGCGGTGACCGGGGCCCGGGATCCGGCGATCTCCTCGAACGCCGCGGTGTGCGGAGCGAACGCGTCGGACGGCATGTCCGGCGGGAGCCAGACGGCGACCGCGCTGACGTCGTCGGTGACCCACACCCGGCCGTGCGGCAGCCCGATCCCGGTCAGGAACAGCCGGTGGTACCGCGCGAGCCGGTCGAGGTACCCGTCCGGATCGAGGCAGGCGCGGGTCATCGGGTAGTCGACGAGGGCACTGGTCAGCGTGTCGACGGCTGCGTCGACGTCCGCCTCGGTGGCCTCGCGAACCTTCATGTGCGCAGGGTTTCCAGGACGAGGTCGGCGACCGCGCGCATCCCAGCCGCGTTCGGGTGGTACGGGACAAAACCGCCGAGCGTCGGTGGCAGCAGCGTGAAGCCGGTGGTCCATGGCTCGGCCGAGCCGATGGCGTGGTCCCGGCTCGCGGCGGATGCGGCGACGAGGTCCACGCCGGTCGCGGCGGCTGCCTTGGCGAAGGCGGCGGCGAGGCCTTCGGCCAGCAGCGCGATGCTCGGCAGCTGCTCTTCGTTCAGCGGTACGTCGAGGCGCGGACGGGTCGCCGGGCCGACCAGCGTCAGGTAGTCCACGAGGATGATGCGGGCCTCGGGCGAGCGTTCGCGGGCGCGTTCGACGACGGTGGTCAGCGAATCGGTGACGGTCTGGTACGACGCCTCGTCCTTGAGGTAGCTGACCCGCGCGCGGATCCGGTTCGCGACCCGGCGGCCGAGGATGGTCGCGGGTTTCGCGAGCGTGTTGAGGAAGCTTCCGCGCAGGAACGTACCGACGTACTCGAGATCGTTGCCGCCGACCGTGATCGTGACGAGCGCGGTGTCCGGGGTGAGCGCGTCGAGCTGCGGCGGCGCGCCGTCCTGCGCGGTGTCGAGCACGTGCGCCGTGGTGGCGCCGGAGTACGTGACGTCGACCAGTTCGAGGCCGAGCTCGGCCGCGACCAGGTGCGCGTAGTTGCGGCCCGAGCGGCCGGCCGGCGGGTGCACGATCGGACTGATCCCCGGTCCCGCCGCGAACGAGCTGCCCAGTGCGACGTACCGACTGCCGGAAGCGATCACGCGCACCACGATAGATGCCCGGCCCGGTGCGGCATACTTCCCCGGTGGCTGACGACGTGTTCGGTACGGCGGGAATTCGCGAGCGGGTACTGACGGCGTGGAGCGCGGCGCCCGTGCGGTTCCGCGAGGACGCGAACGCGGAGGAGGAACTCGCACTCGGCGGGTACGCCGACCGCCTGGTCATCGAACTAGCCCAGAACGCCGCCGACGCCGCCTCCCGCGCCGGGGTTCCTGGTCGCGTCTTGTACGAGTTCCGCAACAACACCCTCGTCGTCGCGAACACCGGCGCACCACTCACACCCGAGGGCGTCGAGTCCCTGGCAACCCTGCGCGCCTCGGCAAAGCGCGACGGCGAGGTTGGGGAGGATTTCCCGGCCGAATCGGGCGACAATCCTCCCCAAGCCACCCCACGCGGGGGCGCAGGCGCGGCGGTGGGGCGGTTCGGGGTGGGGTTTTCGGCCGTGCTCGCGGTCACCGATGAGCCGGTGGTGTTGTCGCGGACCGGTGGTGTGCGCTTCTCGCGGGCGGATACGGCTGCCGCGGTCGGCGAGCTGCCGTCTCTGGAGACGGAGCTGCGGCGCCGTGACGGGCATGTCCCCGTGCTGCGGCTCCCGTTCGAGGCTGAAGGTGAGCCGCCCGCCGGGTACGACACTGCCGTCGTCCTGCCGCTCCGCGACGAGGCGGCCGTCGAGCTCGTCCGCCGGCTTCTCTCCGAGGCGGACGACGCCCTGCTGCTCGCCCTGCCCGGCCTCGAACGCATCGAGATCGAGACCGACGACACCCACCGGGTCCTGGAGGACGCCGACTCCCGCTGGCACAACCACCGCACCACCGGCGTCTTCGACACGGCCGAACGCGAGCGCCTCCTCGCCGACCGCCCAACCGAAGAACGCACCCGCCCCACGTGGTCCGTCGTCTGGGCCCTACCTCGCAATGCGTCCCCGGAGGCCTCTGCAGGTGTTGTCCACGCGCCTACGCCCACAGACGAGCCGCTCTCGCTCCCGGCGTTGCTGCTGGCAACCTTTCCGCTCGACTCCACGCGGCGCCATGTGGCGAAGGGCCCGCTGACGGACTGGCTGGTGCAGGAAGCAGCGGCCGCCTACGGCGAGCTTCTGCGCACGCGAGCCGCGGCGGGGGAGGCGGTGCTGCGTCTCGTGCCAACCGGCCTTCCCGCGGGCGCACTCGACGGCATGCTGCGCGACGCGATCCTCGGCGTACTGCCCGACGTACCTCTCCTGCACGCCGTCGGCGGCAGCGTCCTCCGCCCCCGCGAAGCCGTGCTGGTGGAGGGCGCCGACGAGACCTTCGCCGAGGCGCTCGCGCCGCTGGTCCCGGGCCTGATCCACGCCCGCCGCGAGGACCGCCAGGCCCTCGACGCCCTGCGAGTACGACGTCTCGAACTCTCGGACGTGGTCGACCAACTCGGCGGCCACGAGTCACCCGACTGGTGGCGCACCCTCTACACCGCCCTCGCCACCATGACCACCGACCCGCTGATCCGCGAAGCGCTCGGCACCCTGCCCGTCCCGCTCGCCGACGGCCGGCTCGTCCGCGGCGCCCGCGGTCTGCTGCTGCCCGGCCCCGAGCTCCCGCTCGACACCCTCGCCGCCTTCGGCGAGTACGGCGTACGTGTCGTCCATCCCGCCGCTGTCGACCCGGTCCTCGAACGCCTCGGCGCGCTCCCCGCGACGGCGCGCTCACTCCTCGAGGACAGCGCCGTCCGGACGGCGGTCGAGCACTCCGCCGACGCGGACGACCCGGACGCGATCGCGCACGCCGTACTGAGCCTGGTCGCCGCCGACCCGGCGCAGGCCGACGGCCTGTGGTGGCTCTCCGACCTGGTACTGCGTGATTCCGACGGCGACCTGGTCCCCGCGAACGCGCTGGTGATCGAAGGCTCCGACGCGCAGGCAGTCCTCGACCCCGACGAGGTCGCACCCGTGGCCCACGACCTCGTCGCTCGCTACGGCCTGCCGGCGCTGCAAGCTGTCGGTGTCCTCGCGACCCTCGGCATGGTGTCCGCCTCCGAGGTCGCCCTCGACCAGCTGCCCGAGGCGCTCCGGGACCTCGACGGCATCGACGACTGGGTGTACGACGTCGCACCCGGCGGATCGCCGTACGGCGCGACCGTCGGCGAGCTGCTCGCGATCCGGGACCTCGACTGGGTCACCGACGACAGCTGGCCGAAAACCCTTGCCCTGCTGGGATCCGAGCCCGAACTGCGCCGCGCGCTCGTCACTCAGGTGCGCGTCGTCGGCCCGGACGACCGGCCGCTCGGCGTACCGTCGTACGCCGCCTGGTGGATCCGCGAGCACGTCGTCCTCGACGACGGCGAGCCGCTCGCCGGACGCGCCGATCCCGAGGCGGAACCGGTGCTCGCGAGCTTCCTCGACGAGGCGCCCGCCTGGACCGCCGGCCTCGATCCCGAGGTCCGTACGGCGGTCGGCCTGGTCCGCGACGTCGGCGACCTGGACGCGGACGGGCTCGCGCTCGTCCTCGACCGGCTGGCCGATCCGGAGCGGGACGTCGACGAGGCCGCGATCCTGCGGCTGTGGACCCGGCTCGGCACGCTCGCGTTGTTCCCCGGTGACGCCCCGGCCCAGGTCCGGGTGCTCGGGACCGACGGCGTGACCCGGGTGACCGACGCGGACCGCGCGGTGGTGATCGACGGGCCGATGTGGGTGCAGCGCGCGGACCTCGGCGGGTTCGTGATCGGGTCCGGCGCCGCGGCGGACGGGCTCAGCGACCTGTTCGACGTACCGCTCGCCCAGGAAGTTGCCGAGGGCAAGATCGATGGCCCCGGTACGGCGGCCGACGTGCCGGCGATCGTCCGCGAGTTGGTGCCGCAGGTGCCAGCCGTCTGGTGGGAGCACGAGGAGCTCACCGTCGACGGCGTCGAGGTCTCGTGGTGGGTCGATGCCGACGGCGGCCCGCACGCCGCGACGTTCGACGGCCTGGCGAAGGCGCTGGCCTGGGCGGCCGGTCGCTGGGATCAGCGGCACGTGATCCGCGCGGTCCTCAACGAACCTGACCGCTCCGTAGAGCTTCTGGTCGACGCCGTCTACGACTAAATCTCCGCGTCTGGCCGATTCCGGCCGCGGGGCGCGGAAGATGTACGCCGCGTGACGGCGGTTGGAAGCGTTTCCGCCTAGAGGAGTCACACAGAGCGAGCAACGTTGTCATGGCTTGGTATATCGACTGATCAGCGAATATGACGACGCGGTTCCAACGTGGCAACGAACTCTTGTCAACGTTGTCAGGCGTACTTATAGTCCGTGGCACCTCTCGGTCCGTGACCGGCCTGTCCACGCAACGCAAAGTGAGGTGACATTCGTCATGAATGACGCGCCGCGCCCGCAGTACGAAGATGTCGCAGATGTCGTCCGGTACCAGTTGACCCGTCGCAGCATGATCGGAGGAGGTGCCGCCGCGCTGACCGCCTTCCTGGCCGCCTGCTCCGGCAGCGGCTCCTACTCGGACAAGCCGGCCAACGCCAAGCCCAGCGCCACCAAGTCCATCCAGATCGGCAAGGCCAACATCCCGGTTCCCCGGGACCAGACCGTGATCGTCGGCCAGGTCGAGTACACGGTCTTCGACAGCTTCAACGGGATGATCCCGAACGGTTCGCCCGGCGGCGCCGGCGTGGAACTGGCCACCGAGCCGCTGTTCTTCCTCAGCTTCGCCACCGGCAAGCTCACGCCGTGGCTGGCGACCGAGTACAAGTACAACGACGACCACACCGAACTGACGCTGAAGTTCGACCCGAAGGCGCACTGGAACGACGGCCAGCCGCTGGGCGCGAAGGACTTCCGGTTCACCGTCATGGCGCTCAAGGACCGGCCCGACCTGTTCGGCGGCGGCGGCGAGCTGAAGGAGTTCGTCAAGTCCGTCGAGGTGCCGGACCCGCAGACCGCGGTGGTGAAGTTCCTGAAGCCGACGCCGCGGTTCCACTACAACTTCATCGCGGCGATCGCGGGCGCGCCGAACAACATCATGCCCGAGCACATCTGGAAGTCGCAGGACCTCACGAAGTACAAGGACAACCCGCCGGTCCGCTCCGGCCCGTACAAGCTGAAGCAGGCGATCCGGAACCAGAAGATGTTCGTCTGGGAGAAGGACCCGAACTACTGGAACAAGGACAAGCTCGACGTCAAGCCGCAGTACGTCGTCTTCCAGAGCACGTCGAAGCAGCTCGACCAGGCGTCGCTGGCCTTCGAGCGCGCTGAGTTCGACGTCGGCTCGATCGACACCCAGCACGCCACCCAGCTGAGCAACACCGGCTACCCGAACCTGGTCACGACGCAGTTCCATGACCCGAACCCGCGGGTGATGTGGCTGAACTGCGACCCGGCCCGGGGCGTGATGGCGGAGCCGAAGATGCACTGGGCGATCAACCACTGCCTCGACCGGGAGAAGATCGGGACGTCGGTGTGGGACGTCAAGGTGCCGCCCGCGATCTACCCGTGGGCGGACTACCCGACCAACGAGAAGTGGAAGAACGACGGCCTCGCCGAGAAGTACAAGTTCGAGTACAACCTCGACAAGGCGACCCAGCTGCTCGACGAGATCGCGCCGAAGAACGCGGCCGGCAAGCGCACGTACAAAGGCAAGGAGATCAACCTCGAGATCATCACGCCCGCGCAGGTCGACAAGGCCGAGTACGCGATCGCGAACGTGCTGAAGGCCGATCTCGCCAAGGTCGGCGTCCCGGCCACGCTGCGCAGCCTGTCCGGCAGCGTGCACGACGAGAAGTTCCAGCGCGGCGAGTACGACATCGACTCCAGCTGGGCCGGCTTCGCCATCGACCCGGCGCAGCTCTACACCGACTGGGACAGCAGCAAGGCGCAGCCGGTCGGCAAGAACGCCGCGGGCAAGAACAAGATGCGGTTCAAGGACCCGGCGTTCGACGAGATCGTCCGGAAGCTGACCGGGATGGACCCGGAGAGCGAGGAGGCCAAGCCGCTGCTCGAGCAGGCGCTGGAGATCTACTTCCAGAAGCTGCCGTTGCTGCCGGTGATCCAGACCGGGTACCCGCAGTACTTCAACACCGCGTTCTGGAAGGACTGGCCGACCGACGACAACCTGTACGAGGTGCCGCTGAACTGGTGGCCGCACTTCATCTTCGTGCTCGGCAAGATCAGCGCCACCGGGCAGAAGGGACCGGCGTGACGGCGGAAGCCCCGCCGGTGGTCGCTGTCGACAAGAGCCAGGACTCCGCACCCGCGTCGGGGGTGCGGGCCTGGCTGTCGCGGCATCCGCTGGCGGCGTACGCGATCCGCCGGATCGGGCTGTACCTGGTCGAGCTGTGGGGCGCGCTGACGATCGCGTTCTTCTTCTTCCGGCTGATGCCCGGTGACCCGATCAACACCCTGATCCAGACGCTGCAGCAGAACTACATCTACAACCAGCAGGCCAGCGCCGAGCTGATCGCCCGCTACCAGCAGGAGTTCGGCCTCACCGGCAACCTGTTCTCGCAGTACCTGAAGTACATGGAGAAGCTGGTGCTGCACGGCGACATGGGGCCGTCGCTGATCAACTACCCGACGCCGGCGCAGACCGTCATCCTCCGGTCGTTGCCCTGGACCATCGGCCTGCTCGGCCTGTCCGCCGTGCTGGCGTGGATCCTCGGTGTCGTGATCGGCGCGATCGCCGGCTGGCGGCGCGGCAAGCTCGGCTCGCGGATCGCGACCAACCTCTCGATCGCGCTGTCGCACGTGCCGTACTTCTTCGTCGCGCTGATCCTGGTCTACATCTTCGCGTACTCGATGGGCGTGCTGCCGGCCAGATCGGCGTACGACTCGCGGATCGACCCCGGGATATCGCTGGACTTCATCGGCAGCGTGCTCAAGTACGGACTGCTGCCGGGGTTGTCGATCGTGCTGATCGGGACGTTCAGCTGGATCCTGTCCACCCGGATGCTGATGGTGCCGATCCTCGGCGAGGACTACCTGGTGTACGCCGAGGCGAAGGGCCTGAAGGGCTGGCGGATCCTGACCCGGTACGCGCTGCGGAACTGCTACCTGCCGCAGATCACCGCGTTCGGCATCTCGCTGGGCTTCATCTTCAACGGCAACGTGCTGGTCGAGCAGCTGTTCAACTATCCGGGCCTCGGCACCACCCTGGTCACGGCGATCCAGCAGCTCGACTTCAACACGATCCTTGGGGTGACCAACATCGCGATCTTCTCGGTGCTGACCGCGGTCCTGCTCCTCGACCTCCTGCTCCCGCTTCTTGACCCGCGGGTCAAGTACTGGAAGTGATGACGATGAGACTTCTGACCGCGGTACTGCGAACCATCCGGAACAGCCGGCGCCTCGCGATCGGGCTGATCCTGCTCGGGCTGATGGTGCTGCTGGCCCTGCTCAGTCCGCTGATCGTGAAACTGATCGGCGGCGGCAAGGACCCGATCGAGCTGGCGGCGTACGAGAAGTGGCTGGTGCCCGGACCGGGGCATCTGCTCGGCACCGACCAGTTCGGGCGGGACGTGCTGGCGATGGTGGTGAAGGCGCTCTCGGTCTCGCTGCAGATCGGGGCGATCGCCGGGCTGATCTCCACGGTCGTCGGGGTGATCGTCGCGTTCGTCGCCGGGTACAAGGGCGGCTGGATCGACGGTGTGCTGTCGACGTTCACCGGCATCCTGCTGGTGATCCCGACGTTCCCGTTGCTGATCGCCCTGTCGGCGTACGCGAAGAACGTCAGCCTGTTCCAGGTCGGCGTGATGATCTCGATCTTCTCCTGGCCGTTCGCGGCCAAGACGATCCGGTCGCAGGTGCTCAGCCTGCGGACCCGGCCGTACGTCGACCTGGCGCGGGTGAGCAAGGCCCGGGACCTGGAGATCATCGTCACCGAGCTGCTGCCGAACCTGCTGCCGTTCATCGGTGTCGGGTTCGCGTCCTCGGCGCTCGGCGCGATCTTCGGGCTGGTCGGCCTGGAGGTGATCGGGCTCGGGCCGGGCGGTGTCATCGACCTCGGGCAGATCATCTTCAACGCGATCAGCACCGGCGCGCTGACGCTCGGCGCGTGGCCCATGTTCGTGGTGCCGATCGTACTGCTGACGCTGCTGTTCGCGGCGCTGAACATGGTGAACATCGGGCTGGAAGAGGTCTACAACCCGCGGCTGAGGGGAGTGGCAGGTGAGTAACGTTCTCGAGGTCAAGGGCCTCGAAGTCGCCTACTCCACGAACCGCGGCGATGTGCAGGCGGTGCGCGGGATCGACCTCGACGTCCGCCGCGGCGAGATCCTCGGCATCGCCGGCGAATCCGGCAGTGGCAAGAGCACGCTGGCCGTCGCGCTGCTCCGGTTGCTCAAGGCACCGGGCAAGGTGACCGGCGGCTCGGCGATGTTCCACCCGGCCGGACGGTCGCCGGTGGACCTGCTGCAGGTGCAGGGCGAGGAGCTGCGGGTGCTGCGCTGGAGCGCGCTGTCGTACCTCCCGCAGGGCTCGATGAGCTCGCTCAATCCGGTGATGCGCATCCAGGACCAGTTCAAGGACGTGATCGTCGAGCACGCGCCCGAGCGCAAGGACTCGCTGGGCGAGCTGATCCCGCGGCTGCTCGGCCAGGTCGGCCTGGAGCCGCGGGTCGCCCGGATGTATCCGCACGAGCTGTCCGGCGGCATGAAGCAGCGCGTGCTGATGGCGATCGCGGTCGCGCTCGAGCCGGACCTGGTGATCGCGGACGAGCCCACCACCGCGCTGGACGTGACGATCCAGCGGGTGATCCTGCAGTCGCTGGCGGACCTGCGCACCGACTTCGGCGTCACGCTGATGGTGATCTCGCACGACATGGGCGTGCACGCGCAGCTCGCCGACCGGGTCGCGGTGATGTACGAGGGCCGGCTCGTCGAAGTGGGCGACGTACGGCAGGTGTTCAAGGACCCGCGGGACGCGTACACCCGGCAGCTGATCGAGTCGATCCCGAAGCTGGGACGGAGGGCATCGTGAAGTCGGAACTCGAACTTCGTGGCGTACAGCAACGATTCCACGCGCGCGGCGTCGCCGAGGGGTACATCACCGCGGTCGACGACGTGAGCTTCAGCCTGGCCGCGTCGCCGCCGCAGATCGTCAGCCTGGTCGGTCAGAGCGGGAGCGGGAAGAGCACGATCGCGCGGAACGTGCTCGGTCTGCAGAAGCCCACGGCCGGATCGGTGCTGTACGGCGGCAAGGACATCTTCAAGCTCAGCCGGGCCGAGTACGACGAGTACCGGCGCGACGTGCAGCCGGTGTTCCAGGACCCGTACGCGATCTTCAACCCGTTCTACCGGGTGGACCGGGTGCTCTGGAAGGCGGTGAAGAAGTTCAAGCTCGCGGACACCGCCGCGAAGGGCCTCGAGCTGATCGAGGAGTCGCTGCGCGCGGTGCGGCTGGAGCCGGAGAACGTGCTCGGGCGGTACCCGCACCAGCTCTCCGGCGGCCAGCGGCAGCGGATCATGCTGGCCCGCGTGCACATGCTGCGGCCGTCGTTCATCATCGCGGACGAGCCGGTGTCGATGCTGGACGCCCAGGTGCGCAAGCACTTCCTGGACATCCTGCTCGACTTCCAGCGCGAGCACGGGATGACGACGCTGTTCATCACCCACGACCTGTCGACGGTGTACTACCTCGGCGGCGAGGTCATGGTCATCACCAAGGGCCAGATCGTCGAACGCGGCCCGGTCTCCACGGTGATGCACGAGCCGTCGCATCCGTACACCAAGCTGCTGCTCGACTCGATCCCGCAGCCCGATCCGGACCTGCGCTGGACCAGCCGGATCGCCGTCGACGAACTCGACCAGGTCGAGGACAACACCCCGGCGGACACCACCAAGCCGGAGGCGCCGATCATCTAGGCCGGCTTCCGGGCGTTGGTGTACAGCAGTTCGTAGAACCACGCCCGGAAGCGCGGGTTCAGCATCAGTGCGCGGTAACGGGTGAGTTCGTCCTGGGTGGCGCCGGCGGCGAGCAGCAGCGGCTCGGCCTGCTGGTTGAGGTTGCGGTGCAGCAGGCAACCGTCGGTGCCGCCGGCGGACGTCAGCGAGTACTGCATCACATCGACGTCGACCAGGCCCGCGGCCGTCATCCGTTCCGGTGTCTCGCGCGCCCAGGTCCAGCTGACGCCGCGGGCCGGGCTGACCACGTGATGGGACAGGTGCTGGATCTTCTCCCAGAGGTCCCGATCGGCCGGATCGGGTACGGCGACGACGTCGAGCGGCCGGCCGGTGATGTCGCCGAGCACCAGGTGCCCGCCGGGCGCCAGGGCGTCGACCAGCCGGGTGAGGAGCTGCTCGCGTTCCGGCAGGTGGAGGAGCAGCAGCCGGGCGTGGATCAGGTCGAACGGTCCGTCGACCGGTAGCCCGTCACGCAGGTCGTACCGGTGTACCTGGACGCCGGGCGCGACGTCGTACAACTGGGTCGTGTCGATGTCGACGGCAACCACTTCGCGGGTGCGAGCGGCGAGCCAGTTCGCGATCGAACCGCTGCCCGCGCCGAGCTCCAGGCAGCGCATGTCCGCGGTCAGGCCGAGCCGGTCCAGGCGCCAGGTCGTCGGGGTGTCGAGCAGCCGGCCGAGGTGGTCGAGGTGGTCCTGGCCGAGCTCGCTGCCGGTGTCGAAGATGTAGTCGTTCATCTCTTCAGGCTGCGCGGGTGCCGGCGACCGGCGCATCCGTGATCACCCGGATCGGGACAGCGCCCAGGCGATGATCTCGTACCGGCTGCTCAGGTCGAGCTTGTGCCGGATGTGCTCCAGGTGCGATTCGACCGTACGGCGGGAGATCACCAGCGCGGCCGCGATCTGCTCGTTGCTCAGGCCCTGCCCGGCGAGCTCGGCGACCCCGAGCTCCCGGGCGCTGAGTGGCTTGTCGGCGGTCGTGGGCGAGGCGAGTGCCTCAGCCATCAGTTCGTCCTGCGTGAGCTGTCGTCCGGCCGCCATCAGCCGATCGGCGACCCGGGCGCCGAGCTGCCGCCGGAGTCGCTCCACGATCGCGTCGCAGTGCACGGTGGTGACGTCCGACATCCGGCCGCCGCGCCGGCTCAGCGCGGTCGCGGCCCCGGCGAGCCGCAGCGACGCGCGGACCCGGCCTTCGCTCGCGGCGAGGCTCATGCTCGCCCACAGCCATTCCGGATCCTCGATCAGGCCGGAGGCCTTGCGGAGCTCGGCGATCATTGCGGTCAGCTGTTCACGGTGACCGTCGACGTCGCCGGATTCTGCGGCGAGGTAAGCGAGGCCGATCCGGCCGGCGAAGGTGAGAGCGGCGCTGCCTGCCGTGCGACCGGCCTCGAGCGTCCCGTGGAAGCAGGGCGCAGCCGCGGCCCAGTCGCCGCGCTCGCAGTGTGTCAGGCCGAGCACCGACAACGTCCAGCCGCGGCCGCGGTCGTTCCCGAGCTTGTCGAACGTCGCGATGCTCTGCTCGCAGAGTTCCACGGCGTACGTCGTCTCGCCGGTCGCCGCGGCGACGAGTGCGAGGTTGCGTCGGGCTCGGGCGGTGCCGGGCTCGTCGCCCAGCCGACGATGCAGCTCCAGGCTGTCCTCGTAGGCGCGGCGGGCGGCCTCGTAGTCGCGCTGGCGCCAGGCCAGTCGGCCCAGTCGCGCCAGGGCGACGGCGCGCAGTGTGGGGTCGCCCTGGTGGACGAACTCCTCCAGCCAGGCCCTTGCGTCGTTGACGAAGCCGCGGACCTCCCAGTAGTAGGCGAGGGCTGTGGACAGGCGTAGTCCGGTGTCGTCGATCTGCGAGCGTGCCCAGGTGAGCGCGGCGAGGAAGTTGCCTTCGTCGCGCTGCAGGTTCATCACGGCGCGGCCTCGGTCGGTGCCGTGCAGGTCGGAGTCGCCGCGTTGGGCGACGGACAGGTAGTGCTGGGCGTGGCGTGCTCTTGTTGTCGGTGCGTCGTCCAGGAGCGTGGCGGCGTACTGGCGGACGGGTTCCAGGAGGCGGTAGCGAACGGTCCCGTCGGGCAGGCGATCGGTGAGGACGAGGGAGTGGTCGACGAGGCCGGTCAGCGCGCGGAGCAGGTCGTCACCGAGGTCGGCGACGTACTCCAGGGCTTGCAGGTCGAAGCTGCCTGCGAATACCGCGAGTCGTTCGAACAGGAGCTGTTGTGGGGCGGTGAGGAGGTTGTGGCTCCAGTCGAGTGCGGCGCGCATGGTGCCGTCGGTCTGGTGGAGCAGGGGAGCGAGGCGGTCGAGGATCTCGCGCGGCGAGAGGACTCGGCTCCACGCGGCGGCGAGTTCGATGGCTAGCGGTAGGCCGTCGAGCTTGCGGCAGATCGCGTCGACTGTCGGCTCGTCGGCGGGCGTCGTACCGGAGACGAGAGCGGCCCGGTCGGCGAACAGGAGGCTCGCGTGGGTCTGGGCGAGTGGTGGGAGGCGGAAGACCTGCTCGCCAGGCGCGCCGAGCGGGACGCGGCTGGTGGTGACGATGCGGACCGACGGGTAGTCGGCGAGGACGCGGAGTGCCGCGGCGCGGGCCGCGTCGACGATGTGTTCGCAGTTGTCCAGGACGACCAGGACGTCGGCGTCCTCGATGACGTCGGCGAGCAGGGCCTGGGCGGATGTGGAGGCGAGCTCGACGAGGACGACGCCGGCGGCGTACCGGGAACCGATCCTGGCCGTTAGTTCACGGCTCAGGCGGGTCTTGCCGGCGCCGGGTGGGCCGGCGATTGTCACCAGGCGGGAGGTGCTCAGGAGGCGGTCGAGTTCGGCGAGTTCCTGGGCGCGGCCGAAGAAGCGGGTGAGGTCGCGGGGGAGTGGTCGTGGTTTCGGGCGGGCGGTGAGGAGGCTGCGGTGGACGGCTTGGAGTTCGGGGGCGGGGTCGGCGCCGAGTTCGTCGGCGAGGTGGGTGCGGAAGGCTTCGTAGCGGTCGAGGGCTTCGGCGGATCGGCCGGCGTCGCGCAGTGCGGTGAACAGTCGCAGCCAAAGGGTTTCGCGGAACGGGTAGCGCGTCGTGAGCTTGTGGAGTGCGGGGATGTCGGGGTCGGGTAGCTGTTCCCAGGCGGTGAGGTAGCGCTCGACAAGCGCCGGGGCCTCGTGTTCCTCCAGCCATGGTGAGTTGGTGCCGCCGAACGGGTCTCCGCGCCACAACGCCAACGCCTGTTCGGGATCGCGCGCGTCGAGCAGCTGATGGAAACGCCGTACGTCGACACACTCCGGCGGGAGGTCGAGCCGGTAGCCGGTCGGTTCGGTGACGATCGCGTTGTCGCCGAGGACGCGGCGCAACCGCCCGACGTACGTCTGCAGGCTCCCGCGCAGCCGTTGCGGCGGGTCGTCCGCCCACAGCGCGCGTCCGAGGCCGTCGACGGACACCGTACGCCCGCAGTACAACGCGAGCACGACCAGCAGGCTCCGCACCTTACGCCCCGGAACCCGCACCACCCGCCCACCCCGCCGAACCTCGAACGGACCGAGCAGCCGTATGTCGACCTGTCCCATCGCACCCCCGAGAGATAGGACAGCCCACGTTACCGACCCACAGGGTCGCCCAAACCGACAGCAAACTGACAGCACCCACCTGTACCGTCATCGCCGTCGTGGCCTGCCGTAGGGTGGGCGTTTTGTCTGACGGAAGACGAGATTTTGCCGAACCACGTCTGGTACGTCGCTTACGGCTCGAATCTGGCGCTGGAGCGCTTCAATTGCTACTTGCACGGCGGGCGGCCCCGCGGCGGGGCACGGGTGTATCCGGGGTGCCGGGACCGTACTGCGCCTGTCCGGAGCGAGGGCGTCTTCGTGCCCGGCAGCGTGGTGTTCGCCGGTGCGTCGAAGGTCTGGGGAGGTGGCTCGGCCTTCTACGACCGCTCCGCGCCCAGCGAGGTCGCCGGGCGGGCGTATCTGCTGACACCGGATCAGCTCGGCGACGTCGCGGCGCAGGAGATGTGGCGCGAGCCCGGCGGACCGTTCGCGCTCGAGCTGGCGGGGCTTCTGCCGGACGTGGTCGAGTTCCACACCATGGGCCCCGGACGCTACGAAACCGTTGTCTGCCTTGGAGAACTCGACGGCCGTCCCATGTACACCGTCACCCACGGCACCATCGCCGACCTCGCCCCGGTCGCGCCCACAGCGTCGTACCTGCACTGGATCGCCACCGGCCTCGTCGAGGCGCACGGGTGGGGAATCGAGCGCGTCGTCGACTACCTTCATGCGGCGCCGGGCGTCCGGCTCGGCTGGACGCCCGGCGCGTTGTTGTCAGCGCTTGACGGCGGTGCAGGTGGCGGTGGCTGACTTGGTGGGGTCGCTTTCGGAGGTGGCGGTCAGGGTGATGCGGCCGAGCGGAGTGCTGCCGGGCTTGGTGTGGACGGCGACCGTGACCTGTTGGCCGGCGTTGGCGGTCGCCAAGGCGTTCGGGAGGGCGATCGGCCAGCCGTTGGACTTCGCGGTCAGGCGGTACACGTCGCCCTTGACGTACTGCGTTACGTCCTCGGGCTGCGTGGACGTCGTACCCGCCTGGCCGGTGTTCGTGAGCCGGAAGTTGCAGGTCTGTACGCCGTTGCGGTCCGGCTCGGCGACCGTCGGCAGCAGGCGTACGCCGCGCTTCTGAGGTCCGGCGCCGTCGAGGGAACGGATCGCGACCGTGTAGGACAGCACGCCCTGCCGGTCACGGTGCACGTCGGTGACGTAGAAGTGCAGGCGGTTCCCGGTGTCGGTGTACTCGTACTCGCTGCCCGAGTTCGTGCCGGCGTGGAACAGCGCGTCGGAAAGCTGCCGGTAGTCGCCGAGCGTGATCGGCACCTTCGTTCCGTCGGGCAGCACGTAGTCGGTCATGCCGATGTCCTGCGGGTTCGCGTCGATCACCCACTCGAACGGCGCGTCGTCGAGGTTCTTGGTCTTCGCGAGCAGCACGCCGGCGTCGGGTGTGAACGAGTCCGTGCCCATCCGGTCGACGACCTCGACCGTGTAGTTCTGGTACTCACGGCCGTCGCAGAACGGATCCGTCTTCTCGTCGCACGGCGGGGCGAGATCGCCCTTGCCGCCGAGCACCACGTTGATCCCGGACAGGTCCTTCGCGCCCGGATTCACGCTGCGGGCCTTGACGTTCGCGATCACTACTCCGGACGACGCCAGCGCCTCGCGGGACAATCGCAGGACGTTCTGCTCGTCGACCATCTCGAGCTTGATCTTGTTGCGCAGCATGTGTTGCGCGCCCATCGACGCGCCGCCGGTCGCCGGGATCATCCAGCGGCTGTGCGGTCCGCCCGGGCCGTTGAAGCTGCCCCGGCTGAGCATCTCCCAGATGCCCGTGTACGCGCGCCGCGGCGGGACGCCGTACGGGTTGTTGTAGTTGTCGCCGATCCCGAGGATGTGGCTGAACTCGTGCGCGAACACGCCCATCCCGGAGCTCTCCGCCTGGGTGGACGAGCCGCGGCTCGCGTTCGGCCAGATCGAGGCGCCGGCCGCCCACGACGTCCAGTCGACGTACCGCGTCCCGGACCAGTTGCGCTGCGCCGGGTCCGGCGGGCCGAACTCCTCCGACACGTCCTCCTTCACCGGGAACTTCATCATCCCGAACTCCTGCCAGGTGGACGACTCGTCCTGCCCGGCGCTGAGGAAGAACACGAAGTCGAACCCGGCCGGTACGTCGGCACCTTGGTCGGCGATCCACGCGGCCCGGCCGTCGGTGCGCAGGTCCCGCGCGCAGTTGTCGCCCGCGGGGCAGTCCTCGTCGTCCTGCATCTCCATCGCGTACTCGTGCGACTTGCCCGGCATCCGGTAGGGCCCGAACGCGGTGAGGTCGACGCCGTACCGCCCGCCGGAGTCCTCCATCCAGTACTCGTGCAGTGTGTGACCGTGATTCAGCGGTGTCGGGGTGTTGAGGAAGTCCTTGTAGAACTGGGCGACGTTCTCCCGCGGTACGCCGTTCGCGGCCGCGCTCGGGTTGCCGAACGGGGTCGAGCCCTTCGGCTTCGTGACCACGAAGTCCTGGTTGGGGTAGTCGACGAGCACGAGCGCACCCTTGAAGGTCCGCTCCGATCCCTTGACCGCCGGATCGGCCCAGTTGGTCCCCGGCGGCTTGACGTAGTCGTCCCACGTCATGTGGTCCGGGTTCTCCCAGTTCTGCGGGTCGATCGGCCCCGGCAACCCACCGGCAACCGTCGCAGCCACGCGCGCGTCCGGCCCCGACTCCTGCCAAGGCTGCGTCTGCGGCCAGTGCGGGTACTGCCAGGCGTTCACCGGATCCGGCGGTGCATTCCCACCAGGTGAAGCCAGCGCCACCGACGGCACCGAGACAGCAGCGAGCACAGCAACCAACCGCACAACACGACGAAACTTCCGTTGCTCAGACACGGGCGGGCATCCGATCGACGAAGGGGCGGCACAACGGACAGCCACGAGCATGCCCCCTCCAAACCCCAGCCACAACCGCACCCGGCGTTGCACACCCGAACCGCGACAGGCGTGAGGAGACTGTATACAGTATGGTGACGTTCTCTGGTTTTGGATGGAGGTACGGCGATGTATTCGGTCACCGATCCGGTGCGTGGGGTGTTGGTGGAGGAAGTGCCTAACTCGACGGAGGAGGAGGTGCGGGGCGCGGTTGGGCGGGTGGCTGCGGCGTATCCGGAGTGGCGTGCCTGGGGTGTGGGGGAGCGGGCCGCGGTCGTGGCGAGAGCGGCGGAGTTGTTTGCGGAGCGGGCCGACGAGTTGGCCGCGATCATGACGCTGGAGATGGGGAAGCGGGTCAGCGAGGGGCTGGGAGAGGTCGGCATCGTGGTCGACATCTTCCGGTACTACGCCCAGCACGGGCCCGCGTTGCTCGCGGACGAGCCGATCGACATCAAGGGCGGGAAGGCCGTCATCACCAAGGGGCCGATCGGGCCGCTGCTCGGGATCATGCCGTGGAACTTCCCCTGCTACCAGGTCGCCAGGTTCGTCGCGCCGAACCTCGTGCTCGGCAACACGATCCTGCTCAAGCACGCCTCGATCTGCCCGCGGTCCGCGCGCGCGATCGAGGAGATCCTGCACGCGGCCGGCGTACCCGAGGACGTCTACGTGAACACGTTCGCGTCCAGCCGGCAGATCCCCGCGATCCTCGCCGACCCGCGGATCGCCGGCGTCTCGCTGACCGGCAGCGAACAGGCCGGCATCTCGGTCGCCGCCGAGGCCGGGAAGCACCTGAAGAAGACCGTGCTCGAGCTCGGCGGCTCGGATCCGCTGATCGTCCTCGACACCGACGACCTGGACGAGACCGTCAACGCCACCGCGACCGCGCGGATGCGGAACTGCGGCCAGTCCTGCAACGCGCCCAAGCGGATGATCGTCCTGGCGGACATCTACGACGAGTACGTCGACCGGCTCACCAAGCGCGTCACGGAGTACTACGTCCCGGGCGACCCCGCCGACCCCGCGACGAAACTCCCGCCGCTCGCCTCCGCGGCCGCCGCGGACGAGGTCGCCGCCCAGGTCGCGACGGCGGTCGAACAGGGCGCCACCCTGCGCACCGGCGGCCGCCGAATCACGCCCGGCGCCTATCTCGAGGCGACCGTCCTGACCGACGTCACCCCGGCGATGGACGCGTACTACGAGGAGATCTTCGGCCCGGTCGTCATCGTGTTCCGGGCCGAAGACGAGGACGACGCGGTCCGGCTCGCGAACGACACCCCGTTCGGCCTCGGCGCCTCGGTCTGGGGGACCGACCCCGACCGCAACCGCCGGGTCGCGGACCGCATCGACGCCGGCATGGTGTACCTGAACCGCGCCGGCGGCTCCCAGGCCGACCTCCCGTTCGGCGGCATCAAACGCTCCGGCCTCGGCCGCGAACTGGGCCCGGCCGGCATCGAGGAGTTCATGAACAAGAAGTCCATCCGGCTCTGATGGCAGGAAGCGGTCATCCCGCCGCGGACGGAGGCGATGCCGGTCACGCTGGGCTGCGATGATCCGTGACCGAGAGCGATACAGATGAGCTACCAGCAATGGCCGCCGCCGCAGGGTCAGCCGTACCCCGGACCACCACCAAAGCCGCCGCGCCGCCACGACCCAGTGGCCGTTGCCCTGGGCAACGCTTCGCTACTGGGCCTGGGGTACTTCCTGGTCCGTCGCTGGCTCCTCGGCATCCTCGGTCTCGCGGGTACGGCGGTGCTCGTCGTCCTCCTGTACCAACGCCGCGACGGCGGCTACCAGTACGCCGTACTCGGCTGGGGACTCCTGCAGGTCGTCCACGGCTGGCTCCTCGCCCATCGCCGGCCCCCGCGCGCCGCCAGCCTGCCCCAGCGGATCGTCGCGCTCGGCGTCACCGTCGTGGTGCTGGCCGCGGTCGGCTTCCAGCGGTACGACGCCCAGCGCATCGACGCGGAGGCGGTCGCGGCACGCGAGGCCGGCGACTGCGCCGGAGTCCGGGCAGCGCAAGCGAAGTACGGCGCCGGGCATCGGATCGGGGACGCGCCCCGGACCGTACGCGTCGAGTCCGACGTCGAGGCCTGCAATCGGATCGAGGTGGTCGCGGACAAGCTGCGTACCGCGACGGCGGTGGCCGATGTCCTCGCGATCGAGTCCGCCTTCGGTCAGCTGACCGCCATCATCCGGCAGCCCGACCAGGTGCCGACGGTGGAGAAGGTCGTCGACCGGTTCGTCGGCAGCTTCCCGCTCGGCGAGCCGTGCCGGACGGTCGCGGTCACAGAGTGGCTGCGGTCCCGCAAACCGGCCGGCAACATCCTCGACCGGCCGAACGCGCTGGTCCCACGGATCGAGCCGAACGCGCTGCTCGGCTGCGCCGACGGCCAAGCGGGGAAGGCGGACTGGGCGAAGGCACGCAACACCTACCAGCTGCTCGTGACCCGCTACCCGCGCGCCAAGCAGGCGATCCGGGCCCGCGCCGGGGTGCAGAAGGCCGATCACGCGATCCTGCAGGCGAAGATCCGCGCGGAACTGGCGCGGGTGCGGGAGCTCGTCAGCTCGGGCGAGTACTGCTCGACGCCCGCGAAGTACAGTCCCGCGCCACGGCTCCGCAGCGGAGTGAACCGCGCGGCGTTCTTCGGCAGCGAGTACACACGCCAACTGCCGACGGGATGGCGGGCCGGCACTGCCGACACCGCCGCCCTGGTGATCTGCGCGGGGGAGGAGGAGTCCGGCTCGGCGGTCCGCACTTGCCAGTACCGGCCGTTCTTCGGTTCCGGCCGGATCACCGACGTCACCTTCTACAAGATCGCCGTTCCGGTCCGGGTGTACGAGTTGCGCACCGGCCGGCTGATCAGGACCAGCAAGGTGCAGATCAGCGGCTCGGTCTGCCCGGCGACGATCTCCTACACGACGTACAACGGCATCGGCAGTCCCGACCCGTACGAGGAGGTGAAGCCGACGGCCGCCACCATCCAGGCGGCGTTCCGGCCTCTCGTCGTCCGGCCGTGAACGGCGCATACTGTCGGTAACCCAGCGGGCGCGTGGCGAAGGGGAGCCGATGATGAGCGTGCCGGGCGGTTACTCCATCAAGACGTACCGCTATCTGCGGATGGCGATGGTGGCCATGATCGTGCTGCTCGGGGCGGCGCTGGTGATCGAGTGGTCGAAGACCGATCCGCACTGCCTGCAGACCTCGATCAGCGCGTACTACTACACGCCGGTGCGGGCGATCTTCGTCGGCGCGCTGATCACCATCGGGGTCTGCATGGTGGTGCTGAAGGGCAACACCGAACCCGAGGACATCCTGCTCAACGTGGCCGGCATCCTCGCGCCGGCCGTCGCGCTGGTGCCGACGCCGGGCCAGGGCAGCTGCCACTCGGTGCCGGTGGCCCTCGGCGACGCGGCGGCGAACGTCTCGAACAACATGCTCGCGGTGTTCGTCGTCGGCCTGCCGTGCCTGCTGCTGGCCGCCGTCTTCATCGTCCGGGACCGGATCGTGCGACCGGCCGGCTGGACGCCGATGTACGTGCTCGGCCTCGCGGTCGCGGCGCTGATCTTCGGCGGCGGACTGTGGTGGTTCCTGACCGACCGCTCCGGGTTCATCGCGAACGCGCACTACGCCGCCGCGATCGTGATGTTCGCATGCATCGTCGCGGTCGTACTGCTGAACGCGGAGCAGTTCCGGCGCAAGCAACGCGAGCACGCGGCCCCGCACTCACCGGCCAACCGGTACTCCGTGATCGCCATGGCGATGGTCGTCGTACCGGTGGCCATGTTCGCGTGGAAGCGCCTTGTCGGCTGGGACCACGCCGTGCTGTGGATCGAGGGTGCGCTGATCGTGCTGTTCGCGGCGTTCTGGATCAGCCAGACGCAGGAGCTGTGGAACGAAGGGCTGCGTCAGGAGTTGCCGCGGTCGCAGGCCACGCCGTCGCCGTTGCGGTCGAGCGCCGCCGAGTAGCCGGGCTCCCCACGGTGCAGCGGGGCCTTGCCGGCGGCGCGGGCCTCGGCGCAGCTGCGGAACACGACCGCCGCAGTCGTCACCGGGACCACGGTCGGCGTCGGCGTCGTCCGGGGTGCCGTCGGTGACGGCTCGGTCGGCTCCGGCGTCGGGCGCGGCGTCGGCGTTGGCGTCGTCGGCGGCGGCGAGGTGGCACCAACCGTCGACGGACTCGGCGACGTGCCCGGTGCCGTCGGCGGTGAAGTTGGCGACGTGGTCGGCCCAGCGCTGGTCTGCGCCGTGCTCGGCTCGGCCGACGATGTTGTCGGTACCGACGTCGTGTCCGTCGTGGGTGCGCTCGTCGGGACCGGCGTCGGTTCCGACGTTCGCACCTGCAGCGAGCCCACGGTGTCGTCACCGCCGCCGAACGGGTTGAACAGCACCGCGGCGATCAGCGCGAGCGGTACGGCCAGGATCGCGCCGACCTTGACCCTGCTCGGTCCGCCGTACCGGCCGATCGGGCCGCGGACCGGCTCGCCGGCCTCGTTGACCCAGAACCTCCAGCCGGCCGGTGCGGGCGGCCAGGACTCGGACGGGCGCCAGTGCTTCGGTGGTTTCCAGCGTTTGGTGGGCGGGTCGGGCCAACCGGGCGCTGCGTTGAACTGCCTCACTCTTCCTCCCCCAGTACCGGCAGCAGCCTAGCGAGCCGGAGGCCGACGCGCCCGGGGAGGTCTAAGTCTCATTGACAGACTCAGATGGCCGGTGTGAGGCTCAGTCCATGACGGAGACTCAGCGGGCGACCCGCAGCCGGACCTTCGAGTGGGCGGATCCGGCGGAGACGGCGGCGCGGCTCGGCCGCGCGTCGGGGCTGGAGATGCTGCGGGCGATGCGCGACGGCGAACTGCCGGCGCCGCCGATCCTGCATCTGATCGGCGGCACCGGGTTCGAGGTCGAGGAGGGCAAGGTCACCGTGCTGATGCCGGCGGCCGAATTCCACTACAACCCGCTCGGCAGCGTGCACGGCGGCGTCATCGCGACCCTGCTCGACACCGCCGCCGGCTGCACCGTGCACTCGTCACTGCCCGCGGGCGTCGGCTACACCTCACTCGACCTGATGACGCGCTTCGTCAGGCCGGTCACGACCGACTCCGGCCTGCTCCGCTGCGAGGGCGGGATCATCAGCCGCGGCCGTCGTACGGCGGTCGCCGAAGCCCACCTGTACGACGAACGCGGCAAACTCCTCGCCCACGCAACGTCAACCTGCCTGATCTTCGAGCTCCCGCAGGCCTGAAACTCAGTTCTGGTCGGCCAGCAGCTTCTCGGAAGCGACCAGGCGGACGCAGGTGGCCAGGCCGGTGATTGCGGCCTCGACCTCGGGTAGCTCGGGGTACGTCGGGGCGATCCGGATCACCTGGTCGGTCGGGTCGTCGCCGTACGGGTGCGTGGCGCCGGCCGGGGTGATCGCGATGCCGGCCGCCTTCGCCTTCGCGACCACCTCGCGGGCGCAGCCCTCGGGGACCTCGAGGCTGACGAAGTAGCCGCCGGCCGGCGCCGTCCAGGACGCGAGGCCGGTGCCGCCGAGCTCGGCGGTGAGGATCTTGTCGACGGCGTCGAACTTCGGCCGGATCAGCTCGGCCAGCGTCCGCATGTGCGCGCGCAGGCCCTCGGCGTCGCGGAGGAACTGCACGTGCCGCAGCTGGTTGATCTTGTCCGGGCCGATGCTGCGCTTCACCGTGTGGCTCAGCCACCACTCGACGTTCGCCGGCGAGGACCCGAAGAACGCGACGCCGGCGCCGGCGAAGGTGATCTTCGAGCTCGACCCGAACACGAACGCGCGGTCCGGGTTCCCGTTCTCGGCGCAGAGCGCGAGCACGTCGGCCAGCTGCGCGGGGGAGTCGGTCAGGTGGTGCACGGCGTACGCGTTGTCCCAGAAGATCCGGAAGTCCGGCGCCGCGGTCCGCATCGCGGCGAGCCGGCGGACCGTCTCGTCGGAGTACACCGTGCCGTCCGGGTTGCTGTACTTCGGCACGCACCAGATGCCCTTGACCGCGCTGTCCTCGGCGACCAACCGCTCGACGACGTCCATGTCGGGGCCTTCGGGCGTCATCGGCACCGCGACCATCTTGATCCCGTACCGCTCGCAGATGCCGAAGTGCCGGTCGTACCCCGGGACCGGGCAGAGGAACGTCAGCCCCTCGACGTCGGCCCAGCGCTGCTCCGCGCCCGGCACCTTGCCGAGCAGCGCGAACACGATCGCGTCGTGCATCAGCTCGAGGCTCGAGTTCCCCGCGGCGAGCAGCTGGTCGACCGGCACCTGCAGGTCCTCGGCGAAGATCGCCCGCACCTCGGGCAGCCCGGTCAGGCCACCGTAGTTGCGCAGGTCGGTGCCGTCGGCGGCGACCGGGTCACCGCTCAGGCCGAGCACTCCGTTGGCCGCGTCCAGCTGCTTCGGCGACGGCTTCCCGCGCGTCAGATCCAGCTTGAGCCCCTTCGCCACCAGCGCTTCGTAGTCCTGGCGGGCACGCTCGACCTGGGCAGTCAGCTCATCGACACTCACGGGGAGTCCTTTCACAAGTACTAGGTGTTGGACCCCAGCCTAGTGACGGACCTTCCGGTGCCGTGCGCCGGGAGTCCGTCAGTTGCGCTTGCAGCGCGGATAACGCGGATCCCACGGCGGACAGGTGGGGAACCCCGGCGGCGGCTTGACGGTGGCCGTCGGCCGTGTCGGCGGTGGGACCGGTGGAGTCACCGGCGGCGTCGGCGGTGTGGTCGGCTGGGCCTTGCTGCCGTTCGAGACGAACAGCAGGATCGTCGCGCCTTCCGGGGCACCGTCGGACTGCCGCGGGCTGGTCCACGCCACCATGCCGGCCGGCGCGTCGGAGTCGACCGGACCACCGGGGGCGATCCGGGCCTTGAAGCCCATCGACTGCAGCTTCAGCGCGGCGGCCGCCGGCGTCATGCCCTTCAGGTACGGCAGGTCCTTCACGTTGCCGCGGATGATCTTGTCGTCGGGCTTGACGAACTTGCTGCTCGGCAGCCCCTGCAGGGCGAGTTGCATCGCGGTCTGCCAGATCGGGCCCGCGGTGCCGGAACCGGACGCGTCGTCCATCTCCTTGCCGTTGAAGGTCTGGCCGATCATGTTGCCCGCCGGCGGGTCTGCGTCGGCGACAACGGCCGCTGCGGACAGCTTCGACGAGTACCCGGCGAACCAGACGGCGAAGTTGTCGTCCGTCGTACCGGTCTTGCCCGCCAGGTCGCTGTTGCCGAACTTGAGCTTGGATCCGGTGCCGCCCTTGGCCATCACCTGTTGCAGGACGTAGTTGACGCCGTCCGCGACGCCCGGCGACAGGACCCGGTGACAGTTCGGGCCCGGCGTCTGGAACGCCTTCCCGGTCTTCAGCGAGGCGATCGAGGTGATGATCTGCGGGGTGCAGTAGATGCCCCGGGCGGCGAACGTCGCATACGCGTTCGACAGCATCAACGGCGTGATCAGACCTGCCGAACCGAGCGTGAACGACACCACCTGCTCGAGCGGCTTGCCGGTCTGGGCGTCGCGCATGCCGAGCTTGGACGCGATCGTGGCGACGGGGCACAGGCCGATCTGCTGCGAGAGCTGCAGGAAGTACGTGTTGGTCGAGGCCTTGGCCGCCTCGACCATCGTCGGGTCGAGCACGGTCCGCGTCGAGTTCTTCGGGTTGTACGAGTCGTCCGACGTCGGACCGTCGCACGTGCTGAAGGTCTCGCCGCTGAGCGCGAGCGTCTGCGGCGAGCGGATCCGGTACGTCGTCGGCACGCCGCGGCCGATCGCGGCGGCGATCGTGAAGGCCTTCATCGTCGACCCGTTCTGGAAACCGCCGAAGCCGCCGGCGTAGGACTTCTCGACGTTGTAGTTGTACGCCGTCTGCCCCTTCTTCGCGCCGTACGTGCGGCTCTGCGCCATCGCCTTCACCAGGCCGGTGCCGGGCTCGACCAGCGTGATCGCGGCGATCACGTCGTCGGTCGGCTTCGAGTGCTTCGTGACCGAGGCCTCGGCGGCGGCCTGCATCTTCTGGTCGAGCGAGGTCCTGATCACCAGGCCGGAGGTCTCGATGTAGTTCTCGCGTTCCTCCGCGGTCTTGCCGAAGGCGGCGTTCTCCTTCAGCTTCGACACCACGTACTCGCAGAAGAACGGGTACGTCGAGTTCGCGCAGCCGCTCGGCACCACCCGGACCTTCGCGGGGTCGATCACCGGGGTCTTGATCGCGTCCTGGGCCTGCTTGGCGGTGATGATGTTCAGTTCCTGCATCCGGCGCAGCACGACGTCGCGGCGCGCCTTGGCCCGCTTCGGGCTGTCGATCGGGTCGTACCCGGTCGGGTTCTTCACCAGGCCGGCCAGCATCGCGGCCTGCGGCAGGTTGAGCTTGGCGGCGTGCACGCCGAAGTAGTGCATCGCGGCCGCCTCGATGCCGTACGAGCGGTCGCCGAAGAACGCGAGGTTCAGGTAGCGGTTCAGGATCTCGTCCTTGCTGAGCTCCTTCTCGACCGCGATCGCGTAGCGCAGCTCGGCGATCTTCCGCTCGTACGTCTCGGCGGTCGCCTGCTTGACCTCCTCCGGCGACCGGGCCTTGTTGATCAGGCTCAGCTTCACGTACTGCTGGGTGATGCTCGAGCCGCCTTGCTGGACGCTGCCGCCGGACTGGTTGCGCAGCAGCGCGCGGAGCGTGCCCTTCAGGTCCATGGCGCCGTGCTGGTAGAAGCGGTCGTCCTCGATCGCGACGATCGCCTTGAGCATCACCGGGCTGATCTGCTTCAGCGTGACCGGCGTCCGGTTCTGCTGGTACAGGGTCGCGATCGTCTTGCCGTCCTTGTCCTGGATCACCGACTTCTGCGCCAGCGGCGCGGTCTGCAGGTCCTGGGGCAGGTACTGGACGGTGTCGTGTGCCTTGGCCGTGGTCACGCCGGCCAGGCCGGCGAACGGCAGCGCCAGTCCGGCGGCGAGCGCTCCGGCGAGCGCACTGACCACCAGGAACAGGAACACCGACCACACGACATTGGGCCGCTGGGCCCGTCGCTCGCCTCTGTGCATGGTTGGGCAGAGTACGTGAGCAGAGCGCTTTCCGGGAGTCTCCTCGTTACGGAATTTACACATTAGCCCAACGATCTCACCCTCAGTGATCGAATCTTCACCTTCGGATGATCATGCCACCCCCGGTTCAGGGCTCGATCAGCACCTTCAGGGCCGTGCGCTCGTCCATCGCTCGGTAGCCGTCCGGGATCCCGTCGAACCCGACGGTACGGTCGAAGACCTTGCCAGGTGCAACGGTTCCGTCGAGGACACCGGGCAGCAGCCGCTCGATGTACGCGCGGGCCGGGGCCGGGCCGCCGGTCAGCGTGATGTTGGGCAGGAAGAGCGTCGAGAAGCCGATCGGCGCCTCGGCGTACTGCGGGACGCCGACCCGGCTGATCACCCCACCGGGCCGGACCACGCCGAGGGCCTGTTGGTAGGCCGGCAGGTGGCCGACCGCCTCGAGGACGACGTGCGTACCGTCGCCGCCGGTCAACTCGCGGACCTTGGCGATCCCTTCCTCGCCGCGCTCCGCCACGACGTCCGTCGCGCCGTACTCGACGCCGAGGTCGGTCCGGGCCTTGTGGCGGCCCATCAGGATGATGCGCTCGGCACCGAACTGCTTTGCCGCCAGTACGGCGAGGAGGCCGACCGCACCGTCGCCGATGACAGTGACCGTGGTCCGCGCCGACACGCCACCCTTGAGCGCCGCGTGGTACCCGGTGCCGTAAACGTCCGACAGGGTGAGCAGTGCCGGAAGAAGGGCGGGGTCCTCGCCGCCGGGCACCTTGACCAGCGTGCCGTCCGCCAGCGGTACGCGGACCGCCTCCGCCTGACAGCCGTCGACACCGTCCGCGTTCCAGAAGCCGCCGTGCCGGCACGACGTCTGCAGGTCCTCGCGGCAGAAGTCGCAGGTCCCGTCCGACCAGGCGAACGGCGCGATCACGAAGTCGCCCTTCCGCAAGGTGGTCACGTCGCGCCCGACGTCCTCCACGACACCCACGAACTCGTGGCCCATGGTCTTTCCGCCGGGCGTGTCGGGCAGGTTGTGGTACGGGTGCAGGTCGCTGCCGCAGATGCAGGATCTGACCACCCGCACCACGGCGTCCGTCGCTTGCCGGATCACCGGATCCGGTACCTCGATCACGCGCACGTCTCCGGCGCTGTACAGGTAAGTAGCTCGCATGGCTCCAGTGAAGGCGGCTCCGGACGGTCGTGGCAGTGCCGCTCGTTCCAGGTAACGCCAGTGCCTCCCTCGGCCGGGGTGGCGTCCGTAGGGTGGAGGGCATGGACCACCGGGCCGAGATCAAGGAGTTCCTGAGCTCCCGGCGCGCTCGCCTCACGCCGGAGCAGGCCGGTCTACCGGCGTACGGCGGCAACCGTCGGGTGAAAGGTCTGCGCCGCGAGGAGGTCGCACTCCTGGCCGGTGTCTCGGTGGACTACTACGTACGCATGGAGCGCGGAAATCTGGCCGGTGCGTCCGAGAGCGTGCTGGAGGCCCTCGCCCGGGCGCTGCAGCTGGACGAGGCGGAGCGGGACCATCTCTTCACGCTCGCCCGCGACTCGGCCTCGAGGCCGGTCCGGCAGCGATCGGCCTCGCAAGGCCTTCGCCCCGCGCTGCAGCAGGTCCTGGACACGATCGCCGACGCACCCGCGTGGATCCGCAACAGCCGCCTGGACATCGTCGCGGCGAATCAGCTGTCGCGGGCGTTGTACGCGGCGATGTTCGCCGAGCCGCGCCGGCCGCCGAACACCGCCCGGTTCACCTTCCTGGACCCGGCGTCGCAGGAGTTCTTCGTGGACTGGGAGCGGGCGGCCGACGACATCGCGGCGGTACTGCGGTTGGAGGCGGGCAAGAACCCGCACGACAAGGCCCTCAGCGACCTGATCGGTGAGCTGTCCACCCGGAGCGAAACGTTCCGGACGCACTGGGCGGACCACAACGTCCGCTTCCACCGCTCCGGCCGCAAGCGGCTGCGGCATCCGGTCGTCGGCGACCTCGAGATCGACTTCGAGGCCATGGAGTTCCCCTCCGACCCGGGGCTGACCATGGTCGTCTACACCGCCCCCGCCGGCAGTCCCACCGCCGACGCGTTCAGGCTCCTGGCGAGCTGGGCGGCCACCCAGCCAACTGTTGCTCAAGACAACGGATAGCCAGCTGTCCGGCTCGGACGCGGGTGAGCGCGTCACCGATGTCGTACCTGGGTGAGTACGTCGGGGAGGCTGCCGAGGACGGTGAGGCGTTTCGTGGCCCGGGTGACGGCGACGTAGAGATCGGAGAGGCCGCGGTCGGACCCGGCGACGATGCCGGCCGGATCGGCGATCAGCACCGCGTCGAACTCGAGACCTTTGGACTGCGGTACGTCGAGCAGCGCTACCGCGCCGTCGAGCACCGCCGGGTCGTGGCTGTGGGCAACCTCGGGGAGCGCGGCGGCGAACTCGTCGTACCGGGCGGCCGGGACGATGACCGCCGTCCGGCCGTCGCCGATCGCCTCCTGCTCGGACTTGATCGCGACCCGCAGCGCGTCGGCGAGTGCCTCGGCGGGGACCGGGTCGACGTACGGCTCGACACCGGTCTCCCGGACCGACGCCGGCGGCTTCAGCGTCGGGTCGATCGCCGCGAGGATGCCGGCGGCGAGGGACATGATCTCGGTCGGGGTCCGGTAGTTGACGGTCAGCTCCGCGGTCCGCCAGCGCCGCGGGGCGTAGCGCTCCAGGAGTTCGGTCCAGGACCGGACCCCGGCCGCGGAGCCGGCCTGCGCGATGTCGCCGACAAGCGTCATCGAGCGGCGCGGGCAGCGGCGCATCAGCATCCGCCAGTCCATCGCGGACAGTTCCTGGGCCTCGTCGACGATCACGTGCCCGAACACCCAGGTGCGATCCGAGGCGGCCCGCTCGGCGAGGCTCGCCGGCGCCTCGATCAGCCGGGTGCGCTGGGCGATCAGGTCCTTGAACTGCTCGATCTCCCACGGCTCGATCGTGATCCGGTCCGCGGTCAGCTCGATGTCGACGACGCCCCGCGCGTACTCCCGGTTCGCCGCCGTGGCCACCGCCTCGTCGGCCGCCTGACGTTTGCGTCCGGCAACGACCGCCGCGGTGTCGCCGAGCTGTTCGGCGGCTTCGTCGAGCAGCGCGACGTCGGTGCGGCTCCAGTCCGCGGTGAGTGGTCGCAGTACGGCGGAACGCTCGGCGGCGGTGAGGTACGGCGCGGCGGCGGCCAGGCGGGTGTCAGACGAGAACAGGACCGAGACGAGCAGCTGCGGCGTGAGCTCGGGCCACAACCGGTCGAGCAGCTCCAGCACCCGGTCGTCCTCGAACACCTCCCGCTCGATGTCCTCGACGTCCGCCTCCCCGACGTACTGCCGGCCGATTCGTTCGACGATCTGGTGGGCGAGCGCCTTGACGATCCGCCGGACGAAGAGCGGCCGCGCCCTGTTGTGCAGCGGTTGGGCCGTCAACGCTGCTTGTTGTGCCTTGCGGATCGCGGCGGGACGCAGTACCAGCTCTTCCTGGCCGACCTTGAGCCGGATCGGCTCGGCCGGTACGACGCGGAAGCCCGCGGCGGCCTTCTCGAGTACGTCGGCCATCGCGAGGTCGCCCTTGATTCGCGCGGCCTCGGGCGACTCCGGCGCGGTCGCCACGACACCGGGGTACAGCTCGGCGGTCGTCGCGAGCACGACGTCGGTCTCGCCGAGCGAGGGCAGCACCTGGTCGATGTAGCGCAGGAAGGTGCTGTTCGGCCCGACGACGAGTACGCCGCTCCGCCCGAGCTGCTCGCGATGCGTGTACAGCAGATAGGCCGCGCGGTGCAGCGCGACCACGGTCTTGCCGGTCCCCGGGCCACCCTGGACGACCAGCACCCCCGGCAGCTCCGACCGGATGATCTCGTCCTGCTCGGACTGGATCGTCGCGACGATCTCGTTCATCCGGCCGGTGCGGCCCGCGCTCAGCGAGGAGAGCAGGGCCGCCTCGCCGATCAGCGTGCTGCGTTCACCGTCGCCGAGCGCGTCCGCGTCCAGCAGGTCGTCGTCGACACCGACGACGGTGCGGCCGTGCAGGCGGATGTGCCGGCGCCGTTTGACGCCGAGCGGTTCCGCGGCCGTGGCCTTGTAGAACACCTGCGCGACCGGCGTCCGCCAGTCGATCAGGATCGGGTTGTAGTCGTCGTCGAACAACCCGATCCTGCCGATGTGGAACCGGTCGCCGGCGGTCTCGTCGACGCGCCCGAAACACAGTCCGCGTTCCACCGCCGACAATTGCGAGAACCGCCCGGAATACAACTGCGTGAACGATTCCCGCTCCGACGCCGCCTGTTCGGTTCCCGTTGTTGCCTCACCCTGCACCCGGCGCAACTCGGTCCGCGCCTTTTCCCGCAACACGTCCAGCCGCTCGTACATGGCCGTCACTTCGCCTTGCTCAGCAGCGATCTCGCGCTCCAGCACCCCTGCCCCCGATCCCCTTGCACAAATCCGCGGAGTTTGATAATCTGAACTCAGAAGCCCCAAGAGGGCTTCTTTTTCGTTGTCCGACACAAACACCCAACGGTACCCAATGGCGGGGATTTACCGCAAGAGATTCAGAGGGGACCGAGCACGTCCACCGGGTTCGGGATCGGCTGGGCTCAGCCCGCCTTCCAGACGACCGCGTCGAAGGTAGCGCGCGAGTCCAGCCCGCCGCCGTCGCCGAGCGCGGAGACCTTGAGCCTCGCGATGTTCCGGCCACTCGTGCGTACGCACAGCACCGTCGTCTTCGAGAGTTTCACCTTGTCGCGGCTGCCCAGGGCGCCGACAACGTTCGAGCAGTCCTGAGGTCCTGGCAGGTTGCCGGTGCCGGTCCACTGCGCTATCAGGGTGCCGTTCCAGCCGCTCATCTCGTTGTCGTACAGCATGTAGACGTCGCCTTGGTCGGCGTAGCCCACTGGCTCCGGTGGCACGGCGTCCAGATCCTTCGCCTCGGTGCTGAGCAGCAGCGCCCCCCGCCAGAGTTGGCTTCCGGCAGGCGCAGCGCTCGGAGACGGGCCCGGCGACGGGGTCTGGCTGGACACCGGAGTGCTGGTCGGTGCCGATCCGGACGTGGATGCGGCCGGCGACGGCGTAGGTGCGACGGCCGGCCCGGCTCCGGTGTCCTTGTCGTCGCCGGAGGAGGCGACAACAGGAACCAACGCTGCGATCAGAGCTGCGACGACCGTTGCCCCGGCGGCGATCCAGGCACCCTTCTGGTGTTTGCCGAACCAGCTTCCGTCGTGAGTGTCCGAGGCGTTCGCAGGTGGTTCGTCGTCTGCCACTGTACTCATCGCCCCCACTGCTCAAGACGGTCCAGGTAGGCCGGAAGGTTAGCAGTCCGTGAGGCCACCGGCAGTGCCCGGATTCAGGACGCGTTCGATCACGTCGGCGACCATTTCGCGCGGAATGGGGCGGTGGGCAACGAACCGGCGGTAGAAGAACGGGCTGGTGAGCAGGTCCGCGGTCAGTTCCGGATCGGTGTCGGGCGGCAACTCACCGCGTTTCCGGGCGCGCTCGAGGACCTCGAGCAGCGGCCGGCGCCGGCGGTTGGTCAGGTCGGTGTGCAATTTCGACAGTGCCGGGTCGCGTTCCGCGGCGTCGATGAACGCCGCCAGCAGCCGAGGGAACGGGGTCCGCTCGAGCAGCGTCACGAACGCGCTCAGGATCTCCGTGACGTCCCCGGTCACCGACCCGGTGTCGGGGGTGGGGAACGGGCGGAACGTGGCGTCCATCGCGTCGATCAGCAGCGCCCCGGTCGTCGGCCAGCGGCGATACAGCGTCGCCTTGCTGGCGCCTGCGCGGCGCGCAACCGCCTCCATCGTGAACCCGGCCAGCCCGGCATCGTCCAGTACGTCGAGCGCGGCCGTCAGCATGCGCTGCCGGGCGCCGTCTCCCCGCGAGACCATTGCTCCACCTCCATCGAAACGCTATCGTACCGTTAGCTGAAGAGTACGGATCCGTTTCGATAGCTGGTGACGTCAGATGAGAACCACCTACTGGGCAGTGACTGCGATCGTCGTGGGGGAGTGCGCCGTCGGTGGCGCCATGGACCTGTTCCGGATGCCGCCGTTCTACCCGATGCTGGTCGAGCTGGGATATCCGAGCTACCTCGCGACGATTCTCGGTATCGCGAAGCTCGCCGCCGCGGTGGTCATCGCCGTACCGCGACTGCCCCGCCTGAAGGAGTGGGCGTACGCCGGCGTGCTGATCAACATGACCGGCGCAGCGGCGTCCAACGCGGCCGAGCACCACTACTCCGGGACGATCGCCCCGCTCACGTTCGCCGCGCTGGCACTCGCGTCGTGGGCGATCCGTCCCCTGAGCAGACGGCTCTAGCGGCTGAAGCCGGCGGTGAGGCCGCTGAGGAGTTGGCGGCGGCTGACGGCGTAGAGGATGACGATGGGCAGGGTGGTGAGGACGACCGAGGCCAGGACTGCCGGGACGTTCACGCTGTACTGGCCCTGGAAGGTCCACAGCGCCAGGGGGAGGGTGCGCTTGTCGGGGCTCTGGGTCAGGATCAGCGGTAGCAGGAAGCCGTTCCAGACGCCTAGCCCGTTGTAGATGCTGACCGTCACCAGCGCCGGGCGGGTCAGCGGCAGCGCGAGGCTGCGGAGCATGCCCCACTCGGAAGCACCGTCGACACGCATCGACTCGAAGAGTTCCTTCGGGACGTCCCGGATGAAGTTCGCGAGCACGAGCACGGACAGTGGGATCGAGAACGCGATCGACGGCAGGATCAGCGCGAGCAGGCTGTCGTACAGCCGCATCCGGATGATCAGCAGGTAGACCGGGATGATCGTGGCCTGCAACGGGATCGCCAGCCCCATCAGGAACAACCCGTTGACTCCGGCGAGGAACCGGCTGCCGGCGCCGCGGATGATCGCGTACGCCGCCATGAACGAGATCGCGACCGCCGGGAGGATCGTGCCGGCGGTGACGATCACGCTGTTCAGGAAGTACCGCGGGAAGTCGGACTCGACGACCAGCTGGTAGTTGCCCATGGTCGGGTCGGACGGCAGCGCGAACGGGTTCTGGCTGAAGTACGCGCTCTGGTCCTTGAAGCTGGTGACGACGATCCAGTACAGCGGGACCAGCACGATGCCGAGCCAGATCCAGCCGGCGAGTCCGCCGAACCAGTTCAGCTGCAGCAGCTTGCGCGCGCGGAACGACGTCGTCGGTGCGGGAGTGGTCGTCGTACTCGAGGAACTGGTTGCCACGGCCATCGGTCACGCACCTTCCTGCTGGCTGGCCGTCGTACTGCCGCCGAGCCGCCGCAGCAGCAGGGCGAGCGCGAGGCCGAGCAGCACGATCAGGGCGGCGATGACACTCGCCGGACCCATCCGGTTCGACATGAAGCCGCGCTGGTACATGTCCAGCGCGAGCACGCTGGTGGCGTCACCAGGGCCGCCCGCGGTCAGGACGAAGATCAGGTCGAAGAAAGTCAGCGAACCGACCACCATCAGCGTCGACGACGTGATGATCGTGTACTTCAGCTGCGGCACGGTGATGCTGAAGAACTGCCGGATCCGGCCGGCGCCGTCGATCGACGCCGCCTCGTACATCGTGGTCGGGATCTGCCGGACGCCGCCCTGGTAGATCAGCGAGTGGAACGGGATGAACTGCCAGGACACGATGAAGATCACCACGGCGAGCGCGAGGTCGCCGCGGCCGAGCCAGTCCTGGGTCAGGAAGCTCAGCTTCAGGCCCGGGCCGAGGCCGAAGTTCGGGTCGAGCAGGGCCTTGAAGGTGATCGCGATCGCGGCCGAGCTGAGCAGCAGCGGGATGAAGTACAGCACCGCGAGGAACGCGCGGTACCGCTGCCGCCCGGCGAGGAACGTGCCGAGCAGCAGGCTCAGCGGCGTCTGCACCACCCACGAGAGGATCATGATCTCGAAGGTCACCAGGATGCTGTGCGGCAGCTGCGGGTCGGTGAGCACGGACCTCCAGTTCGACAGCCCGGCCGCGTGGATCGCGCCGAGCCCGTCCCAGCTGGTGAAGCTCAGCACCAGTACGCCGACCAGCGGGACGACCCCGAACACGACGAACAGCACGAGCGCCGGCAGCACCATCCAGGCCACCGGCCCGCTCCGCCCGACCCCGGCCGCCGGACGCTGCTGAGTGCCCGTAGGCGCGACGGGCGGAGCGGTAACAGTCACTGGCCGATCACCGCGTTCATGTTGCTCGCGAACTGCTGGGGGGAGATCGAGAGCTGGAAGAGCTTGGCGATGTTGTCGAGGAGGGTTTCGGCCTGGGTCGGGCTGAGGGCCTGGTCCCAGGACTGGGCGAAGTTCTTCGCGTTCGCCGCGGTGTCGTAGATGAAGTTCAGCCAGGCGGCGTCGTTCTTGTCGGTGATCGACGAGAGCTTGTCCTTCGCGCTCTTCACGACCGGGATGTTGCCCGACTTCACCCAGGCCTCGACGGTGGCGTCGTCGAGGGTGTTGTTCGCGATGAACTTCTTCGCGGTCTCCTTGTCGGCGTCGCTCGCCTTGGAGGAGATCGACATGTACTGCCCCGGGTTGCCGACGGTGGCGCTCGGGTCGCCCTTGCCGCCGTCGACCGGCGGGAAGTTCATGTAGCCCATGTGCCCGCCGGTGACGAAGTCGCCGCCGGAGGCCTTCATGTTCCCGTACGTCCAGGCGCCGTGCAGCATCATCGCCGCCTTGCCGGTGAACAGCAGCGCCTGGTCGGCGTTGGAGTCCGCGGTGATCGACGAGAAGCCCTTGACGAAGCCGTTCGCCTTGATCAGCTTCTGCATCTCCTCGAGGGCCTTGAGCGCCGACGGGTCGGACCAGGCGTCCTTCTTGCCGTCGAAGATGTTCTGGAAGACCTCGCTGCCGCCGATCCGGTCGAACAGGAACTCCAGCCACATCATCGAGGTCCACCGGGACTGGCCGCCGAGCGAGAACGGCGCGATGCCCTTCTCGTTGAACTTCGGCACCAGGTCCAGGATGTCGCCCCACGACTGCGGCGGTTCCGCGCCGATCTTGTCGAACGCGCGCTTGTCGTAGAACAGCACGATCGGCGTCACGGTCTCGCCCGGCACCGCGTAGAGCTTGCCGTTCACCGTCGCCGCCGTGAAGGCGGACGGGAAGATCGAGTCCTTCAGCTCGGTCTGCTGGTTGAACCAGTCGGTGAGGTCCTCGACCTGGCCGGCCTCGACGTACGCCTTGAGGCCGCCGCCGCCCCAGCCCCAGATCAGCGTCGGACCCTGGCCCGCCCCGATGGCGGTCTTGATCTTCTGCTTGAACGCGTCGTTCTGGAACATCGTGGTCTTGATCTTGGTGTCCGGGTTCGCGTCGTTGAACCGCTTGACCTGCGCTTCCCGGATGGTCTGCTGCGGCTGGCCGGTGAGGAACCAGTACGTCGCCCCGGAGCCGCTCGCGCCGCCGGCTCCGGTGGTCGACCCGGGCGTGGTCGTCGGGCCGGAGCTGCCGCAGGCAGCGAGGCCGGCCGCGAGTGCGCCACCGCCGACCAGGCCGAGGAAGGTACGCCGAGATGTCGTCATGGGATCCACTGTGATCTCCGTACTCCGATGCTGCCCCGCAGGCTGCGGAAGCACCTGCCGATATGACTTGTTTTCGAAACATAGATTTCGGAGATTGGACTGTCAAGACTTGAACAAAGGACTTTTCGGGGTCACAGTGAGGTCACGCAATCGCCTGCTGAGCAGGGAGATTCGCGGACCGCCGGGATCCCGGCCGGTTGACCGGAGAGCTTCGAAAATGTTTCGATAATTGCTCACCGAAACGAATCACCATCAAGGGAGATTTTCTTGTCCATCGAGACTGAGCGGCCGTGGCGCGACCCGTCCCTGCCCGCCGCGGAGCGGGCCGGCCTGCTGCTGGCGGCGATGACTCTGGAGGAGAAGATCGCCCAGCTCGGCAGCCGCTGGGCCGGTAACGACATGGCCGACACCGAGCTTCCCGAGGACGAGACGATCAACGTCGCGCCGATGGAGGACGTGTTCGCGGTCGGCGGTACGCCGTCGCTCGAGGACGCGAGCCGCGACGGTCTCGGACACCTGACCAGGGTCTGGGGCAGCTACCCGCAGACCGTCGAGCAAGGTGTCGCCGAGGTGGTCCGGCAGCACGAGGTCGTGCTGAAGGAGTCGCGGCTCGGTGTGCCCGCGCTGGTCCACGAGGAGTGCCTCACCGGGTTCACGACGTACGGCGCGACGGTCTACCCGGCGTCGATCGCCTGGGGTGCGACGTTCGACCCGGCACTGGTCGAGCGGATGGCGGCCGCGATCGGGCGGGACATGGCGGCGGCCGGTGTGCACCAGGGGTTGTCGCCGGTGCTCGACGTCGTCCGCGACTACCGGTGGGGCCGGGTCGAGGAGACGATCGGCGAGGATCCTTACCTGGTCGGGATTCTGGGGTCGGCTTATGTGCGCGGCCTGCAGAGCGCGGGCGTGCTCGCGACGCTCAAGCACTTCGCCGGGTACTCCGCCTCGCGCGCCGGGCGGAACCACGGACCTGTGTCGATGGGCCGGCGTGAGCTGCTGGACGTCGTACTGCCGCCTTTCGAGACCGCGATCGCGACGGCCGGCGCGGCGTCGGTGATGAGCTCGTACGCCGACCTGGACGGGCTGCCCGCGAGCGCTGACCCGTGGCTGTTCACCGACGTACTGCGGGACGACTGGGGCTTCGAGGGCACCGTCGTGTCGGACTACTGGGCGGTGCCGTTCCTGGCGTCGATGCACCATGTTGCCGCGGACAACGATGCCGCCGGCGTCCTGGCGCTGACGGCGGGGACGGACGTGGAACTGCCGGACACCGTCGGCTTCGCCGGCCTGCTGGACAAGGTGAAGGCGGGCGAGGTGCCCGAGGAACTGATCGACCGGGCGGCGCGACGCGTGCTGCTGCAGAAGGCACAGCTCGGCCTCCTCGACGAGGACTGGGCCCCGGAAGCGTCAGTGAGCGCACAGGGCCTCGATCTGGATTCGGAGCGGAACAGGGCGATCGCCGCCGAGCTCGCCGAGAAGTCGGTCGTCCTGCTCGACGCCGGCTCCGTTCTGCCGTTGACGAACCTCACCAAGATCGCGGTGGTCGGGCCGTGTGCCGACGAGCCGCGGACGTTGATGGGTTGCTATGCGTTCCCGAACCACGTCCTTCCGCGGTATCCGGACCGCGAGCCCGGGATCGAGATCGCGTCACCACTTGATGCCCTGCGCAACGAACTGTCCGGTGTGGAATTCGCCTACACCAAGGGCTGTGAGGTCGTGGGCGACGATCGCTCCGGCTTCGAAGAGGCTGTGGCGGTGGTCCAGGACTCGGATGCATGCGTGGCCTTCGTGGGTGACTTGTCGGGCTTGTTCGGGCACGGGACGTCCGGGGAGGGGTGTGATGCGGAGGATCTGCGGCTGCCCGGCGTCCAGGGTGAACTGCTCGACGCATTGCTCGACACGGGGAAGCCGGTTGTCGTGGTGGTCGTCTCAGGGCGGCCGTATGCGCTCGGGGCGTTCGCGGAGCGGGCTGCCGGCATCGTGCAGGCGTTCCTGCCCGGGCAGGAGGGCGCGGCGGCGATCGCGGGTGTCTTGAGCGGGCGGATCGTGCCGAGTGGGAAGCTGCCGGTGCAGATCCCGCGGCACGTCGGTGGGCAGCCCGGTACCTACCTGCAGCCGGCGCTGGGAAGCGTGGAGAGCGCGGGCATCAGCGGCCTCGAGACGCGTCCGTTGTACCCGTTCGGGTACGGCGCGTCGTACACGAGTTTCACGGTCGCCGATCTCCGGTTGAGCGTGCCGGAGATCGGCAACGACGGCGAGTTCACCGCCACGGTGCGGGTGGCGAACACGGGCGACCGGAGCGGCGACGAGGTCGTGCAGCTGTACCTGCGCGACGTCGTCGCCCGGGTCGCCCGGCCGCTGAAGCTGCTCACCGGTTTCGCGCGGGTGTCGCTCGCGCCAGGTCAGGCGGTAGACGTCACGTTCCGGGTACATGCCGATCGCACCGCGTACACGGGCCCTGATCTGCGGCGGATCGTGGAGCCCGGGGACTTCGAGGTGATGGTGGGCACGTCGTCGGCGGACCTGCCGTGTCGTGGCATGCTGCGGATCACGGGAGATGTGAGGGTGGTGGGGCACGACCGCGTCCTCACGACGCCGGTCGCGATCGACGAGGCGGTCCCGAACAGCGAGGACGGTGGAGGAAGGTGATGAGATGCCCAGGTTGAAGGGCCGCGTGACGCTGGCGACGGTGGCCGGGACGGCCGGTGTCTCGGTCGCCACGGTCTCCAAGGTGCTGAACGGGCGCAGCGACGTCTCACCGGCCACCCGCGCCCGGGTCCAGGAGGTTCTCGAGCGGCACGGGTACGTCGGACGCCGCCCGGAGCCGACCGAGCGGGACACGATCGAGCTGTTCTACCAGGGCGTCGTGAACGCGTACTCGGTCGAGGTGATCCAGGGCGTGGTCGAGGCCGGGAAGACGGCCGGTGTCGACGTCGTCCTGACCTCGCACCCGAAGCACCCGCCGGGCACCGTCGCCTCGTCGCCGGGCCGGACCGCGTCCTGGATGCGGCAGTTGATCGGCAGCGGCCGCCGGGCCGCGATCGGCATCACCAGCGAGCTGTCCGACGCCGACCTCGCCGCTTTGGCCCGGGCCAGGCTGCCGTTGGTCGTCATCGACCCCGCGAACACCCCCGAGCCCGGCATCGTCAGCGTCGGCTCGACGAACTTCGCCGGCGGGATGGCCGCGACCCAGCACCTGCTGTCGCTCGGTCACCGCCGGATCGCGTACGTCGGGGGACCGCCGACGTCCGGGTGCAACCAGGCCCGGATGAGCGGCTACCGCAGTGCGATGGAGGCGGTCGGCGCCGACGTACCGGCGGACTACGTCTGGCTGAGCGACTTCCTGTACGACGACGGACTGGCCGGCGGCACCAAGCTGCTCGACCTGCGGGACCGGCCGACCGCGATCTTCGCCGGCAGCGACGAGGTCGCGCTCGGGATCCTGGAGGCGGCGCGGGCGCGCGGCCTGCGGGTGCCGGAGGACCTCAGCGTGGTCGGCTTCGACGACACCGAGGTCGCCCGGCTGGCCTCCCCGCCGTTGACCACGGTCCGGCAGCCGCTGCGCGAGATGGGCGCGGTCGCGCTCCGGACGGCGCTGCAGCTGGCGGCCGGCGAGCAGGTGGCGTCGCACCACGTCGAGCTGGCGACGTCGCTGATCATCCGCGGCTCGGCTGCACCACCCGGTCTGTCGTCGGTCGCCGCGTCCTGATCATTCCTTGCGGTCCGCAAGGGCCCTGGTCGCGAAGACGGCGGCAGTCAGCACGATCCCGGACAGAACGGCGAGCAGGGTCAGCGGTACGGCGTTGGCGCCGGCCGGCTGGTCGTTCGACAGCACGGTCATGATCGGGCGGATCGGTGAGCTCCAGCGCAGTAGCAGGACCAGCAGGATCACGGCGGCCGCGGGTGAGCATCGCGATCCCGATCCGCGCGATGACCAGCCGCGAACACAGCAGGCCGATCGCCACGCCGATCATCGCCGCGCCGAGCTGAGCGGCCGCGCCGACCCCGAGATCGCCCGCGGTGACGACGTGCTTGCCGGTGACGATGGGGTACACCAGGCCGATCACCAGCAGCGGCACGCACCAGGTCAGCACCACGGCGACCGTGATCGCCAGCACCCGCAACGAGCTGCCCGTCATCACCAGCGTGATCTTGCGCTGGGTCGGGTCCTCGTGGTTGACGATCGCGACCGTCAGCCAGGTCGTGCAGACGAGCATGGCCAGCACGCAGAACGCGTACGACGACTGCAGCGGCCCGCTGTCGGACGTCGTACCGACGGCCATCGCGGCGAGGAAGATCAGCGTCGGCGGGAGGTACCGCTGGGACAGCAGCACAGTGGTCAGCAGGTAGCGGTAGAGCGCGCTCACTCGGGATTCACCTGCCGTACGGCGACGACCGACCAGCCGTGGTTGAGCGCGGTCAGCAGCGCCGCGTTGTGCCGGCCGGTCGGCAGCATCACGGTGACGCCGGCCTCGGTACGGCGTACCTCGACGACGTCGGGGTGCTGGTCCCAGTCGATCGCGGCGCCCGGGATCAGCCGCAGCTCGGTGAGCTCGGTCTGCCGGCGCACGGCGCTGAGCCGGCCGCGATCGAGCTCGCAGACCCGGGTCGCGGTCGAGCGGACGACGTCGGCGGAGTGCTCGGTGAACGCGACGGCGGCGCCTTGCGCCGCAGCTTCGGCGAGGAGTTCGCGCAAGGTCGAGTGGGCGGTGGCGTCGAGGCCGGACCACGGTTCGTCGAGGACGAGCAGTTGGGGTGGATCGAGCAGCGCCTGAGCCAGCGCGACCTTCTGCGCGTTGCCCTTGGAGAGCTTCCGCATCGGGGTGTCTGCTCCGCCCGACAGCGCGAGTCGGTCGAGCAGGACGTGCGCTCGCTCCCGTGCCGTCTTCGTCGCGAGGCCCCGGATCCGTCCCATGTGCGTCAGGTACGCCGCCGCGGAGAGCCGGTCGTGGGACGTGAAGACATCGGGGACGTAGGCGACGACGCGGGCGTTCCGCCGTACCGTTCCGGTTGATGGTCGCGACAGGCCGACCATCAAGCGCAGCACGGTCGACTTTCCGGAGCCGTTCGCGCCGACCAGTGCGAGCAGCTCACCGGCGTTCAGGTGCAGGTCGACGTCCGCTAGAATCTCGCGGCGCCCGTACCGTTTGGACACCTTCCGCAGCCGGACCACTTCCATGCGGTGAGCCTATCCGGGCGAGCGGTCGTGTCAGGCCGACGGAGACCGCGAGGGACGCGGCCGCGCAGGCTGTCATCACCGGAGCGGCCGCGGTGAGGTCGGCGAGCGCGCCGGCCAGGATCGCGACCACGCCGAACGTCGTCATCCGGAGCGCGGACTCCATCCCGAGCACCTGCCCGCGCAGCTCAGCCGGGGTCAGCTCGACGAGGAGCTCCTGCTGCGCCAGCGAGGCGGCGTACCCACTGCTGCCGACCGCGACCAGCACACAGAGCACGGCAAGGGGGAGCTCGAACGCGAAGCCCAGGAACGGTACGGCGAGCAGGAACCGCAGGTAGCGCGCCACGACGAGGCGGCGCTGCCGGGTGAGGTAGCGGCCGACCACCAGGTCTCCGGTCATCATGCCGGCGGCTCCGGCCGCGAGCAGCCAGCCGGCGCGCGGACCGGCGTACGGGACGAAGAGGGCTTCACAGCCGACGATGAGTCCGTTGGGGAGGGTGAGCGCGAGCAGCAGCGGACGAGTACGGCGCTCGGCCAGCAGCCTGCGGTTGCCCCGCCAGGTCTCCGCGAGTCCGGTCCGCGCGACCCGGCGGGGCGCGCGGTCGTGCAGGCCGAAGCGAATGACCGGTACGGCGAGGACGGCGCAGCCGGTCGCGATCCACAACACGGTCGACGGGCTGACCGCCTGCAGCAGAACACCCGCGACACCGAAGCCGGCGATCTGCATCGCGCCGACGGACAGGTTCATCGCGGACCGGCCGAGGACAAACTCGTCGGAGCGCACCACCTCGCCGAGCAGTCCCCAGCGCACACCGGCCCCGATCGAGAGCCCGTACGCGACCGCAAGCGAGAGCAGCAGCCGAAGGCCGGGGGACAGGTCCACCGCGGCTTGGATGCCGACCGCAACCGTCGAGAGCACCGCGAGCAGTGTGAGCACCCGGCGCGGACGGGCCGTGTCGGCGGCGGACATCAGTGTGGACACGCCGAGCACCTGCGCGAGTGACGGCCCGAACATGATCGCGGCCGCGAGCAAGGCGGAGCCGGTGGCGGCGTCGACCAGGATCGCGAGCGTCAGGCTGGTCATCGTCGACGACGCGTTGCCCAGCGCGCTGCTGACCCACAGGTTCCGGAACTCCCGGTTGGCGAAGATCGCGCGGTACGTACTCATGGCCCGCAGCATCGACCGCCGGCGCGGCGTCACCTACAGTTTCGGGTGGAGGCGAAACGTTGTCCGAGTTCCTGGTCGATGCCGACACCCTCGCGAACGCCCGGTTCGGTACGTCGCAGCTCACCGAGACGGTGTCCGCGCTGAAGCTCCTCCGCGCGCCGGTCGAGCCCTGGTTCCGGCCGTGGAAGGACACGCACAGCGCCGCGTTCCGGTCCGCGGTGGCGGCGAACCCGATCTGGCAGGCGCTGCTGGACAGCGCGTTCGGCCGCAGTTGGGTCGCGGACTTCCTGACCGTGCCGCCGCTCGAGCCCGACCTGACGCTCGAGGAGGAGCTCGCGTACCTCACCGCGCTCGACGACGACCAGATCCGCGCGGACCTCGCCGTCGTACGGACGCCGCTGCCGCCGGTCCTGCGCTCCTCGTCCGGGCTCGCCGCAGAGGCGGCGGAGTTGCTGCGCTGGGTGTGGCGCACGACCGTCGCGCCGGAGTGGCCGCGCCGGCTGCGGGTGCTGCAGGCCGACATCGTGTCGCGGACCTCGCAGCTGTCCGAGCACGGCTGGTCCGCCGTACTGCGCGGCTTGGGGCCGGACGTGCGGTGGCTCGGCGACGGGCGGATCCAGGTGAACCGCTGGGACTACCCGGTGACCGACGTCCGCGGGCGGGACCTGATGTTCATCGCGGCGCACACCCAGCGCGTCAACGTCAGCTGGCGGCTGCCGGACCGGTTCGCACTGACGTACGCCGTGACCGGCATCTTCGCGACCGCCGCAACCCCGGACGAACCGCTGGTGCAGCTGCTCGGCCGCAACCGCGCCAGGATCCTGGTGGAAGCCGCGGCGCCGGTCAGTACCACGTTGCTCGTGGCAACCACCGGTCTGTCGTTGGCGACGATCTCCGACCACCTGCGCGTCCTGACCGACGCCGGTCTGCTGGAGCGCCGCCGCTCCGGACGATCGGTCCTGTACTGGCAGTCCGACACCGGCCGCCGGGTGGCCGGCGACCGGCGTCGAACCGCCCCGAGCCCCGATGAGCTCGTGCAGCCGGGCAGCTAACGGACCTCGAGCTCCGTGGAGAGCGGGAGGTCCGAAACCGACGAGCCGGCTCGGATCGTGAAGGTGCCGGGCTCGGTCGTCCAGCCGGCGGCCCAGTGCTCGAACGCGTGCTGGTGCAGCTGCACCGTGATCTCGCGCGCCTGGCCCGCGTCGAGCCGGACGACCGTGAACCCGGCCAGCCAGCGCACCGGACGGTCGACCGTGCTGTCCGGCCGCTCGACGTACACCTGGACGACGTGCTTGCCCGCGCGCTGACCGGTGTTGCGTACGGTCAGCGCCACCGACGACGGGTCGTTCGCGCGCAGGTCGGACAGCTCCCACGTGGTGTAGCCGAGACCGTGGCCGAACTCGTACGCCGGCTCGGTCCCCGCCTTCAGCCAGGCGCGGTACCCGATGTGGATGCCTTCGTCGTACCGCAGTACCCCGTCCTGCGGTACGACGTCGATGACCGGTACGTCGTCCTGCGTACGCGGCCACGTGGTGGGCAGCCGCCCGCCCGGCTCGCTCCGGCCGAGGAGCACGTCGGCGAGCGCCTCGCCGTACTGCTGACCGCCGAAGTACGTCGCCAGCACCGCGGCGACGTCGTCGCGCCAGGGGAGCAGGACCGGCGAGCCCGCGTTCACGACGACGACCGTGCGCGGGTTCGCCGCCGCGACCGCGCGCACCAGCTCGTCCTGGCGGCCCGGGAGGGCGAGCGTGGTCCGGTCGTAGCCCTCGGACTCGACCTTGGCGTTGGTGCCGACGACGACCAGCGCGACATCCGCCTCGCGCGCCGCCGCGACCGCCTCGTCGATCAGCGCCTGCGGATCGTCGTTGCCGGGCTCGACGCCGACGGTGATGCTGAGCGCGTTGCTCAGGCCGCCCTCGGTCTTGGGGATCTGGAGCTCGACCCGGACGTCGACCGGCCGGCCGGCGGTCACCTCGAGAGGCGTGGAGATCGACGGCGGGGACAGCAGCGCGGCGCCCAGATCGGTGCCGACCGGTACGGCGGTGTCCTCGCGGAGGAGCTTGCCGTCGGCGAAGATCCGGCCGCGGCCGACCGAGGCGAAGCCGAGCTGGATCGCGCCGGACTCGGCCGGGGTCCAGGTGGTGTGGAACTCGAAGACCGCCGCCTCGGCGATCGGCGCGTCGCCGCCCAGGTACACGAGGGCGCTGGAGAAGCGGTCCTCGGCGAACAGTTCCGTGCCGTCGGCGGCCAGGAAGCGTACGCGGGCGCCTCGCTCGCCGGACACCGGGTTCGTCATGGTGGCCGGCGGGAGTTCGGCCACGCCTTCCTGGACGACCGCTCCGAGCGAGTACGTGATCTCCGCGTTCGGGAGAGCCCGGCGGAGGCCGTCGAGGGGAGAGACGACGTGCTCCGGGATCACGGTCGCGCTGCCGCCGCCCTGGGTACGGGCCTCGCGGGCGTTGTGGCCGATCACTGCGACCTTCGCCAGCGCGTCGGCCTGCCAGGGCAGCTCGCCCCGAGCGGCGCCTGCCGGTCCGTCGATGCGCTGGTTGCTGAGCAGAACAGTGCCCTCGGCCGCTGCCGTTCGTGCGAAGGCCGGTCCGTCGACCTGCGGTGGGTCAGAAGGTTTCGCAGTGCCTTCGAGCGCACCGACGCGGGCCGCGAGCGACAGAATTCGCCGTACCTTGCGGTCGATCGCGGCCTCGGCGACCTCGCCGGAACGGACCGCCGTCACGAGCGCGTCGCCCCAGGCGCCGACCGGGCCCGGCATCGCCAGGTCCTGCGCGTGCTTGGCGCTCTCGATGCTGCGGACGGCGGTCCAGTCGCTGACGACCACGCCGTCGAAGCCCCAGTCGGTGTTGAGCGGTGTCTCCAGGAGGTCGTTCTCGGAGGCGGTCGCGCCGTTGATCGAGTTGTAGGCGCTCATCACCAGCCACGCCTTCGACTCGGTGACCGCCTTCTCGAACGCGAGCAGGTAGACCTCGCGCAGCGTGCGCTCGTCGACCACGACGTTCGCGGTGAAGCGCTCGGTCTCGAAGTCGTTCGCGACGTAGTGCTTCGGGGTGGCGCCGACGCCGAGCTCCTGGACGCCGGCGACGTACGCCGCGGCCAGGTCGGCGGTCAGCACCGGGTCCTCGCTGAACGCCTCGAAGTGCCGGCCACCCAGGGGCGACCGATGGAGATTGATCGTCGGGCCGAGTACGACGTCGACGTTCTTGCGGCGGGCCTCGAGCGCCGAGACCACGCCGTACCGGTGGGCGATCCCGACGTCCCACGACGACGAGAGCGCGGTGGCCGACGGGAGGTTGAGCGACGGGTCGCGCTCGTCCCACACCGCGCCACGGACGCCGCTCGGGCCGTCGGACAGCACCATCGAACGCAGGCCGATCGAGGGCAATGCGTGGGTGGACCAGAAGTCCTGGCCGGTGAGGACCAGGACCTTCTCCTCGAGGGTCAGCCGGCCGAGGAGCTCGTCGACGTTCATGCCGGAAACTCTACGTCCCAAAACCAAGTGATGCTAGGTTTTGGTCATGGGGAACTCCCGGGGTCCGTACGCGAAGGGTGTCGCGAAGCGCGCCGAGATCCTCCGGGTCGCGCTGGAGGTGATCGCGCGGCAGGGGTACCGGAAGACGTCGACGCGCGAACTGGCCGCGGCGGCCGGGCTGAGCGAGGCCGGGATGCTGCACTACTTCGGCTCGAAGGAGAAGCTGTTCGAGGCGGTACTGCGGGCGCGCGACGAGGCCGACCTCCACCGGTTCGAGACCGCCGACGCGATCGACAACCTGACCGCGATCGTCCGGCACAACCGCACGGTGCCGGGGCTGGTGCAGCTCTACTCGACGTTCTCCGCCGAGGCAGGCGACCCCGACCACAAGTCGCACGAGTACTTCGTCGACCGGTACGCCGCCATTCGCGAAACCCTCGCCACCGCGGTCCGCGCCCGGCAAGCAGCGGGCACCTTCAACCCCACAGCAGACCCCGAGGCCATCGCCACCCTCCTGATCGCCCTCTCCGACGGCCTCCAGATCCAGTCGCAGTACGACCTGACCGCCGACCCCGCGGACCTGTTCGACCATCTGCTCGACCTGCTGGCGAGCGTTGACCGCTTCAGCGCATAGGTTTGCGGGGTGACCACGAGCGACGACAACGCCGGCGCCTTCGACGACTTCGACGTCGTCAACGACCTGGTCGACTCCGGGTACGCCGTCGGCGACGCCGATGACCACGACGAGTTGGTGCCCCGGATCGCCGAGCCGACGGACGGCCCCTGGATACCGCCGACGCCGGTCGAGAGACTGCTCTACCGGGACAAGGACGACCCGGACGTCTCCGGTTACCTGTCGATCCTCGCGACCGCCGGCGTCTACCAGCTGGTGGCGATCACCCACGCCCACCAGGAGCCGGCGAAGCGGCAGCCGATCATCGCCGAGCTGGGCGACGGGCTCCGGGCGATGTCCGTCTACACCGCGGACGTGCTGCCCCGTCCGCACCCGAAGGTCGTGTACGAGTTCACCAACCTGCGCGGCCTGGTCGCCCTGCTCCGCGACGTCGACGTCCTGCTGGTCAACCCGGAGACGCCGTGCCAGAACGCGCTGCAACTCGGCGACAAGATGAACCAGCTGATGCTCGAGCTGCACGACGAGTACTGGGAGCCGGGCTACTTCTCCGGCCGCATCATCACCCGGCAGAGCAACGCCACCGAGCCCGGCCCGCTCCTGCACGGCCTGGCCTGCGGCGCACAGCTGTGCGCCACGAACGGCTACGCCTGGAACACCACGGAGCACCACGGCAACGGCTACAGCGCGGAACTCGCTCTGGTGGAGAAGTGGTGGGGCGTCAAGGTCCGCGAAGACTGGCTGCAGATCCAGCGCCGGCTGCTCGACCGCGAGGTCGGCTCGTCGGCCTGGGACGACGTACTGCGCACCCGTAACCTGCTGGCCGACCGTTTCGGTGGACCGGTTGGCGGTGCCCAGTGGCACCAGTACGACGAATCGGCGATCCGCCGGCGCGTCGCGGAGTCCGGCGCTCCGGTTCGTCCGGGCGAGAACCCCGAGCTCGACAGGGTCATAGCGGCTCGCCGCGAGTTGATCCTGATGGTCCTCCACTGCGAGCAGCGCCTTCGCGAAGACCACCTGCTCTCCGACGGCGGGTACGTACGCACAACCGCCGCCTGGGACCTCGGCCGTGCCTCCGCCATGGCCCGCTGGGGCCGGAGCACCCGCTTCTGCACCCAGGCCGAGATGTTCGACGCCCTCCGCGAGCTGAGCCAGGAGGCCCAACGCCGCTACACCTCGTGGGAGGAGTTCGGCGTCGGCTACCTGCTTGGCCGCTGCATCCAGTTCGACGGAGACTTCTCCCGGAGCTGGTACACCGAGGCCCGCGACATCCACGAGCGACTGCTCAGCAACGAGCAGAGCCCCTGGGTCACGGTCCCGTTCCGCCAGGCCGAAGCGGCATAGTTGGGGACATGACGCGTGCCGCCGAAGACCCGCCCCGCCCGGTAGAAGCTGCCGGCCCGGAGGTCGATCGGCGGGTGCTCACGCGGGAGGTCTGGCTGGTGCTCGCCCTCTCGCTGGGGGCGTCCGGTGTGGCCGCGATCATCTCGTTCACGGGCGTGCTGACGTCGGGCAAGGCGATCAGCGGGCAGACGGCAGTGATCGTGGGGTCCCGGGCGCCGGGGCGGCCGTGGCTGGATCTGGCGTGGCAGCTGTTCGCGGTGGTGACGGCGCTCGTGCCGGTCGCGCTGGTCGGGCACCTGTTGGCGCGCGGGCGCGAGTCGTTCCGGACGATCGGGTTCGACCTGCGCGACCGGATCCGCGACCTCGGGCGCGGTACGGCGATCGCGGCCGGCATCGGCGGTGCGGGCCTGGTGTTCTACCTCGGCGCGCACGCGACCGGCGCGAACCTGACCGTCGACCCGTCGCAGCTCCCGGACTACTGGTGGCGGATCCCGATCCTGATCGCGGTGTCGGCGCAGAACGCGATCCTCGAGGAAGTCATCGTGCTCGGCTACCTCAACCACCGCCTGGACCAGCTCGGCTGGTCCGCCCGCCGCGCGACCGCGACCAGTGCGCTGCTGCGCGGCTCGTACCACCTCTACCAGGGCCTCGGCGGCTTCGCCGGCAACGTGATCATGGGAGTGATCTTCGGCTACCTGTACCGGCGCTGGGGCCGTGTGATGCCGTTCGTGATCGCGCACACGCTGATCGACACCGTGGCCCTGATCGGGGCGACGTACCTGCTCGGTCACGTCTCCTGGCTGCCGAGCTGAGCATTGCTCAATTGATTGACTCGTAACCCATCGGCCCCCGGGCGGGTTGAGGGTGACGTGACAGTCAACGGGGAAATCACCAGTCCGCCGGAGATCGATTCCGGTCTGGCGGCCGCGGCGCTGGCCGTGTTCGCGCACCGGCACGAGGTCGTCCACCTGCTGTACGCCGCCACCGACGAGCCGGACGCGCTCGCCCGGATCGGCGGCCTGCTCAAGGTCGACGAGGCCACCATCGCCAGGGTCCTGGACCAGCCGCTGCGCTGGATGCTGCCGCAGTTCCGCTCCGAACTGGAGACGATCGCCGCCGCGCCCGAAGCGATGACCGCCCCGGCGGACCAGCCGCCGGCGGACCTGGAGTCGGCCGCGGTCAAGTAAGCCGCCGTACGACGCACCGTCCCAACGCATAGGTTGGTGCGGTGCAGACGTATGGGCGGGACCTTCTGGAGATCGCGGACGAGCTCACCACGGCGTACGTCGAGGTGTTCACCGCGCCACCGTTCGAGCACCGGGGTGTCGAGGAGACCCGGACCGCGTTCCGGGACCGGCTGACCGCCGACGTGCAGCGCGACGGCTTCCGGGCGTGGGTCGAGCGGTCGGACGACGGCCGGATCGCCGGGTTCCTGACCGGGTGGACGACGCCGGCGCCGTTCCGGACCGACCGCGCGTACGGCAGCGTCCTCGAACGGCTCGGCGCCGAGCAGGTCGAGGAGCTGCTGATCGGCGCGTTCGAGGTCGACGAGCTCGGCGTACTCCAGCAGGCCCGCGGCACCGGCCTCGCCCGCCGCCTCCTGCAGGCGGCGGCCGAGGCGAACCCGCGCGCCTGGCTGCTCGCCTGGAACCAGAACCACGCCGCGCTCGCCTTCTACCGCCACGTCGGCTGGAAGGAACCGGCCCCCCGCGGCCCCGAAACCGACATCATCGTCTTCGTCACCCCCTGACCCCCACCGCCGCCCTCGCCGAGTCGTGAGGATCGGCTGCTCCCAGACGACCAATATCCACGACTCGGCGAAATGCCCCGGAACCATTCGCCACGACTCGGCGAGCCGAGGCAGGGCCTTGTGTGGGGCGTCAGAGGGCGAAGAGCGCTTGGGCGTTCTGGTGGGTGATGGCGGCTTGTTCGGCGGGGGTGAGGTCGGCGGCTTCGAGGGCGCCGAGGGCCACCGACGGGTCGATCAGGGTGGCGTCGGTGCCGAACATCATCCGGCTCGGCCCGATCCGGTCCAGGATCCAGCGGATCCGGTTCGCCTCCGGGGCGGACCAGCACGGCTCGAACCAGATCCGGTCGGTGATGGCCGCGGCCTCCGGGACCCGGGGCCAGCCGGGCGCGCCCATGTGCCCGGCGATCACCCGCGCACCCGGGACCTCGGCGGCGACCTCGGCGAGGTCGACGACGGTGTCGTTCCAGGTGTGCACGAGCGTCGGCAGCCCGTACTCCGTGGTGAGCTCGATCGCCGCCCGCATCGCGGGCGAGCTGACCGGGGTCCGGCTGTACTCGCTGTGGATCTTCGCGCCGACCCAGCGGGTCCGGCCGTCCCCGGCGAGCAGCTCGTCGAGGTCGGTCCGGGCCTCGTCGAGCCGCCGCGGGTCGACCACGATCATCCCGCGCAGCCGCGGGTCGGCCGGGAGCTGTTCGGCGAGTGACCGGTTGCCGAGCGGGGCGTCGTACACGATCGCCTCGATCGCGGAGACCAGCTGCAGGTCGATGCCGAACCGGTCGAGGCCGTCGATGTTCGTGTCGATGCTCGCGACGTCCATCGAGAAGAACCACGGGCCCCAGTGCGCGTGCACGTCGATCAGCATGCGGGCTCCAGGAGGGTCTCGAGGCTGCGGCTTCCGGCCTGGGCGATCTCGTCGGCGCTGAGCTTGGAGGTCAGCAGCCGGCGGATCACCGAGCGGGTCTCGTGGAACGGCGTCCGGCAGCCGAGCACCAGCCGCTCGGCGCCGACCTCGGCGGCGACGATCTCCAGCGAGTCCGGCCCGGTCAGCATCCGGGTCGAGGTGTGGAACCCGGGCTCCGAGCGCGCGAGCAGCACGAAGTCGCCGAGGTAGTAGAAGTGCGTGTCGAGGAACACCACCCGGGCGCCGAGCCCGCGCAGCGCCGGCCCGACCTTGCGGACGTCGCCCTCGGTGAAGATCGTCAGCCCGGCGTCGACCAGCAGCCGCACGACGTGCCCGAACGCCGGGTACCCGGGCTCGACGCTCTGCGCGCCCGGCGCGAGCCGGACCGCCCGCGGCGGCGTGGTCCGCGCGAGCTGCCGCTCCAGCTCCTTCTCCGCACCGAGCGGGTCGCGCAGGTCGAGCACCGGGCACATCGTCCACCCGTTGCCGTCGGCAACCTGCTGCGCCTCGTCGTTCCCGCTCGGTACGTCGAAGTGCACGGCCCGGAGCGCGGACACGACACCGCCCGAGATACCGCTGTCGGTGAGCACCTTCGCGACGTTCTCGGGCCGCCCCCAGCGGCCCGTCGTCACGTCGTGCCCGACGAGCATGTCGCAGTCGAGCAGCAGGGGAGTATCCGTCATGACGCCTTCCGTGCCAGAGCAGTGTGTACTTTGCGGATCGCCGCCACGATGTCGTCGACGTCCGTATCGGTGTAGTTCTCGTTCCAGGCCAGGACGAGCAGCCGGTGGTTGATCAGCTCCTCGGCGTTCGGGCACAGGCCCTCCGGGTAGGACACGTCCTGCAACGGGAACCCGGACCGACCGTACGTGATTCGCTCCCGGACCGCAGGCGCGGCGTACAACGGACTGGTCAGGTACCCGCCGTTGGCCGGCACGCCCTCGGCGGTGAGCGCGGCGGCCCACTCGCGCAGGTCACCGGCCGCCTCGGAGATGATCAGCGGGTATTGCCAGTACACGTGGTCGTGCCCGTCGGGCGGCGCCGTGACCCCTTCGAGGTCGGCGATCGCCGCCGTCGCCCGGAGTGCCGCCGTACGACGGTCCTCGACGACGCCGCGCAGCCGGTTCAGCTGGGCCCGCGTGACCGACGCGACCAGCTCGGTCATCCGGTAGTTGAGCGCAAGGAACAGGTAGGTGCGCTCGTCCGTATCGCGCGGCCAGCCCTTGTCGGCGAACAGCCGCATCCGCCGGGCGTACTGCGCGTTGTCGGTGACGGTCAGCCCGCCGTCACCCGCGCTGATGTGCTTGGTCTGTTGCAGGCTGAAGCAGCCGATGTGCCCGATCCGGCCGACGTACGTGTCGCCGACCGGCGCGAGGTACGCCTGCGCGCAGTCCTCGATCAGCAGGATCCCGTGCCGGTCGCACAGCTCGCGCAACTCGCGGACCCTGGCCGGCTTGCCGAACAGGTGTACGACGATCACGGCCTTCGTCCGCGGGGTGATCGCGGCGGCGACCGTCTCCGGCGTCAGGCTGCCGGTGATCGGGTCGACGTCCGCGAACACCGGTACGGCGTTCTGCATCATGATCGGGAACACGGTGCCCATGTCGCTGATCGGCGTGGTGATGATCTCGTCACCCGGGTCCGGGTTCACCGCCGCGACGGCCAGGTGCAACGCCGCCGTACCCGAGCTGCAGGCCACCGCGTGCCCGGCGCCGAGCAGCGCGGCGAACTCCAGCTCGAGCGCCGGCACCTCCGCGCCCCAGGTGGCGGACAGCATGCCGCTGCGCAGCACCCGTTCGACGGCCTTCACCTCGTCGTCGCCGAACCGCCGGCCGCTGGAATTCATCACCGACGGCAGCGGTGCTGTCCGGACCGGCGTGCCGCCGTCGCGGGCGAGCTGACTGTTCTCCATCTCGGAAACTCCTCCGATAGGTGCTTACGGCAACGGCATTTGGACGAGGTCGCGGTCGGCGAGGCCCCACACGGAGTGCTCGGCGCCGCGGACCGGGACCAGCTGGGGCACGGTGTACCACCCGTCGCCCAGCTTGTTCACGAGCAGCTTCGCCGAGGTCAGTCCGGGGCCGAGCTGGTACAGGTTCCCGCCGAAGTTGGTCTCACAGTAGACCCCGGTGTGGTCGGTGTGGAGCTGGCCGTAGCCGGACAGCTTGTTCGCGCCGCGGACCACGGCCTTGGTCCGCAGGTCGTACGTGAACCAGGAACCGCTGGTCCGCTTCAGGACGCCGTACAGGATGCCGTCATGGACGGCGACACTCTGGATCGAGCGCTCGCCGGCGAGCGGTTCGACGGTCCAGAGCAGCTCGCGCCGGCCGAGGTCGAAGGCCGCGATCGCCGCCGAGGTCCGCGTCGGCGTGATCCCGCCACCACCGATCACGTCGCCGCCGATGTACGCGATGCCGTCGACGATCGACACCGACATCACGCTCTGGTCGGGCAGGATCCCGTAGCGCACGTCCATTTCGCCGGTCCGTACGTCGAGCAAGGTGAGCGCACCGGTCAGCTTCCCGGTGCCGGGTGCGGACGCGATCGCGAGCAGCTTCGACTTCTCGTCGTACGCCGCCTGCCAGGGGCGGGTCTGCTGGTTCAGGATGTGGCCGAAGCTCTGCACCTCCTTGGTCCGCGGGTTGATGCGGACCACCTCGGTGCTCGGGTACAGCGCGGAGTACAGCTCGCCGCGCACCCAGTTCAGCGTCTTGGCCTCACCGGCCACGCGCAGCCGGCGCGTGGCGCCGGTGCCGATCGCGTGTTCGGTGACGACCCAGTGCCCGCCGACGTACACGTGCGGGTCGCCGAGCGCGATCGACTGCGGCTTGTCCGGTGCCGGCGTGAACCCGGCGTCCACGAGATCCAGTAGCTCGAACTCGCCCGTGGTGAGGTCGACCCACCACAGCACCCCGGAGCCGGTCGCGCCGAGCAGCGTGGTCGCGTCGAGCAGCACCAGCCGGCGGTGTTCGTCGGCCGCGGCGGGTGTCGCGATCGCGGTCAGGCTGGTGTCCTCCGGACCGCACGACCACACGGTCCCGGAGTTGCGCGTGGTCAGGTACGCCGTACCGTCCGGAGCGACCGTCAACGCGTCGACGCTCGACTGCCCGGCCGGCAACGGCACACTCCGTACGTCGGTGCCGTCGAGCGCCATGCTCAACAACGCGCGGCTGCTGCCGCAGTAGATCCGATCGCCCGCGCCGGCGAACGGCCCGAAGAACTGGCCGCGGGACGCCTCCGGGGTGAGGTCCCGGAAGGTCTTCGTCCCGCGGTCGTAGCCGACGAGCTGCGGGGGCGTGTAGATCCCGGCGAACACATGGTTGCCGGCAGCACCGACGTACCGGCCGTACTGCGCTCCGGGGACCGGCGCGCCCAGCTGGGTGGCCGTGTTCGTGGCGGGATCGATCTGCCAGACCGCGCCGTTCGGGTAGCTGACCGCGAACACCTGGCCGTCGGGCGCCGTCGTCATGTCCCAGACGAAACCACCCGCGCCGGCCAGGGTGCCGACCTTGGTCACGGACCCGTCGGCCGGGTCGAAGCAGTAGACGTCCGCGACCGGGTACAGGCCGACGTACACCTTGCCCGCGGCAACGGTGATGCCCCAGCCGCCCTCGCCGGTCGGCAGCTCGACCGTCCGGGTGACGCGGCGGGTACCGAGGTCGATCTCGGACAGCCGCGCCGGGACGATGCCGCGGCTGACGACGTAGGCGTGGCCGTCGTGCACCGCCATCGCGACGACGGCCGCGGTGACGACCGCGGGACCGAAGGTGGGCAGCGTGGAACCGTCGATGGGTCCGTCCTCCGCGTGGGCGTCGGTGGGGACAGTTGCCGGGACAGCGAGTGCGGTCACGGCGCCGGTGGCGAGCGCGCCGGCGAGCGCGGTACGGCGGGAGATGATCATCGGAGGCCTTCGATCCGGACCAGGTCGCGGCCCTTGATCGTGTACAGCGCCGCGCCGTCGTGGGACGTGGTGATCAGCGGGTAGCCGTAGATCTGCGCGCCGAGCCCGTCGACCACCGTGCTCACGGTCGGGGCGCCGGTGCTGTTCGGCGTGATCTTGAAGACGCGCTTGCTGTCGGTGCCGTAGAGCCCGGAGCGAGCGATCGTCAGCTTGCTCTGGCTGGTGCCGAGCGTCGCGCTCGCGAGCAGCTTGCCGGTCCGCGGGTCGAGAACGGCGAGCCGGCCGTCGTCGGTAGCGGCGTACAGTCGGCCGCGGTAGTGGGCGAGGGAGCTGTAGCTCTGTGCCTTCGACAGCGCCGCGGCCTCCCACAACACCTTGTTGCGGGCCTGGTCGAAGGCGACCACGGTTGCCTCGGGCAAGATCGGGACGGTGCCGAGACTGTTCCGGGTGGCGCCGCCGAGGTACGCGACGCCGTCCGCAGTGGTCACCGAGCGGACCGACTGGTGCGGCACGACGCCGCGGTGCACCTCGCGCTGCACCCCGCCATGCTCTGGGTCGATGTGCTGCTCGACGAGGGTGCCGTCGTACTTGCCGTAGTCGGGCTCGGTGGAGAGCAGCCACGTTTGCGAGCGTTCGTCGTACGCCGCGTCGGTCGGGCGGGTCTGCTCGTTGCCGATCTGGCCGAGTTCGTGCAGGTCGGAGCCGTCGGGCTTCATCTGCCAGAGCCGGGCCAGGGTGTAGACGCCGAGGTACACGCTCCGGCCGACCGGTGTCATGGTCTTCGCCTCGCCGGGCAGGAACGTCCGGGTGCTGGCGCCGGTCGCGAGGTCGTGGACCTGGATACCCGCCTTGCCGCTGACCAGCACGGACGTCGGCGTCGCGGCGATCGCCATCGCCTGCTCGGGCGCGGGCGGCAGCCCGGCCTGACCGAGGTCGGTGCCGGTGAAGGTCCCGGTCGCCTCGTCGAAGTCGACGACCTGGCTGGTGAGCTCGGCGCGGATCGTGGTGCCGTCGACGAAGATCTTGTTGAAGTACGCCCCGTCGTACGGCGAACCGAGCCGGGTCAGGGTGTTGTCGCGGTAGCGGTAGAGCGTGCCCGAGGGCCGCGTGCCCAGGTAGATGTCGGCGCCGGCGATCGTGATCGCGGTGATGTACTGGTCGCCGCCGGGAGTCTGCACCTCGACCGGGTTGCCCAGATCGTTCGTGTCGAAGACGAGCATCGTCCCGGTGGGGGAGAGGCTCACGGCCAGCTTCGTGCCCTCGAGCGCCATGGTGGCGACGAACGTGCGGTCCGCGTACTGCGCGGGCAGCACGTCGCGGCGGGCGCCGGTCGCGCGGTCGATCGCGATCAGGTGTGCCTTGGTGCCGACGCCGGCGTAGATCGTGGTCGCGTCGGCGGCGATGCTGCGGACGTACTGCTGGCCGGCGACCGCGGCGCCGTACGACCTGGTGGCCCCCGTGGCCGGGTCGTACTCGTGCACGCCGCCGTCGGGGTAGGTGCCGGCGACGATCTTGCCGTCCGGGGTCGCGGCGATCGACCAGATGAAGGAGCCGAACTGCGCGACCTTGGTGGCGCTGCCGGTGGTGGTGTCGACCTTGTAGAGGTCACCGGGCGTGTAGAGGCCGATGTACAGGTCGGTGCCGAGGTGGGCCATCGCCCACGCGCCGGCGCCGGTCGGCAGCGCGAACTTGCGGTCGACGACCTTGGCGACCGGGTCGAACGCGCCGACCTGGACGGGCGAGACGCCGGAGGTGATGGTCCAGATCCGGTCGCCGACCTGCTCGGCGACGCTGGTCGAGGTCACGGCCGACGCCGGACCGAGGTTCGTGACCGTTGGTGTTTCGGTCACGGCCGGAATCGTGGCACCGGCGGGAGCGGGAACGCTCACCAGTCCTGTGCAGATGAGCAGAGCAGTGATCAGTCCCCGTGCGAATCGCTTGTCCACAAGGCCTCCCGGGACAGTGCGCACCGAATTACGGTCATGGCTGAAATTAGCCGGACGTGCGTGAGTGCGTCAACCGTTCAGGAAACAATCACAGATGAACGCGATACACGACGAGCGGCCGGCCGCTGCCGGTGCCCAGCTGGGTGCCGGTCGCGTCGGCCAGGCCGGCGCGCTCGAGCCGGTTCAGGACCCGGCGCGCGGTCCGCGGCTGGATGCCCAGGTGATCAGCGACCGACCGCGTGGTCAGGCCGTCGTCGGTCGCGCGGACGAGTTCCTGGAGTCGTTCGAGGGTCGCCTTCGAGAGACCGGCGCGCTGCGCGAGGAGCTGCAGCTTCGAGCGCTGCTGGGCGCGCGGCGCGGCGCCGCCGACCAGGACCAGGTCGATGTCGTTGCGCAGCGAGACGACGGCCGCGGTCCGGCCGGCCGTCTTCGCCCGGCCGAGCGCGCGGCGGGCCAGCGCCTCGGTCTCGGTCCCGGAGCCGCCGATGCCGAACCCGATCCGGACCGGCCCGAACTGCTCCTTCAACCGGTTCAGCATGCCGAGCTCGGTGAACGCGGCGGTCGCCTGCTCGAGCGGTCCGCGGGTCGCCACCACGAGCCAGCGTTTGTCGTCGTACCGGATCACGCTGCCGCCGAGCGAGCCGGCCTCGCGACGGAGCGCGGGCTCGGCGTCCGGGGACATCTCGACCAGGCCGAGCGCGATCTGCGCGTCGTCGCTGCGCAGCGCGTCGTGGACGAGCAGCAGCCGGTTCACCGCCGCGCGGACCGAGTGCACCGACGGCGCGAGCCGCAACGTGGTCTGCTCGGTGCGGAGTTTCTCGTACGCCGACCGCAGGCAGGTGATCGCGACGGTCGCGCCCGCCTCCCGGTGGAACGCGACGATGTCGTCGACGCTCAGGCCGGGCCGGTACGGCAGCACGGTGACGCCGCCCATCGGCAGCCCGACCTCGTCGAACGTCTCCCGGACGGCGGCCTCGTCGAGGACGTCGATGCTCAGCGAGGTGACGTCGTGGCCGTCGCGGAGCAGTTGCACCAGGGCCCGCATCAGCGTGGCGCCGGTGTACTCGACGTGCGCGGCCGGGCGGTCGAGCAGGTCCTGCGCGGCCGCGATCTGGTACGGGACGACGCCGGTGAACAGCCAGGCGTCGACACTGCCCGGCGCGTCGGCCATCACCTTCGGCGTGTCGGTCTCCCGGCGGTAGCGCAACGGGACGACCTCGACCCCGCGCAGCGCCTTGACGATCCGGCTGCTGGAGGTGACCAGGTCCGACGGCCCGACCACCCCGATCGTCGTCACCATGCGCGGGTCCCCTCCTTCATGCGGGTCAGTCTCACCACAAGACCCCACCGCTGCAAGAACCCGCGCCGTCGTCGGCTAGGTTCCCGTCATGGACCGGGTTCTGGAGTGGGTCGACGAAGGGACCGCGCTGTGCCGCCGGGCACTCGCCGAACCGGACGCGCCGTCGCTGCTTCCGGGGTGGTCGCGGCGGCACGTGGCCGCGCACCTGTCGCTGAACGCCGAGGCGCTCGGCAACCTGGTGCACTGGGCGCGGACCGGCGAGGAGCGGCCGATGTACCCGTCCGCTGAGGTGCGCAACGCCGAGATCGAGGCCGGTACGGCGCGCTCGCCCGAGGAGCTGCGGTCGTGGTTCGACGAGTCGGCGGCTGTCCTGCGGTCCTCGATGGCGACGCTGACCGACGACCAGTGGCAGGCCAGCGTGCGGACCGCTCAGGGCGCCCCGATCCCGGCGACGAAGATCCCGTGGATGCGCGCCCGCGAGGTCATGATCCACGCCGTCGACCTCGGCGCCGGCATCACCTTCGCCGACCTGCCGACGGACTTCCTCGAAGCCCTGTGCGAAGACATCCGAGAGCAACGCGGCGACGTACCAGCGATCACCGGCCCGTTGCCGCAGGTGGCGGCCTATCTGTCCGGCCGCCCGTACACGGACGTCCTCGGTCCGGACGGCGAACCCGCGGAGCCGTTGCCGCCCTGGCTCTGAGTCACTTCACGACGCGATAGCGCAGGTGGGTGACGTCGCGGGCGCGGAGCTGGCGGACCTGTTCGAGTTCGATGTACTCCGCGGGGAGGTTGTCGAAGAGCCGGCGGCCCTGGCCGAGGAGGACGTCGACGACGTGCAGCTCCAGTTCGTCGAGGAGGCCGGCGCGGAGCAGGGCCTGACCGGCGCCGGCGCCGTGGACCATCACGTCGCGGTCGCCGGCGGCCGCCCTCGCCTGGGCGGCGCACTCGGCGACGTCGGTCACGTACCGCGCGGTGCCGGGCGGTTCGTCGTCCGGGTGGTGGGTGAGGATGAACATCGGTACGCCGTCGTGGTGATCGCCCTGCCAGCGACCGGCGTGCTCGTACGTCCGCCGTCCCGAGATCAGCGCGCCGGTGGCGAGACACTCGGCGTACACCTGGCCGCTCGGCCCGTCGGAGTTCCGGTCGTCGAGCCAGTTGAACAGCCGGAACCCGCCGCGGCCCATCGGTTGCTCGGGGCTGTCGTCGGGCCCGACGACGAAACCGTCGAGGGACATGCTCATGTACAGCCGGATCATCGGACGCCTCCAATCGTCTGTGGGCAGTGGAACACACGGTCGGGGTCGTACTTCTGCTTGACGCTCAGCAGCCGCGGGTAGTTCGCGCCGTGATAGGCGGCGGCCCAGTCGGTCAGGTCGAGGTCGGGGAAGTTCGGGTAGACGTGCCCGGACGCGTACGGGTGCGCGAGCGCCCAGGAGCGGCGTACGGCGTCGCGGACGGGGCCGACGTGTTCGAGCAGGAAGCGCTCGGCGCGGTGCGCGAAGGCGGTCGCGCCGGCGGGGACGCGGTTGTAGGCGCCGCCCATCGGGGTGAAGTTGAGCACGCAGCCGGCCTCGAGGAGCCGGTCGACGGCATCGCGGGGGAGCGGGTGCTGGAAGAACTCCGACTTGCTGTGCACGACGCCGGCCTCGGTGCCGCCCTCCGAGAAGCTCGCCTTGAGCTCGGCCCACGAGAGGTCGTCGCGCAGCTCGACGTCCGGATCCAGGTCCGCGAGCGCGCCGAAGTCCGGGTGGTCGGCGGCGCCGAAGACACGCACCCCGTCCGCGGTCACGCTCAGGCTCGCCGTCAGCTCGTCGGGCGCATCGGGAGCCCAGGACTGCCACGCGGCGATCAGCTCGGCAGCGCGGCCGCGGGGCCAGGTCAGACTGAAGCGGGTCGCGGTCGGCGACGGTACGGCGTCGTACGTCAGCGACGTGACCACGCCGAACTGGCCGCCACCGGCCCCGCGCAGCGCCCAGAACAGGTCTGGGTCGCGCTCGGCGTCACAGGTCACGACGTTGCCGTCCGCAAGCACCACGGTCGCGGCGATGAGCCGGTCGCAGGTCAGCCCGTACCGCCGCCCGAGCAGCCCGAGCCCACCGCCCAGCGTCAGCCCGGCGATCCCGACCGTCGGCCCGCACCCGGCCGGGATCGTCAGCCCGAAGTCCTCCAGCCCGCGATACACCTGGGCCAGCCGCGCGCCCGCCCCGATCGTCGCCCGCCGGCCGTCGACCGAGATCGTGGACAGCGCCGACAGCTCGAGCATCAGGCCCGTCGTCGACGAGCGCCCGGCGAAACAGTGCCCGCCGCCCCGCGGCACCACCGGCAGACCGGCGGTCCGGGCAGAGGCCAGCGCCTTGATCACGTCCTCGACCGACGTGCACCGCGCGATCGCCCGCGGCCGGACAGCGTCGTACTGCGGCAACGCCGGCCGCCGCAGGACGTCGTACAACGAATGGTCAGCCTCGATGAGCTCCATGCACCGAAGCTAGGGCCGCGCCGTCCCGTCGCGCTTGAACGAATCGGTCGTACCACCCGGCGAGGAACGGCCGGTACGACGCCGAGTGGTCGTGACCGCAGTCGCAGCGGTCCGCCTTGTCGCCGAGCAGCTCGCGCGGCGGCACCCCGGTCAGCCGCACGCACTCCCGGGTCAGATGCGCGTGGTCGGCGTACCCGGTCTCGGCCGCGAGGTCGGCGAGCCCACTGCCGAACCCGGCCTGCGCCAGCGCGAGGTACCCCTGGAAGCGCAGCGTCCGCTGCAAGGCCTTCGGCGCCACGCCGGTCGCCGTCAGGCACCGCCGGCGCAACTGGCTCTCGGACAGCGCGAGCTCATCGGCCAGGTCGGCGATCCCGGCGCGTTCCCACGGCATCAGCCGCCGGACCAGCTCCGCCACCACCGGATCCGGCCGCAGCCGCTGACCGGCGAGGTACCGCTGCACCGCGAGCAAGGCCGCTCGCGGACTCGCGGCATCCGCTACCGAGGTCCCGATTGCGTCCGCGGCGGAACCCCACAGCTCCACCGCACAGTCGACCAGCTCGTCCGCCGGTACGCCGAGCAGCGGCGTCCCCGCACCCGGCATGAACCGCACCCCGACGATCGTCGTCCGCGGCGGGATCACCTGCAGGTGGGCCCGGGTCAGCGGCCCGATCAGCCGCGGTACGCCGCCCACCGGACAGTGCAGCTCCACGCCGCCGGTCGGCAGATCGCGCTGCGGATACGACTGCGCCCCGGTGCGCTGGATCCAGACCGTCCGGACGAGCCCGGTCAGCGCGGGCACCGGCGCGCTCTCGTCGTACGTCTGGTCCATGACCGGACGATACGCTCCAGCGGGGCGTGTCGAGGAGTGGTGCGCGGCTCCGACGTCCCGGGTATGACAGCCGAGCGAGTACTGCGCACCTACCTGACCCTGGTCGCGGTGTCGACAGGGGCGTCGTCGATGATCTGGGGCATCAACACGCTGTTCCTGCTGGACGCCGGGCTCAGCATCGGGCAGACCTTTGCGGCGAACGCTTTCTTCACCGTCGGCATGGTGCTGTTCGAGGTCCCGACCGGTGTGCTCGCGGACACCGTCGGCCGCCGTACGTCGTACCTCCTCGGGACGGCGACGCTGATCGGTACGACGCTGCTGTACCTGCTGCTGTGGCGGATCCACGCGCCGTTAGTGTGGTGGGCGGTCGTCTCGGCGCTGCTCGGGCTCGGGTTCACGTTCTTCAGCGGGGCGACCGAAGCGTGGCTGGTGGACGGGCTGCAGGCGACCGGGTACAGCGGGTCGCTGGAGGCCGCGTTCGCGAAGGGCCAGGTGGTGAACGGGATCGCGATGATGGCCGGTTCGATCGGCGGCGGCATCCTGGCGCAGGTGACCGACCTCGGCGCGCCGTACGTCGTGCGCTCGCTGTTGCTGATGGCAACGTTCGCGGTGGCGTGGCGGGCGATGCGCGACCTCGGGTTCACGCCGAAGCAGGACGCCTCGGTGCGCGGCGAGCTGGCCGGGATCGTGCGCGCGTCGTTGCGCCACGGGCTCCTGAACCCGCGTGTCCGCTGGGTGATGCTGGCCGGTCCGTTCACCGCCGGGGTGAGCGTTTACGGCTTCTACGCGGCGCAGCCCTATCTGCTGGAGCTGTACGGTCGCGCCGACTCGTACTGGATCGCCGGGCTGTCCGCCGGGATCGTCGCGGGTGCGCAGATCGCGGGCGGCGCGTCGGCGTCGTCCCTGGCCCGCGTCTTCCGGGACCGGATCCGGACGCTGATCGGCGCGATCGTGGTGTCCGGCGTGATGATCGCGGCGATCGGCCTGGTCACGTCGTTCTGGGTGGCGCTGGTGCTGCTGATGGTGTGGGGCTCGATGTTCGCCGCGATGACGCCGGTGCGGCAGGCGTACCTGAACAGCCACATCCCGTCCGCGCAGCGCGCGACGGTGCTGTCGTTCGACAACCTGCTCGGGTCGGCCGGCGGGGTTGTCGTCCAGCCCGCGCTCGGCCGTACCGCGGACCTCTGGGGATACGGTCCGGCGTACCTGGTGTCGGCGGGGATCCAGCTGCTCGCGGTGCCGTTCCTCGGGCTGGCACGCCGTACCGGGAAATCGGTCGAGGACGCGGCCGGACAGCCTCTAGCCTTACGGGCGTGACGGCGCGACTGATCATCATCAACGGCGGTTCCAGCTCCGGGAAGACCGGGATAGTGCGGTGTCTGCAGGCGCTGCTGCCGGACCCGTGGCTCGGGTTCAGCGTGGACGACTTCGTCGACGCGCTGCCGGCCGTGATGGAGGGCGGGATCGAGTTCGGGCCGGACGGCGAGGTGTCGGTCGGGCCCGCGTTCCGAGCGCTCGACGCCGCCTGGACCGCCGGGATCGTCGCGATGTGCCGGGCCGGCGGCCGGGTGATCGTCGACGACGTGTTCCTCGGCGGCGCCGCCTCGCAGCAGCGCTGGCGGGACGCGATCGGCGACCTCGAAACGCTCTGGGTCGGCGTCCACTGCGCCCCCGAGATCGCCGCCGGCCGCGAGCTCGCCCGCGGCGACCGCACCCGCGGCATGGCCGAACAGCAGGCGTACGTCGTCCACGAGGGCGTCACGTACGACGTCGAGGTCGACAGCTCCCGCGCCGAGTCCGTCGACTGCGCGCGCACGATCGCCGCCTACGTGAAGTGATGGACCAGCGGGTACATTTGCCGGTGTGCTGACGGCGAAGGGTGCGGCGACGCGCGACCGGATCGTGGCGGCGGCCGCGGCGGAGATCCGGGAGCGCGGGATCGCCGCGGTGAAACTGGACGACATCGGGCGGCGCAGCCGGACCGGGAAGAGTCAGCTCTTCCACTACTTCCCGGACGGCAAGGAGCAACTGCTGCTCGCGGTCGCCGAACGCGAGGCCGAGCAGGTGATCGAGGACCAGGAGCCGTACCTCGGCCAGCTCACGTCCTGGGACGCCTGGAGCAAGTGGCGGGACACCGTCGTCGAGAAGTACCGCCGGCAGGGCGTGCACTGTCCGCTCGGCGTCCTGATCACCGAGATCGGCCGGCACACCCCGGCCGCGCAGGCCGTCACCGGTCAGCTGCTCGCGCAGTGGCAACGCCGGCTCGAGACCGGGATCGAGGACATGCAGGCCGCGGGCGAGATCCGTGCCGACGTGGATCCCACCCGCGCCGCGGCCGCGCTGATCGCCGCGATCCAGGGCGGCGTCGCGATCCTGATGGCCTCCGGCTCCGCGACCCACCTGGAGTACGCGCTCGACCTGTGCCTGGACTACCTCAGCGCCAGTTGACCACCGGCGGCTGGTACCCGGCCGGCTTGTCGGCGACCTTCGCGCCGGGGCTGACCAACCAGCCCTGGTACTCCGGCGTGAACATCCGGTAGACCGACGACGGCGGTACGGCGCTCGCCTCGTCAAGCTGCGCGCGCAACTCGGCCGGCAGCTCGAAACCGAGGGCCGCGATGGTCGACTCGAGCTGCTCCGGGCGGCTCGCGCCGACGATCGCGGACGCGACACCGGGCTGCGTCGCGGCCCAGTTCACCGCGACCTGCGCCATCGTCACGCCGAGCTTGCCGGCGACGTCGCGGACGGCCGTCAGCAGGTCCCACTGCTGTTCGGTCCAGCTCTGCCCAGCCGCGCCGTCACCAGTGAGCCGCCCTTCGCCGGCCAGCTTCCGCGCGTCGTCGCGCTGGTACTTCCCGGTCAGGAAACCGCCGCCCAGCGGGCTCCACGCGGTGATGCCCAGCCCGAGCTGCTGCGCGACCGGGACGTGCTCGGTCTCGATCGTGCGCTCGATCAGCGAGTAGGGCAGCTGCAGGCTGACCATCGGGGTCAGCGAGTGCGCGTCGGCCAGCGTCTGCGCGCGAGCGGCGTACCAGGCCGGGACGTCGGACAGTCCGGCGTACCGGATCTTGCCGGCGCGGGTGAGGTCGTCGAGGGTGCGCAGGACCTCGTCGACCGGGGTGATCCGGTCCCAGGTGTGCAGCAGGAACAGGTCGACGTAGTCGGTGCCGAGCCGGCGCAGCGACTCGTCGAGGGCACGGATCAGGTGCTTGCGGCTGTTGCCGCCCGCGTTCGGGTCGCCGGAGTCGACGCTGTTGGTCGCCTTGGTGGTGAGCACCATCCGCTCGCGGACGCCGGCCTCGGCGATCAGCCGGCCGAGGATCCGCTCGCTCTCGCCCGCGGTGTAGAAGTCGGCCGTGTCGACGAAGTTGCCGCCGGCCTCGATATAGGTCCGGAAGATCGCGCGCGCCTCGTCCTCGGTCTTGCCGTACGGCGCGTGGAATCCGGACTGCCCGAAGTTCATCGTGCCCAGGGCGAGCCGGCTGACCCGCAGTCCTGATCGCCCGAGCAGGTAGTAGTCGTCAAGTGCCATGCCCACAGGGTTGCTCGGCAAAAATGGACCGGCAAGTACAGAACTCAGGTCGCGGTGTAGCCACCGTCGACAGGTACGACGGCACCGGTCACGTACGCCGCCGCCGGGGAGGCGAGGAACGCGTACGGCGCCGCGATCTCGTCCACGGTGGCCCGCCGCCCGAGCGGCGTGAACGTGTTGATCCGCTGGTCCGAGGCCGGGTCGTCGTGCGCGGTCACACTGTCCATGATGTTCGCGACGTACCCGGGCGCGACCGCGTTCACCCGGATCCCGTGCTCCGCCCACTCGGCCGCGAGCGTCCGCACGAGCTGGTTGATCCCGCCCTTGCTGGCCGCGTACGGCGCCAGCGTGGGGATCCCGACCTGCCCTGCGATCGACGACGTCATCGTCACCGATCCCGGGCGCTGGTGGGCCATCCAGTACCGGGCTGCCGCCTGCGCGGGCAGGAACGCGCCGCGCAGGTTCACGGCCAGGATCCGGTCCCATTCGTCCGGGGTGTACTCGACCGCGGGCTTGATGACGTCGATGCCCGCGTTGCAGACGAGGTGGTCGAGCTCGCCGAACGCCTGCACCGCCGTGTCGGTCAGCCGTTGCGCGACGTCCGGATCCGTGACGTCCCCGGCCGCCGCCGCGATCCGCCCGGGGAACTGCGCGCCCAGTTGCTCCGCGGCGGTCGCCGTCTCGTCCTCGTCGTACCCGTTGACCACGACGGAGGCGCCCTGCCCGAGCAACGCGCGGGCGATCGCGAACCCGATCCCACGGCTCGATCCGGTGACGACCGCCGCGGTACCTGTCAGGTCGAAGAGCTCAGCCATGCGGGAAACGGTAGTGCGTGAAAGGATTCCGGGGTGCGCCTGACCGAACTGCAGCGGATCGAACTCGACCGGCTGGCGGAGCTTGTGGTGCCCGGGGACGACCGGACGGTCGGGTTCGTCGAGCGGGTGCTCGCGGAGGACAGGCCGGACTGGGGCGATCGGGTCGCGCGCGGGTTGGCGGCGCTCGGGGACGCCGGGCTCGACGGCGTACTCGCGGATGCCGACGGCGCCTGGCTGGTCCGGCTGATCGCCCAGGGGTACTACGCGCGGCCGGCGGCCTGGGAGCGGGTCGGGTGGCACACGGACCAGTTCACCGCCGTACAGACCGAGCTGCGGGTGACGCCGCGGGAGGCACTGGGGGAGCGGTACGACTGCGTGGTGATCGGCTCGGGCGCCGGCGGTGGAGCTGCCGCTCAGGTGCTCGCGGAGTCCGGGCGGTCGGTGCTCGTCGTCGAGCTCGGCAGCTACCCGGCGACGGACGCCTTGACCCGTGACCACCTGCGGAACCCACGCTCGGTGGCGGGGCTGCCCGCGGTGACGGATCCGGATCCGGCCGGGCGCCCGCGGATCGCGCTCGTGGACGGCGTCCGGAGCCAGGTGCTGCCGCCCGACGGCGGCTGGGGCAACAACGCGTTCACGGTCGGCGGCGGGACCCGGGTGTACGGCGCGCAGGCGTGGCGGTTCGTCCCGCGGGACTTCCGGATGGCCACGACGTACGGCGTACCGGACGGCAGCGCGCTCGCCGACTGGCCGATCTCGTACGACGACCTCGAGCCCTACTACTCGTTGGCGGAACAGCGGTTCGGGGTCAGCGGCGGCGGGACGGACCCGTGGCACGGACCGCGGTCGATCCCGCTGCCGATGCCGCCGATGCCGCGGACCGGCCCGGCGTACCTGCTGGCGGACGCCGCGGAACGCCTGGGCTGGGGCACGCTCGACGTACCGCTGCTGATCAACTCGGTCGACTACCAGGGACGATCCGGCTGTGTGCGGTGCGGGCAGTGCGTCGGGTTCGCCTGCCCGGTGGAGGCGAAGGCCGGGACACACAACACCGCCCTGCCGGCCGCCCTCGCGACCGGGAACTGCACGCTGGTCGTCGAGACCACGGCCGAGCGGCTCGTCACCGACCACACCGGCCGCGTCGTCGGCGTCGCGCTCGTCGCCGACGACGGGTACGGCGGGAGCTGGCGTCGGACCGTCGCGTGCGCGGAGGTGGTGGTGGCCGCGGGTGCTTCGGAGACGCCGCGGCTGTTGCTCAACAGTGCGCACGACGGGGAACCGCACGGGATCGGCAACAACCAGGACCAGGTCGGACGGCGTCTGCAGGCCCATGTGTATGCCGGTGCGGTCGGGTTGTTCGAGGACGAGGTGGTCGATCTCGTCGGGCCGGGGGTGTCGATCGCGACCTGCGACTTCCGGCACGGCAACGACGGGCTCGTCGGTGGCGGGATGCTCGCGAACGAGTTCGTGCCGACGCCCGCGGCGACGTACGACTATCTGACCGGGGCGGGACTGATCCCGGTCGCCGGTGCGGAGAGCCTGCGGGCGATGGAGCGGGAGGCGCGGCGGATGCTGCGGGTGGTCGGGCCGATCCAGGAGGTGACGTCGGCCGACTCACGCGTGCGCGTCGATCCATCCGTGGTGGACCGGTTCGGCAACCCGGTGGTGGTGAGCAGCGGGTCGATCCATCCGGAGGACGCCCGTGCGCATCGCTTCCTGAGCGCCAAGGCGAAGGCCTGGCTGGAGGAGGCGGGTGCGGTCCGTACGGCCGTGGGTGAGCTCGGCAGCCTGGGACGGCCGAGCATCGGGCAGCACCAGGCGGGGACCTGCCGGATGGGCGACGACCCGGCCCGCTCGGTCACCGATCCGTCCGGCCGGGTCTGGGGCCACGACAACGTGTGGATCGCCGACGCCTCGGTCCACGTCACCAACGGCGGCGTGAACCCGGTCCTCACCGTCCTGGCCGGCTCCCTCCGCATCGCCGACGGAATCGTGCGCGGCTGACGGGATCGTCGGGTCCGACGGGTTCGTGCGGGCTTGACGGCGCCGCTCAGCCGATGCGGGAGATGCCGACGCCGCTGCGGGCCTCGCGGCCGTACTTCGTGATCTCGGCGGCGAGGTCCAGGCGGGCGACGCCGACCTTGCCGCGGTCCTCGTCGGTGAGCAGGTCGGCCGGGATGATCCAGACGACCTCGAACTCCAGCCCGTCCGGGTCCTTGCCGTACAGGGACTTCGTGGTCCCGTGGTCGGACGCCCCGACCAGTGCACCGGCCTGACTCAGCTTCCCGGCCAGGTCCTCGAGGTCACCGAGCGTGTCGACCTCCCACGCGAGGTGGTACAGACCGACCGTCGCCCGCCCGGCCCCGGACGGACCGGCCTGCGAGCCGAGCTGGAACAGGCCCAGGTCGTGGTCGTTCGTGGAGCCGGGCGCGCGCAGGAACGCCGCGCCGGGGATGGCGTCACCGGTCTCGGTGTACCCGAACCCGAGGACGTCTCGGTAGAACGCGACACTCGCCTCGACGTCGCGCACGTACAGCACCGCATGATTCAACCGGAAGATCGCCATGTCCCCGATGATAGTTGAAGCCTCAACTTTTTTCTAGCGGCGGCGCCGGGGCTTCTTCGGACGGCCCGGCTGCGACTTCGATTGTGACTTGGGCTGCGGTTTGGGCTGCGCCTTGGACTGTGGCTTCGGTTTGGCCTTGGGGTCGCGGGCGGCGGGGCCGCGGGTGCTGTTGGCGGTGCGGCCGCGGACGATGCCGATCAGGTGCTCGACGAGCTCGGAGGTGCCGTCCTCGGGCCAGCTGAGCGCGACCTGCGACTCCGGTACGCCGGTGAGCGGCCGATAGGTGAGGTCCTTGCGGTGGTGCAGCCGGGCCAGCGACTGCGGGACCACCAGCAGGCCGGTGCCCATGGCAACCAGCTCGACCGCGTCGACGGTCCGCGCCGGACGGTCGTCGATCAGCCGGCCCGGCGGGTGCTCCCAGTCGAGGACGTCGTCCTGCGGGTGCAGCATCAGTTCGTCCACGAGATCGTCGGCGGTGACCTCGTCGGCGGCCGTGATCACGTGCTCCTTGGGCACCACGACGACCGTCTTCTCGACGTACAGCGGGATCGCGTGCAGGCCGGTGCGGTCGACCGGGAGCCGGAGCAGTACGGCGTCGACGCCGCCGTCCGCGAGGTCACGCCGTACCAGCTCGGGGGCGTCGGCGGCGGGGACCTGGACGAGGTCGAGCGGGACGCGGGGGAGTCGCTCGGTCCAGATCCGGGCCCACTTCGCGGGCGTCACGCCGGGGACGTAGCCCAGCCGGAATCCGGTCACGGTGGTCAGGTTACCGGGCGTTACGCTGCTGCCATGACAGCGCGCAAGGCCCAGACCATGAAGCCGGCGACGGCGGCCAAGAAGCTCGGTGTGTACCTGCCGGCGACGCCGGCCGAGTTCCAGGACGGCGTGGTCTCGCGGGACGAGCTGAACGCGCTGCAGGCGACCCCGCCGGAGTGGCTGCGGGACCTGCGCCGCGACGGTCCGCACCCGCGCGCCGTCGTCGCCGCGAAACTCGGCGTCTCGATCAGCGGCCTGGCCCGCGCCGGCATCACCGAGGCGCTGACCACGGAGGAGATCGAGGCGATCAAGTCCGAGAACCCCGACTGGCTCGACCACGAACGCGCCACCCAGGCCGAAGTACGCCGCCAACAGGCCGAACTCAAGTCCCGGGACTGAAGTCCCGCGACTGACCGGCCCGCGACTGACCTGCCTCGGCGGGATTGGTCTGGCGGTCAGCTGATGCGGACGCGGAGGCGGCGGAAGCCTTTGCCTTTGCTTTCCATCTTGACGACCTCCATCCGGCCGATCAGCGCGGTGGAGGCGACGTGCGTGCCGCCGTCGGCCTGGGTGTCGAGGCCGGCGATGTCGACGATCCGGACGACCTCGATGTCGGGCGGCAGCAGGTTGGTCGCGGTCCGGATGATGTCCGGGATCGCGAACGCCTCCTCGCGCGGCAGGTTGCTGACGGTGATCCGGCGGTCGGTGCGGATCTCCGCGTTGACCGCCTCGGCGACCCGGTCCTTGAAGTCCGGCGGCACCTCGGCCAGGTCGAAGTCCATCCGCGCCGACAGCGGCTCCATGTTCCCGCCGGTCACCAGCGCCCCGAAGTCGCGGAACACGACACCGGTGAGCACGTGCAGACCCGAGTGCGTCCGCATCAACTGGGTACGCCGTTCGTCGTCCAGCGCGCCGCGCACCGCCGTACCGACAGCAGGCACCGGGTCGCCCTCGTACGGCACCAGATACAGGTCGTCGCCCTTGACGGTCCCGACGATCCGCGTCCGCACACCGCCCCACAGCAACACACCCTCGTCCGGCGGCTGCCCGCCACCACCCGGATAGAACGCGGACCGGTCGAGCACGACCCCGCGCTCCGGATCCACCCCGACCACCGTCGCATCCCACTCCCGCACCGACGCATCCACGAGGTCGAGCCGATGCGTATGCCCGTGCTGGTTCGTGCTCATGCGCGGTTCACCAACTCGGTGAAGGCGTCGAGGGCGTGGCGGATGTTGTCGATCGAGTTTGCGTAGGAGAAGCGCAGGTGGCCCTCGCCGTACGCCCCGAAGGCGGTGCCGGGGAGGCAGGCGACGCCCGCCTCGTCCAGGAGGCGGTCGGACAGGGTGGCTGCGGGTACGCCGAGTTCGGTGATGTTCGGGAACGCGTAGAACGCGCCGCCGGGCTCCACGCAGGACACACCCGGTACGGCGTTCAGGCCGGAGACGATCACCTCGCGCCGCTCGCGGAAGGCCTCGAGCATCCGGTCGACGTCGTCCCACGGACCTTCGAGGGCGGCGACGGCAGCGTGCTGGCTGAACGCCGACGTGCACGACACCGAGTTGATCATCAGCCGCGTCACCGGCTCCACGAGCGGCTCCGGGAAGACGCCGAAGCCCAGCCGCCACCCGGTCATCGCGAACGTCTTCGACCAGCCGTCGAGCAGCACGGTCCGCTCGGCCATCCCGTCGAGGTCGAGCACGCTGTGGTGCTCACCGTCGTACCGCAGCGCCCAGTAGACCTCGTCGCTCAGCACGACCAGGTCGTGCTCGATCGCGATCTCGGCGATCGCCCGCAGCTGCTCGGGCGTCGACGCGCTGCCGCACGGGTTGTGAGGTGAGTTCAGGATCAGCAGCTTGGTGCGCTCGGTCACCAGCGAGCGCAGCTCGTCGGGGTCGACGACGAACCCGTTCTCCTCGCGCAGCGGCACCGGCACCGGCTTCGCCCCGGCGAACGCGGCGATCGACGCGTACATCGGGAAGCCGGGATCCGGATACAGGACCTCGTCGCCCTCCTCGCAGAGCGCCAGGATCGTGAAGAACATGACCGGCTTCGCACCAGGCGTCACCAGCACCCGGTCCGGCGTGGTCCGCAGCCGTCCGGTCCGGTCGAGGAAGTCCGCGACCGCGGTCCGCAGCTCCGGGATGCCGGGCGCCGGCACGTAGTGCGTGTAGCCCTTGTCGAGCGCCTGCTGCGCCGCCGCGATCACGTGCGCCGGGGTGTCGAAGTCCGGCTCGCCGATCTCGAGGTGCACGATGTCGCGCCCCCGGGCCTCCAGCGCCTTCGCCTTGGCGAGCACCTCGAACGCCGACTCGGTCCCCAGCCGATCCATCCGGCCAGCAAGTTTCACGATGTGTCCTTCCGCAGTCGCATCTCACACCCTAGTGCGAGGATCCTGGAATGAACGAAGCGAGGCGGGTTGCGGTCACCGGCAGCAGCGGGAAGCTCGGCAGGGCCGTCGTCGATCATCTGGCGGGCCACGGCTGGCAGGTAGTGGCCCTCGACCAGGCTGCACCGGCGCGGGCCGACGTGCCGTCGACACGGGTCGACCTGACCGATTTCGGCCAGACCTACGAGGCGATCGCGGGCGTCGACGACCGGCACGACGGCGTCGACGCGGTCGTGCACCTCGCCGCCGTCCCGGCACCGGGCCTGCGGCCGAACGCGGCGACGTTCCACAACAACATGACCGTGACCTACAACGTGTTCTCCGCCGCGCTCCGGGCCGGCGTCCGGAACATCGTGTGGGCGTCCAGCGAGACCGTGCTGGGCCTGCCGTTCGACGAGTTCCCGCCGTACGTGCCGGTGGACGAGGACTACCCGCCGCGACCGAACAGCACGTACTCGCTGGTCAAGACGCTCGAGGAGGAGCTCGCCCGCCAGCTGTGCCGCTGGCATCCGGACCTGAAGCTGATCGGGCTGCGCTTCTCGAACGTGATGTACCCGGAGGACTACGCCCGGTTCCCCGGCTTCGACGCGGACGCCCACGCCCGGAAGTGGAACCTCTGGGGCTACATCGACGCCCGGGACGGCGCCCAGGCGGTGCGGAAGGCGCTCGAGTACGACGTGACCGGGACGGACGTCTTCATCGTGGCGAACGCCGACACGGTGATGTCCCGGCCGAACGACGAGCTGCTCGCCGAGGTGTTCCCCGGCGTCCCGGTGAAGCGGCCGTTCGGCCCGAACGAGACCCTGCTGTCGATCGAGAAGGCCCGCCGGCTGCTCGGTTACGAGCCGGAGTTCTCCTGGCGCGGCCCGAACGGGAAGAGCGTGTCCGGGTCGTAGGCCGCCCGGACATCGGCGAGCCGCGCGAACGTCTCGGCCGGCCACGAGGCCTCGTAGGACCCGGGCAGTGCGAACCCGCCCGCGAAGTTCACCGTGGTCTCCGCGCACACCCACGGCCGCAGCCGCTCGAGGATTCGGTCGACCGTTGCCGGGAGCACCTTTTCGAACAGCTCCGGATCCGGTACGCCGATCAGCGTCAACGTGCACGCCCCGCCGCGGCCGCCGACCGCGCTGCCCTCCGGGACGTCGCGCTGCGTGGCGCCGCCCAGGTGCCGGATCTCGACCGCGACCAACGGGACCTGCTGCTCGGGGCCGGCCGCCGCCAGGAACGCGCTCACGAAGTCGCCGTCCAGCTCGTTCAGCATCAGCCCGCGGTCCCACGCCGGCGTCGGGTTCCGCGGGTCGTTGTGGATCAGCGCGATGTCGCTCGCCGGCAGTTCGCCGACGCCGTCGACGAGCGTCGTACCGGCGTCCCGGATCGGCTGGAAGAGGCGCTTGCCCTCGGCGGCGTCGCCGACGTACGCGAACCGCACGCTCAGCACGGTCTTGCCGCGCAGCGGCTCGGGGATGAACTCGAGCGGCGGCAGCCGGAGGATCACGACCGACGAGTTCGCGGTCTCCGGCAGCGTCTTCGTCCACTCGGTCCAGGCGCCGAGGACCGGTGCGACGTACTCCGCGTCGAAGAACGCCGAGCCGCCGTACAGCGTGGTCAGCTCGACCAGCGCGAAGTCCATCGCGGTGACGATGCCGAACCCGCCCTTGCCGCCGCGCAGCGCCCAGAACAGGTCCGGGTTCTCGGTCGCGTTCGCGGTCACCGCGCCGGCCGCGGTCACCACCCGGAAGCCGCGCGCCCAGTCCGACGAGAACCCGTAGGTGCGGGCGAGCGGGCCGAGGCCGCCGCCGAGCGTGTACCCGATGCAGCCGACCGCGTCGGACGCGCCGGTGACCGGCGCCAGCCCGTGCGGGGCGGCGGCCGCGATCACCTCGGCCCAGCGGCTGCCGGCCGCGATGTGCGCGACCTGCGACTCCGCGTCCACAGTCACACCCGTCATCCGCGTGGTGGTGACCACGATCCCGCCCTGCATCGGGTTCGGGATGCCGTGTCCGGTCGCGAGCACCCGGACCGGCGTGCCGGTCTCGGCGGCAGCGCGCACCACCGCGACCGCGTCGTCCTCGGACGTCAGGCCGACGACGACGTCCGGCGTATGCGTCACCGCCAGGTTGAACCCGGACAGCTCGTCGGCGTACCCCTCGTCGCCCGGTGCCAGCACTGGCCCGGCGACCTCGCCGCGCAGCCGGTCGATCAGTTCCGTCACGTTCCTCATCCCCTCCCGGAAGCCCCTGCCGGGCAGTTTTCCGCACCTCGGGGTCACCGCTTGCGGTCAAGTCCGCTTGAGGTGTGATGCTCGGCGCATGGTTGATTTCGGAGTACAGGTGACGCCCACGCCGGACCTCGCGCTGCACCGCGAGGTGGTGGCCGCGGCGGAGGAAGGCGGGCTCACGTACGTCGGTGTGCAGGACCATCCTTACGCCGCGACGCAGGTCGACGCGATGGCCCTGATCGGCGACCTGATGAGCCGGACCGAGCGGTTGCGGTTCTTCCCCGACGTGGCGCCGCTGCCGCTGCGGCCGCCGGCGACGCTCGCGAACCTGTCCGCGACGCTGGACCAGCTGTCGGGCGGACGGTTCGAGCTCGGCCTCGGAGCCGGCGGCTACCCGCGGGCGATCACCGGCTTCGGTGGGGCACAGCGGACGCCGGGCGAATCGCTCGAGGCGCTGGAGGAAGGCATCGGCCTGCTGCGCGCGCTGTGGACCGGCGGCGCCGACCGCGTGGTTGCGGACGGCAAGTACTACTCGCTGAACACTCGCCCCGGCCCGCCGCCGGCGCACGACATCGGGATCTGGGTCGGCTCCGTCGGACCGCGCTCGCTGCGGCTGACCGGCCGGCTCGCCGACGGCTGGGCCGCGCCGATCCCGGCCTACCTGCCGTACCAGGACCTGGCGCCGGCGAACGCGATCATCGACGAGGCGGCGAAGGCGGCAGGCCGTGATCCGGCCGACGTACTGCGGATCGCCCAGATCGTCGGCACCGTGACCGACCGGCCGGGTGACAGCGACACGACCCACGGTGACGCGCCGCTGCGCGGGACGCCGGGGCAGTGGGCGGAATTCATCGCGAAGCTGGTCACGGAGCAGCCGTTCCGGGCCTTCGTGTTCTGGCCGGAATCCGACACGCTGGAGCAGACGATCCGGTTCGCGCGGGACGTCGTACCAGAGGTCGAAACACGCCTGAACAGGGGGCCGACTCGACGGTAACGGCCGTGGACTGAAAACCTGTGCCAGCGACAGCTGTCTCCTGCGATCCAGGGGACAGGTCTGTCCGCGAAACTCAGGGTGAGACACGGAGGCGGTCGATGTTCAAGCGTATCGCAATAGTGAACCGGGGTGAAGCCGCGATGCGGCTGATCAACGCGGTCCGGGAAGTCAACGCCGAGGGCGGTGACCCGATCGAGACCGTGGCCTTGTTCACCGACGGCGAGCGCACCGCGACCTTCGTGCGGGCGGCGGACATCAGCTATCCGCTCGGCCCGGCGTCGGCGCGGCCGTACCTGGACCTCGCGGTGCTGGAGCGCGCGCTGCGCGAGACCGGGGCGGACGCCGCCTGGGTGGGGTGGGGGTTCGTCGCCGAGGACCCGGCGTTCGCGGAGCTGTGCGAGCGGCTCGGCGTCACGTTCATCGGCCCGTCGGCCGAGGCGATGCGCAAGCTCGGCGACAAGATCGGCTCGAAGCTGATCGCCGAGGAGGTCGGCGTCCCGGTCGCGCCGTGGAGCCGCGGCGCGGTCGAGTCGCTGGACGCGGCGCTCGCGGCGGCCGAGCGGATCGGGTACCCGTTGATGCTCAAGGCAACGGCCGGCGGCGGTGGCCGCGGCATCCGGGTGGTCCGCTCCGCCGACGAGCTCTCCGAGGCGTACGCGCGGACCAGCGACGAGGCCGCCCGCGCGTTCGGCAGCGGCGTGGTGTTCCTGGAGCGGCTCGTCACCGGCGCCCGGCACGTCGAGGTCCAGGTGATCGCCGACGGCGAGGGTACGGCGTGGGCGCTCGGCGTCCGGGACTGCTCGGTGCAGCGCCGCAACCAGAAGGTCATCGAGGAGTCGGCGTCGCCGCTGCTGTCGGCGGCGCAGGTCGAGGACCTGAAGGCGTCGGCCGAACGGCTCGCGGTCGCGGTCGGGTACCGGGGCGCGGCCACGGTCGAGTTCCTGTACCACCCGGGGGAGAAGTCGTTCGCGTTCCTCGAGGTGAACACCCGGCTGCAGGTCGAGCACCCGATCACCGAGCTGACGACGGGCTTCGACCTGGTGAAGGCCCAGTTGCACGTGGCGTCCGGCGGCCGGCTGGTGGGCAGCAAGCCGGTCGAGAGCGGGCATGCGGTCGAGGCCCGGCTGAACGCCGAGGACCCGGACCGCGACTTCGCGCCGTCGCCGGGGCGGATCGCCGTCCTCGACCTGCCGGCCGGTCCCGGGATCCGGGTCGACACCGGCGTCAGCGCGGGGGACAGCATCCCGGCCGACTTCGACTCGATGATCGCGAAGATCATCGGCTACGGCCGCACCCGCGAGGAGGCGCTCGCGCGGTTGCGCCGGGCGATGGCCGCGACGACCGTGCTGATCGAGGGCGGCGCGACCAACAAGAGCTTCATCCTCGAGCTGCTCGACCAGCCCGAGGTGATCGACGGCAGCGCCGACACCGGCTGGATCGACCGCGTCCGCGGCGAGGGCCGCCTGGTGTCGCACCGGCACTCCGGCGTCGCACTGGTCGCCGCGGCGATCGAGGGGTACGAGGACGCCGAGCAGGTCGAGCGGACCCGGCTGCTGGAGACCGCGCACGGCGGCCGGCCGCAGGTCCAGCATGAGGTCGGCCGCGCGATCGACCTCAAGCTGCGCGGCGCGAGCTACCGGGTCACGGTGGCGCGGATCGGCCCGGAGCGGTTCCGCGTCGGCGTCGGCAACGGGAACGAGCACCTCAAGGTGGTGGACGCCGAACTGGAGCGGCTCGACGACTACACGAGCCGGCTGGTCGTCGGCGGGCAGCGGTTCCGCCTGGTCACCGCGACCCACGGCCCGGTCCACCTCGTCGAGGTCGACGGCGTGACGCACCGGGTGAGCCGCGACGAAGGCGGCGTACTGCGTTCGCCCGCACCGGCGCTGGTGGTGGCGACGCCGGTCCAGACCGGTGCCGAGGTCGAGGCCGGCGCGCCGGTCCTGGTGCTCGAGAGCATGAAGATGGAGACGGTGCTGTACGCGCCGTTCAAGGCGACCGTGAAGGAGCTGCAGGTCTCGACCGGCAGCCAGGTGGAGACCGGCGCGCCGCTGATCCGGCTCGAGCCGGTGGCCGACGAGTCTGCAGTAGCGGAGGCCGCGCCGGTGCAGAACGGCGTACAGCTGGATCTGCCGAACGGGACCGGGAAGAAGTCCGCGGCCGAGCGGGTGGAGCGCGGGCTGGACGACCTGCGGAGCATGCTGCTCGGGTTCGACATCGACCCGCAGGACGAGGGCGGCATGCTGGCCGACTACCTCACCGCGCGGGCCGAGCTCGCGCATCAGCGCGCCGAGCCGCCGGTCGCCGCCGAGATCGAGCTGCTGACGGTGTTTGCGGACTTCGCGGAGCTGAGCCGCAACCGGCCGGCCGGCGACACGGACACCACGATCGAGAACCGGGTGCACAGCCCGCGCGAGTACTTCTACACCTACCTGCAGAGCCTCGACCCGGATCGCGGTGGGCTGCCCGCCGAGTTCCAGGCGCGGCTGACCCGGGTGCTGAGCCACTACGGCGTGACCGGGCTGGAGCGGAGCCCGGAGCTGGAGGAGGCGGTCTTCCGGATCTTCCTCGCGCAGCAGCGCTCGACTCCCGACGTGGTGCTGGTGACCTCGGTGCTGCAGCGGTGGATCGAGGAGAGCTTGCCGGAAGCGCCGCTCGACGAGTCCGTGCACGAGCTGCTGGACCGGTTGGTGCTGGCCACGCAGCTGCGTTTCCCGGTCGTCGGCGACCTCGCCCGGAGCGTGCGGTTCCGGTGGTTCGACCAGCCGCAGGTGGACGCCGAGCGCGCCTCGATCATCGCGGGCGTCGGCGACGAGGTCGCGGACCTGGCCGCGCACCCGGACGCGCCGGACCGGCAGCAGCGGATCGACGCGCTGGCCGCCATCCCGGAGCCGATCGTCCGGTTCCTCGCGCAGCGGGTGGAGCGCGGCTGGGGCGAGTGCGAGCCGATGCTGGAGGTGCTCGTCCGGCGGCACTACCGCGAGTACGAGCTGCACGACCTGAAGGAGTTCGCCGTCGACGGGCGGCCGTTCGCGACCGCCGACTACACGATCGACGACCGCCCCAGCCACCTGGTGACGACGGTCGGCACGGTCGCGGAGCTGGCCGACCGGGACAGCGGCCTGACGCGGGCGCTGACCGCCCAGGTCGACGCCCGTACGGCGGGACATGAAGCGGTCGTCGAGCTGTACCTGTACGGCCCGGACCTGCCCGAGTCGCAGCAGGAGGCCTCGGACCGCTACCGCCGGATGGTCGCCGACCTCCCGATCGCCCAGCGGGTACGCCGGATCTCGGTCGCGGTGGCCCCGGGCGAGGGGCGTCCGGTCTCGTACTTCACGTACCGCCCGGCCGGCGGGTCGATGACCGAGGACGACAACGTCCGCGGCGTGCACCCGATGGTCGGCCGCCGGCTGAACCTCTGGCGGCTGCGCGACTTCCGCATCACCCGCCTCGACGCGCCCGAGGACGTGCTGCTGTACTACTGCGTCGCGCGCGAGAACGAGGCCGACCGGCGGCTGGTCGCGCTGGCCCAGGTCCGCCAGTTCGCGGTCGTCCGCGACGAGGACGGCCAGGTCACGTCGCTGCCGCACGCGGAGCGCGCGATCGCGAACTGCCTGGAGGCGATCCGGCGGGCCCGCACCGAGCGCGGCGCGGCGGGCGCGAAGCTCGACATGAACCACGTCTGGGTGCAGATCTGGCCGGTGGTCGAGGCGCAGGTCGACGAGGTGACCGCGCTGCAGCGCAACATCGCCCCGATGACCGCGGGCGCCGGGATCGAGGAGGTCCTGGTCCAGGGCCAGGTCGCGGGGCCGGACGGCACGGTCAACCCGGTCGCGGCGCGGTTCTACTACCAGCACGGCGCCGGTGTGGTGACGTCGGTGGAGCAGCCGCCGACCGGGCGGTTGCTGCCGCTCGACGACTACGCGCAGAAGGTGCAGCGGTCCCGGCGGCGGAACACGATCTACCCGTACGAGGTCAGCGGCATGGTCGCCGGCCAGGGCGGCTCGTTCGTCGAGCACGACCTGGACGACGCCGGCCGCCTGGTGCCGGTCGACCGTCCGAAGGGCCTCAACAAGGCCGGCATCATCGTCGGCATCGTCACCACGCCGACCATCCGGTACCCCGAGGGCGTCACCCGGGTCGCGATGAGCGGCGACCCGACGAAGGCGCTCGGCGCGGTGGCCGAGGCGGAGTGCGCGCGGATCATCGCGGCCCTCGACCTGGCGGAGCGCATGCAGGTCCCGGTGGAGTGGTACTCGCTGTCCGCCGGCGCCCGGATCTCGATGGACTCCGGCACCGAGAACATGGACTGGGTCGCCAAGGCGCTGAAGCGGATCGTCGAGTTCACCCAGGCCGGCGGCGAGATCAACGTCGTGGTCGCGGGCATCAACGTCGGCGCGCAGCCGTACTGGAACGCCGAGGCGACGATGCTGATGCACACCAAGGGCATCCTGGTGATGACGCCGGACAGCGCGATGGTGCTGACCGGCAAACAGACGCTGGACTTCTCCGGCAGCGTGTCCGCCGAGGACAACTTCGGCATCGGCGGCTACGACCGGGTGATGGGCCCGAACGGCCAGGCGCAGTACTGGGCCCCGGACCTCAAGGGCGCCCGGGACGTCCTGATGACGTACTACGACCACACGTACGTCGTCCCGGGCGAGCGCGGGCCGCGCCGGGCGGAGACCACCGATCCCGTGGACCGCGACGTCACGCCGTACCCGCACGAGGTCGCGGGCAGCGACTTCAAGACGATCGGCGAGATCTTCTCGGCGGCGACAAACCCGGACCGGAAGAAGGCGTTCGACATCCGGACGCTGATGCGGGCCGTCACCGACCAGGATCACCCGGTGCTGGAGCGCTGGGCCGGGATGGCCGACGCGGACACCGCGGTCGTGCAGGACGCGCGGCTCGGCGGGTACCCGGTCTGCCTGGTCGGGATCGAGTCCCGGTCGGTTCCGCGCCGGGGCTTCCCGCCCACCGACGGGCCGGACACCTACACGGCCGGCACGCTGTTCCCGCGGTCGTCGAAGAAGGTCGCGCGGGCGATCAACTCCGCGAGCGGGAACCGGCCGCTGGTGGTGCTGGCGAACCTGTCCGGGTTCGACGGCTCCCCGGACTCGATGCGGAACCTGCAGCTCGAGTACGGCGCCGAGATCGGGCGCGCGATGGTGAACTTCCGCGGGCCGATCGTGTTCTGCGTCGTGTCGCGGTACCACGGCGGCGCGTTCGTGGTGTTCTCGAAGTCGCTGAACCCGTCGATGACGGTGCTCGCGGTGGAGGGTTCGTTCGCCTCGGTGCTCGGCGGCGCGCCGGCGGCGGCCGTCGTGTTCGCGGCCGAGGTCGACGCGCGGACCGCCGCGGACCCGCGGGTCGCGTCGCTGGCCGAGCGCGTCGGTGAAGCGGCCGGTGCGGAGCGGGCCGCCCTGGCGACGGAGCTCGCGGAGGTGCGGACCGTCGTACGGGCGGAGAAGCTGAGCGAAGTCGCAGCCGAGTTCGACCGCGTGCACAGTATCGAGCGGGCACGTGAGGTCGGGTCGGTCGACGAGGTCATCAAGGCGAGCGAGTTGCGGCCAAAGTTGATCGAGGCAATCAATTCCGGGATGCCCCGGGCTTGATCGTTCGTCTACCCTGGAAGCATGCGTACCGGCAGGGGCGGTCGCAGTAAAGCTCGCGCGCTGATCATGTTCATCCTCGTGAGCGTGCTGTCGGGTGCGCTGGCGGCGGGACTCGCGGTCCCGTTCGCCGGCTTCGCCGGCCAGGGCTCGGAGCAGGTCGCGGAGACCGTGCAGAGCCTGCCGAAGGAGTTCGAGAGCGATCCGCTGGCCGTCCGCAGCCGCATCCTGGCCGCGGACGGCTCGCTGCTCGCCACGCTCTACGAGCAGAACCGGGTGCCGGTCCGGCTGAGCGCGATCAGCCCGATCATGCGCAAAGCGATCATCGCGATCGAGGACTCCCGGTTCTACGAGCACGGGGCCCTCGACCTGAAGGGCACGCTGCGCGCGATGGTGCGCAACCAGACCGGCGGCGAGGTGCAGCAGGGCGGGTCGAGCATCACCCAGCAGTACGTGAAGATGAGCCTGGTCGAGAAGGCGAAGAACGCGGCCGAGCGGGCGAAGGCCACCGAGGTCTCGTACCAGCGCAAGCTGACCGAGCTGCGGTACGCGATCGCGGTCGAGAGCCAGCTGTCCAAGGACCAGATCCTGGAGCGCTACCTGAACCTGGCGAACTTCGGCGACGGCACGTACGGCGTCCAGGCCGCGGCCCAGCACTACTTCCGCACGACGGCCGACAAGCTCACGCTGCCGCAGGCCGCGCTGCTCGCCGGCCTGGTGAAGAACCCGACCGGGTACGACCCGACGAACGACCTGGCCCGCGCGAAGGGCCGCCGGGACGTGGTGCTGCGGCGGATGCTCGAGCTCGGCGTGATCACCCCGCACCAGGCGAACCAGGCGCTGCGGTCGCCGGTGATCGACCCGGCGAAGGTCGAGCCGGTGCCGAACGGGTGCGCGAACTCGCGGTACCCGTTCTACTGCGACTACGTGGTCTCCAAGCTGCTGGAGAACCCGGAGCTCGGCAAGACCGTGAAGGACCGCGACCACTACCTGAAGACCGGCGGCCTGCTGATCCGGACCTCGATCGACCCGAAGATCCAGGCCGCCGCGCAGGCGTCGATCGAGCGGCACACCCAGCGCACCGACAGCGCGATCGCGGCGATCACGATCGTCGAGCCCGGCACCGGCCTGGTGAAGGCGATGGTGCAGAGCCGCAAGTACGGCAACGGGCGCTTCCAGACGAACTACAACTACAACGTCGAGAAGTCGTACGCCGGCGGGTACGGCGGGTTCCAGAACGGCTCGACGATGAAGGCGTTCACGGTCGCGGCCGCGCTGGCCAAGGGCATCCCGATGGACTACCGGATCAACTCGCCGCAGCAGATCGACATGAGCAAGACGAGGTTCCAGACCTGTACCGGGACGACGCGCGACCCGACGTACCGGCCGCGGAACTCGACCCGCGGCGGCAACCTGACCATGGTCGAGGCGGCCCGCTACTCGACCAACACCTACTTCCTGCAGCTGTCGCAGCGGACCGGGCTGTGCGCGATCGCGAAGGTCGCGGCCAAGCTCGGCATGTACAACGGCCAGACCGGGAAGCCGCTCGACGAGGTCATCTCGATGACGCTCGGCGTCGGGTACGTGACCCCGCTGATGCTGTCGAACGCGTACGCGACGTTCGCGGCGCGCGGGAAGTACTGCGCGCCGCTGGTCGTCACTTCGGTGCGGGACAAGGCCGGGCGGCCGGTGCCCGGACCCGGGTTCAACTGCCGGCAGGTTCTGCCGCGCCAGGTCGCGGACGGCGTGAACCGCGTCCTGAGCGCCGTGATGATGCCGGGCGGCACCGGCGGGCGGCTGCGGTTCGGCACCCGGGACATGGCCGGCAAGACCGGGACGATCCAGGAGAACAAGGCCGTCTGGTACGCCGGTTACACGCCGAACCTGGCGGCCGCCTCGGTGGTCGCGGACGCGAACCTGCCGTACACGAACCTGATGCACCGGCACACGCTGAACGGCCGGGACATCGCTGACCCGACCGGTTCCGGTACGGCGGGACCGCTCTGGCAGACCGCCATGCAAGGTGCGCTCAGCGGCCTGCCGGCGGAACGCTTCGTCGCGCCGCCGAAGCGGCTGATCGGCAACCCGAACGCCAAGCCGCCGGCCACCACCAGGCCCACGCCGAACCGGCCGCGCTAAGCCTAGATCGGTCTCAAGTCGCTGCCCGGGACCCAGGTGATCCGGCCGTCCTTGTCGCGGAACCGGCCCAGCCACACGCCGTTGTCACGGATCCAGACGTCCAGCTCACCGGTCGCCCAGGTCGCCCGCTGCACCGGCTGCGCGGGGTCGACGTGCCGCACGGCGTCCGCGGCCCGCGGACCGTGGGCGTCGTACTGCACGTCGAGATCGGCGGCCAGCTCGCGCGCCTTCCCCTCGTCGTCGATCCCTGTTGCACGCCACCCGTTGACCGCACCGTCCCAGACGCCGAACCCGGAGGATCCGTCGTCGGACGGGCGAACCGTGAACCGACCAAGCATGTTTTCAGATTAACGCCTCCTCGAACATATGTTCTAGTCTTGATCGGGACAGGAGGTGTGTGCGATGGGCAACAGGGCGACGGGGCGCTCACGTCCGGTAGCGGAAGATGATCCGGCCGCGGTCGAGGTCGTAGGGGCTGAGCTCCACGAGGACACGGTCCTCGGGGAGGATCTTGATGTAGTTCTTCCGGATCTTCCCGCTGATGTGGGCGAGGACCTGGTGCCCGTTGCTGAGCTCGACCCGGAAGTTCGCGTTACGGAGGCACTCGACGACGGTGCCCTCCATCTCGATACCGCCTGCTTTTCTGGGCATCGGTCAGGCCTTTCCCGGCCGGTGGACCAGTTCCAGCGCGCTACCGGTCCGGCGCGCGCCGAGTCGTTCGAGGAGAGCGGTCGCGGCCGTGTTGGTCTCGTCGACCTCGGCCGTCGCCGCCTCGAAGCCGGCGCGGCGCAGCTCGTCCAACGCGTGGCTCAGCAACGCCCGGGCGATGCCGCGCCGGCGCTCCGCGGTCAGTACGGCGACCAGCCCGATGCGCGGGCGCCGGGTCCGCGTCGCGACCCGGACCAGGCCGACGTACCGTCCGTCGTTGATCGCGACGGTGTAGTTGGCGGGGTCGATCGGGTGGCTTCCGCCCTGCCAGGGCAGGACCTCCGCGGGCATCCTTTGCCAGGACCCGATCTCGTTGCGGATCGCGCGGTCGAGTTCATGCAGTGGGGCCTCGTCGGGGGCCGTGATGGTCACCCCGGGCGGTGCGGTCGCGGCGGTGTGCTCCGTGGGTACGGCGTATTCCCACTCGCGGCGCCAGGTCGTGAATCCGGCGCGGGTCCAACTGGCCGTGAGGTCGTGGTCGGCCTCGTCGACGATCGTGAAGAGCGGTTGTGTGTGGTCGGCCGACAGGGCGGCGGCGAGCTGGTCGAAGACGTCGTCGCGCCACGTGTCGATGCTCAGGAAGGTCCGGCCGTCGAGCCGGCGGGACGCGTGTGCGCGGCCGACGACCAGGTCGTTCTCCACCGCGTGCCACTGGTTGTCCGCGACGCGATTGATCGTCACCGCGCCCAGGGCCGAATGCGAAGGGTTCATAGGTGTTTCCTCTCGGGAGTCTCTCCAGGCGCTCCCGGCGACACCTACGTCAGTCGCCCGCCCGTGAACACGAGAGGGGAGCACCCACTGCTACTGCGTTCATGGGGGCCTCACCTCCAGGCGTGCTTGTCACGGACCCCGGCACGGTACCAAGGCGTGAGCGGTGGCAGCCATCCATTTACGCGCCGCTGTCGGCGGCGCCTGGTTGGATGGCCGGATGCCGATCCTCTTCGTCGACCTGGAAACCACGAGCGTCCGGGAGCCCTGGCTTCCGGGTGGCCGGCAGATCTGGCAGCTGGCGGTGATCCGCCGCGAGGACGACGGCCGCGAGACGGCGTACAACCGGTTCGTCCGGCTGGACGAGCTGGACCTGTCGCTCGCGACCGAGCGCGCGCTGGAGATCAGCCGGTTTCACCGGCACCCGTCGCTGAACGGGTCCGAGCAGGACGTGTACGGCGGGCGGGAGATCGCGGAGCTGATGGTCGAGCTGACCGCCGACGAGCCGCTGTGGGTCGGGGCCGCGCCGTGGATGGACGCGACCGACGTACTGCACCTGATGCACCGCCACGGCCTGGTCGCGGACGACGCGCCGGACGTCCCATGGGACTTCCGCCTCGTCTGCGTGATCAGCCAACTCCTCGGCCGCACGAACCAGCCACCGACAGCAGACGTCAGCAACCTCGCAGCAGCCATCGGCATCGACCAGTCCTCCTACGCGATCCACGACGCCCTCGCCGACACCTACTTCGTCCGAGACGTCTTCGACGCACTGCGTTCCACGGATTAGCGGAGCGCGTTCAGTTCGTCGAGGGTGCGGTGGGCGCGGTTGACCACTTCTGGGACGGCGTCGTGGCGGCCGTGGCGGATGGGCCACTCGAGCTGCACGAGGATCTGTGTCGCTGCGAGCACCGCCGCCCTCTGCCAGCCGACCAGGTTGAGGATTCTCGTCCACAGGCGCCTTCGGGCATCTTCCAGCAGCGGGTTCTGGAAGGTGTGCCACTGGAGGGTGGTGAGATCGGTCGCCCGCGTGCCGCTCCCTGCGTTTCCGATGTCTACGACCGCAACCACCGCTCCGTCGCGGACCAGGACGTTGTCGGGCTTGAGGTCCGCGTGGACCATGTCAGGTGCTTCTCGTGGTGGTGGGGCGTCGGCGCACATGGTCCGCAGGCGCTCGACCAATGCCGACACCACGGAGGAATAGCCGGACAGCTCGGCGACCGCCCTCGACCGGCCTGGAGTTCGACGATCTCCATCAGCTGGTCAACGAGGGACGGGGTCAGCTCCGGCGCGGGAGCCGCGTCGACGAAGTCCATCAGCTGCCATACGTGAGTGGACGTGGCTCCCACGCCGAGGCAGGCCGGGGTGGGATAGCCGCGGCTGCGCATGTGCTCGACGATTCTCTGGGCTCGCAGCGCCTCGTCCAGCTGGTTGTGGCGTGCCCGGGGCCAGGCTTTGAGCACTGCATTTGCCCTCCCGTCCAACTGGACGCGCAGGGCACCCACATCGAAGTGCGCCACCCTGCCAGGTCGGGGTCCGCTGTTGCCAACAGATTTGGTCTCGAGGTCAGTCGAGGCCTTCGACGATGCGGAAGTCGCGTTCGACGCCGTCGGAGAGGGCTGCCAGCGCCTGCTGGTACGCCTCGCTCTCGCGCGCGGCGACGGCTTGTTCGAAGCCGTCGAACTCGACCACGACGGTGCGCTCGGCGATTCCGCCGTCGTACGCGGCGACCCGACCGCCACGGATCAGGGTCCGGCCACCCGCGGGCCCGACGGCCAGCGGGGCCAGTTTGTTGTAAGCGTCCAGCTTCTCAGGGTCTTTGATGGTGCGGTAAACGCTGACCCAGTAGGCCTTGGGCATGGAACCTCCAGTGGTCGGGCTGACTACGGCTTGGTTTCGGACGAGCGCCGGCGGGCGAGAGCGAGGCTTGTCAGCGTTGTGATCGCCATGGCGCCGATGCCGACCAGCGCCGCGGTGGTGTAGGCGCTGTCGTCGGGGAAGCGGTGGCCCGGGCGGGTGCCTGCGGCGAGGATCAGGCCGCCGATGGCGCTGCCCAGCGCGTACCCGACGCTGCGGACGACGTAGTTGAAGCTCATGGCGCTCGACGTCTCGCTCTTCGGGGTGACGGCCAGGATGACGCCGGGCATCGCGGCCGAGAAGCCGCCGACGCCGAAGCCGAGCACGCCCATCGCCGCGAACAGTTCGGCCAGGTCCGACCGGGCCGCCGCGAACAGGGCGAACCCGCCGCCGACCACGACGGCGCTGCCGGCCAGGAGCAGGGGGTCCGCGATCCGCGTCCGGATCCGCGGCGTGAGCTTGCCGGCGACGAACCCCAGCACCGAGAACGGGACGAGGACCAGCCCGGCGACGAAGGTCGTCAGCCCGAAGCCGTAGCCGGCGCCGTGCGGCGTCTGCGCGTACCGCGTGATGAGCGTGAGCAGGAGGTACATGCCGATCCCGGCGACGAACATGGCGAGGTTCGCCCCGGCGACCGCCGGGTGCCGCACCGCCCGCACATCGACCAGAGGCGTCGTACTGCGCAACTCGATGACGGCCCAGACACAGAGCAGTGCCACCGCGACGACAGCGAGGGTCGCTGCCACGACGAGGTGCCGGCTCCACAGATTCCGTTCGCCGGCGAGGAACATCACCAGCAGCAGCGCAGCGGCCAGGACGATCGCGCCTGGCACGTCCACGTGAGCGGAGCGGCCTTCTGGGGCTTCGGGCATGGAGCGCCACGCGGTCAGCAGGGCGGCTGCGGTGACGACCAGGCCGAGTCCGTAGGCGGCCCGTACCCCGCCGAGCTCGGCGAGCAGTGCGGCCAGCGGGTAGCCGACGCCGGCCCCGATGATCGAGACGACCGAGATCAGCGCGATCACGGCCGCGCTGCGCGCCTCGGGAAGGTGGTCCCGGGCCACGCCCATCATCAGCGCCGTCAGCCCGAGCCCGACGCCCTGGGCCGCCCTGCCGGCCAGCAGCCAGGCGAACGGCAACGGCAGCACGGTGAGCGCGCTGCCGGCGACGACGATCGCCAGCGTGACGAGGATCGTGGCCCGCCGGTGTGGGCCGGCTCCGAGCCGGCCCAGGACCGGGGTGGCGACGGCGCCGCTGAACAGCGCGACGGTCAGCGTCCACTGCGCGCTGCCGAGCGAGACGTGGAACGAGGTCGCCACGCTGGTGATGAGCGGCGTACCGAGGCTGGCGACCGCCGCCACGACCAGAGCGATGAACATCAGCGCGGGGACCAGCAGCCGTGCCTCGGAACGCGCCGCCGGGAACGCCTCCATCCCGCCGGCCGGCTGCCCGGTCACTGCTTCGGCCCTTCGCGGTCCTGGCTTTCGAGCTCTGCCAGATGCTGCAGTGCCGGAAGGGCCGCCAGCAGCGCCTCGATCTCGTTGTCGGTGAGCTCGTCGATCAACCGCTCGAACGCCTGGACGCCCGCCTGGCGCCGCGCGCGGACGTAGGAGGCGCCGGCCTCGGTCACGTGCACCAGCGTGATCCGCTTGTCGGACGCGTCGCCCCGCCGCTCGACCAGACCGGACGACTCCATCACCCGGACCAGGGCGGTCATCGCGGGCTGGGTGACGCCCTCGACCGCGGCCAGATCGGTGATGCGCCGCGGGCCGGTCCGGTCCAGGGTGGCCAGGGTGGCGGCGGACGTCAGGCTCATGTCCCGGGGCAGGCGTCTCACGGCCCTGGTGGCCAGGCCGTAGAGGGCCGCCCCGATGGCGGCGGACGCGTCTTCGCGACTCATGCCGGAAGCATAACACTTTTATATTTACTGCTTATGGAAGATCGAGGGGAACACATGTTCTAATATGGTCACGTGGGCTACAACAACCCGCCGATCAAGTGGTCGGAGCTGGAGCGCAAGCTGTCGGACCGCTCGCGCCCGGGCAGTCACGGCGGCCGCCCGGTCACGGCCGACGGCGGCGACAGTCCTGCCTGGTCCCAGCACCGCGGGCCGTACGTTCCGGAGCCCGTCCGCCGGCCCGAGCACTCGGTGCCGTACGCCGAGTTGCACGTCCACTCGAACTTCTCCTTCCTGGACGGCGCCTCCCAGCCGGAGGACCTCGTCGAGGCCGCCGTCCGGCAGGGGCTGCACGCGCTGGCGCTGACCGACCACGACGGGTTCTACGGTGCGGCGCGATTCGCCGAGGCCGCGGCGGCGTACTCGCTGCAGACCGTGTTCGGAGCGGAGCTCTCACTGGACCTGACCGGCCCGCAGAACGGGGTGGCCGATCCGGAGGGCAGCCATCTGCTGGTGCTGGCCGAGGGCCAGGAGGGGTACCACCGGCTCGCCGGCGCGATCACCGAGGCGCAACTGGCGGGCGGCGAGAAGGGGAAGCCGGTCTATGACCTGGAAGAGCTGGCCGCGGTCGGCAGCGACCATTGGGTGATCCTGACCGGCTGCCGCAAGGGACCGGTCCGGCAGGCGCTCGAGCGCGGCGGCCGCGCCGACGGCCCGGCCGCGGCCGTCCGCGAACTGGACCGGCTGACCGCGCTGTTCGGCAAGGACCGGGTGGTCGTCGAGCTGATCGACCACCACCAGCCCGCCGACACCACGCGGAACCGGATCCTGGCCGGCCTCGCCGACCGGCACGGCCTCCCGGTAGTTGCCACGAACAACGTTCATTACGCCACCCCCGCCAAGCACAAGCTCGCCGCCGCGCTGGCCGCCGTACGGGCTCGTCGCGATCTGGACGCGATGGACGGCTGGCTGCCGTCGAGCGGGATGGCGTTCGTGCGCTCCGGCGCGGAGATGGCGGCGCGCTTCCAGCGGTACGACGGGGCAGTGGCGCGCTCGGTGACGCTGGCCGACCAGCTCGCGTTCGATCTCGCGCGCGCGAAGCCGAACCTGCCGTTGCGCGACGTACCGGACGGGCACACGCCGATGTCGTGGCTGCGGGAGCTGACGTTCCGCGGCGCCTTGAAGCGGTACGGGACGCGCGAGGCGCGGCCGGACGCGTACGAGCGGTTGCAGCGGGAGTTGGACGTGATCGAGGAGAAGGGCTTCCCGGGGTACTTCCTGATCGTCGAGGACATCGTCCGGTTCGCGCACGACAACGGGATCCTCTGCCAGGGCAGGGGATCCGCGGCGAACTCGGCGGTCTGCTACGCGCTCGGGATCACCGCGGTGGACAGCGTCCTCTACAACCTGCCGTTCGAGAGGTTCCTGGCCACCACCCGCGCCGAGGAGCCGGACATCGACGTCGACTTCGACTCCGGGCGCCGCGAGGAGGTGATCCAGCACGTCTACGACAAGTACGGCCGCCGCAACGCCGCCCAGGTGGCGAACGTGATCTCCTACCGCCCGAAGTCCGCGGTCCGCGACATGGCGAAGGCGCTCGGGTACTCCGTCGGCCAGCAGGACGCCTGGTCGAAACAGGTGGACGGCTGGAGCCCGGAGATCACCTCGACCGAGCACGACATCCCGCCGCAGGTGGTGGCGATGGCGACCGAGTTGCTGAAGTTCCCGCGGCACCTGGGGATCCACTCCGGCGGGATGGTGCTGACCGAGCGGCCGGTCGGCGAGGTGGTGCCGATCGAGCACGCCCGGATGGACAACCGCACGGTCCTGCAGTGGGACAAGGACGACTGCGCGTGGATGGGGCTGGTGAAGTTCGACCTGCTCGGGCTCGGCATGCTGGCCGCGCTGCAGTACTGCCTGGACATGGTCCGCGAGCAGGTGGGGGAGTCGTGGGAGCTGCACACGATCCCGCGCGAGGAGGCCGGTGTCTACGACCAGCTCTGCCGGGCCGACTCGGTGGGCGTGTTCCAGGTCGAGTCCCGCGCGCAGATGGCGACCCTGCCGCGGCTGAAGCCGCGCCGGTTCTACGACCTGGTCACCGAGATCGCGCTGATCCGGCCCGGGCCGATCCAGGGCGGCGCCGTCCATCCGTACATCCGCCGCCGTACCGGGGAGGAGCCGGTCAGTTACCTGCACCCGAAGCTGCGGCCGGTGCTGGAGCGGACGATGGGCGTGCCGCTGTTCCAGGAGCAGCTGATGCAGATGGCGATGGCGGTCGGTGAGATCGACGGCGACGAGGCCGACCTGCTCCGGCGCGCGATGGGGTCGAAGCGCGGCATCGAGCGGATCTCGTCGCTGAAGGACAAGTTGTACGCCGGGATGGCTCAGAACGGGATCACCGGCGACCTGGCCGACGAGATCTACGCCAAGATCGAGGCGTTCGCGAACTTCGGGTTCGCCGAGTCGCACTCGATCAGCTTCGCGCTGCTCGTCTACTCCAGCACCTGGCTGCGGCTGCACTACCCGGCCGCGTTCCTCGCCGCGCTGCTGCGGGCGCAGCCGATGGGGTTCTACTCACCGCAGTCCCTGGTGGCCGACGCCCGCCGCCACGGTGTCGAAGTACGGCGTCCGCACCTGCACCTGTCCGGCGTCGACGCGGGGCTCGAACTGCTGGTCCAGGGGCAGGAACTCACCGGGCCGACCGGCATGGACTCGTGCTTGGCGGATCCGCAGCCGTTGGTGGGCCCGTTCGATCCTCACGCGCCGTTCGACACCACGGTGCATCGGCGTGACGGCGCGTTCGCCGTACGGCTCGGGTTGTCCGAAGTACGCACGGTGGGGGAGAAGGGCGCGAAGCTGATCGTCGAGGAGCGCGAGCGCGGCGGGCCGTTCACCGAGATGGCCGACCTGGTCCGGCGTACCGGGATCACCGCGGCGCAGGTCGAGGCGCTGGCGACCGCGGGGGCGTTCGACTGCTTCGGCCTCGATCGGCGGCAGGCGCTGTGGGAGGCGGGCCGGGCCGCCGAGGAACGTCCGGGTCAGCTGGCCGGGATCACCGCGGCGGGCCCGCCGCCGACGCTGCCCGGGATGAGCGACATCGAGGCGGACATGGCGGATCTGTGGTCCACCTCGATCACCACCACCAGCCACCCGATGGAACGCATCCGCGCCCGCCTCCGCGCCGACGGCATCCTCTCGGCCGCCGAACTGAAGGCGGCCCCGAACGGCGCCCGCGTCCGGGTGGCCGGGGTCGTCACCCACCGCCAGCGTCCGGCGACGGCCTCCGGGGTCACGTTCATGAACCTCGAGGACGAGACCGGCATGGCGAACATCGTCATCACCGTAGGCTGCTGGCACCACCACGCCGCCGTAGCCCGCAACGCCCCCGCCCTCATCATCCGCGGCCGCGTAGAACGAGCCGGCGAAGTAACCAACCTCTCCGCCGAACACCTCGAACGCCTCCCCCTGGCAGCCCGAACCAAGTCCCGAGACTTCCGCTGACCCAATCGGACACCGCTACGCGGCGGCTGCTTTTGTTGGCCGCCTTCGGGGCGTGGAGGTCAGGTGGGGCGGGGTGGGCGGGTTAGGAGGTGGCGGAGGCGATGGAGGGTTTGGTCGGTGAAGAGGCCTGTTAGGCAGCCCGTTAGGACTAGGACGGCTACTGCGGCGCTTGAGGTGGTTTCGTCGCCGATGCTGAGGAGGCCGGTGTTGACGGCTATCACCGAGACTGAGCCGAGTAGGGCGGACCAGAGTGGGCGCATGAGGTACCACGCGAGCTGGTGATTCGGGGCGGTGGTGCGTGCGAATGCCATGCTCTGGTGGATCACGCTGCCTACTGCTCCGGCGGCGGCGCCTACTATCAGCAGGCTCATGTTTAGGGTTACTGCCAGGCTTGCGACTTGCAGGCTCGCTACCTGTTGTGGGGCGGCGGTCTCCTGGGCTGCTACGAGTTGTTCGGCGAGGCCGTACGCCGCTACGAGGCAGGGCAAGGTGATGACCGCTTCGAGGATGTTGACCGCGACGATCACCCGCCGCGGCGGCCGACGCCGCGTTCGTCGCGCCCGCCGGGTTCTGACGGGCGCCGTCCGCGGTGTTCCGGGATCCGCCGTGGACGGTTCTTGGTTGGGTTTGTTGCTCATGGTTGTTCCTTCCCCCTATCTGGTCGGAGTCGCGACGGGACGGCGCGATACACGTACAGTCGGAGGTGGGAGGAGTTATGGCTGTCGACGTGTTGACGGAGACCGTGATCGAGCGGCCGGTCGAAGTGGTGGCGGGTTACGCGGGTGATCCGTCCAACGCGCCGGAGTGGTACTCGAACATCGAGTCCGTGGTCTGGCGGACGGAGCCGCCGGTCGCGGTGGGGTCGCGGATGGACTTCGTGGCGCACTTTCTGGGGCGGCGGCTCGCGTACACGTACGAAGTCGTCGAGCTCGTCCCGGGCGAGCGGCTGGTGATGCGGACGGCGCAGGGACCGTTCCCGATGGAGACCAGTTACGAGTGGACGCCGACCGGGGAAGCGGCCACCCGGATGACGCTCAGGAATCGCGGTGAACCCAGCGGGTTCGCCGGTGTCGCGGCGCCGTTGATGGCCGCCGCGATGCGTCGCGCCAACACGAAGGATCTCGCCCGTCTCAAGGCGCTGCTCGAAGCCCGGTGAGCCGGCGCATCCTGGATATCCTCAGGGCGGACAGCGATTTCCAGGATGGGTGGATGCCGTGTACGCCTGTGTGGTGCATGCCGCGGGAGATCTGCGGATCGAGGAACGTGAAGCGGTGGCGCCAGGCGCCGGGCAGGTCGCGGTGCGGATCGCGTACGGCGGGATCTGCGGGTCGGATCTGCACTACTACCGCGACGGCGGCGTCGGCGACTTCAAGGTCCGGCAGCCGTTGGTGCTCGGCCACGAGGTGGTCGGACGGATCAGCCAAGGCACCGACGAATTCGCGGAGGGCGCGCCCGTCGGGATCCACCCGGCGGCACCCTGCGGCACGTGCGCGGAATGCCGCCGCGACCGCCGCAACATCTGTGCCTACAGCAACTATCTCGGCAGCGCGGCGCGCGACCCGCACATCCAGGGCGGGTTCGTCCAGGAGCTGATCGTCCCGGTCGACCAGGTACGCGTGTTGCCGCCAGGGCTCGAGCTGCGGACCGCCGTACTCGCGGAGCCGTTGTCGGTGGCGATCCACGCCGTACGGCAAGCCGGCGAAGGCGCAGTGGACGGGAAGCGCGTCCTGGTCACCGGCGCGGGCCCGATCGGCCTGCTCGTCGTCGCGGCGTTGCGGCAGTCCGGCGCGCGGGAGGTCGTCGTCAGCGATCTGCACGAGACCCCGCTGACGCTCGCCACCCAGGTCGGTGCGACGCACACCGTCCAGGTCGGTACTGCGGACTGGCCCGACGAGATCGACGTCGCGATCGAGGCGTCCGGTACGGCGGGCGGCCTGCGTACCTGTCTGGAACGGGTACGACGCTGCGGCACCGTCGTACAGGTCGGCTCACTGCCCGGCGGCGACACGGCGTTCGCCGGGAACGTGCTGATGACCCGCGAACTCACGCTGACGGGCGCGTTCCGGTTCGACCACGAGTTCGACACCGCGATCGACTGGCTGGCCGGCGGGCTGCCCGTCGACCCGATCGTCACGCACACGTTCCCGCTCGCCGACGCGAAGGCCGCCTTCGACCTCGCGAGCGACCGCACCACCGCCTCGAAGGTACTACTGGATCTCAGCGTCGGTACACCGCGCTGAGCCTGCCGTCCGCGTCGACCGATTCGAGGATCGCGCCCGCGATCTCGGCCAGTTGCCCGATCTGCTCCGGAGTCAGTACGTCGATGACGTGCCGGCGGACGGTCTCGACGTGGCCGGGGGCGGTCGCCTTGATCTTCTTCCAGCCGGCCGCGGTGAGCCGCGCGTTGGTGGCGCGGGCGTCCTCCGGGCACGGGAACCGCTCGACCAGGCCGCGGTCCTCGAGCCGCTTCACGACATGCGACAGCCGGGGGAGCGTGGCGTTCGTCAGCTGGGCGAGCGCGGTCATCCGCAGCGTCCGCTTCGGCGCCTCGGACAGCATCGCCAGCACGTAGTACTCGTAATGCGTCACGCCGGCGTCGCGGCGCAGCTGCGTGTCAAGGACGCCGGGCAGCAGCTCGACCACGCCGACCAGCCGCAGCCACGCGGTCATCTCCGCGTCGTCCAGCCACTGGGTGCTCATGCGGACCATTCTGCCACCCGGATGGTTGTAGCTACAACCAACCTGCGCTATCGTGATAGTTGAAGGTACAACCAAAGGAGCGAGAGCATGACGCACGTCAGCATCATCGGCAGCGGGAACATGGGACAGGCGATCGCCGCGGTCGTCGCCAAGGGCGGCAACACCGTCGAGCTGTTCAACTCCACCGACAAGGACAAGGAGGTCACCGGTGAGCTGGTGATCCTCGCGACCCCGTATCCGGCATACCAGCAGATCGTCGCGGACCGCGCGGAGCAGCTGGCCGGCAAGGTCGTCGTCGACATCAGCAACCCGCTGAACTTCGAGACCTTCGACTCGCTCGTCGTCCCCGCAGACGGCTCCGCGGCCGCCGAACTGGCCGAGCAGCTTCCGGACTCCACGGTGCTCAAGGCGTTCAACACCAACTTCGCGGCCACGGTCGCGAGCGGCACGGCCGGCGAGGTCCCGACGACCGTCCTGATCGCGGGCGACGACGCGGAGGCCAAGGCGCTGCTGGCCGGCATCGTCTCCGCCGGCGGGCTCAAGGCGGTCGACGCCGGTTCGCTGAAGCGGGCCCGTGAACTCGAGGCGATCGGCTTCCTGCAGCTCACCCTCGCCGTGGGTGAGAAGACCCCCTGGACGGGCGGCTTCGGCCTGGCCTGACGGCGCCGCTCCCTCGTCGGCCGCCCCGCGTTCCGCGCGTGAAAGAAAAGTGAAAGTGCGGCGCGGTTGGCTGTGGCGACGACGAAGGGAGTTCCGCGATGAAGTTGGGTCTGACGTTGCCGACGATCGGCGTCGGCACGAGCACCGCGGCGATCACGGAGGTCGCCCAGGAGGCGGAACGGATCGGGCTGGACTCGGTCTGGACGTCCGAACGGCTGCTGAATCCGGTCGACGGCGCGTTCGGCATCGGCGCCACCGAGCCGACGCCGCTGCCGGACGGTTACCGCAGCGTCTACGACCCGTTGGAGACGCTGGCGTACGTCGCCGCGCGCACCAGCACGATCGCACTGGGGACGAGCGTGCTGGACCTCCTGCTGCACAGCCCGGTCGTGCTGGGCCGTCGGCTCGTGACGCTGGACCAACTGTCCGGCGGGCGGCTGCTGGCCGGTGTCGGCGTCGGCTGGATGGCGGCCGAGTTCGAGGCGGTCGGGGTGCCGACCGAACGGCGGGGCGCGCGACTGGAGGAGTACATCGCCGTACTGCGTGCTCTCTGGGGCCCGGACCCGGTCGCGCACGACGGCGCGTTCTACACGATCGCACCGTCGTGGTACGGCCCGAAGCCGGTCGTTCCGGGCGGGGTCGCCGTCCTCGCCGGGGCGATGGCGCCGGCCGCGATCGAGCGCGCCGGGCGTCTCGGGCTGGGGCTGAACCCGATCATGATGACCTGGGAGATGTTCGAAGGATCGGTCTCCACCTTCCGCGACGCGGCCGCGAAGGCCGGGCACGATCCGGCGTCGCTGCCGATCGTGGTCCGGGTCAACGGTGAGGTCACCGCCGCACCGCTCGACGACCGCCAGCCGCTGACCGGCAGTGTGGAGCAGGTCCTGGACGACCTGGCGCGCGTCGCACGATCCGGTGTGGATCACGTGTTCTGGAGCGCGGGCGAGGACGTCGACCGGCAGCTCGAGGTGATGGCGGAGCTGCGGCGCTCGATCTGACCACATACTGGCAAACGCTTACCCAAGCGTGGCCGTCCCTGACACACTGAGTGGCCATGACAGCGGCTCGGGTGATCAACGACAACGGTGCTTGGTGCTGGTTCCAGGACGAGCGGGCGGTGGTCGACCCGGACGGCGGCGTCCTCGTCGTCGGGTCGATCGCGGCGCCCGAAGGACCCGGCGGCGCCGGCCGCGCGGGCAACGTCGAGCTGACGGTCGTCGACCTGCGATCCGGGGCGGCCGAGGTCGTCGTACTGCATGAGCGGTTCGAGGCCGACGACCACGATGTCCCGGCGTTGTGGCGGCGGCGCGACGGCCGCTGGCTGGCCGTCTACACCAAGCACAAGACCGACGACCTGACGCGCTGGCGGGTGAGCGAGCCGGGCGACCCGCGCAAGTGGGGCCCGGAGCGGACGTTCGACTGGAGCGAGTTCACCGGCGGTCGCGGTGTCACGTACTCGAACCTGCACGAGCTCGACGGCCGGCTGTACTGCTTCGCGCGGGCGGTGAACGACGACCCGTGTGCGCTGGTGTCCGACGACGACGGCGACACGTGGACGTACGCCGGGAAGCTCTTCACCCGCCCGAAGGTCGGCTACGTCAACGGCTACACCCGCTACGTCTCCACTCCGTCACGCATCGACCTGATCACGACCGACCACCACCCGCGCGACTACAACAACTCGATCTACCACGGCTATCTGGAGGCCGGCGCGCTGCACCGCACCGACGGCACCGTCGTGGACGAGATCGCGCTCGACGCCGACGCGCCCTCGCAGGTGGAACTCACCACGGTCCTCGCCGCCGACTCGGTCTGGGACGGCGAACCGATGACGCACTGCTGGACGGTCGACATCCGCCGCGCCGACGACGGCACGCTCGCCGCGGTCCTGCTGGCCCGCTGTGACACCCCGAACCAACCCGAGGACGCCTTCGCGCGTCTCCATCCGGTGCCGGACCACCGCTTCTTCTACGCCCTCCTCGCGCCCGGCGGGACCTGGCAGGTGCACCAACTGGCGAAGGCCGGCCACGGCCTCCTCCCGCACGAGAACGACTACACCGGCCTCGTCGCGATCGACCCGTACGACCTCCACTCGCTCTACGTCTCGACGCCGATCGACCCCCGCGACGGCAGCGCGCTGGAGCACCACGAGATCTTCCATGCCCGTACGTCGGACGGCGGCGCGAGCTGGACGTGGATGCCGGTCACCGAGAGCTCGGCCGTCGACAACCTCCGCCCGATCGTCGCGCCCGGCGACCCCCGCCGGATTCCGCTGCTCTGGTTCCGCGGCACGATGACCGCCTCGCAGCACTACGACTGCGAGGTGGTCCTGCTCGACCGTCTCAGGTGACTACGCCTGCAGCGCGGTTCGCGCGGCTTCTCGCGCCGCGCCCGGGTCGTCGGCGGCGAGGGCTACGGCGGCCGCCGTACGGCACAGGTCCAGAGACACCGTCGCGAGCCGCGCGCCGACCGCGGGCAGCGCAGCCGTTGCCGCTGACAACGAGGTGATGCCGAGGCCGACCAGGACGCAGGCCAGCAGCGGGTCCGCGGCCGCCTCGCCACAGACTCCGACCGGTTTGCCCGCAGCGGTCCCGGCCCGCGCCACCTGCGCGACCAGCGCGAGGTGCGCCGGCTGCCACGGGTCGGTCAGGGTGGCGAGTCCGGGGGAGAGGCGGTCGGCGGCCATCGTGTACTGCGTCAGGTCGTTGGTGCCGATCGACAGGAAGTCGACGTGCTCGAGCACGCGATCGGCCAGCAGGGCCACCGCGGGCACCTCGACCATCACGCCGGCGACCAGGCCGCGCGCCCGGGCCCGCTCGGCGAAGAACCGGGCGTCGGCGACGGTCGAGACCATCGGCGCCATCACCCAGGGCTGTTCGCCGGTCTGCTCGGCCGCGCGGGCGATCGCGTCCAGCTGACGGTCCAGGATGCCGGGGTCGTCGAACGCGATCCGCAGGCCGCGGACGCCCAGCGCCGGGTTCGGCTCCGCCGCGGTGCCGGTGAAGGCCAGCGGCTTGTCCGAGCCGGCGTCCAGCGTGCGTACGACGACCTTGCGGCCGGTGAAGGCCCGCAGTACGGCGGCATACAGCTCGGCCTGCTCGTCGACGCCCGGCTCGGTCTCGCGGTTGAGGAAGGCGAGCTCGGTCCGGAACAGCCCCACACCTTCGGCCTGGCTGCCGGCGGCCTGCTGTGCGGACGCGCCGTCCTGGACGTTCGCGAGGATGCCGACCGGGTGGCCGTCGGCCGTGCGGCCTGGACCGCGCCACGCGCTGGTCGCGGAGCGTTGCTCGGCCGAAGCCCGGACGGCGGCGTGGGCCGCGAGCTCGTCGGGGCGGACGAGGATCTCACCGGTCTCGCCGTTCACCAGAACCGGCGTACCCGTCGGGATCTCCGGCAGGTCGGTCACCGCGACGACGCAGGGGATGCCGAGCTGGCGGGCGATGATCGCGGTGTGGCTGGTCGGTCCGCCGAGCCGGGTCACGAGGGCGACCGTGCGCTCGTCGAGGCCGGCCGTGTCCGCCGGGGCGAGGTCGTCGGCGACGAGGACCGACGGCTCCGTCGGCCGCGGTACGCCGGGCTCCGGGGCGCCGGTGAGCTCCGCGACGATCCGGTCGCGGATGTCGTGCAGGTCGGTGACGCGCTCGGCCATCAGGCCGCCGAGCTGGGTGAACAGCGCGGCGAACTGATCGGTGGCCTCCGCACACGCGTGCACCGCGTCGGTGCCGGTCCGGATCCGCTGGGCCGCGGCGGCGCTCAGCCCGCGGTCGCGGGCCAGGTCGGCGGTCGCGCTCAGCACCTCGGCCGCCGCACCCGAGGCGAGTGCGGCGCGTTCGGTGAGGCGCGCGGCGACCGTTGCGGCCGCGGCGTCGTACCGGGCGATCTCGGTGTCGCGGTCGGCCTCGGCGACGGTGACCGGCGCCGGGACGGGCGGCCGCGGCTCCGGGCGGATCACCGGGCCGTAACCGACGCCCGGTACGACCGGAACGCCTTTCCAGACGGTGGCTGTGGGGTTGTTCATCGGCAGGTCCTCTGCGTCCGGCGGATTGCCAGGACGTTACGAACTGACCTCTTGACATGTCAATAGACCGGGCGTAAAACCAACGGAAACAACACCAAATCCCAACGAAACACAGATCGGGAGTCGAGATGTACGCGGACGAGCGGCAAGCGGCGATCGTGGGCAAGGTCCGCGAGCAGGGCCGGGTGACGGTCAGCGGTATCGCCGCGGACCTCGGCGTCACCACCGAGACCGTGCGCCGCGACCTCGCCCAGCTCGAGCGGTCCGGCCTGCTGCGGCGCGTGCACGGCGGCGCCGTCTCCACCACCGCGTTGACCGTGATCGAGCCCGGGATCGCCGAGCGCGACGCCACCAGCGCGGACCAGAAGGACCGGATCGCCAAGGCCGCGATCGAGTTGCTCCCCGGCAGCGACGGCAGCATCCTGCTCGACGCCGGTACGACGACCGCGCGGATCGCTTCGCTGCTCCCGGTGGACCGTCAGCTGGTCGTGGTGACCAACTCGGTCCCGATCGCGGCGCGGCTCGGCGGCTCGGGCAGCATCCGGCTGCACCTGCTCGGTGGCCGGGTCCGGGGCGAGACCCAGGCGGCGGTCGGCGACCAGGCGGTCCGGGCGCTCGCCGATCTGCGGGTCGACCTGGCCTTCGTCGGCACGAACGCGCTCACGGTCGACCACGGCCTCACCACCCCGGACCCGGACGAGGCTGCGGTGAAACGGGCGATGGTCGCCGCCGCCCATCAGGTCGCCGTGGTGGCCGACTCGTCGAAGATCGGCCGCGAGCACCTGGTGCGGTTCGCGTCGCTCGACGACGTCGACGTCCTGGTCACCGACGACGGCATCGACCCCGCGGTGGTCCGCGAGCTCGAGCGGCGGGAGGTCGAGGTGGTGGTCGCATGATCGTCACGCTGACCGCGAACCCGAGCGTCGACCGGACGATCGAGCTCGCCGGTGAGCTGCGCCGGGGTGAGGTCCAGCGGGCCGTGTCCGTGCGCAGCGAGCCCGGTGGCAAGGGCGTGAACGTCGCTCGCGCACTCACCGCCGCGGGCGCCCCGGTGGTCGCGGTCCTGCCCGCGGGGACCGACGACCGGATGCTGGCCGCCTTGCGCGACCAGTCGGTCGCCTACCGCGCGGTCGACGTACCGCATCCGGTGCGGGTCAACGTCACGGTGGTCGAGCCCGACGGCACGACGACCAAGCTCAACGAGGCCGGCACATCGCTCGGTCCGGTGGTGCTCGACGCCTTGGTTGCCGCCGTACTCGAACAGGCCGCGGGCGCTCGCTGGGCGGTCCTGTCCGGCTCGCTGCCGCCCGGTGTGCCGGCCGACTGGTACGTCGCTCTGGTCGAGGCACTGCGCGCGCAGGGATGTGCGGTCGCTGTCGACACTTCCGGCGAGCCGCTGCGGGCCGTCGCGGCCGGTCCGGTCCTGCCGGAGCTGCTCAAGCCGAACGCGGAGGAGCTCGCCGAGCTCACCGGGTTCGACGTCTCCCGGCTCGAGGCCGATCCCGGGTTCGTGGCCGACGCCGCCCGGGCGCTGGTCGCGCGCGGCGCCGGCGCCGTCCTCGCGACGCTCGGGCGGCACGGCGCGGTGCTGGTCGACGGCGAAGGTTCGGCGTACTTCGGTCAGGCCGGGACCGTCGTGCCGGTCAACACAGTCGGCGCCGGTGACGCCACGCTCGCCGGCTACCTGCTCGCCGAGTCGGCCGGCGCCGGGCCGGCCGAACGGTTGCGTCAGGCGGTCGCCTTCGGTGCCGCCGCCGTCCAGCTCGCCGGGTCCGCGATGCCGCGGCCGGGCGATCTCCGTCCTGAGGGCGTCAGTGTCGTCGCCCTGGCTTCCCGCTCCGTCACCTCCTGACGGCGCCGAGAGGAACCCTCATGTCCCAGATCATCCAGGCCGAGCTCGTCGTCCTCGACGAGAATCTCGGCAGTACGTCGCACGACGTGATCCGCCGGCTGGCGTCGCTGGTGGTGGCGGCAGGTCGCGCCACCGAGGTCGACGGCTTGTACGGCGACGCGCTGGCCCGCGAGGGTCAGGCGGCGACCGGCCTGCCCGGCGGTATCGGCATCCCGCACTGCCGGTCGAAGTACGTGACCGAGCCGACGCTGGCGTTCGCACGGTTGACGCCCGGAGTGGACTTCGGTGCGCCGGACGGGCCCGCCGACCTCGTCTTCCTGATCGCGGCGCCCGCTGGTGGGGACGCCGATCACCTGACGCTGCTCACCGCGCTCGCTCGGTCGCTGGTGAAGCCGGAGTTCACGGCCGCGCTGCGTGCGGCGGCATCGCCCGCCGACGTGGTCACCCTGGTCCAGGAAGCCGTCACCCCGACCGAGCAACCGACGGCGATGGCGAGCGGGCGGCAGCTTGTTGCTGTGACGGCTTGTCCGACCGGGATTGCGCACACGTACATGGCGGCGGACTCGCTCGTGGCCGCCGGTGAGCGCGCGGGCGTCACAGTTCACGTGGAGACCCAGGGCTCGGGCGCTTCGACGCCGCTGTCCGCGGACACGATCGCGGCCGCCGAGGCGGTCATCTTCGCGACCGACGTCGGCGTGAAGGACCGTGGCCGCTTCGCCGGCAAGCCTGTGGTGGCGTCCGGTGTGAAGCGGGCGATCAACGAGCCGGACGCGATGGTCGCCGACGCGCTCGCGGCCGCCGAGGACCCGAACAGCCCACGCGTCGAGGCCGACCAGCACCGTACGTCGGCACCGCGGAAGGACGCCCGCACCGGGGACGTGTCGTGGGCGGTGCGGCTGCGGCAGATCCTGCTGACCGGGGTGAGCTACATGATCCCGTTCGTCGCGGCCGGCGGCCTGCTGATCGCGCTCGGCTTCCTGTTCGGCGGGTACCGGATCAACGCGTCGGCCACCGAGATCGTCACGAAGAACTCGCTGGCGCAGTTGCCGGACGGTGGCCTCGACCAGTACCTCGGTGCGGTGCTGTTCAGCCTCGGCGCGCTCGCGTTCGGCTTCCTGGTGCCCGCCCTGGCCGGTTACATCGCGTTCGCGATCGCCGACCGGCCCGGGATCGCGCCGGGCTTCACGGTCGGCGTGGTCGCGACGACGGTCGGCGCCGGGTTCATCGGGGGCATCGTCGGCGGCCTGCTGGCCGGCTTCGCGGCGCTCTGGATCAGCCGGCTGAAGATCCCGGCCTGGGGCCGCGGGCTGATGCCGGTGGTCGTGATCCCGCTCGGGGCGACGTTGTTCGCGGGCGGTCTGATGTTCCTGGTCCTCGGCCGGCCGCTCGCCGCGGTGACGTCCGGCCTGGAGAGCTGGCTGAACGGGCTGTCCGGTTCGTCCGCGATCGTGCTCGGCATCGTGCTCGGCCTGATGATGGCCTTCGACATGGGCGGTCCGGTGAACAAGGCGGCGTACGCGTTCGCCACCGCCGGCCTGTCCGTCGACAACCCGGCCTCGCTAAAGGTGATGGCGGCGGTGATGGCGGCCGGCATGGTTCCGCCGCTGGCGCTCGCCCTCGCGACCGCCGTCCGGCCGAAGCTGTTCAGCACCGCCGAGCGGGAGAACGGCAAGGCCGCATGGTTGCTCGGGGCATCGTTCATCACCGAGGGCGCGATCCCGTTCGCGGCGGCCGATCCGCTGCGCGTCATCCCGTCGATCATGCTCGGATCGGCGCTCACCGGTGCCGTGGTGATGAGCGGCGGCGTGACGCTGTCCGCGCCGCACGGCGGCATCTTCGTGTTCTTCGCGGTCGGCCACATCGCCGTCTTCGTGCTGGCCCTGGCGGCCGGTGCCGTGGTCGGCGCGCTCGCGGTGTCGATCGCCAAGCAACTCGGCCGCAAGGCCGCTCCCGACCGGTCGCCGGCCGCTGTCGCGGCCTGACCACCCACCCGTTTCTGAAAGGACACTCCGATGCCCAGTACGACGATCGCCGTCGGTTCCTCCGTCGGCCTGCACGCCCGCCCGGCAGCTGTCATCGCGGCCGCCGTCACCGAGTCCGGCGTACCGGTCACGCTCGCGACGAACGGCGGCGTGCCGGTCGACGCCGGATCGGCCTTGCTCATCATGACGCTGGGCGCGAAGTACGGCGACCAGGTCACCGTGGCCTGCGACGACGAGGCGCTGCTCCGCAAGGTAGCCGACCTGGTCGCCACCGATCTCGACGCCTGAGCACCGCCTGGAGTAGATGGTACCAATCGGTATCATCTAGTCCATGACGGTTCCGGTCCGGCGGTTGTGGGTGGCGGTGCTGTGCGGGTACCTCGCGTTCGGGGCGGCGTTGCAGGCGTTGCCGTCGTACGTGCCGGCGACGTTCGGCGGCGGGGCGCTGGCGAGTGGGACCGCGGTCGGGATCGCGTTCCTGGCGACGGCGGCGGCGCGGCCGTTCGCCGGGTGGCTCGCGGATGCGGGCCGGTCGCGGCCGGTGGTGCTGGCCGGGGGTGTGCTCGCCGCGATTGGGGGCCTGGGGCAACTACTGGCGCCGGAGCTGTGGGTCCTGCTGGTCGCTCGTCTCGTGATGGGCGCGGGGGAGGCGGCGTTGTTCTCGGCCGCGCTGCCGTGGGTGCTGACCGGAGCGCGGATGGCACAGCGTGGCCGGCTGGCCGGATGGTTCGGACTGTCGATGTGGGGCGGGTTGGCCGGCGGCCCGGTGATCGCCACGCTGGTCGACGCCGACGGCAGCTCTACGGTCTGGTGGGTCGTCGTCGGGTTGTCGTTCGTGTCGGTGCTGCTGGTGCTGACGACGCGCTCCGATCGCAGCCGGCCCGAGCCGCTGGTCCGGATCCGCGGCGTCCGGGACCTGGTGCCGGTCGGCGTACCGTTGCCCGGAGCAATCATCGGCCTGGCGGCCTACTGTTACGGCACCGTGGCTGCCCTGCTGGTACTGCGGCTGCGCGCGGACGCGATCGGCGTCGACGACCTCGCCCTCGCGGTCTTCGCGGCCGCCTTCCTCGTGGTGCGCTTCGCGGGCAGCCCGCTGGTCGATCGGTACGGCGGCCGCGTGGTGGCGGCCTGGACCGTGGCCGTGGAGATCGTCGCGCTGACCGGGATCGCGCTGGCGAGCGGGCCGGTCGGTGCGAGTGTCTCGACGGCGCTGGCCGGGGTCGGGCTGGCTTTGGTCTACCCGGCGTGCGTGTCGCTGACGCTGGATCGCGTGCGGGGGCTGCGGCCCGGTGTGTCGATGGGTGTGATGACCTCGTTCTGGGATCTCGGGGTGCTCGTCGCGGGTCCGGCGGGCGGGTTCGTCGCCGAGCAGGCCGGGTTCCGCGCGGCGTTCCTGGTGGCGGCCGGTGCGGGTGTCGCCTGCGTCGTCGTACTGCTCAGAATGCCGCGTCGAGCAGCGTCTCCACGATGACCCGCGCCTCCGCGCCGAGTCCCGGATCCCGGTCGACCGCACTGATCAGCGTCGCACCTTCCAGTACGACGACCAGCTGCCGCGCCGTCGTCCGTGGATCACGCGCTCCGGCATCGGCCAGCAGGCGCTCGAAGAGCTCGCGGTAGAAGGCGAGGTGGTCCTGCGCGAGCCGGCGCGGCGCGCCGTCCTGGCCGCGGTCCTCGGTGGCCGCGTTCATCATCGCGCAGCCGCGGAACCCCGCTTCGGCGTACCACTGCGCGATCAGGTCGAAGACCGCGAGGATCTGCCCGCGGCCCGCGGGCGCCGCCTCGACGGCCTCGCGGTGCCAGGCCCGCACCCGCTGGGTGCGGTCGGTGAGCACGGCCTCGACCAGGCCCTCCTTGGAGCCGAAGTTCCGGTAGATGGTCAGCTTGGAGGCGCCGGCCGCCTCGACGATCTCGTTGATCCCGGTCGCGTGGATCCCGCGCCGGCCGAACACGTCCGCCGCCGCCTTCAGGATCCGCGCCCGGGTCGCCTCGGGATCCAGCCGTTCGCCCGCCTTCACCGGCATCGCGCCACCACCTCCGGTCTCCACCTTAGAGGGCTGGACCAAGATAAGAACGGTCGGTACCATCATCGCTCATGTGGACAGCGGCGGGATACGAGCAGGTGGCCGAGGCGTTCGAGCGTAACTTCGCCGAGCGCGGCGAGGCCGGGGCGGCGTTCGCGGCGTACCACCGGGGTGAGTTGGTGGTCGACCTGTGGGGCGGGACGGCCGATCCGAAGACCGGGCGGGCCTGGGACCGCGACACCGTGCACCTGATGTTCTCCGGGACCAAGGGGCTGACGAGTGCGTGCGTGTTGCTGCTCGTGCAGCGCGGGCAGCTGGCACCGGACGATCCGGTCAGCCGCTACTGGCCGGAGTTCGGTGCCCAGGGCAAGGACAAGATCACGGTGGCCGAGGTGCTGTCGCATCAGGCCCGGCTGCCGTGGGTCGACGCCGGGTACGCCGACCTGTTCGACCACGACGCGATGGCCGCACACCTTGCCGGGCAGGCGCCGGCGACCGAGCCGGGGGCGGCATTCCTCTACCACCCGGTCACGTGGGGCTGGCTGCTCGACGAGCTGGTACGGCGGATTGACGGCCGCACCGTCGGGCAGTTCTTCGCGGACGAGTTCGCCGTACCGCTGGGGCTCGAGGTGTGGATCGGGCTGCCCGAGAACCTGCACTGGCGGGCCGCGACGATGGTGGCGCCGGACGGCGTCCTGGTCGACGGCCCGTGGACCGCGCTGTACCGGCCGAATCCGCTGTGGGTGCCGGGCGCGGAGAAGATCTGGAACAGCGCCGAGTACCGCTCGGCCGGATTCCCCGCTGTCGGCGGTTACGCGACGGCGCGCGGGATGGCGCGGTTCTACGCGTCGCTGCTCGGCGAGGTGGACGGTGTCCGCGTGCTGACGCCGCAGACCGTCGAGCTCGGCCGCCGGGAGCTCCGGCGCGGCACGGAGCCGAACTGGGGCACGCCGATGGTGTACGGCGCCGGCTTCGAACTGCAGGCCGGTGACGGGCGGATGGGCGACGCGCCGGACGCTTTCGGTCATGCCGGAGCCGGCGGCTCGCGGCACGGCGGGTGGCCGGGCCGCGAGACCGCCTACTCCTACCTGATGAACCAGGTGCGCGTCGGACCCGATGCTCGTCCGAACACGCTGCTCGACGCGCTCAGCCGAGGTAGTCGCGCCAGGGGCCGGTGATCGCGAACGTGATGCCGGGGGACTGCATGTTGACGAACAGCACCTTGCCGTCGTCGGAGAACGCCGGGCCGCAGAACTCCGAGTCGTTCAGCATGTTCCGGGCGATCGCGTACGTCGGTCCGCCCGGGGTGGCGCTCAGCACGTGGCTGCTGGCGCTGCCGTCCTCGGCCAGGATCAGCGAGCCCCACGGAGTCACGGTCACGTTGTCCGGGCCGTCGAAGTTGTAGTCGTCGTACTTCGCCGGGTCGCCGCTGTCCGCGATGGCGCTCTCCGGGAAGTAGGTGACCAGCTGGATCGTCTGGGCGTCGTAGTTGTAGAACCAGACCATGCCGTCATGCGGGACCGCGTCGGCCGGGAGGTCCGACGTACCGGACTCGGCGTACGAGTTGACGACGTACACGCCTTGCTCGGTGCCGAAGACGCCCTCGAACTTCTTGCCGCGGGTGATCTGGCCGTCGGTGAACTGCTTGCGGACCGACGTGGTGGCGCCGTCGCGGTCCGGCACCGGGACCCACTTCACCCGGAACGGGCGGAGCAGCTGGGCCGAGGTCAGGTACGCGACGTCCGGGATCGGCTTGCCGTCGTCACCGAGGATGGCCAGCGCCTCCAGGGTGCCGAAGTCCTTGTTCTGCAGGTCCTGCCAGCTGCGCGGGCCGAGCTTGTAGCCGCGCGGCGCCGTCCAGCGGTAGAAGGTGCCGTTCGGGCCGGAGGCGTCCTCGGACAGGTAGATGTGCGTCCGGTCGCTGTCGATCGCGAGCGCCTCGTGGGCGTAGCGGCCGAGCGCCTTGAGCGGCACCGGGTGCGCGGTCTTGCCGTCGGCCCAGACCTCGAACACGTACCCGTGGTCCTTCAGCCGGGTGGTGCCGTTGGCCTTGTTCTCGGTCTCCTCGCACGTCATCCAGGTGCCCCACGGGGTGTGGCCGCCGGCGCAGTTCGTCAGGGTGCCGGAGATCGCGACCCACTCGCCGCGGTTGGTGCCGTCGCGGTCCACCTCGATGACCGTGCAGCCGCCGGCCGCGCCGACGCCGCTGTCGTAGACGGTGCCCTCGATCGGGGCGACGCCGAGCGGGCCGTTGCTGCTGATCTCGTGGTTCTGGATCAGCCGGTAGCGGCCGTGGCCGGCGTCGAAGACCGCCATGCCGTCGTGCGCGTTCGGGGTCGGCTGGCCGGTCTTCAGCTTGGTCTGGCCGGCCTGGGTGACGATCGTGTACTTGAACCCGGGCGGCAGCGCGAGGATGCCCTTCGGGTCGTCGAGCAGCGGCGGGAAGGGCCGGTGCTGCGGGAACGGCGCGCGCTCGGAGTGCGACGCCGGCGCGGCCTCGGCGAGCGTCGGCACGGCGCCGACGGTGGTGAACCCGACTCCGGCGGCACCGGCGGCGGCGCCTCGGAGGACGGAACGACGATCGACTGACATGGGTTGACTCCTTGAAAAGGCGGTTCCCGAGCAGTCGAGATACTTCACGCCGTGGACTGACTCCCGGGAAACACCACTTGAACAAATGATCTGCAACGAATGTGTTCGGTACGGCGTCTACTGTGGGAGGTGATGGTGATGCGCAGCGTGGTTGCCGTGCTGGTCGCGGCCGTGGTTCTGGTTGCATGTGGCAATGAATCCCCGACAGGAGGACAACCCTCGATGACGCCGAGCAGTACTGGCTCCGGACCGAGCAGCCCCGAACCGAGCAGCCCAGGCACCCCGAGCGGCAGTGCGGGCGGCACGGTCGTCGACCAGGCCAAGGCCGACCTGAGCAAGCGGCTGGGTGTGGCCGCCGCCGACGTGAGGGTGGTGAGTTCGGAGGAGGTGACCTGGCCGGACGGCAGCCTCGGCTGCCCGGAGCCGGGCATGCGCTACACGCAGGCGCTGGTGCCGGGGAACCGGACGATCCTCGAGGCCGGCGGCAAACAGTACGCGTACCACTCCGGCGGTCACCGGGCGCCGTTCCTCTGCGAGAACCCGTCGCCGCCGGCCCGCTGAAAATTCTGCCGGCTCGGATGTATCAACCCGCGCCGAGGGTGACTCCGCAGAAGTGGGGGACGCCTTCGGGACGCTGCAGAGGGGGAGGGCGACGCGGGGGCGCGTAGAGGGGGAGGCTGACGCGGTGCGGTACCCGGCAGGTCAGACCGGAGACCGCACCGCGTCACCGCGCTCAGCTTCCTGCCCACCCACGACGTCCGCAGGTGGGCAGCACTGGTCAGGGCTGGAGTGACCCCAGCGCGTCAGTGGCTCGCAGGACCGGCCCGACGCCTGGCACCGGCTGGGTGAGCGCGAAGGCGAGCAGCGCGTCGGCGGCCTGCTTGGCGTTCTCACCGGTGACCGACATCCGGCCCGCGATCAGACCCGCCACGAGCGGCGTCGCGAACGACGTACCGCTCCAGCGCGCCATGCCCTGGAACGACCGCAGCTGGCCGGTGTTCGGCGGTTCGGTGCACTCGTAGTCGCCGGTCAGGAACGCGTTCACCAGGTGCTCGCCCGGCGCGTACACGTCGACCCAGCCGCCGAAGTTGCTGAACGCGGCGCGGTCCTTGCCGTTGTCCGCGAGCGCGCCGACACCGACGGCCTCCGGGAACGCGGCCGGCCAGAAGTAGTCCCGGCTCGCCTCGTTGCCCGCCGCCGCGACCAGCGTGAGGCCGTTGACGCGATTCAGCCGGGTCTTGATGAAGACGTCCAGCCCGAGCGCCGGCAGGTCGAACCGGGTCCGCGTCCCCGCCGACAGACTGATGATGTCCGGCGCGAGGTCGAGGACTTCGTCCAGCGCTTCGGCGAGGTCGAACTCCCACATCGCCCCCGCGGTGGTGAAGTAGCTCTTCACCACGATCTCCACGTTGCGCGCGATCGCGCGCAGGACGCCGGCGATGAACGTCCCGTGCCCGGCGTACGGCCGGATCCGCCCGGAGCCGTCGAACGCGTTCTCCGGGTCGCCAGTCACCCCGTTCAGCCAGTACGCCGCCGGCGCGTCGGACCAGCCGACGTCGAGTACGACGACCTTGACCCCCCGACCGTCCGCCGCGCCCGCGGACAGGTACGGCGTCGGCAGCACCGGGTCCGGCGGGATACCGGGCGGCACCTCCTCGGGCTCCGTGGCCGGGCAGGGGCTGACGCTCGGACAGACGTAGAACAGGTGCTCGGGCGTGACCACGCCGCGGCCGAGGCGCAGGTCGGCGTACTGCAGGAATCGTTGGGTGGGCGAAGGGTCCTCGGGAGCGTCCGGCGGGACCTCGTCCGGCAGCAGCAGCCGCGTGACGCCGCCGATCCCGCCCTCGGCCGGCTGACCGCCGCGGAACAGCTCGACGACCCGCTGGACGTCCTCGTCGCGCACCAGCACCACGCCGGTCCGGTAGAGGTACTCCGCGCCTTCCGGCCGCTTCTCCCAGTCCTCCGGATACACCTCGACCTCGCGTCCGAAGGCCTCCAGGATCAGCGCGATCTGGGCGAGGTACTTCCGCTCGCTCGTTTGATTTTCCACGTTCTCGTGTCCCCCTGGATCAGCGAAATGACCGATATCATTCCAGAATGCCGACGGCCGGGGGGAGTGCCGGGGCGGTGGAAAATCTGCTGCCGCTGGCCTTGTCGCGCCCGCACGACGCGATCGCGTCGGCGCGGTCCTTACTGGCCGCCGACCCGGCGGCGGTCGAGGCGTCGATCGCGCACCAGGCGTGGGGCATCGGTCTGCGCCAGCTCGGCGACGTGACGACGGCGGTCCGGCAGTTGCGGACCGCGCTGCGGCTCGCGGAGCAGTCCGGGCGGTCGGAGCGCGAAGCGGACGTCCTTGCCACGTTGGGCGCGACTCTCGGCCGAGCGGGCCGGAGCCGCGAGGGACTGGCCCGGCTGGACCGGGCGGTCGAGCTCAGTCGGGGCGCGTTGACGGGGCGGGTGCTGCTGCGGCGTGCCGACGTACTGCTGGTGCTCGGGCGGCATCGGGAGGCGCTGGACGACCTGCGGGCGGCAATCACCCGGTTGCGGCGGTCGGGCGATCAGGTGTGGGAGGCCCGGTCGCGGAACTATCGCGGCTTCATCCAGTTGGCTCTCGGAGGCACCCGCCGGGCGGACGCGGATTTCGCGGTGGCCGAGAAGTTGTACGCCGCGACGGGCCAGGAATTCGAGTACGCCGAAGCGCGCCAGAACCGCGGCCTGGTGGCGTATTCGCGGGGCGACCTGCCGGCCGCACTGCGGTACCTGGACGACGCGGGACGGAGGTTCGCGGCGGTCGGGGTCGTCTGGCCGGACCTGGCGATCGACCGCTGCGGCGTACTGCTGGCGGCCGGGCTGAGCGCCGAGGCGCTGGCCGAGATGGACCAGACGATCGCGTCCGGGGCGGGTACGGCGACCAAGCGGGGCGAGCTGTGGTTCGCGGCGGCGACGGCCGCGCTGGCCGCGGGTGATCCGGCGGGCGCACGGGAGCGGGCGGAGCGGGCGCGACGGTTGTTCTCCGCGCAGGGTCGTGAGTGGTGGTCGGTGCGGTCGTCGATGGTCGTCCTGGAGGCGCGGTACCGGTCGGGCGAGCGTGGCGAGCGGCTGCTGCGTGCGGTGGTCGCGGTGGCGCGCCGGCTGGACGCGTTGGGCGCGTCGGAGTCGTCGGCGGCGCATCTGCTGGCGGGGCGACTGGCGTTGGACGTCGGGCGTTCGCGGACCGCGGATCGTCAGCTGGACCTGGCTGGGCGGCACAGCAAGGACGCGCCGCCGATCGCGCGGAGTGCGGCGTGGCTGGGGAAGGCTTTGCGGGCCGAGGCGCGCGGCGAGACCCGGTCGATGTTGTCGGCGTGTGCGCGTGGGCTGGACGCGTTGGACGAGCATCGGTTGACAATGGGCGCCACCGAGCTGCGGGCGCTGGCGACCGGGCAGGGCGCCGAGCTGGCCGCGCTGGCTCTGCGGGAGGCGCTGCGGCGAGATGATCCGCGGCGGCTGCTGGAGTGGGGCGAGCGGTGGCGGGCGACGGCGCTGGGCGTGCCGCCGGTGCGGCGCCCGAATGACGAGCAGCTGGTCGCGGAGCTGGCGGCGTTGCGGGACGTCGTACGGCGGTTGGACGCGGCGCCGGATCCGTCGCTGGAGCGGGAGCGGCGGCGGTTGGAGAAGGCGGTGCGCGAGCGGGCGCTGCGTGCGGAGGGCGGGGCGCTCGGCGGTGTGCGGCGGCTGCCGGTCGACGAGTTGATCGCCGAGCTGGGCGAGACCGTCCTGGTCGAGCTGGTCGAGGTCGACGGGGTGCTGCATGCGGTCGTGGTCCGGGACGGCCGGACGACGCGGCACGAGGTGGGTCCGTTGGCCGCCGCGGCCCTCGAGGTCGAGCGGTCCCGCTTCACCCTGCGCCGGCTTGCGCACGGTGGTCCGCGCGGGGCGGCGTACCGAGGGCCTTCGCTGGAAGTGCTGGGGACGCGGCTCGGGCAGGCGATCCTCGGGGATGCGCAGGGCTTGCTGGGGGATCGCGAGGTCGTCGTCGTGCCGCCCGGGCGGTTGCAGGCATTGCCCTGGGGGCTGGTCCCGGCGCTGGCGGATCGGGCCGTGAACGTGGTGCCGTCCGCGGCGGCCTGGTTGCGCGCACGACGGTTCCGGCCGCCGTCGGACCGGCGCGTCGTACTGGTGCTCGGGCCGGGGTTGTCGGCGGGTCGCACCGAGGTGCTGCGGCTGGCCGAGCAGTACCCGGACGCGACCGTGCTCGCGGACGGCGACGCCACGGCGGAGAAGGTACTGCGGGCGCTCGACGGCGCGTGGATCGCGCACGTCGCCGCGCACGGGACGTTCCGTTCGGACAGCCCGTTGTTCTCGTCGCTGCGGCTGGACGACGGGCCGCTCACCGTGTACGACTTCGAGCGGCTGCGCAGAGCGCCGTACCGGATGGTCCTGTCGAGCTGCGACTCCGGGCTGGCGAAGCCGGTCGGTGCGGACGAGCTGCTGGGGTTGAGCAGCAGCCTGATCCCGCTCGGTGCGGCCGGCATCCTCGCGAGCGTCGTACCGGTGAACGACCCGGCGACGGCGCCGCTGATGCTGGCCGTGCACGAGGGACTGCGGGACGGACAGTCGCTCGCCGCGGCGTTCGCGACGGCCCGGCGGGAGGCGCGCGGGGATCCGGTCGCGGACGCCGCGGGACGGTCGTTCGTTGCCCTCGGCGCGTGATGTATCAGCGGTCCGGCGGACAGCTCTGTATCAGTAAGAGGTAGGGGGACGGCATGCGGGACGATCCGACCGTCGTCGACCTGGTCACTCGGGCCAGGGACGGCGACAAGAGCGCGTGGGACGAGCTGGTCGAGCGGTACGCCCCGCTCGTCTACTCGGTCTGCCGGCGGTACCGGCTGGCGCCGCCCGACATCGACGACGTCGGGCAGAGCGTGTGGCTGCGGCTGGTCGAGCACCTGCCGGGCCTGCGCGAGCCGGCCGCGCTGCCGGGCTGGATCGCGACCACGACGCAGCGCGAATGCTTCCGGCTGATCCGCGCGTCCAGCCGGGTCGAGCCGGTCGACCTCGCGGAGTCCGCCGACGTCCCCGAACAGGCGATCGCCGAGGAGGAGGTGCTGCGGCACGAACGCGGCACGATCCTGCGGACCGCGTTCGGCGAGCTGTCCCGGCGCTGCCAGCTGCTGCTGTCGTTGCTGATGCAGGACCCGCCGGCGCCGTACGACGAGATCAGCCGGCGATTGCAGGTGCCGATCGGCAGCATCGGACCGAACCGGGCGCGCTGCCTGACCCGGCTGCGACAGACACCGGCGCTGGCGATGCTCGCGGCCGACGGACCCGACGACCGGACGAGGAGGTGAGACCCGTGATCGATCCTGACTGGCACGACGACGAGAAGCTGATCAAGGCCCTGCGGGAGGCGTTGTCCGCCGCCGGCGAGGTGCCGGCGGCGTTCGTCGAGGCCGGCAAGGCGGCGTTCTCGTGGCGAACGATCGACGCGGAGCTCGCCGCGCTCACCTACGACTCCGCGCTGGATCCGCTGGACGCGCTGGCGATCCGGTCGGAGAGTGCGGTGCTGCGGTCGCTCACCTTCGCCTCGGACGGCTGGACCGTCGAGGTCGAGCTGACACCGGGCGCCGTACTCGGGCAGCTCGACCCGCCCGAGGTGGGCACGGTCACGGCCCGCGGCGACGGCGGCGAGCTCGCCACGGCGGACATCGACGAACTCGGGTTCTTCGTGCTCGGCCCGCCGCCGGCGGTTCCGTACCGCCTGGTGTGTACGACGCAGTCCGGTACGACGATCCTGACCGGCTGGATCACGCCCTGATCAGGCGGCGAACACCTGGGAGTCGTCGGCGAACGCCTTGAACTCCAGCGCGTTCCCGGCCGGGTCCAGGAAGAACATCGTCCACTGCTCGCCGGTCTGGCCCTGGAAGCGCACGTACGGCTCGATCACGAACTCGGTGCCGGCCGCCTTCAGTCGTTCCGCGAACGTCTGGAACTCCTCGACGGTCAGGATCAGCCCGAAGTGCGGCACCGGAACGTCGTGCCCGTCGACCGGGTTGTGGATCCGCCGCGCGCGCTCCGGCGCGACGTGCGTGACGAACTGGTGGCCGCGCAGGTTCCAGTCGATCCAGGTGTCGGAACTGCGGCCCTGCTCGAGGCCGAGCACCTCACCGTAGAACCGCCGCGCCGCGTCCAGGTCGTCGACCGGCATCGCGAGATGGAAGCGGGGGATGGGGGAGTCGAGAACGCTCATACCGCCCATCCTCCCGCACCCCGGCGCCCCACTCGCCGCCTGCGAATGTCGCGTTCCGCTGCGCGGATCCCCGTCGGCGACAGCCCGCGGGGTCGCGAGACACGCCGTGACATGTTCCGAGACCCCGGCGGGTGTCGCAGATGCCGGCGGGGCCTCAGCGGAGGTGGGTGATCAGGCCGTAGGTTCGGGCGTCTTCGGCGGCGAGGACGCGGCCGGTGGTGAGGTCGGTGGTGATCTCGTCGGGGGTGCGGCCGGTGGCGTGGGCCAGCAGGTCGCGGAGCCGGGCGAACTGGCGTTCGTGCTGGTCGGCGAGGGCGGCGAGTTCGTCGGCGGTGCCGGTCGCGGTGAAGCGGGGCGCGGACAGGACGAACATCGTTTGCCGGTGGGCTTCGCGGTGCGCGGCGGCGGCGAGTACGGCGATCGCGGGGCCGCGGACTGTGCCGCGCGCGACGGCGTGCACGGGCGAGCTGATCAGGTCGATCGCCGCGGCGACCGACAGCGCGGCCTCGAGGTCGGCGTCCGCGGACGACAGGTGGAGCTCGAGCGGATCGTTGCTCTGGGCATCCAGCAGCAGGAGTTGCGCGGCGACGTGCCCCGCCAGCGCGTCGTCGAGCCGCCCGCCGACCAGTACCACCCGCTCGGCCAGCAACCGGTCAGTCACCTCCCGCTCGACGTTCACCGAGGCAGGCTCGTACCACGACGGCAGGATCGGCTGCGGCACCACCCGCTCCGGCCCCGGCACCCCGGGCTCCCCAGGTCCAGGCCTCCCAGGCCCGGGCGGTCCCGGCGTTCCGGGCGGCCCGGGAATCTCCGGCCAAGGCCTGCTCGACACTGGCCCGAGTACCGGCTGGATGGTCCTGTGGTGCTTCTCGACGTGCATCTGTCCTCCTTCGACACCTCCACCCTGCGGCAGCCAGGCGTCGGAGAGAACACTCTTCCGCTGTCAGCAGACGGACTCAGCCGAGCGCGGCCACCGCCCCGACCATCCGGTCCCAGAACGCCTGCTGATCGAGCGAGACAGCGACCTTCGCGTTCGGCGGGCGCCCCGTGTAACCGTCCAGATCCACAACAGTCGCGCCGGCCGTCCACTCGCCCCGGGTCTCGATCACCAGGTTCGCGTCGACACAGCCGACAACCGCCGGATCGATCACCCGCGCCACCGCGACCGGATCGTGCAACGGCGGCGCCGCGAACCCGAACAGCTCCCGGTACGTCGACGCGAAGAACGTCATCCACTCGGCACAGACCCGCGCCAACGGCGTCCCGATCCGCTCGAACCGCGCGAGCACCTCCTCCGTCACCAGCGCCTGATGCGTGACGTTCAGCCCGCACATCGTGAACGGCACCCCCGACCGCACCACCACGTCCGCCGCCTCCGGGTCGACGTACGCGTTGGCCTCCGCGAGCGGCGCGATGTTCCCGCGCTCGGTGGACCCGCCCATCCACACGATCTCGGTGATGTTCGACGCCACGTCCGGCTCGTCTATGAGCAGCCGCGCGACGTTCGTCAACGCCCCGGTCGCGACAACCGTCGCCGGTCCGGTGCGCAGTACGTCGACCAACACGTCGTGCGCGGAGTACGCCGAGAGCGGCACTGCGGGCTCACCGGCGAATACCGGCCCATCCAGCCCGGTCCCGCCGTGCACGTCGTCAGCGATCCGCAACGGCCGCGCCAACGGCACCGCGGCACCCTGCGCGACCGGAACCGACGAAACCCCGGCGAGGGACAGCACCCGACGCGCGTTCAGCGTGCACTTGTCGACGGTCTGGTTGCCGGCCACCGTCGTCACGGCGAGCAGGTCGACAGCAGGATCGGCAACCGCGAGCAGGATCGCCATCGCATCGTCGTGGCCGGGATCGCAGTCGAGGATCAGCGGGATCACCATGCGCCCGAGTATGCCGACGTCAGCCGTGCACGGACTCGCCCGATACCTGGAGCAGGAAGCGGAGCGCGTCGTACGACGGGCTGCCGGGTTCGGCGGTGTACGCGACGAGCAGCTGCTCCGGGTGCGTGTCGACGGTGAACTGCTGCACGTCCAGGGTGAGGCGGCCCGCGGTCGGGTGGTTGTAGGTCTTGGTGAGTTGCCGCGGCCCACGGACCTGATGCGTCGCCCACCAGGTCCGGAAGTCGGCGTCCCGCACGCTCAGCTCGCCGACGAGGGACGTGATCGCGGGATCGTGGGGTGTGCGGCCGGCTTCCATCCGCAGTACGGCGACGCACTCGCGCGCGGCGCGCGGCCAGTCGTCGTACAGCGCGCGGACGCGTTCGTCGAGGAACGTGAGGCGGATCAGGTTGCGGTGCTCGAGCGGCAGGGCACCGAAGTCGGTGAGGAGCCCGGCGGCGCCCTGGTTCCAGGCGAGCACGGCCATGCCGCGGTGCAGGACCATCGCCGGTACGTCGTACATCCGGTCGAGGAGTTGCCGCAACTGGGGAGCCACGTCGGGCAGGCTGGGACGGCGGGCCGGCGCGGGCGCTACGTCCGCGACGGTGAACAGGTACTCGCGTTCGTCCGCCGCGAGCCGCAGCGCGTCCGCCAGCGCGTCGAGCACCGGCCGCGAGACCCGGCGCGTCCGCCCCTGCTCCAGGCGGACGATGTAGTCGACGCTGACGTGCGCGAGCTGTGCCAGCTCCTCCCGCCGCAGTCCCGGCACCCGCCGCAACCGCCCGTCGTCCGGCAGACCCACCTGCGCCGGTTCGAGCGCCGCACGCCGCGACCGCAGGAACTCACCGAGCTCGTTGTCCATGCCCCCTAGTGTGCGTGGTCACCGAGCCTCGTGCCTGGTACTGACCTGCATAGGCAGAACCCTCCCTGGAACCCAGCCTCCGCACCGACGAGCTTTGAGACATGCGAACCAACGTGAACTTCATCAGCGGCGGCCTGGAGCTCGCCGCACACGTCTACCTCCCCGAACAGCAGTACGACGCTCCGCGCCCGGCGATCGTGGTCGGTCATCCCGGGACCGGTGTGAAGGAGCAGGCCGCCGGCCTCTACGCCCAGCGCCTCGCCGAGCAGGGCTTCGTCACGCTGGCGTACGACGCCGCGTACCAGGGCGAGAGCGAAGGCCTCCCGCGCGGCCTCGAGGATCCGGCACAGCGCGTCGAGGACCTGAAGGCGGCCGTCTCCTACCTGACCACCCGCGCGGACGTCGACGCGGAGCGGATCGGAGTCCTCGGCATCTGCGCGTCAGGCGGCTACGGACTCGTCGCCACCGCCACCGACCCGCGGATCAAGGCGCTCGCCACCGTGAGTGCGGCCGACATCGCGCGGCAGTTCCGGGTCGGCGCCGACGGGACCCAAGACCCGGCCGTCTTCGAGGGACTGCTCGCCGCCGCGGCCGCGGCTCGTACGGCGGAGGCGCGCGGGGACGACGTACAGACCTTCAAGCTCTTCCCGGAGACCGAGGAAGCCGCACGCGCCGGCGGGCAGCACGTGTACGAGGGCTGGGAGTACTACTGCACGCCCCGCGGCCGGCACGAGCGCTCCACCAAGATCCTGCCGTGGGTCAGCGTCGACCACATCGCCACCTTCGACGCCTTCCACGCGGTCCACCTGATCGCACCGCGGCCGCTGCTGATGATGGCCGGCCGCAACGCCGTCACCGCGTGGATGAGTGTCGAGGCCTTCCAGAAAGCGCGCGGTCCGAAGCAGTTCAGCTGGATCGAGAACGCCACGCACGTCGACCTCTACGACCGCGACGAGTACGTCACGCCCGCGGTCGCCGAGCTGACGACCTTCTTCGACGGCGCCCTCCGAGCCGCCTGAGTCGGACTGCCAGGCGCCGTGTCATCCGTACGGCGCCTGGCAGGCGTTGCCGATGAGCTATCCGACAGTCACCGTCTGGCCGAGATCGTTGTAGCCGGTGGCCGGCTGCCAGGTGCCGGTGTTGGCGAGGCGGATCGAGTACTCGGGCTGCGTGGAGAGCCGCGGGTCCGGCAGGTTGAGTAGTACGCGGTACTTGCCGGGGACGGGCGGTGCGGCGACCGTCCAGTTCAGGTCGGTCGTCGTACCGGCTCCCCAGCGCCGCGGGTCGGCGGGGACGTCGACCTTGAACGTGTGCTTGTCGCTCTGGAAGAGCAGCTGCACGCGGCGCGTGTTGTACGGCGCGGCCCAGCCGTCGTTGCGGACCTGCAGACCGACCTGTACCGTCCCGCGCGGGCTTGCCTTGGTGGTGACGGTGCTCTGGGTGAGGGCGAAGCGGTAGCCGAGCTTCTGCTGGGCGGTCGTGATGTTCGCGCCCCAGCTGCCGAGCACGTCCTTGTTGTAGTCGGTGTTCAGGTACGAGAAGTGCAGGCGAGCCATCTCGGCCGATGCCGACTCCCACTCGGACCGCGGTGGGTTGACGTTGCAGGTCTCGCCGCCCTCCGGCACGTAGTTGGTGTCCTGGGCAACGAAATCCTTGTCGAGCTCGATCGGGTCGCTGAGGTAGGTCCCGAAGTCGTCCGGGCTGGCCAGGAAGCAGTCGTTGTGGTGGCCGACCCGCGCCAGCGCCGAACCGTCGTACGCCTGCTCCGCGGTCAGCGCGCCCGCGGTCCCGGTCGGCACGCCGAACATCCGCTGCTTCATGTACGGCGTCCGCACCTGGACTGTCCGGTCCTTCGGCAGCGCCGCGAGCAGCGCCGTGACGACGGCCTTGCGATCCGCCCAGTTCTGGTCCGAGACCTGGCTCGGGTCCTGCGGGTTGCTGAAGTGGTCTGTGTAGTAGCCCTCACCCCACAGCCCGACGAAGCCCGACTGGACGACCTCGATCACGCCGACGTTCTGGCGCAGCACCGGCGTCAGTTGCTGGATGTGCTTCAGGACCCGGGCGACGGGCGCGTCGCCGTACGGCGTCGGCGGCGGCCAGCCGGCCCCGGGCAGGGCGTACGCGAACCGCACGATCACCTTGATGCCGGCCGCGCGGGCGGTGGCGAAGTCGGCGCGGACCAGGTCGAGGTACTGCTCGTCGATGACGTCCTGGCTCGCGAACTTCTCCAGGTAGAACACGCGGAGGATCTGCGTGATGTTCTCCTGGGTGCGGTAGTTGCGCAAGGTAGTGAGATTGAGCGGTACGTAGCCCTTGCCGTCGGCGCGGTAGTGCGTCTCCGTGTGGTGGTAGAAGCCGCGCTCGGGGTTCGCGATCACCTCGTCGGAGGTGGTGTAGCCGCGGGTCGCCGTGCGTGGTGCGTCGTGCGCCATGGCTGCCTGCGTCGGCAGTAGCAGGCCGATCGCCGCGAGGGCCGTGACAAGCCGTCTCATCAGGTTCTCCTAGCTGACAGTGAGTGTGTGCAGGAGCGAGTTCATCCCGGTCGCCGCGTCCCAGGTGCCCTGGTTCGCGAGGCGGATCGAGTACTCGGGGCGAGTGGACAGAAGCGGATCCGGCAGGTTGAGCAGCAGGGTGTACGAGCCTGCCGGAAGATTCGTTGGCACCGTCAACGTCTGCTGGACGGTGGTCGACGTGCCCGCGGTCCAGCGCCGCGGGTCCGACGTGAGCGGGAGCTTGTAGTTGGTGCCGGTTGCCGTGTTCCGCAGTACCAGCTCGAGGTTGCGGGGGTTGAAAGGTGTGGCGTAGCCGTCGTTGTGGACGGTGAACGAGATCGGCAGGCTGCCGCCGGGGGAGGCGGCGGCGGGATAGCTGCCGGAGGTCAGGCGGAAGCGGTAGCCGAGGTTCTTGGTGACGGTCGCCAGGCAGCCGCCGGCGGTCCAGGAGTTGAGCACGTTCGGCTCGTAGTCGGTGTTGAGGTAGGACCAGTGGAACTGCGCGAGTTCGCTGGTCGCGGTGGGGCACTCGGAGCGGGGCGGGTTCGCGGCGCAGGTCTCGCCGCCCATGGCGACGTACGTCGTCTCGGCCTGGAGGTACGGGTACTCGACGGACGGGTTCTCGTAGGTGCCGAAGTCGTCGGGGCTGGCGAGGAAACAGTCGTTGTGGTGGCCGATCCGCGACAGCGCCGAGCCGTTGTAGGCGGCGCCCGGCTGGACCGGGGTGGTCGAGTACATGGTCCGTTTGAACTTCGGGGTGCGCAGCTGGATCATCCGGGTCGACGGGACGACGCTGAGGAGCTTGTCCGTGACGGCCTTGCGGTTCGCCCAGTCGGTGCTGGAGATCGTGCCGGCGTTGCCGAAGTTCTGCGTGTAGTACCACTCGCCCCAGGCGCCGATCAGTCCGGCCTGGACGACGGCGATGACGTCCTTGCCGGCGTTCAGGTACGGCGCCAACTGGTCGAGGTGCGCGAGGACGCGGTCCTTGGAGGCGTCGTCGCCGGCCGTCGAGGTGGTGTAGGCGAACCGGAGGATCAGTTTGAGGCCGGCGGCGCGGACGGTGTCGAGTTGCTGCTGGAGCTGGTCGAGGGCTGCCTGGGCGATCGGGCCGTTCTTGTACTCGGCCAGGTAGAAGACGCACATGACCAGGGAGATGCCCTGGGTGCTGCGGTAGCTCTGCAGCGTGGCTTGCGAGAAGTCGGCTTTGTCGCAGTCGCCGGTGTGGTGGTAGAGGCCGCGCTCCGGGTTGGCGAAGTTGTCGGCGGACGGGGTGTAGGTGACTCCGCCGCTGCCGGTGTAGGTGTGCGTGTACTTCGCGGAGGTCTCGAGCGGGGCCTCCGCCTGGAAGCCGTTCTCCAGGAGGTAGTCGGCGCCGGTCCCGGCCTGGGCGTAGCCGGTCGCCGTACTGCGGTCGGTGTCGACGTACACGCGGAGGAACTGCGGGGTGCCGGTGTAGGAGAAGCGGTAGGTGACGGTGGTGGCGGTGTTGGTCGCGCTGGTGCCGCTGATCGTCGCGTGGGCAGGGGTGCCCGCGGCCGTGGCCAGCAGGGCGCCGACCGTGGCAAGCGTGCTGAGCAGCCGGAACGGACGCATCATGATGCTTCCTCTCGCTGGGCGGGGCGATGGGATAATCATGGAGTCCAGGAAAATTATGTCAAGGTCTGAGCCCGTCGGTGATCGACGACTCGACCTCGTCGAGCGCCAGCCGCACCGCGCCCAGCGCCACCCCTTCGTCCGCGAACGCCGACACCCGGATCTCCGGCGTCCGCAGACACCACCGATCCAGCTCCCGCCGCAACGGCTCCACCATCACATCCGCCGACCGCGAGAACCCACCCCCGATCACCACCAGTTGCGGATCCAACGTCAACACCAACGCGGACGCCCCCACCGCCAAATCCTGCACGTACTCGTCCACCGCTGCCAGGGCCCCTTCATCACCCCCGCGGGCGGCGCCGAACACCCGCTCGAAGCCGTCTGCTTCCACCGCACCAGTTCGTTCGAGCCAGGTGTGGAGGTGTTCGGGGGCCTGTTGCCAGCCGGCGGCGGGGAGGGCTCCTATTTCGCCGGACCAGTTGGCGAAGCCGCGGTGGAGTTTGCCGTCGATGATGAGGCCCGCGCCGGTGCGGAGGCCGGCCAGGAGGAAGACGACGTCCTTGGCGTAGCGCGCGACGCCGCGCCACGTTTCGGCGAGGGCGGCCAGCTTGCAGTCGTTCTCCACGCGCACCGGGCCGGGGACCAGACGCCGTACGTGCGCGGCCAGGTCGACGCCGCTCCACTCCGGCAGCGAGTCCGACAGCATCACCTTCCCGGTCCCGTCGACGAGACCGGTGGTCGCGACGCCGGTCGCCCAGATCCCGTCCGCCCCGGTCGACGCCTTGCGCAGCGCCTTCGCCACACACCGGTCCAGCGCCGCGAGCCGCGCCCGCCGCCCGGCCGTCGCGTCGATCTCGAGCCGCGCCTGGCTGATCACCTCACCGTCGAGGTCCGTCACCAACGCGAGCACCTTGTGACCGCCGACATCCACCCCGAGCAACCGTCCGGCACCGGCGTTGAACCGGTACCGCCGCGCCGGCCGCCCCACCGACCCCGCCGCCGGCGCCACCTCCGCCAGCCACCCGCGCCCGAGCAGGTCCCGCGCGACGTCCTCGGTCGAAGCGCGCGACAGTCCTGTCCGTTTCGACAACTCGGTCAGCGTCAGCGGCTGGTCCCCGCGCAGTTCCCGCAGTACGGCGACCGCGTTGAGCTGCCGCAACCGCGACAGATCCCCGCCGGCCGGCTCCTCGGTCATCGCGGCGCTCCTCACCTAATCCAGGACTCCTGCATAACTATAAGCATCCGGACTGCGCACGGGTCTCAGGGTGTGAACGGGCGCGCCGGAAGTCTGTTGCGCACCGATGACAACGTTGTACCGTGATCTGCCGACGGTCGATCAGAAACGATTCCGCAGGTTTCCACTGAGGAGGACCAGAGTGTCCAACCCGCTGAAGATCGCGACGCTCAGCTTCTGGCACGTACATGCCGGCGACTATTCGAAGCAGGCCCAGGCGCACCCCGGGACGGAGCTGGTGGCCGTCTGGGACGACGACGCCGAGCGCGGCCGCGCCGGCGCCGAACAGTTCGGGGTCGAGTACACCGGCGACCTCGACGCGCTGCTCGCCCGCGACGACCTCGACGGCGTGGTGATCACCACGCCGACCGACGCGCACCGCGACGTGATGGTGAAGGCCGCGCAGGCCGGCAAGCACATCTACACCGAGAAAGTACTGGCCCCGACGGTCGCCGAGGCCGAGGAGATCGTCGCCGCCACCGACGCGGCCGGCGTGAAACTGACGGTCTCGCTGCCGCGGCTCGCGCACGGCTACACCACGGCGATCCGCGAAGTCCTCGACAAGGGCACGCTCGGCCGGCTGACGTACGGCCGGGTCCGGCTGTCGCACGACGGCGCGATCCCGCGCGACGGCAAGGAGGGCTGGCTGCCGCAACGGTTCTTCGAGCCGAAGGCCGCGATCGGCGGCGCGCTCACGGACCTCGGCTGCCACCCGGTGTACCTGACCCAGCTGTTCCTCGGCGCGCACCCGGAGACGGTGAGTGCGACGTACCGCTCGGTGGCCGCTCGCGGCCTGGAGGACAACGCTGTCGTGGTGGCCGGGTACGGCGACCAGAAGATCGGCGTGATCGAGGCGGGCTTCGCGAGCGGCAACCCGTTCACGATCGAGCTGTTCGGCACCGACGGCACGCTGACCTACACCGACCGCGGCAACGTGCTGCTGGTGAACGGCGAGCAGGTCGACGTGCCCGAGCACTCGCCGGACCCGTTCGCGCAGTGGGTGGGTCACATCACCGACGGCACCCGCGCGGACGACAACATCGAACGCGCAGTCGAGTTGACGCGTTTCGTGGTGGCCGCGAACGCGGCCGCCGAGACCAACCGCGTGATTTCCTACAGCTGAGAGGACCGTCCGATGATCAAGGTAGGACTGATCGGCGCGGGCGGGATCGCGTCGGCGCACATCAAGGGGTACCGCGCGCACGCCGACCGGATCGCGGTCACCGCGGTCGCGGACGCGGTGGCCGAGACCGCGAAGAAGCGCGGCGAGGAGCTGCGCGCCGCGGCGTACACGGACTATCGCGAGATGCTCGCCAAGGAAGAGCTCGACGCGGTCGACATCTGCCTGCCGCACCATCTGCACCGGGACGCCATCGTCGCGGCGGCCGAGGCCGGCAAGCACATCCTCTGCGAGAAGCCGCTGTGCCTGTCGGCATCGGAGGCCGCCGACGTACGCAAGGCGGTGACCGAGAACGGCGTGACGCTGATGTGCGCGCACAACCAGCTGTTCATGCCCGCGGTCGCCAAGGCGAAGGAGTTGCTGGAGGCCGGCACCATCGGCACGGTCTACGAGGTGCGGACCACCGACAGCTTCTACAACGACTTCGACCCGAGCACGATGGGCTGGCGGGCGAGCAGCAAGACCAGCGGTGGCGGCGAGCTCATCGACACCGGGTACCACCCGACCTATCTGATGCTGCACCTCGCCGGCGGCCTGCCGGTCGAGGCCACCGCGATGCTCTCCACCCACCGGTTGAAGTTCATGGAGGGCGAGGACTCCGCGCAGGTGCTGATCAGGTTCGACAACGGCGTCGTGGGCCAGCTCGTGACCAGCTGGGCCTATCAGCCGGCCGCGTCCACCGAACGCTTCTCCGCGGTCGGTGAGCTCGGCTCGCTGACCAGCGATGGTACGACGCTCTCGTACCGCCTGCGCTCCGGTGAGACGGAGACGTTCGAGTTCGAACCGGTCGACACGTTCGTCGCCGAGATCGGCCACTTCGCGGACTCCTTGGCCGGGAACAAGCGCCCGCTGCACACCGAACACGAAGGCATCGCCGTCCTCGGCATCCTGCTCGCGGCGTACGAAGGCTCGCGTTCCAAGACGATCGCACCGGTCCTGCAGGTCTAGGCGCTGGGGCCTACCGCCGGGCGTGCCAGGAGGCGACCGCGACCACGGCGACGCAGGTCGCCGCCATCAGGGCGAGGTCCGCGACCGGCCCGATCGCCGGTGTCGCGAGCGGCAGGACGAGCAGCGTCGCGATACCGGCGAGCGCCGTACCGAGGTGGATCGTGGACGGCTCGGCGATGGCCCGGTGGATGCACCACAGCAGCGCGACGAAACAGGCCGCCGGTACGGCGACCGCGTAGCTCGCGCCGGTGGGGGAGAGGTGGAGGTCGTGGCCGGTCTGCTCGACCGCCACCTCGAGGCCGGCGCCGAGTGCGGCGAGGGATGCGAAGAGCCCGTAATGGGTGTAGCCCCACCGGTACGAGCGTTCCCGCCGGTCCTCCAGCCGGGGCCCGGCGGGATGCAGGAAGTACAGCCACCACAACGCGAACAGGATGACCAGCCCGCAGGCCGCGACGGCGACCAGCTCGGCGCTCACCGCGGTCTCCTCGATGGCCCGCCGTACGGCGTTGGACGCGGCCAGCACCGCCTCGCCGAGCAGGATGATCGTGAACAGGCCGTACCGCTCGGCGATGTGATGCGGATGCCAGGTCGTCTCCCGCGGCCGCTCCGCCCACAACGGCACCGCCAGCTCGAGGATCGCCAGGCCGATGAAGGCGGCCAGCAACACACCGTCCGTTGCGCCGGCGGCGACCAGGTACAGCCGGCCGAACCAGCCGACCTGCAGCACCCCGATCCCGAGCGCGTAGCGGAACGCCGTACGGCGACGCGCCGGGTCCTCGATACCCGCGCGCACCCACAGGGCGATCAGGCCGAGCCGCATCACCAGGTAGCCCGAGGTGACCATCACGTACTCGCCGTGCTCCGCGGCGTCCGGGACGCCCGCGGCGAGCAGCAGCACGCCACCCATCTGCACCATGGTGAGGATCCGGTAGGTGACGTCGTCGGTGTCGTACGACGACGCGAACCAGGTGAAGTTCATCCACGCCCACCAGATCGCGAAGAACACCTGCAGGAACGGCAGCAGGCCGTCCCGGGCGTGACCGTCGGCGATGGTGTGCGCGAACTGCGCGGTGACGGCGGCGACCGCGACCACGAACGTCAGGTCGAACAACAGCTCCAGCTGGCTCGCCGCGCGGTGCGGCTCGTCGATCGGTCGCGCTGTCATCCGGACCCGGATCCGGACATCGGGCACGGCGGCTCCTCTCGAAGGGGTCGAAGGAACAGACAGCGCAGCGCCCCGGGATGTGACTGTCACAGGCCGCGGGGGTGCCCTGTCTTACCTGGTGACAGCTGAAGACAACCGAAGGGGTTCTGCGATGAAGATCGTCGTGATCGGCGGCACCGGGCTGATCGGCACGAAGCTGGTGACGAAGCTCACCGAGCACGGCCACGAGGCGGTGCCGGCCGCGCCGAACACCGGGGTGAACACCATCACCGGCGAGGGCCTGGCGGACGTCCTGAAGGGCGCCGACGTGGTGGTCGACGTGGCGAACTCGCCGTCGTTCGAGGCCGGTCCGGTGATGGAGTTCTTCAAGATCTCGACCGGGAACGTGCTGGCCGCCGAGGACGCGGCCGGGGTCCGGCACCACGTCGGCATCTCGATCGTCGGCACCGAGCGGCTGCCGGACAACGCGTACTTCGCCGCGAAGCTGGCCCAGGAGGAACTGATCAAGTCCTCCGGGATCCCGTACTCGCTGGTGCACGCGACCCAGTTCTTCGAGTTCGTCGGCGGGATCGCGGACGAGGGCACGTGGGACGACGGCAAGGTGCACATCGCGCCGGTCGCCTGGCAGCCGATCGCCGGCGAGGACGTCGCGAAGCTGCTCGGCCGGACCGCCGTCGGCGAGCCGCTGAACGCGCGGTTCGACATCGCCGGGCCGGACGAGTACCGGATGGACGAGTTCTTCCGCAAGGCGCTCGCGGCCCGCGGCGACACCCGCGAGGTGGTCGCCGACGAGCACGCGCGGTACTTCGGCTCGGAGCTGACCGAGCGCAGCCTGGTGCCGATCGGCGAGGCGACCCTGGGCGACCTGCACTACGACGAGTGGTACGCCGCGCAGGCCGGTCGATGACGATGGACGACCCGTTCCTGCGCAAACTGGACGTCGAGGTGGAGGCCGACATGGCGATGAACGCCGCCGGCACGCCGCCCGACGACGAGGACCCCGCCGAGTGGCTCATGGACCCGTTCGAGGTCGAGGTGGAAGCCGCCGACCTGAACAGCCTGCACAGCGCGATCGAGGCGCTGGAAACCGACGAGGGACCGTATCCTCCGGCTGATGACTGACGACCTGGACGATGCCGTTGCCGTCTTCAACGAGGTGCGCCCGCGCCTGATGGGCATCGCGTACCGGATGCTGGGCAGCCACACCGAGGCCGAGGACCTGGTCCAGGAGGTGTGGCTGCGCTGGCAGGCTGCGGACCGCAGTGCGGTCAAGAGCCCGGTGGCGTACCTGTCGACCGCCGTGACCAGGCTCGCGATCAACGCGAGCCAGTCCGCGCGGTCCCGCCGGGAGACCTACATCGGGCCCTGGCTGCCCGAACCGGTCGACACCAGCGCCGACCCGTACCTCGGTGCCGAGCACGGGGAGGCGCTGAGCTTCGCCGTTCTCCTCGTGCTCGAACGGCTCTCGCCGACCGAGCGGGCGGCGTACGTCCTGCGGGAGGCGTTCGACTACCCGTACGACGAGCTCGCCGCGATGCTGCAGACCACGGAGGCGGCCGTGCGGCAGCTGGTCAGCCGGGCGCGCAAGCGGATCCGCGCGGAACGTCGTACCGAGGTCAGCGGCCGCGAGCAGCAGAAGTTGCTGACGGCATTCATCGTGGCCGCGCGGGCGGGTGACCTGAGCGTGCTGGAGCAGTTGCTGGCGAAGGACGCGATCAGCTACTCCGACGGCGGCGGCGCGGCCCGGGCGTCGAAGTTCCCGGTGGTCGGGCGGCTGCGGGTGGCGAAGTACCACCGGGCGTTCCACAAGCACTTCTGGGTCGGGGTCGAGGTGGAGTTCGGTACGGCGAACGGGCGCGCGGTCGCGCTGCTGAGCCGGGCCGGCGAGGTCTTCGCGGTCTGCACGGTGACCGCGTCGGCCGAAGGAATCGACGAGGTGCTGTGGCAGATGAATCCGGCGAAGCTCACCGCGATCGCCTGAGCAGGAGGCGACGTTGTTCAAGCGGGGCGATCATGCCGTCGTGCACCGGTTCGCGACCGCGTGCCGGGCCGGGAGCGCGGGCGCGATCCGGAGTCTGCTCGCGGCCGACGTGGTCGCGGTCAGCGACGGCGGTGGCCGGGTGGCCGCGGCGACGGTTCCGGTCCGGGGCGCCGCCCAGGTCGCGCGGTGCCTGACGGAACTGGTGCGGCCCGGCACCGCGCCGAGCGTCGAGGCGGTCAACGGCGAGCCGGGCGTCGTACTGCGGACGCTCGACGGCGCGGTCGTCGCGGTGCTGAGCCTGAAGGTGGCAGGGCCGAAGGTGGTGACCGTCTGGATCGTCCTGAACCCGGACAAGCTCCGGCACTGGCGCTCCCGGGAATGAACCCCGCCCGGTCTGGTGTTGACGTGTCAACCTAGACTTGGTGCGGTGAACGGACGGGAGAGCGGAAACATGGCCGACTTGGCCTTCGGGCTGGACAGCTTCGGGGACATTCCGGTGGACGACAGCGGCGCGCCGGTGACGGCCGCGGCGGCGATCCGGCAGGTGGTGGACGAGGCGGTGCTGGCCGACGAGATCGGCGTGGACGCGATCGCCCTCGGCGAGCACCACCGGCCCGAGTTCTCGATCTCGACGCCGGAGACGGTGCTGGCCGGGATCGCGACGAAGACCTCGCGGATCAAGCTCGGGTCGGGCGTGACGGTGCTCAGCTCGGACGACCCCGTGCGGGTGTTCCAGCGGTTCTCGACCGTGGACGCGCTGTCGAACGGCCGCGCCGAGGTGATCCTCGGGCGCGGGTCGTTCACCGAGTCGTTCCCGCTGTTCGGGTACGACCTGGCCGACTACGACAAGCTGTTCGAGGAGAAGCTGCAGCTGTTCGTGCAGCTGCTCGACGAGAAGCCGGTGACCTGGGAAGGAACGGTGCGCGCGGCGCTGGACAACGCGGAGGTCTACCCGAAGACCGAGTCCGGCCGGCTGGCGACGTGGGTCGGCGTCGGCGGGTCGCCGCAGTCCGTCGTACGTACGGCGTACTACGGGCTCCCGTTGATGCTCGCGATCATCGGCGGCTCGCCGGAGCGGTTCGCGCCGTACATCGATCTGTACAAGCGCGCGGCGCAGCAGTTCGGCACGGTGGCGCATCCGGTGGGGATGCACTCGCCGGGGTTCGTCGCGGAGACCGACGAGCAGGCCAAGGAGATCTACTACGCGCCGTACAAGGTGATGCGGGACCGGATCGGGGCGCTGCGAGGCTGGCCGCCGCTGAAGCGCGAGGAGTTCGAGTCCGAGGTGCGGCACGGGTCGATGTACGTCGGTTCGCCGGAGACGGTCGCGCGCCGGATCGCGGGCGCGGTCAAGGCGCTCGGGGTCGAGCGGTTCGACCTGATCTACTCGGGCGGGCCGCTGCCGTCGAGCGCCCGGATGAAGGCGGTCGAGCTGTACGGGACGAAGGTCGTTCCGCTGGTCCGGGAGATCCTCGCGGAGGACGCCCGGTGAACGCTCCTGTGACGACGATCGGGATCCTGGGGGCCGGGAAGGTCGGGACGGTGCTGGCGCGGCTGGCGGTCGCGGCCGGGTACCGGGTGCTGATCGCGGGCTCCGGTGAGGTGTCGAAGATCGCGCTGATCGTCGAGGTCGTGACGCCGGGCGCGGTGGCGACGACCGCCGCCGAGGCGGCGGCCGAGGCCGATGTGGTGATCCTCGCGCTGCCGCTGGGCAAGTACCGGACGATCCCGGCCGCGGAGCTGCGCGGCAAGCTCGTCGTCGACGCGATGAACTACTGGTGGGAGGTCGACGGAATCCGCGACGACCTCACCGACCCGCGGACGTCGTCGTCGGAGATCGTCCAGGAGTTCCTGGCCGGGGCGCGGGTCGTCAAGGCGTTCAACCACATGGGCTACCACGACCTCGACGAAGGCGCCCGCCCCGCCGGCTCCCCGGACCGCAAGGCGATCGCGATCGCCGGCGAGCCGGCCGACCTCGACCAGGTGGCCACGCTCGTCGACGCCCTAGGCTTCGACCCGGTGATCGCCGGCCCACTCGCCGAGGGCAGACGCCTGGAACCCGGCACCGAACCCTTCGGCGCCAACGTCCCCGCCACCGAACTCCGCCAGATGCTCGACCGCTACCCGGACACCATCCGAGGCCAGGAGGTCGCCAAGGCCCGCACCGCCTGCGCCGCCTCCGCGGAGGTCGCGGACGGTGACGCCGCGTAGGGCAGGCTGCTACCGCTTCGCTGCGTGGAGCAGTTGCAGGGACAGGTAGCCGGAGGTCAGCAGTTGGTGCAGCCGGCGGTCCTGGCTGCTGACCATGCTGTAGGCCGGATGCGAGTGGTACCGGGCTGAAATGTGCGCCGTCACCTCGGCGCTGCGCCGGACCCACGACAGCGGTACGGCGGCCGGCCTCTCGATCTGCTCGACCAGGTCGAACCCGGACCGGTCGAGCACCTCCTCCAACACGGCCTGGGTAGGGAAGTGGTTCCCCTCCGGCGGCCGCTCGATCGCTCGATCCCCGGCGACCACCACGAGCAGGCCGAGGGACGCACCGGGAACGAGCACGCGGTGGATCTCGCTCAGCAGCGTGACCTTGTCCGCCACCGTGCACAGGACGCCCAGACACCACGCGACCTCGACGGACTGGTTGGCGAGTGGGATGTGCCGGCCGTCCGCGGTGACGACCGGCAGCCCGAACAGCCGGGACGCGGCGCGACCGGCGGAGGGCATCGGCTCCAGCAGGATCGGTCGTACGCCGAACCGTTTGGCGGCCCACGCCGCGGGACCGCCCGAGCCCGCGCCGACGTCCAGGAGCCGAGCACCCGGCGACAGCTCGCAGGCCTCGGCCAGCCACGCCAGTGCGGCCGGGCTCGAGCTGCCCCGGCAGGCAGCCGGGATCGCGTGTTCGACGCCGAGCTGTTCCACGGCTTCCGCGGTCCAGGCGGCAACGTCGTCGAACTCCGCGACCATCCCCGGAGCGGTCACGACACCCTCCCCCTACTCGACCAGTTTACCCTCCGACGAGACGTCCCGCATGAGTTGGCGCAGCTCGTCCGGGATCGGGGGGATCTGCTCCTGCTCGACCGCGCCGGGACCCGACCACACGAGATTCACCTGCAGCGACTCGTCGAGGTCCGGGTAGTCCGAGCGGTTGTGGCAGCCGCGCGTCTCCCGCCGTACCAGGGCGGCGTCGAGCGTCGCGCGGGCGGCCAGCGCGGACGCCTTCAGGTCGAACGCGTGCGCCAGGTCCTGGAAGCCGGCGATGTCCGGGTGGACGCCGACCTGCGTGATCCGCTCCTCGATCTCGGTGAGCTCGGCGATCCCGGCCTGCAGGCCGCTCTCGTCGCGGACGACGCCCGCGCGGGCCGTCATCGTGTCGCGCAGCGCCCGCTGCAGGGCGCGGACGTTCTCCGGTCCGTCGTTCGTCAGCAGGTCGTCGACCTCGGCGCGTGCCTCGGCGACGGCGTCCGCGGAGCGCAGTTGCGCCTGCCGCCCGATCGAGTACTTCGCGGCCTCCTCGGCGACGATCCGCCCGAACACCAGTAGCTCGATGAGCGAGTTGCCGCCGAGCCGGTTCGCCCCGTGCAGCCCGCTCGCGGCCTCGCCGATCGCCCACAACCCGTCGACGCCGGTGCCGTGGTCCTCGGGCCGCACCCACACGCCGCCCATCGAGTAGTGCGCGGTCGGCGCGATCTCGATCGGCTGCTTGGTGATGTCGAGCATCTGCAGCTCGAGCAGCGTCTGGTACACCCGCGGCAGCCGCCGCATGATCGTCTCCCGCGGGAGATGCGACACGTCCAGCCAGACGCCGCCGTTCGGCGTCCCGCGGCCTTCGCTGATCTCCGTGTACGCCGCCAGCGCGACCCGATCCCGCGTGGACAGCTCCATCCGCTCCGCGTCGTACCGGGCCATGAACCGCTCGCCGAGCGCGTTGCGCAGCTGCCCGCCCTCGCCGCGGGCCGCCTCGGAGACGAGGGTGCCGGCCGCGTTCTCGGGCTCGATCAGCCCGGACGGGTGGAACTGTACGAGCTCGGGGTCGCGGATCTTCCCGCCCGCGAGGACGGCGAGCCGGAACGCGTCGCCGGTGTTCTCGTCGCGGCGGGACGACGTACGGCGCCAGATCCGGGTGTGGCCGCCCGCGGCCAGGATCACCGCGTCGGCGTGGATCACGTACCGGCGGCCGGTCGTCAGGTCGAACCCGTAGGCGCCGAAGACCGTGTTGTCCTTCACCAGGATCCGCGTCACGTACACGGTGTCCAGGATCGGTACGCCGAGCTGCACCGCGCGGTTGATCAGCGTGCGCTGGATCTCCAGGCCGGTGTAGTCGCCGGCGAACGCGGTCCGGCGGAAGGTGTGCGCGCCGAAGAACCGCTGCGAGATCCGCCCGTCGGCCTCGCGCGCGAACGGCATCCCCCAGCGCTCGAGGTCCTCGATCCCGCGGGCCGCGCCCTGGGCGACGATCTGCACGGTGACCGGGTTCGCGAGCAGGTAGCTCTCCTGCAGTGTGTCGGCCGCGTGCTGCTGCCAGCTGTCCTCGGGGTCCATGGTCGCGAGGGCGGCGTTGATGCCGCCGGCGGCCAGCGAGGTGTGCGCGTCGTTCCGCGGTCGCTTGCCGAGGGCAAGTACCTCGACGCCTTGTTCGGCGAGCTCGATGGCGGCCCGTAGCCCGGCACCGCCGGTTCCGATCACCAGGACCGAGGTGGCGATCTGTTGTTCGGCGATGCTCATCTGTTCTCCTCCGCTGGCGGTTGCACGTCTCACCCACTAGGACACCGCAGGGTCCCGAAGTGTGACTGTCTCCCCGGTCACAACCGCGCTGTCTGTCCGGTCTCATTCGGTGTCCCCGAGTTGAAGGAGAACCCCATGAGCGAGAACCCGGTCGTCGTCCTGGTGCACGGCGCGTTCGCCGAGTCGGCCAGCTGGAACGGCGTCGTCGAGCGGCTGCGGGAGCGGTCGATCGAAACGGTCGCGGTCGCGAACCCGCTGCGCAGCCTGGCCGGCGACGCGCAGTACGTGCGCGACGTCGTGGCCGGCATCGACCGCCCGGTGGTGCTCGTCGGTCACTCGTACGGCGGGATGGTGATCACCGAGGCCGCTGCGGGCAACGATGCCGTGCGGGCCCTCGTCTACGTCTGCGCGTTCGCGCCGGACCAGGGCGAGACCGCGTTCGAGCTGTCGCTGAAGTTCCCGGGCAGCACGCTCGGCGATGCGCTGAACGCCTACCCGGTCGCCACCGGCGGCAACGAACTGGCGATCCGCGGTGACGTCTTCCACCAGCAGTTCTGCGCCGACGTACCCGCCGACCAGGCCGCGCTGATGGCCGCGACCCAGCGGCCGGTGACCCAGGACGCGCTGACCACGGGCCTGCCCACCGCCGCGCCGGCGTGGCGGACGATCCCGTCCTGGTTCGTGTTCAGCGACCTGGACCTGAACATCCCGGTCGCCCTGCACCGCTTCTTCGCCGAGCGCGCCGGCGCCAAGAACACCGTGGAGATCGCCGGCGGGTCGCATGCCCTGAGCGTCTCGCAGCCGGAAGCGGTCACCGCCACCATCCTGGACGCCCTTGGCTCCTAGGCGCGGACCACGGACTCGACCACGGGGTTTCCGGGGCGCGGACCCCGTGGCCGGCGGGCGACGCTGAGGTTCTTCCCAGCGTCAGGAGGCCGATCGTGAGTACGGCGGGGTTGGACGAGTTCCTGCAGGTGCGGCCGCGGTTGTTCCGGATCGCGTACCGGATCACCGGCAATCGACACGAGGCGGAGGAGCTGGTGCAGGACGTCTGGGTGCGCTGGCAACGCACCGACCGGACGGCTGTCACGGATCCGCAGGCGTTCCTCGCGACCACGGTGTCGCGGCTGGCGATCAACGTGGTGCAGTCGGCGCGGCGCCGGCACGAGACCGCGGTCGGGCCGTGGCTGTCCGACGAGCGGGTCGCCCCGGGGCCGGATCCGCAGCTCTCCGTCGAGAACCAGGAGGCGTTCGAGGCCGCCGTACAACTGTTGACCGAGACACTGTCACCGGCCGAGCGGGCGACGTACGTACTGCGGGAGGGCTTCGACTACCCGTACCGCCAGATCGCGGAGCTGCTGCGGATCGGCGCCCCGAACGCCCGGCAGCTCGTGAAGCGTGCCCGCAACCGGCTCGCGGAACTGGCGCCGACCGCCGGCTGATCGCGACACTTCCGGTACTGAAGGGTCCTGTACCCGTACCGCAGTCCACCCGTAGCCTGTGTCGCGGGGGTGGAGCGATGACCAGCACCGGGCTCGAGCTGCGCGGCCGACGCGCGGAGTGCGCGCGCCTCGACCACGTCGTGAGCGGCGTGCGTTCCGGCGAGGGACAGGTGCTGATCGTCCGCGGCGAGGCCGGGATCGGGAAGTCCGCCCTGCTCGAGTACCTGGCCGGCCGGGCCGACGCGTGCCGGGTGCTGCGCGCGTCCGGTGTCGAGTCCGAGATGGAGTTGCCGTTCGCGGGCCTGCATCAGCTGTGCCTTCCGCTGCTGCCACTGACCGATCGGCTGGCGGCGCCGCAGCGCGCGGCGCTGGAGGTCGCGTTCGGGTTGAGCGGCGGCGGCCCGCCGGACAGGTTCCTGATCGGTGCGGCCACGTTGAGTCTGTTGTCGGCGGCTTCCGATCGGGAGCCGCTGCTGTGTGTCGTGGACGACGCGCAGTGGATGGATCTGGCGTCGATCCAGACGCTGACCTTCGTCGGCCGCCGGTTGTTCGCGGACCGCATCGGACTGGTGTTCGCGCTGCGGGAGCCGGTGACCTGTCCGGAGTGGAGCGGGTTCGCCGAGCTGCCGATCGGCGGGCTCGCGGACGAGCACGCCGGCGCGCTGCTGGACTCCGTCGTCCCGGGCCGGCTCGACGGGCCGGTCCGTGCCCGGATCGTGGCCGAGACCCGCGGCAACCCGCTCGCCCTGATGGAGCTGCCGCGCGGGCTCACCGCGGCGCAGCTGGCCGGTGGCTTCGAGCGTCCCGACGCCCGTCCGCTCGCAAGTCAGCTCGAGCAGAACTTCGCGCGCCGGGTCGAGGCGCTGCCGCCGGACACCCGGCGGCTGCTGCTCACCGCGGCCGCCGAACCGGTCGGCGACGTACCGCTGCTGGTCCGGGCGTTGACGATCCTCGGCGTGCCGATGAGTACGGCGGCCGCCGCCGAAGCAGCCGGCTTGATCGATATCGCCGGCCGGGTCCGGTTCCGGCATCCGCTGGTCCGGTCGGCGACGTACCGGGCCGCGGAGCCGGCGGACCGGCGAGCGGTGCACCAGGCGCTGGCCGAGGCGATCGACCCGGAGCGCGACCCGGACCGCCGGGCCTGGCACCGGGCGCAGGGGGCCGACGGGCCGGACGAGGACGTCGCCGCGGAGCTGGTCCGCTCGGCCGACCGCGCGCAGCGCCGCGGCGGCATGGCAGCGTCGTCCGCGTTCCTCCAACGCGCGACCGAACTGACACCGGATCCGGCCACACGCTCGCTGCGGGCCCTCGCCGCCGCTCAGTCGAGCCTGGCGGCCGGCGCGTTCGACACGGCGCTGCGCCTGCTGAGCACCGCCGAACAGGGCGCGGTCGACGACCTGCACCTGGCCCGCGTGGAGCTGATGCGCGCCCAGCTGACGTTTGCCTCCGGCCACAGCCTGGAAGCCCCGCCGCAACTCCTCGCGGCCGCGCGGCGTCTCGAACCACTCGACCTCGGCCTGGCCCGCGACACCTACCTCAACGCCCTGGTCGCCGCGCAGTTCGCCGGCCGGTTCAGCCAGGACCACGGGATCGTGACCGTCGCCCGCGCCGCGAAGGCTGTGCCTCGGCTGGAAGAACCGCGCAGGCGCGACCTGCTGTACGACGCGGTGACGACCTTGTTCGCCGACGGCTTCCGGGCGTCGGTCGACCCGGCCCGCGAGGCGATGCGGGCCTTCGGCAGCGGCCCGGACGAGGACATGCCGTGGATCTGGGTGGCGGCCCTGCTCGCCGTGAACCTCTGGGACGAGGAGAGCTGGGACAGCCTGACCGCCCGGCACGAGCGGATCGCCCGCGAGGCCGGGAACCTCAACGAGCTTCCCCTGGTCCTGCACCACCGCGCGGTCCTGCACACCCTGACCGGGGAGTTCACGGCCGCCGCCGCGATGCTCACCGAGGTCAGGACGATCAGCGACGCGACCGGCGTCGGTCTGGGACCGTACGGCGACATCTTCCTGGCCGCGTGGCGCGGCCGGCGCGACCACGCGGAACCGTTGATCACCGGCAGCCTGGAGGACTCGACCAGCCGCGGCGAAGGCGGCGCGGTGGCGAACGCACACCTGACCAGCGCGATCCTGCTCAACGGCCTGGCCCAGTACCCGGCAGCGCTGGAGTCCGCGCTCGCCGCGACGGCGTACCCGGACGAGCACGGCGTCTCGAACCTTGCGCTGGCCGAGGTGATCGAGGCGGCGACTCGCGCAGGTCGGCCGGAGGCTGCGGCCGACGCCCACGAGCGGCTCCGCGCCGCGGCCGAGCCGAACGGGACGGACTGGGGGCTCGGGGTCCTGGCCCGCGCGACCGGCCTGCGGGCGACCGGGCCCGCGGCCGAGGCGGCGTACGAGGAAGCGGTCGAGCGACTGGGCCGCACGCGGATGCGGATGGACCTGGCGCGGACGCACCTGGTGTACGGCGAATGGCTGCGCAGGGAAGGCCGTCGGCAGGACGCGCGTGGACAGCTGCGGATGGCGTACAAGGTGTTCGCCGAGGCCGGGGCGGACGGGTTCGCGGAGCGGGCGGCGAAGGAGCTGGCGGCGACCGGCGAGGTGCTGGACGAGCGGCGTACGGCGGACAGTTCGGGGCGGGACACGCTGACGGCGCAGGAGGCGCGGATCGCGGATCTGGCCGGTGCCGGGCTGACGAACGCGGAGATCGGCGCGCAGATGTTCCTCAGCCAGCACACGGTGGAGTGGCATCTGCGCAAGGTCTTCGCCAAGCTGGGCATCACCTCCCGGAAACAGCTCCGCCCGTAGCGATGTCACATCCGGACGAGGCTGCGTGTCATAGCGGTGAGACGACGACGGACGGAGAGTGCGGTGCGCAGGATCCTGGTGGTGGGCGGCGGGTATGCCGGGTTCTACACGGCGTGGCGGTTGGAGAAGAAGTTGCGGCGGGGTGAGGCCGAGGTGATCGTGGTCGACCCGCGGCCGTACATGACGTACCAGCCGTTCCTGCCCGAGGTGGTGGCCGGATCGGTCGAGGCCCGGCACGCGGCGGTCTCGCTGCGCCGGAACCTCAAGCACACGAAGCTGGTGGCCGGTATGGTGACCGGCATCTCGCACGCGGACAAGTCCGTGACGATCCGTCCGGCGCAGGGCCCGGAGTACACGATGACGTACGACGTGATCGCGGTCACCGCGGGCGCCGTGACGCGGACCTTCGACGTCCCGGGCGTGGCCGAGCGGGCGATCGGGATGAAGCACGTCGAGGAAGCCGTGGCGATCCGGGACCGGCTGTTCACCGCGTTCGACGAGGCGGCCGGGCTGGAGCCGGGGCCGGCGCGGCGGAAGCTGCTGACGGTCACGTTCGTGGGCGGCGGTTTCTCCGGTGTGGAAGGGTTCGCGGAGCTGTTCTCGCTGGCGCGGGCGTTGCTGAAGAAGTACCCGGAGCTGTCGGAGAGCGACCTCGCGTTCCATCTCGTCGAGGCGACCGGCCGGATCCTGCCCGAGGTCAGCGACAAGCCGGGCGAGTGGGTCGTGAAGATGCTCGAGAAGCGCGGCGCGACCGTGCACCTGAACACCACGATGCAGTCGGCCGACGACGGTCACGTGGTGCTGTCCGACGGCAGCGAGTTCGACTCGGAGCTGATCGTCTGGACGGCGGGCAACGCCGCGACGCGGCTGCTGCGCAACCACACCGACCTGCCGCACAACGAGCGCGGCATGGTGCAGGTGCGCGCGGACCTGCGGATCGGCACCGACGCCGCGGTGATCCCGGACGCGTGGGCGGCCGGCGACGACGCGGCCGTGCCGGACCTCACGTCGCCGGTCGAGGGGGCGTACACGGTCCCGAACGCGCAGAACGCCGTACGGCAGGGGAAGCGGCTGGCGAAGAACCTGCTGCGGTCGCTGCGCGGCAAGGAGCCGAAGAACTACGTGCACCACAGCCTCGGCGTGATCGCGACTCTCGGTCTGGGCAGCGGGATCTTCCAGTACCGCCGGATCGTCATCAAGGGCCTGCTCGCGTGGCTGATGCACCGCGGGTACCACGTCCTCGCGGTCCCGACGTGGGACCGCAAGGTGCGGGTGCTGGCGATCTGGCTGGTGGCGTTCTTCTACGGCCGGGACATCGTGTCGCTGGCCTCGGTCCAGACCCCGCGCGAGGCGTTCGCCTCCGAGGCCAAGGCGACAGCGCTCACTGCGACGCGACAGGGCTGAGCAGGTCGCTCAGCCCGGTCAGAGGGAGACGAGTACGACGGTGGCTGTTGCGCAGGCCAGGCCGGCGATCTGCCGGAGGGTGAGGCGCTCGTGCAGGACGGTCAGGCCGAGGAGCACGGTGACAGCCGGGTAGAGCGAGGTCAGGACGACCGCAACCGAGAGGGCCTGCTCGCGGGTCGCGAACAGGAACGCGGCGATCGCGGAGGTGCCGAGGACACCGGACGCGATCGCGAGCCCCGCCGTACGAGGCTCCATCCGGAGGCGGTCGCGACGTACGGCGATCGGAGCGACGGTCAGGACGGCAACCAGGCGGTTGAGTGCCAACGGCCACAATCCGGCTGCGGCGTCGGCCTGAGCCAGCGCGACGTACTGCAACGCGAACGCGGCGCCGGACAGCAGGGCCCACCCGGCGCCCGCGGTCGTGCCCGAGCGCGGACCGCGCCGGCTGGTCAGCAACCAGATCGCGGGGACGGAGATCGCGAAGCCGACCCACGCCCACCAGCGCAGGTGATCGTCCAGCAGCACCACTCCGAGCACGACCGGGATCGCGACCCCGGCGACGTCACTCAGCGGTACGACGAGACCGAACCGCCCGATCTTCATCGCCTGGAACAGGAACGCGGCCCCGAGCCCCGTCCCGATCCCGGACAGTGCGCCCCAGGCCAGCGCGGCCGGGGTGACGCCCGGAGCCGCGACGACCAGCGCGAGCAGCGTCACCGCGACGACGCCGAAGAGCTGGCCGAGCAGGACGACAACCGCGCTGTGCAACCGGCGGGCCGCCAGTCCCGCGGCGAAATCCGACAGGCCGAAGCACAACGCCGACGCCAAGGCGAGTCCGACACCCACGCTCCGCCCGGTAACCGAGCGGTCGCGGGACGAAACCTCAGCTGATCCGGGACAGCCGCCCGTCGGCCAGGATCCGGATGGTGGCCTTCCGGGCGCCGACAGTCAGGTCGACGAAGAACATGCCGCTGACGGTCCGGGTCTTGTAGGTGACGGCCTCGCTGGTTCCGGCCGGGACGATCGCCGAGAGCACGGCCGCACTCGTCCCGGTCCGGTTGAACTTCACCACCGGCGCGGACTGCCGGTGGAAGATGTCGGGGTAGTACCAGCCCTGCACCGGATCCTGCTGTCCCTGCACCACGGTGATGCCGTCGGCCGGCGGCTGCTGCTGGTAAGGGATCTGCAGCAGGTACGTCTTCGACTTGTCACCCGGTTTCATCGCGACGGCGGCCGTGGGGGACTGGACCGTCACCTTCTGGTCCGGCGCGAGATGCCAGAGCGTCTCGTACCGCTGGCTGCTCGTCGCCTGGCCGCGGTCGAGCGTGACGACCAGGTCGGGATCCTTCAGCACCAGGACGTCGCGTCTGCGGGTGACTCCGGGGGCCGGCGAGTCGGCGAGCGAGTACGACTCCCAGGTCGGCGTGATCGATGCGCGCAGCAACCGCGTCTCGACGGGCGCGGTGTCCGCGGACGGGATCGTCATCACGTTGTGCGCGGCCGCGCTCTTCGTCCACGCCTGCCACTTGTCGAGCTGGTACCCGGAGTGGCCCGGGTCGATCAGCACGTCCCGCCCGTGCGACGCGTAGGTGATCGACATGTGGTCGTCGTGCCCGTGCAGCCGGCGCGCGGCGCCGTACCGGATGCTGTACGTCGACTCTTGCGCGAACGGCCGGGTCTCGCCCCAGCCGGTGCGCCCGAAGATGTACCCGGCGTCGAACACCGCGACCCGTTTCGACGGTTTCGTGCCGCGCTTCCCGAGCGAGGCGACGTAGTCCAGCGCGGTCCCGGCCGCCCCGACCGGCTTCTGCCGTACGGCGTCCCCGACCTGCGGCAGCTCACCCGTCGACTTGGTGGCGAGCGCGAGCCACTCCGACAGCGCGGCCCGGCGTTGCGCGATCACCGGGCCGGGGTTCGCGCCGCAGCGCTGCAACGCCGTGGTCGCGCGGCCCCAGAGCAGGTAGTTGAACATCGCGTACCCGACCGACTGCTCGTTCGTCGAGCCCTGCGGATCGATCGCGGTGCTGATCGCCTGCGTCAGCCGGTCCACCGCGAGCTTCCTGAGCTCCGGCCGCTTCAGCGTGCACCCGACGCCGAACAGCGCGATGCTCTCGTCGGTCCCGTGGTTCGCCGTACCGCTCCAGTTCACGATCATGAACTGGGCGTGGTCGATCAGGGCCTTGTCCAACCAGGCGTACTGCGACGGCAGTGCGCTGACCCGCGTGCCGGTGAGGACGGCCTGGCGCGCGCACAGCAGCACGTTGGTGCGATGCATGGTCGCCTCCCAGGCGCCGACGTCGCCCTTCCAGCTGTACGGGTTGTCGCGCACCCAGTCCTCGATGATCGCGAGCACGTGCCGGAGCGTCTTGCGGTCGCCGCGCTTCCCGGCGTCGATGCCGTTGCCGAGCCAGCGCAGCGAGTGCAGCCACATGTACCAGCTCGGTTTCTGGTACGGGTTGGACCGCCAGTCGATGTCGCCGTTCCCGTTGCCGACCTTGGACGGTGGGTCGTCGCCCCAGGCGAAGGTGTCGGCCATCACCATCGACACCGGCAGCTGGATGCCGCTGAAGCCCGGGCATTCGTACGTCCCGGTGTTGGCGACCGGCGTCGACGGCGGGGGAGTGGCCGGCGTGTCGACACCCGGCAACGGCTCCTCGCTCGGGGCGGGGAGGCTCGGCGTCGGGTTCTGGGTCGGGCTCTGGTTCGGTCGCGGTCCGGGCCCGTTCGGCGTGGGCGATCCGCCGGCCGAGGCCGTCGTACCGCGGTCCCGGGCGCCCGGCATCAGCACGAAGACCGCGCCGGCGAACGCGATCCCGCAGACCAGGACGCAGACAAGCGTCAGCGCGACGGTGGTCCCCACCCGCCTCTTCGCCACTCGCCCCCCTCTCCGAACGAGAAGACGCTCGGAACCACCCAGTTCGTTGCGTCCTCCCGGTAAGAGAGTACGAGTTCCCACCCGTTGACCTGCGTCCGAGCGCTGGCTACGGTGTCGGAAATCGATTTCTCCCGCTTGCCCCGCCCAAGGAGAACGAATGACCGCCTCCCAGCTTCCGCCCGGCTGTGCCAACCGTTCCTGTTCCGGCGACTGCCCTCGCGCGCACCTGAGCCGCCGTACGTTCATCGCCCTCGGTGCCGGGGCGGTCGGTGCGCTGACCGTGCCCGGCTTGACCGCCACCGCCGCTCCTCAGCAGCTGGCGGCGCCGCCGCGGGTCGATCGCGCGGTGCTGTTCGGCCGCGGTACGCCGACGACGTACACCGGCGCCGCCCTGCCGAAGATCGGCATGCCGGTCGGCGGCGGGACCACCGGCCAGGTGTACCTCGCCGGCGACGGGCGGCTCTGGGCGTGGGACATCTTCAACCCGACGTCGTTCCCGCTCGGCGGCGCCGACTTCTCCGGTCACAACTACGCGCACCCGCTGTCGGCCGACCAGCCGGGCGCCTCCCAGTTCGGTCAGGGCTTCGCGCTGCGGACCACCTCGAAGGGCAGGACGACGACCAGGACGGTCGACGCGGCCGGGTTCGAGGACGTGCGGTTCACCGGTTCGTACCCGGTCGGGCGGGTGGCATACGCCGACCCGGACAGCCCGGTGTCCGTGCGGCTGGAGGCGTTCTCGCCGTTCGTTCCGCTGGCCACGCTGGACTCGACGCTGCCGACGACGATCCTGTCGTTCACGCTGCGGAACACGTCGTCGGCCGCGGTCCGCGCGACATTGCTCGGGTACGCCGAGAACCCGGTGTGCATCGACAGCCGCAAGCGCCAGCCGACCCGGCTGCAGGCGCGCGCGTTCCGGAACGGGATCCAGTTCGGCGCGGTCGACGACGTCGCGGAGCAGGACGACATCCTCTTCGAGGACTGGGAGAAGGACACGTACGACGGCTGGACCGTCACCGGTGACGCCTTCGGCGCGGGCCCGGTGCGGCCGGTCGACGTACCGAACCTGATGAAGCGTTTCGGCGACCTGAACGTGTCGGGGACCTGGTTCGTCACGTCGTACGACTTCCGCGGCGGCACGGCCGACGGGTCGGTCGGGAAGCTGACGAGCCGCGAGTTCACGATCGAGCGGCGGTACGTCGCGGTCGGGGTGAGCGGCGGCGGGCACGCCGGCGCGACCTGCGTGAACGTGGTCGTCGACGGGCAGGTCGTGGCGTCCGCGACCGGCGACGAGAGCGAGCCGCTGGTCGCGCGGATGCTGGACGTCGGCGCGTTCGCCGGACGGACCGCGCGGATCGAGATCGTCGACGACCACACCGGCGGATGGGGCCACATCAGCTGCGACGCGATCGTCTTCACGGACCGCCCGGACATCGTGTTCGAGACCTGGGACAGGACGACGTACGAGGGCTGGACCGTGACGGGTGACGCCTTCGGCGCGGGCCCGGTGACCGCGGCGGAGACGCCCGACGGGTTCCGCCGGCCGTTCGGGGTGCGCACCGAGCTGAACGTCAGCGGGCGGTTCGTGACGTCGTACAACTTCCGCGGGACGGGCGATCCGGACCGGTTCACGGGTTCGCTGACCAGCCGCGAGTTCGTCGTCGAGCGGCGTTTCGTGACGGCGTGGGTCGGCGGCGGGCACCACAAGGACGAGACGTGCCTGCGGGTCGTGGTCGACGGGCAGGTCGTGGCCTCGGCGTCCGGCACCGACATCGAGCCGCTGACCGCGGTGTCGCTGGACGTCGGCAAGTACGCGGGCCGGACAGCTCGCATCGAGATCGTCGACGAGCACACGGGCGGCTGGGGCCACATCAACGTGGACCGGATCGTGTTCAGCGACCGCCCGATCCGCCGGCAGCCGGTGGCGGAACGCCCGGACGGCGGCACCTTCGCGCTGGCCGCGCTGACCCAGGGCGCGGTCGCGCGCGCGTCGATCGCGGACTGGTCGACCGCCGACGCGCTGTTCGACTCCGGGTCCGGTCCGGCCGACTCGGACGGGCCGCAGGCAGGGACCGTCGCCGTGACGGTGACGCTGGCTCCGGGAGAGTCACGGACGATCCGCTTCGCGTTCGGCTGGTTCTTCCCCAACCCCGAGCGCGAGCTGTTCGCCGAACTCGTCGGCGCGTCGACGTTCCGGCGGCACTACGCGACCCGGTTCGGCTCGGCGCGCGAGGTCGTCGAGTACGTCGGGAAGCACGCGGACCGGCTCGAGCGCGACACGAAGGCCTGGGTGCGGACGTGGTACGACGACTCGTCGCTGCCACACTGGTTCCTCGAACGGACGCTCGCGACGGCGTCGACGATCGCGACCAGCACGTGCTACCGCTGGGACGACGGGCGCTTCTACGCGTGGGAGGGCACGTACTGCTGCGCGGGGACCTGCGAGCACGTGTGGAACTACGCGCAGGCGATCGGGCGGCTGTTCCCCGAGCTCGAGCGCGACACCCGGGAGCGGGTCGACCTCGGCATCGCGTTCCGGCCGACCGGCGAGATCGGCAACCGCGGTGAGGCCGGCGACGCGTCGAGCTCGTTCGCGGACGGGCAACCGGGCACGATCCTGCGGATCTACCGCGAGCACCAGATGAGCAAGGACGCGGCGTTCCTCCGCCGCGCGTGGCCGCGGGTACGGACCGCGGTGGAGTTCCTGGTCACGCACCGGGACGGCGCCGACGAGGACGGGATCTTCCGGGGCAGCCAGTGGAACACCCTCGACACCGAGTGGTTCGGCGAGATCCCGTGGATCAGCGGCCTGTACGTCGCGGCGCTGCACGCGGCCGCCGCGATGGCCGGTGAGGTCGGCGACCGGGCGAGCGCCGATCGGTACACCGCGATCGCCGAGCGCGGGTCGGCGTACATCTCCGGGTCCTTGTGGAACGACGACTACGGGTACTACGTGCAGAAGGTCGACCCGGCGCATCCGACGGCCGAGAACAGCAATCGCGGGCTCTTCATCGACCAGATGTACGGGCAGACCTACGCCGCACAGCTCGGACTGCCACGGGTGTTCCCCGCCGACCAGGCGCGGACGGCCTTGCGCAGCCTGTACGAGGGGAACTTCCGTGCGGACCCGGGCACGTACCGGCCGCCGGGCATCAACGTCGGGCGCGTGTACACGACCGAAGGCGAGAGCGGCGTCCTGATGGCGACCTGGCCGCACGGCGGATCGTCCGAGACCCGCGGGCTGATGTACTTCAACGAGGTGTGGACCGGGCAGGAGTACCAGTTCGCCGCGCACCTGTTCGCCGAGGGGATGACCGAGGAGGCGCTGGCCGTCACGCGCGCGCTGTACGAGCGGTACTCCGGGGAGAAACGCAACCCTTACAACGAGATCGAGGCCAGCGACCACTACGCGCGGGCGATGATGGGGTACGGCGTCTACCTGGCGGCCTGCGGCTACGAGTACCACGGGCCGAAGGGTCATCTCGGCTTCGCGCCGCGGATCCGCCCGGAGGACTTCCGCTGCGCGTTCACGGGCGCGGA